>CALYDL010000006.1 GCA_944325145.1 Candidatus Gastranaerophilales bacterium
TGCACTTATGGCATTTGTAGCTAAAGGCGTTAAAGATAAATTTACAAATAAAAATGAAGAAAAAGCTCCTAATTAGGGGCTTTTTCATTAATTATTTTTTCTGTTAAATTTGCTGCATATTTAATAAATTCTGTGCAAGGGCGTGTTTTATAATATTCTTCTGTTCTTTTATCCGGAATATAACTCCCCCTGTCTTCACCCAAAAGGTTGCGGCACAATATTGAGCCGAATTCGTTTTTAAATTCGTCTGCCAAATCTTGAATTAGTTTATAGTGGTTTGCCTTTATTTCATCGTTATTGTTTTCAATATAGCCGCGTTTCAGCCCCACTAATAAAAACATGGAACTAACCGCCCCGCAAACTTCTCTAAGTCTTCCCATGCCGCCGCCCATAGATGACGTCATTTTTAAACCAACTTCAAAATCTATGCCAAAATCTTCACAAAATGCACAAAAAACAGATTGCGCGCAATTGTAGCCTGATAAAAATAATTCTTCCGCTTTTTTTGCTTTATCTTCCATAAAAACTATTATATCGGCTAAAAGATTTTTGGCTATTTTTGTGTTAGTATTTGTGAAATACAAAGGGCGGTAAGTTTTGAAATTGAGAAAGATTTTAGTTTGCATTCATATCTATTATCACAATCAAGTCGATTATATAATTGATAAATTAAAAAGCTTGAATGGCATTGATTATGATTTATTTGTTACATATACAAACGAAAACAAAGAAACAAATGAAAAATTTTTAAATTTTAATAAAAATGCAAAATTTAAAATAGTTGAAAATAAAGGGTATGATATCTATCCGTTCTTGGTTTTAATTAATGAAATTGACCTTGAAAAATATTCTTCCGTTTTAAAACTTCACACAAAAAATAAAGATGAATTTGACAGTTATAGCTGGCGAGATGATTTATATGAAAATCTTATGGGAACAAAAAACATCTTTAAGGCTAATTTAAAAAAAATAGAAAAATACGGGCTGGTTGGTTCTAAAAAAAGAATAACCACAATGAATGAAAGATGCCCTGAAAATGTTTGGCTTTTTGAAGATGTTTGCAAGCAAATTGGAATTGAACCAAAAAAGGCAAATTTTATTGCAGGAACAATTTTTTTAGCCAGAATTGAAATTATAAAAAGAATTAAAGAATTAAATTTGCTTCAGCTTGATTTTGAAAATAAAACAATGGAAACGGGCTCTAATGGAACAGTTGCCCACGTTATAGAAAGATTATTTGGGGTTTTGTGCAATGATTTGGGCTATAAAATTTATGGTTCAAACAAAAGAAAAATCTTTTCAAAGGAATGGAAGAATAATATTTTAAGAAAAATATTTTCAATTCAAAATAAAAATTGCAAAAAATTTTATACAATTTTTGGAATAACAATTTCAAAAAATAGATATGAATATGAAATTAAAGGGCTTGATAATAATATCTATATAACCAAAAACAATGAAAGAAAATTTTTAAAAGAAAAAGCAATCAATGGCTTAGAAATAATAATTAAAGGTAATGGCAATACAATTAAAATTGCAAAAAATGCAAGCTTTGAAAATTCAAAATTAATTATAGAATCAAATACTAATGATATTATTATTGAAGATAATGTAAAACTTAAAAATTGCACATTTGTATTAAAGGAAAATGAAAACAAACTTTTAAAAATAACAAAAAATACAAGCTTAGAAGATAAAGAAATTGTTTTAAAAAATATTAATGAGGAATGTATTATCTGATGGGAAAAAGATATTGTGTTTTTGCAAGCTACAGTAAAGAAAATAAAATTGGCGATGATATTTTATTTTATTTAAAAGAACTAAATAAAATAACTAATGGTGTTGTTTTTATAATGGATAACCCAATTGATGAAACCGAAGAAAAAAAACTTGAAGGTTTAACCATTTATCATAAATGTGAAAAGCACAATGAATATGATTTTGGTTCATACAAAAGGGGTTTTTTCTATTTAAAAGAAAACGGCTTTTTAGATGATACAAGCGAAATTGTTTTTGCAAACGATTCTTGCTTGGGCCCATTAAAACCTTTGAATTTATTTATTGAAAAATGGGAAAAAGAAAATAAACCAGATTTTTATGGAATTACAATAAATAATTACGGTTTTAAATATTCAACAAAACCAATTATAGCAACATATTTTCCCCATATTCAATCATATTTTTTTCTTATAACAAAAAACATTTTTGAAAAAGCTTTTTTTGTTGATTTTATGGCCTCAATAAAACATTTTGACAATTTTGAAGAAGTTGTAAAAAACTATGAAATGGGGCTTTCTGATGTAATTAAAAGAAATGGTTTTGATTTGAAAGGGTACTTTAAATTTGATAATTTTAAAAAAGATCCTACATTAGAAGAAAAACCAATGTTTCTAACCATTAAAAAAGGCTTTTTTATCAAAAAAAAGAATGAATTGGTTAAAAGCAGAGATAAAAATCTTGTAAATTATTTTTTTCAAAAAAGCATTTTTCCATATATTTTGAATAAAAAAGGCGGTTTGGTTAAAAAATCAAATAATAGTTTACTTGCCCCTGCTTTTTTGATAAAACATCTTTTCTCTGTTATCTTAAAAAATACATTTAAAATTAAAAATATAGGCTGTGCAAAAGTTATTATGATTTTTGGCATAAGTTTCAAATTTAAAAGATATAATTATAAGATTTCTAACATATCCGCAAATTATATTAAAATTATAGATAATAAAAACAAAATAACCTTAAAAGAAAAGAAACTTGAAGGACTTGAAATTGTTATAAATGGCAAAAGAAATTCTATATTAATAGATAAAAATGCAAAATTCAAAAATTCAAAAATAGAAATTTTTGCAGATGATTGCACGATTGAAATAAATTCAGAACATCTTGTTTCAAATTTAAGTGTAAAATTTGAAAAATCAAATTATCAAAGCTTGGTTATTGATAAAAATGCACAAATTTCAAATTTTGACATTGTTTCAAATACGGAAGACGTTTTAATTGAAATAAAAGATGGTAAAATTTCAAATAATTCAGCTAAAATTGAAAAATATATTGATAAAGAAAATAGGCCAAGAATAGTCATTGGTGGCTAACTTAAATTTTAATTTTGAATCCAAAAACTATAAGATATTTATGCTTTTTGCCTTGTCTGTCTTTGTATTTTTTAAGTTGCAATAAAATTGGTATGCCGGTTTTTTTATATAATGCACCGTATTTTATTGTTTCAAAAACCGCCTTTTCAACACTTGCGCCACTTATGTTTTTTTGTATAACATCATATTCATAATCAAGCGTTTTTTGCGTATAGTTCTGCATTTTTTCAATATTTTTTATTGTATTTGCACCATGCCACCTGTATGAAAAAAGAACTTTGTCTATGTATTTGTATTTACCATATTTAGACAATTGCAAGTGTAAAAAATAATCTTCCAAGGGAGCTTCATTTGTAAATTTTGGAATTAAATCAAGTGTGGATTTTCTTATTAAATAACCGTTTGGAATGTAATTCACTGTTAAAAAAGTTTGATACTTGCCAAATTCTTTAGAACTAAAATTAACATCCGGTCTGCCTGCCTTCAATGATTCGCCAAAGGTTAAATATTTGGCTTCATTTTTATTATATACAATATTTTGTTTTTCATCCCAGTAGCAAACTTTGCCATTTGAATCAATAAATTGATTATCACCAACAACTAAACAATATTTTTTGTTTTTATCTAAAAATTCTGCCTGGATTTTAAGAGCATTAACATCCGCTATCATATCATCGGATGCTATAAAGTAAATGTATTCACCACTTGTAAGAGAAACTAATTTATTAAATGTCGCAATAGTTCCTTCGTTTTCTTTTGTTTCAAAATGAACTCTTTTAAATCTTTTTTCGCATTCGGTTCGCAATTCATTGATTTTTTGAAACGTTAGATCGCTTGAACCGTCATCAACCGCAATAAGTTCAATATTTTTATAACTTTGATTAATTATTGATTTTATTGTGTCTTGAACATAATTTTGATGATTATAAGAAGGTATTAAAACGGAAATTAAAGATTTCATTATTTTTCCTTTTCTTCACATAAATCGGTAATTATTTTAAGGCTCTTTTCCAGAGAAAGCGTATTTTGCATAAATTCAAGCGGGCGAAATTTGTTTAAAAATTTTTTCGGGTCATTTTTATATTCTGTTATTATTGCCTTTAATTCATCAAAATTATGATAATATTGCCCGTTTTTATCACACAAATAAGGAACGGTTCGCCCGCCGTATTTGTTTTCGTTAAATTTAACTACAGCAGGGCGGTTATGTGCCCAGCATTCGGCATGCGCCATTCCGAAAGTTTCAATATAATCCTGAATATAAATTACAAAATCCGCTTTTTTTAGAGCCTCATACCATTCATAAAGATTATAAGATTGATATATTATATTTGTGCAATTAATATTAAGACTTTTTATAAAATCTTCAAGTTCTTGGCTAAACGGTATTCTTTTATAATAGCAGATTATATTGTTGTGTATTTTGTTGTCAAAATAAGTATGTTCTATTCCGCTAATCCAATCTTTTACTTTATACATATATTCAGCAGGTGTTTTTTCCCTGTAGTGTTCAATAACCCAGGGGGAGTGGGCAAGAGTATAATCAACGCAATCGTATGTCGGAATTAAATATTGCCAATCATAATCAAATTTAGCGGCACGGGGAAAAGTTATCACTTTTTTTATCCCCCCCCGACTAAATTTTAAGTTTTCGATTTTTTTCATTTCTTCTTTATCGGTCCACAAAACAAGAAGATACTTTGTATATTTTGTAATTTTATTATATGTATACGGCGTTTTTGTTTTTTTAAAACTTGCAAACAAATTTAAAAGGGTTGTCGGGTGCCCTATAATTTTATGCCCTTTTGAATTTTTAAGTTCATCAAAACAAAGATGATATTTTATGTATTTTTCTTTGTTATTAAGCAGTTTGTATAACAGGGTTTTTATAAAAAATCTTGATAAGCTGTAATAATAAGAAAAAAAGGATAAATCCCTATCTTCTTTTTTAAAAGATGTTATTATTGCATATTCTGCTTTTTTATTCATTTTTCATTTTCCCGATTGATAAATTTAATCTTACCCCGAAAATATATAATTTGCTTGAAATCATAGAATTTAAAAAAGGAAGAATTTCAAACGCAAAGCCTTTTTTCAATTTTAAAAAGCGGAGCAATTTTACCCCATACTCCCGATTAATTTCTTTTTTTATTAATTTGCGGTTAATTTCAATATTATCTAAAAAATTCCATTCATAATTTGTTTTTATATAATCATATAGGTTTGAAACTCTTTTATATCTTACAATTTCAACATTTTCAAATTTTTTGATTTCGTCTTTTGAATTAAATTGAATTGATTTTATAAAAATTTCTTTATTCGGATATAGTTCTTTTAAGGTTTTTGAAAGGTGAAGAATTGAATCTTCCGAAACTTCAAACCCGTTTGATAAAACGAAAAGAATTCTGTTTGATTTTTTAATAAGCCTTATCAGTCTTTCAATTCTTCTTTTTATTTTTGCCTGAACTTTTTTAAATTCATTATCGGTTTCAAATTTTTTATCAAAATGGTTTAAAAAATAATACCCCGTTTTCATATCCTGATATGCCGCTTTGTTGTTATGGCACTCATTGGACATTTCTTCCGGCGGAATATAGCGCATGTTTTCTTTTAACATGAAATTTTTAAAATTATTTTTAAAACATTCGGCAAGACTATATAAAGTTTTTTCATCTTTAAAACAAAGCCAATCAAAAGGAAGCGAACAATCCCGCATGCCGCGTTCAAGCAAATTATGTGATACCATGCAATTTCCGCCGAGAGAACAGACTAAGTCAAAGTTTTCTTTATTTATATCCATTCAAAACCTCGACAATTTTTTCAACTTCATTATCTTCTAAAACAGGTGATATTGGAAGTGAAATTATTTCATTATGAATTTTTTCTGTAACAGGCAAATTCAAATTTTGCCATTCTTTGTATGCGCCTTGTTTATGGGGTGGCGTTGGGTAGTGAATGTTTGTTTGAATGTTATTTTCTTCTAAAAAGTTTTGGAATTTATTCCTATCTTGCACCCTAACTGCAAAAATGTGCCAAACGTGCGCCAGCTCATCATAAGTATTTGGTAAAATTATTGCAGGGTTTTTAATGTTTTCTCTAAAATATTTTGAAATTTCCCTGCGTCTAATATTATCTTTTTCTAAATATTTTAATTTAACATCCAAAATTGCAGCTTGAATTTCATCCAGCCTTGAATTTATGCCCTTATAAATGTGGTGATATTTGTAATCAGAACCATAATTTGCAATGGCTCTTATTTTTTTTGCAAGTTCATCATCATTTGTGGTAACGCATCCGCCATCACCTAGTGCGCCTAAATTTTTGCCCGGGTAAAAGCTAAAGCCTGAAGCATCACCTAAAGAGCCGCATTTAACCCCATTATAAATGCTTCCATGGGCTTGGGCTGAATCTTCAATAATTTTAAGATTATATTTTTGCGCCAATTCCCATATACGCTCCATTTGAACTGCCTGCCCATACAGGTGAACCACCATAATAGCTTTTGTTTTATCTGTTATTTTTTCTTCAATTAAATCGGGGTTAATGTTGTATGTTTCAATATCAGGTTCAACTAAAACTGGCGTGCAGCCATTTTCAGAAATTGCAAGAATGGATGCAATGTATGTATTAGCAGGAACTATAATTTCATCGCCTTGTTTAAAGCCAAACCCCCTTATAATAAGGTTAAGTGTATCTAGCCCATTGGCGCAGCCTATGCAATGTTTTGCCCCAATAAACTTTGCAAAATTTTCTTCAAAAATCTTACATTCGTTTCCTAAAATATACCAGCCTGAATCAAGAACATTTTTTATCCTTGAATTAATTTCTTCTCTATATCTTTCGTTTATCTTTTTTAAATCAAGAAATTTAATCATAATGCACCTTGGCTATTTTAGCATATCATCTTGCAAAATAAAACTTGCACCACTATTTTTTAGAAATTTAACAATTTTTCTAAATTCTCTTCTGTCTTTTGTGTTCCAGCTATTTGGATGTATTTGATATGTTATAACCAATGCTTTATTGGAATTTTCATCTAACAAATATTTAGCGGTTTTTTTAATAAAATATTGGTAACTTGGTTTGCCGACAGAAATTTCAATTTCTGAATATCTTTTTAAAATAATCTTATCTTTAGTATCCATGCCAAAATACCAAATTTTTATATCATCAATTTGTTCAAGCGCTTTTTTTGTTTCTAAATTAATTTGATTGCAAGGAGCACCAAAAGCATTTAATGCTAAGCCCGTTTTATCTTTAACTAGTTTTTGAGCATCTTTTAAATATCTGAGTTGTTCTTGCATTGTTTTTCCACCAAATTCGCAAACAATTTTATCTTGGGGTGTAACCTTTATTGAATGAGTATATCCATGATTAAAAAAACCAAACCTATCTTTGTCGGAATTTTTTATAAAATTAATATAATCTTCATCGGCATTTTCTAAAGAATTTGCTACTATGCCCCAATTTGCTTTTATATTTTCTTTTTTGATTATGTTATTAAATCTTTTAACATTTCTGTCATATTTTATTAAGTCATCAGCCTTAATTACAATTTTAGCATTTTTTAATTTTCCAAAAATCGCAGTCCGGCTTTCCTTATAATCGTTTATAAGATTAAATAAACATACGGAGAGGGCAAAAATAATTAACATGAAAATTATTGCTAATGATAAAAATATAAATGTTGCTTTCTTGTATTTTTTTATTTTTCTTTTCAAATAATTAATTTCGCCGCTTTTATCATTCGGTTGTTTAATTAAATCAGAAAAAACTTCGGGAAATCTTTCAGAGGCTTTTTCTATAACATCAAACCTTTTAATATTAATTGCAGAAGCCAAAACCCTTCTCATGGCGCTTTCAGGTGTATCATAATAAGGGGTTTTAAAATCAAATTTATCAAATAATTTTCTGACTTCAATCGGAAAATTTATTATCTCCAACCAAAATCTGACATTTCTTTCATCAGCCGATTGTTTAACAGAATTCCAAACCCCTGACTCGTTAATTGTTTTTACAGACATTAATTTATCAATATATTTAATTTTGCCTTTAAAGGAATGATAATATATGCAATATGAATCAGTATTTAATATTTCGGGCGGAAGTATATCTAAAAATTCTTTTTTATATTCATTCCATCTATACATAACTGAACATGTTTCTATAAAATAGCCATTAATAGTATCATCTATCGCAAAAACATCTTTTCCTTTTAATTCTTCAATAGATGGTTTAAAACAAACATCTTCACCTGTTACAATATTTTTTCTCAAACTTTTATGAAAACAGCCTGAAAAATCAGGGTTGTTGTCTAAAAAATCCACTTGCGTTTGAAGCTTGTCTTCATCCGTCCAATAATCATCACCTTCAAGATATGCAATGTAGTCGCCATTACATTTTAAATAAGTTTTTTTTAAAACACCATATATGTTTTTTAAAATATATTGGTTTTCACTTTCATAAATCGGCTTTATAAAAGAATATTTTGAGGCATACTCTTCAATAACTTCTTTTGTGCCATCATCTGAGCAGTCATCATGGACAACAACTTCAAAATCAAAGTTTGTTTTCTGATTAACTATACTATCTAAACATTTTCTTATAAATTTTACCTGATTGTAACAAAGTACAAATACACTAACCTTAATATTCGTCATAATAGAAAAATAATACCATGAAAAGTAACTAAATTTTTATTGTTAAGTGTGAAAATTTGGGTTTAACATAAATTTGATAATTAAATCATCTTTATTAATCAAAATATAATTTTCATACCTGCTTATTTTAAACTCATTTATTAATTTTATAATATTTCTATCTTGAATAACATTTGCTCCGATAACATTATAATTTTGATTATCGATTTCTACAATTGCCCCCTTTTTTAGAGTCGAAAAAGCTTTAATTTTTTTTATTATTGCCTCAACAGAATCTGAATTTATATCTATATAATTGTCTTTTTCTTTTACCGAATAATATATAGGATTATTTATCTTGGGAAGTATTGTTTGTGGAACAAAATTATTATTATACGCTTCATTAAATACTTTCGCTTCAAGATTAAAAGCCAATTTATATAAAAGCCCTGCATCAAATTCGCTTGAGTATGGAATTTTTATCTGTGAAATTATATTGCCTGTATCTATACCATCATCCATATAATGGCAAGTCGCCCCCATATCTCTTTTAAATAAAATCGCAGCTTGTATAGGGTTTTTTCCTTTTAAATCAGGTAAATAAGAAGGATGAATATTTATAAATTTTTTATTTCCTGTCGATAATTTTGAAATCGGTAAAATATAAGAAAGACCATTTGAAATAAAATAATCAAATTCAATTTTGGAAATTTTTTCTATTAAGGATATCTTATCTTCGATTAATTCATATTTTATATTGTTTTTTATTAATTCTTTTTCAAGATATGAATTTTTATGTGCAAAAATTTTTACAACATTTAAATTTAAGTTTAACATTTCTCTTAAAACATAAAATCTGTTTCCTGCAAAAACGTATTTGCGCATTACGCCATCTTTCATATCACTATCACCACTTGTTCTAAATGTTTGATAAAATTATTGGTTCAATATGTGCCCAATAACTCTTTTAATGTCTTCTTCATTATACCTTTGATCCAATGGAAGAGGCAAAAGAAATTTTTGAAAATTAGATTCAAATAAATTATCTTCTAATGGTGCCCAATATTTTGCAATATAAATTTTATTTTGAATCAATTTTTCTCTTAAGCCTTCCTTTTTAATTAAATATGGATATACCATAGGAATATCATCACAATCCAGCTTTATTTTTAATTCATTTGAAGATTTTAAAATTTCATTATATATTTTAAAATTTTGAAGCCTTCTTTGTTTAATAAAGTCATAATCTATTCCCTTTAACAAATTGCAGGTTAAGTTAGACATCAGCTTTATATTTTTATTCAATTCAAAAGTGGCTTCTGATAATTGAAAATCATTATATGCTGCATTAGCGCCTAAATCATGCCTTTTTAAAAGAAAAAGAGACCTTTTATATGAAATATCTTGTTCAAAATCTTTATTTAAAATTTTATTACATTTTAAATAGCTGCCATCGGGCACGCCAAAAAATTTTCTAACTGAATTAAAAGAAGATAAGCCTATTTCAAGAGGAAAAAAGAAGCTTTGCGCATTATCTATAATTAAATTTTTATATTTTTGGCTAAGTTCTTTTATATTTTTTCCATTAACCCCAAAGTAATTAGTGTATAAAATAAAGTCATCTTCTTTGAATTCTTTGGTTGGCAAAAAATTTTCATCAATATTATAAAATCTTATCTCAACTCCTTCTTCTTTAATTGTATCAGTTACTGACCAACAAGTATAATAAGGAGTATGGAGAGTTTTAATATTATTTGCACGAATAATATACCTTAAAGACGACCTGCCTGAATTTAAGGCAATGCAATCTTTAAAATAAGATTCGCCCTTTATTGTTTCAAGTTCAAAATATCCGCCAATTTCTTTATTCATGGAATTATATTATCAAATCAGGGTGTAATCTTCAAGCATAAGTTTAATTTCTTCTTTTGAATTGAACATCAAAACATCTATTATTGAAAGATTGGGAACAAACTCATTCTTAAATTGTTTATATTTAACAGGCAGCATTTTTATAAAATTTAATTTAATACATGCTTTCTCAAAATCATTTTTATTGTACAAATCCTGACCGCCAATTGTATTAATGTAATGAGTTGAGCCCAATTGTTTATTTATTTCAATGATCCTATCTTGCGCATGCAAAGAATTATCCTTTTTAATTTGAGATGATACTAAAATTTCAGTATTTAAGTTTAAGTAATTTTTAACCTGCTCAAGTGAATATTTAATATAACTTGTTAAATCGTCATCATTGTTCCCAATAATATCTTTGAATATGGAAAAAAAATCATCATAAAAAGGGGCTTTTTTATATGCAAGTGTTATTGTTTTTAAAAAATTTTCCCTATCCTTTTGCACAAATTTTATTTTAGTATCTTTTATTAATTTATTTTGAGAAGGTTTTTCAAGCGGTATAGAAAATAAATGTGCTTTTCCGTTAATTAAAATGGAATTCCTGTTAATATAACCACGCATAATAAAATTAACATCATCCAGCAACACAAATTTATCAACTGCATTTAGCATTTGAAAATAACCCAAATACGGGAAAAAATACGGCTGCATTATTGCTATTTTCATAAATTACATAACCTTTGCATTAATCTTATATGTGTTAAAAATTTTTTGTTATTTAATTTAACTTTCTATTTTCTTGGTATCCCCGGGCAATTGTGCATACAACCGGAGTAATCGCCATTTAAAAAATTCTTTCTTAATTTTTTATAATACGCTCCGTTAAAAATATCGTTCCAATTTATTTTGCCGTTTTTTATAAAATCTTGTATTTTGAATTCTTCGCTATAACCGCGCCAGCCACATACATTAATACAACCATTTGCCCTTATCCTTATGCAATTCCAAGGATTATAACAAACTAATGTTTTGTTATTCACTTTGGATGTTTTATATGTATAGTGTTTTTCTTCCGTTTCGCTTATTTCAATTTTGCCGGATTCTTTTCTTGCTTTATTTCTTTCTTCGTGAATATTTTCGTAATTTTTATCTTTTGAAAGTTCGTATATTTTTGGGTATTTGTTTTTTAATTCATCAAGACTGATTGCTTCAACTTTTTTTTCGATAGATTCTACATTGTCATATGGCATAAAAAGCTTAAAATCTAAATATACCTTGCCACTTAATAATTTTTCAAGCTCTATAAGCGAATTAATGGCAAACATAAAACCGTCTTTATCTTTAATTGTTCCTTTGCCTCTTACATCATTTTCTCTTGTATCGAAATAAAGAATTATCTTATTTGCGCCCCATTCAAGCATTTTTTCTATAAACTGAACTGTTTCATAATAATTTGTGCTGTTTAAAACACAAGAAACACTTGGAATGAAAGCATCTAAGCCTTTAGTTTTTAATTTTTGAATATAACCGGTAATGTTTTTTTCAATTTTTTCAAAAACTTTTTCTCCGCCAACATCGCCCCAAACGGTTCTTAAAAATGTTTCATTGTTTATTGCATTAACGGAAAAATGTACATTCATTAAATTTTTAACCGCCAAATCCTGCCATTTTTCATTGAATGCTATGCCGTTAGATTCAATTGAAATATTAATTTGGGGGTAATTTTCATTAATCCATTTTAAGTAATCATATCCTTCTGAAACGCAAGTGATTTCCCCTTGTGTTGGGATTAAAAATTTTGTTTTTGGATATAAAGGCAATAAATATTTATATAATAAATCTTGATTAATAAGTTCTTTTTTTATAAATCTTTGATCACCTTGCGAACAAAATTTGCACCTGCAGTTGCAATTTGCATTAAAACCAAGATGCAGTATTAAATCATTTGGAATTTCAATATCAAGAGATTTATCTTTTAAAATCAAATAATCTTCAATATTTTTTTTAAATTTTTGAAAATGTTTTGATTTTCTTTTTCCTCTAATTGTATCAATTGCATTTTGCACAAATTTTAAGCGCATTTTGCTTTCTCCTCTTGCCAATTTTTCTTTAAATAGTAGAATAAAGAAGATAGTTTTGCAAGGGTTAGTATATGAAAATAACAAAAGAGTATAGTCCTACTTTTATTAGGTATTGTGTTAAATTTTTAAATGGAAAAATAAAGATATCTTTCAAAAGAAGATTTAAATCAGGAGCACCTATTCCTTGCGATGACGTATATTATCTAAACAAACCTGTTTATCTTTCAATTTGTTCGATTTTTAAAGATGAAGCACCTTATTTAAAGGAATGGATAGAATATCACATCTTGGCAGGCGTTGAAAGATTTTATTTATACGATAATGATTCAACAGATAATCCGCTTGAAATTTTACAACCTTATATTGATAAAGGAATTGTCATTTATCATAAAATAAGCGGTGGTTGTAAACAATATATTGTATATAGAGATGCAGTTTATAAATACAAAAAGCAAACTTATTGGATGGCAATTATTGATTTAGATGAATTTATAGTTCCTGTTGAAAAAGACGATATAAAAGAATTTTTAAAAGATTATGAAAAATACCCAGGCATCGTAATAAATCAAGAGGTGTTTGATTCAAACGGACATAAAACAAAGCCCGATACCGGAGTAATTGAAGCTTATACAAGAATTTCAAAAGAAATAGGCAGTTGGTTAAATTCGCAAATTAAGTCCATTGTTAGGCCATCTATGGTTGATGGTTTTTGTTCAGCACACTGGGCACATTATAAAAATCATAAACTTGCTGTTTATGCAAATTTTGTCAAAGTGCCAGAAAACACTTATGGCGCTTTATTTAACTACGCACCCTGTAAGTCGAAAATAAAGTTGAATCATTATTTTTCAAAATCAGAAGAAGAATATTTGAAAAGATGTGCACGCATAAATCCATTTGGAGGAACTCGCAAGCCCCTGCAAAGTTTCCTGAATTTTTGCGGCGAAACAGAGCAAGATTTAACAATTCAAAAATATCTTCCAAAATTAAAAGAAAGATTAAAAAATTAATTCATCCCGTTTTGCAATTTATATATAATATATTCTGCTGTTTCTTTTTCTAAACTGCCATAATATGGAAGGCAAAGAACCTTGTTTTTAAGGTTGTTTGTAACGGGCAATTTTGCAAGTTTTACCGATAAATCATTTTTATAACAGTCATAATCTGTGCATGCAGGGTAAAAATATTTTCTTGTGAAAATATTTTCTTCTTTAAACCTGTCATAAATTTCATTTCTTGATATAGGGTAATCATCTTCAATAATAATTGGGTAATATTGATAAGAATTTGTGACATTATCTGGAATTTTTGGAATTCTTATGCCTTTAATTTTTGATAATTTGTTATCATATAATTCTTTTAATTTTTGCCTTTTTTCTTGTTCTTTTCTATATATTTTCAAATTCAATAAACCAAAAGCAGCCTGAAATTCGTTCATTTTACCATTTATGCCAACTTCTTCAACAACTTCTTCATTTCTTATGCCAAAATTTCTTAAGTTGTATATTTTTCTATCCAGTGAATCATCATTATAGGTTAAAGCGCCACCTTCAATTGTATTAAAAAGTTTTGTAGCGTGGAACGAAAACGCTGAAATATTGCCAAAGGTGCCAATTCCCCTGCCATTTATTTCTGTTGAGAAGCAATGAGCAGCATCATATATAACTTTTAAACCATGCTTATCTGCAATTTTTTGAATAGCCTCAACATCGCAAGGAAAACCATAAACGTGAACCCCTAAAATTGCACTTGTATTTGGAGTAATTAATTCTTCAATTTTATTTGGGTCAATTGTCATTGTGTTTGGTTCAATGTCGCAAAAAACGGGCTTTAGGCCGTTCCAAACAATTGAATGTGGTGTGGCAGCAAAAGTAAAAGGGGTTGTTATAACTTCACTCCCATAGGGCAAATTTAATGCTTTAATAGCAGTTACAAGGGCTATTGTGCCATTATTGAAAAGTGATAAATTTTTAACTTTTAATTCATTTTTAAGGGCAAGTTCAAGGCTTTTATGCTTTTCGCCCATATTTGTAAGCCACTTTGAATCAAAAATTTCCCTAATTTCAGAATAAACATCTTCTATATCAGGTAGCAGTGGGCTTGTAACAAATATTTTTTTATCTTTTTTAGTTTTTAACATCATAAAAAATTCTCTAATAAAACAATGTTTAAGTCAATTAGCCAATTGTTATTTTTACAAATTTAAAAGCTATATCAACCCTTTTCTTTTCAATTTTTTTTCAAGTTTATTAAAAATTGGAAGCATTATTTTATATTTTAATTTTATTTTGCGAACTTTTGGTTCTTCAACAATGATATCAACTTTTGAACTGTTGCCTGAAAGTTTAATGTTGAAAGCGCATTCTAATTGTTCTTTGATATTTTGAAATCTAAACTTTTTATCTATAATTTCATTTGAGGCAAAAACAATATCTTGCCTTAAATTTTCATTATTAAGAAGCTTTTTCACAACTTCTCTTGCTTCATATGGGTTTGTAAAGGATGGAATTTTAAGCTCAGAAAAATATTTATCTAAATTTGGTTTATATTCACTTACAAGGCAAGAATTAGATGCCATAATATCGCAAACTCTCCAGCTAAAGCCCTGCTTTGCTTGAAGATGATTTATATTAATTCCAATTTTTGAGGAATTATATATATCTTGATTGTGTTTGAGAGAATATACAGGGGTAGGATTAAAGTTTAATATTAAATATGGCTCGTTAAAATAATCCTCTGACCAGCTTTTTGTACCAAAAATTTCAAGCCCTAAATCTGAAATATTTGAAAGGGTTTTTGTTCTGTAAAAATCAGACAGATAAAAAATAAGCTCATTTTTATTAAAAATTTCCTCTATTTTAGAAGAATTAAAGGCAATATCATCTGCAAAAGGATTATTTTTAATTTTGTCTAATAAATTAATAAATTCTTTTTTCTCCTCGATATTTGGATTTTTTTCCAGAAATTTTACATATGGGGTTTTATTTTTGCTTGATGCAAATTTGGTTCCTATAAAACATATATTTCTTTTATAATCCAATTTTTCATTAATGACTTCTGAAAAAAATGATGCCTGTAAAATATTCTTTTGATTAACCTTAAATTCGTTATTTAAAATTTTTGCGGATTCTTCCTGGCAAACCGCAAATTTGTACCTATCAGGTTTTTGTTTTATTGCCTCTTTATTTGAATAATACAAGGGGGAATCAACTTCATATATTAAAATTGGACATTCAAATTTATTTGAAATATCATAAAACGCATTATTAAAAAGAATTATAAGTTCAGGGTCGAACTTTTTTATTTTACAAAGTAATTCATCGGGTATTTTTTTATAGTCAGCAGCAAATGCTTTTGTAACATAAGCTAAAACTTCACACCCTGTCTTTTTTAAGCCGTTTAAAAAACTTTCATAAAAACAAGGAATAGCAGCCTTATTTAAAGGATCATTCACGCCTGAAAAAAAAGAAACAAAAATCCTTGTCATATTAGCCCCTTTTTCAAAAGTTTTTTTCTAAAGAAATTGTATAATAGATAATAAATTCTATATTTGAGATTAATTTTCTGCAGTTTTAGTTTTACAATAGAACCCCTATTTGTTTTTAGGTAATCCAAAATTTTGTAATATTTGAGTTGTAAGACAATATCTGAAATATTAATACTTTTATTTGTTTTATCTATATAATTTTTGGAAATTTCCAAAAATTGCGGATATTTTTCATCAAAATAAGAGTATAAGTCAGCAAAAAGGCCTGCATTTAAAATATTTCTTTTTAAATCGCTGGAACCTGCATATATGCCGTCATATGTTTGCCTATATACAGTAGTTATTGAAGTAGGGAAATAAAATGCATTCCCTGTTGACAAATGAAGCAAATTCCTAAAAGTATCGCCTCTGAAATGGTTAATGTCAATAAAATTGATTTCTGAATTAAGTTTATCCGGAATTCCATTCGCAAAAACCGTATTTCTAAAAATTGTGGCGCCTGTACAGCCTATATATGAAGGAGCTTTTAGAAAATCTTGAAAAGTAATGTTTTTTTCTTGCTTGATGTCAACAAAAGGTTTTCTTGAATTGATATCATATTCATTTTGAATATAGGCATTGGTTGCATAAATTGAAAAATCTTTGTTTTTTTCTAAAAAATTTAAGCCATTTTGAATAAAATTTTCATCTATCCAAAAATCATCAGGGTCTAACACTGTGAAATATGGCGTTTTTGTTAATTCATAAGCTCTTAAAACGTTTTTATAAAGTTTTTGATTAACGTTTGATTCCAACAATGTTATTTTATTTGGATATTTTGCCTGATATTCCTTAATAATTTCGATGCTATCATCTGTCGAATGGTCATCTGGGATAATTAAATGAAAAGAATAGCTTGTTTTTTGCATAAATATTGAATCAAGACATTCTTTAATATATTTTCCTCTGTTATATGAAGGTACAATAATTGTTAAATCTTGCATTTGTTTCCCCTAAAACTTTCATTCAATTTTGCTGTAATATCTATCATTTCAGAAACAGGAAAATCTTTCATTGCAACCTTAAAAGCGTTAACATCTTTTGGAAAACATTTGCCACCATACCCTGTTTTGCCATCTGGCCCGGGGACATAGGTGTGGGTATCATTAATGTATCCGCTCAAAAGCACACCCTGTTGAACTTTATTGTAATCAAGAGACAATTTTTGGCAAATGTCATAAATACCGTTAAAATATGTCACTTTAACAGCGCCAAAGACATTGTGGGCATATTTTGTAATTTCGGCTTCTAAATTTGACATTTCAATATATTGCTTGCCGATAAAAATATTTTTTAATAAATCATGGCACCCAGTATATATCATTTTTTGAGCGCAAAAATCTTCCCATGCGGTTCTTTCTGTTAAAAATTCAGGCATAAAGAAAATTTTTTTATTTAATTCTTTCGATAATTTGTCGCAAGTTCCGGGTAAAAGTGTAGTCCTTATAAAAATTGGAATATCAGGCAAGCCTGAAATTATAGATTTTAACAATGTTAAATCTTGGGTGCCGTCATTTTCCGTTGGGATGTGAAGGCTGATAAAAACAATATCCGCTTTTTGCAAGTCATCGTTATAACCTTTTGGTGGGTCTGAAACTAAGACTTTGCAAGATGGACTATTTTCTTCCAACCATCTTTTCATTACTCCGCCAATTACGCCGCATCCAATTATTCCTACATTAATCATTTATTCTACCTTTTACTTGTATATTGCATTGCTGTTAATATCTTTTGTAACAACGGCTCCTGCTGCGATTAGGACATTTTCGCCGATTGTAACTCCTGGAAGTATCGTTGCATTTGCACCAATGCTAGCACCCTTTTTAATTACGATTGGTTCTAACTTAAAATTTTTATTCTTTGATTTTGGGTATTTGTCATTACAAAATGCAGCATTTGGCCCAATGAAAACATCATCTTCAATTGTGATGCCGTCATATAATGAAACACCGTTTTTAATTGTTACATTATCGCCAATTTTAACATCATTTTCAATAAAACAATGAGAACAAATATTGCAATTTTTGCCGATAACAGCCCCTTCTAAAACAACTGAAAATTGCCAAATATTTGTATCTTCACCTATATTTTTTGTTTGAACATCTGATAGAGGATGAATCATTTATTAACCTCTTTCAAAAACTCATCATAATTTCTTATATATTCTTTTTCGTCATAATAATCTGATGCTAAGACCATTAATTTGCAGCCATAGCTAAAGTGGCGCATTTCTCTCCACATGTTTTTTCCGATATATAAGCCTTTGTCGGGGCGGTTTAGCCAAACTTCTTCTCTTTTTCTGCCGTCATCCAAAACAAACTGGCAAGCGCCATCCATTGCAACTATAATTTGTTCCATATTTTTATGTGCATGAAGGCCTCTTGCTTGCTCCGGGAGAGTATCAAAAATATAATAAACACGTTTTATTTCAAAAGGAACATTTTTATTTCCTTCTAAAGAAACAAGCTTGCCTCTTTCATCCCCAAAAACTTTCATGTCAATTAATTTGTAGTTCAAAGTCATAACTCCCAATTGAAATTATGTTACCAAAAAAACTTTTTTTAATCAATTTGCCCGTTCAGTTTTTTTATTTTTGCGGTTTAATATACCTGTACATTATCCGAAATAAAAAATGCATATACAACCGATTAATATTAACCTTAATTTTCAAAAAAGGCTTGTTGCAAGTGCAACAATTCAAAGAAACAATAAACCTCAGGAAGTTAAAATATTTCATTTAAATGAACCAAAAGATAATGAAATATTGGAAAGAGCACTTGATACAAATGAATGGCTGGGAACATATTATCTTCCTGACCTGAATGTTACCTTTTTAAATGATTTTGAACAAAATAAATATTATGTTATGGAAGATAAAAAAGGTAAGCTTCTTTGTGCTTCTGTTGTAAATGAAAAAGGGGCAAAGAAAAACAAACTTGAATATATTGAAACAGCTCCAAGGCTTTCAAAATATAATAAAGGGGAAAGAAGTGCAAAATTTATAGGCGAAACAATGCTTGCTTTTATTGCAAAAAAAGGAAGAAAAAACAAAAAAGAACTCGTTATTCCAAATGTTGCACAAAGGCCTGAAACTAAAAAGTTCTATTTTGACCAATGCAGGTGCGCTCCCAGCGGCCAAAGGGGCGCTAAAATGCCAATTGGTACAATAGATTTCTTTGTTAAAAGAAATGAAGCTCACACAAAAGGCGTGATTGAAATTTTATAATTTATTTTCATTATAAGCTTTTAAAATAATATCCCTTGCGATTTTGGTTTCTTCTTCTGTTGTGGGGGGAATATCTTTTAATTTATATTTAATTCCTAAAGCTTTATATTTTGGAATCGCCATATTGTGATAGGGCAAAATATCCAAAGCTTTTAGCGTTTTTAAGCCTGCCATAAATTTGCCCAAAGAAATTAAATCTTCTTTTTTATTTGTAAGCCCTTGTATAATAACGCTTCTAATCCAAATTGGAATGTTGTTTTCAGATAAAAATTTTGCAAAATTTAAAACAGGTTCGTTTTCAAATCCTGTTAATTTTTTGTGCAGCATAGGGTTCATGGATTTTATATCCAATAAAACTAAATCTGTGTATTTAATTAATTCATCATATTTTTTGCCATTGTCAAAAACGGCGCCAGATGTGTCAAGCGCTGTGTGCACTCCTTTAGATTTAAAAAATTTAAAAAGCTCAATTAAAAAATCAATTTGAAGCAAAGGTTCGCCGCCCGTGGCTGTAATTCCCCCTTTTGCAAATTCTTTAACGCCTGAATATTTTTTAAATATTTCATCTATTGTCATTATTTGGTTAATATCTTGTGTCCAGCTATCGGGGTTGTGGCAATAGGCACACCTTAAGGGGCAGCCTTGAAAAAAGACAACAAACCTTACCCCCGGCCCGTCAACTGTTCCGCAAGTTTCAATTGAGTGAATATTTCCAAATAAATCCATTTAGCTATCCTTATTGAAAATTTGGCGCCAAAAATTGGCGCCTAAAATATTATTATACAGAACCGTGGAAAGTTCTTGAAATTACATCATCTTGTTGTTCTTTTGTTAATTTATTAAAATTAACTGCATAGCCTGAAACTCTCACTGTTAATTGAGGGTATTTTTCCGGGTGTTTTTGCGCGTCAATAAGAGTTTCACGATTAAAAACGTTAACATTTAAGTGGTGCCCCCCTTTTTCAACGTAACCATCCAAAATATCTATTAAATTTTGTTCTTGAACATCTGACATAATCTGCCTCCTTTTTTAATTAATGCTGCATGAAGCGCAGCCTTCGTTTAATTCAATGTTAAGGTCGCCAACAAATATTTCACCTTTGCCCAGGGCGTTTGGAATAATTGAAAATGTGTTTGAAATGCCGTCTTGCGCGTCTTCAAAAGGCAATTTTGCAACTGAAGCAAGTGATGCAACGGCGCCATTTTTGTCTCTTCCATGCATTGGGTTTGCACCGGGGGCCAAAGGAATTCCTTTTTTTCTTCCATCAGGAGTATTGCCTGTTTTTTTACCGTAAACAACATTAGAGGTAATTGTTAAAATTGACATTGTCGGAATTGAATTTCTGTATGTATAATGCTTTCTGATTTTTGCCATAAAGCTTCTAACCAAATTAACTGCAATTTCATCAACTCTATCATCGTTGTTGCCATATTTTGGAAAATCGCCTTCAATTTCATAATCAATAACAATGCCGTCATTATCACGAACAGGTTTTACTTTTGCATATTTTATGGCAGATAGAGAATCTGCAACAACAGAAAGCCCTGCAATGCCCGTTGCAAAATATCTTTTAACGTCTCTGTCATGAAGCGCCATTTGTGAACGTTCATAGCAATATTTATCGTGCATATAGTGAATTATATTTAAAGTATTAACATATAACCCTGCAAGCCATTCCATCATATCGTCATATTTTGCCATAACATCTTCATAATCAAGATATTCGCCTGTGCAAGGGCGATATTTTGGCCCAACTTGCGCTTTTGAAACTTCATCAACCCCGCCATTTATTGCATATAAAAGGCATTTTGCAAGGTTTGCCCTTGCGCCGAAGAATTGCATTTCTTTGCCCACAACCATAGATGAAACGCAGCATGCAATTGCATAATCATCCCCATGGGTTACTCTCATCAAATCATCATTTTCATATTGAATTGATGAAGTTTTAATTGAAATATGAGCGCAATATTTTTTAAAGCCCATAGGTAAATTTTTTGACCAAAGAACGGTTAAATTAGGTTCAGGTGCTGTTCCTAAGTTTTCTAAAGTGTGAAGGTATCTGAAGGAATTTTTTGTAACCAGTGTTCTGCCGTCAATTCCCATGCCGCCAATAGATTCTGTTACCCAAGTGGGGTCTCCTGAAAATAGTTCATTATATTCAGGCGTTCTTGCAAATTTGACAAACCTTAATTTCATAATAAAGTGGTCTATCATTTCTTGCGCTTCAGATTCTGTTATAACGCCTTCTTTTAAATCGCGTTCTATATAAATATCAAGGAAGGTTGAAGTTCTTCCGATGCTCATAGCGGCGCCATTTTGCTCTTTTATTGCAGCTAAAAAACCAAAATAAAGCCATTGAATTGCTTCTTTTGCGTTTCTTGCGGGTTTTGAAATGTCAAAACCATATATTGAGCCAAGTTCTTTCATTTCATTTAAGGCTCTAATTTGTTCGGTTATTTCTTCTCTTAATTGAATTCTATCGGGCGTCATTTCACCTTCAAGAGATTTGAACTGTTCTTTTTTGTCTTCTATAAGCCTATCAATGCCATACAAAGCAACCCTTCTATAGTCGCCTATAATTCTTCCTCTGCCATATGCATCAGGAAGCCCTGTTATAATGGCACTGTGCCTTGCAGCTTTCATTTCAGGCGTGTAAACATCAAAAACACCTTGGTTGTGGGTTTTTCTGTATTTTGTAAAAATTTCAGAAATTTCAGGGTCAACTTCATAACCATAAGAACGGCAGGCTGTTTCTGCCATTCTAATGCCGCCAAAAGGCTGCATAGAACGTTTTAGTGGTTTATCTGTTTGCAAGCCAACAATTGTTTCTAATTCTTTATTAATATACCCTGCGCCGTGAGATGTTATTGTGGATACTATTTTTGTGTCCATATCCAAAACGCCGCCTTCTTCTCTTTCTTTTTGCAAAAGAAAACAGCATCTTTCCCAAAGTTTATTTGTAGCTTCCGTTGGTTCAGCCAAAAAATCGGCATTACCGTAATATGGTGTATAGTTTTTTTGAATAAAATCTCGAACATTTATTTCTTGTTCCCATTTGCCTGAAATAAAGGCTGTTTCTGGGAATAATTTCTTTTCACCGGCGATGTTGGTCATAATACACTCCAATTTTAGTTAATCACCAACATTCTACATTAAGCTTTCAGCATGTTCCAATAAATTTACAAATTTCTTTATAAAAAACTTTATATTAAATATTGTAAAAATAACACTTGCAAAATTTTAAAAAAACCTTTAGAATAAAACAATCAAATTTGAAAAAAGGAAAAAATGAAAAACATTTCTTTAAAAATTGCTGAATTACGACGTCAAGGCCTTAGATAAGGTCTTTTGCCGTATTGCATTTTAAAAAGAATTTAGTTTTATTTTTCATTTTAAAAAGTATAGATACCTTAAAAAGACCTTATCTAAAAGGAATTTTAAGGTATTTTTTATTAGAAAAAATTACAATAAAGGAGATATAAATTGAAAACGGTTAAAAATTTAAAAGGGAAAGATTTTATTAATTTAGAAGATTTTTCATCTGATGAATTAAAAGGGTTAATTAAACTTGCAATTGAATTAAAGAAAAAAACCAAAAACGGCAAGAATTTAGATTTATTAAAAAATAAAAATCTTGTTATGTATTTTTCAAAACCTTCTTTAAGAACAAGATTAAGTTTTGAAATAGGAATGGCAAAATTAGGCGGCAAAAGCTATGTAATAAAACAAGATGAAATTATTTTGGGAAAAAGAGAATCTATTGAAGATACGGCAAGAGTAATTTCAAAACATGCTGATGCTGTTACCATAAGAACCTTTGCGCATAGCGACGTTGAACAATTTGCAAAATTCTCATCAATTCCTGTTGTTAACGCCTTAACAGACCTTTCTCACCCATGCCAGATTATGGCAGACCTTTTAACCGTTTATGAAACATTTAAAACTTTTAA
The DNA here is from genome assembly GCA_944325145.1 of Candidatus Gastranaerophilales bacterium. Classification (GTDB taxonomy): domain Bacteria; phylum Cyanobacteriota; class Vampirovibrionia; order Gastranaerophilales; family Gastranaerophilaceae; genus Galligastranaerophilus_A. Next base: position 23,370 of record CALYDL010000006.1, read on the forward strand.
AGGTTTAAAGCTGGCTTATATTGGCGATGGCAACAATGTTACAAACAGCCTGCTAACCGGCTGTGCTTCTTTTGGAATAGATATAACGGCAATTTGCCCAAACGGTTATGAACCAAACGGTGATGAAATTTTAAAGGCTAAAAAAATAGCTGAAAAAACAGGCTCTAAAATTGAAATCACATCTGACCCAGTGGTTGGTGTTCAAGGTGCAAACATTGTTTATACGGATGTTTGGGCTTCAATGGGGCAAGAAAATGAAGCTGAAGCAAGAAAAGAAATATTTAAAAATTATCAAATTAATAATGAATTAATGAAAAATACAGCTGGTAATTCAATTGTTCTTCACTGCCTGCCTGCTCATAAAGGGCAAGAAATTACAGAAGAAACATTTGAGCTTCATGCAAATTCAATTTTTAATCAGGCAGAAAACAGAATGTATGCCCAAATGGCAATATTAGCGTCAATTATTAAATAAGGAGAAATAAAAATGAAAGAAAAAGTTATTTTAGCCTACTCCGGCGGTTTAGACACAACAGTTATTATTCCTTGGTTAAAAGAAAACTATGATTTTGATGTAGTTGCAGTTTGTATTGATGTTGGCCAAGGAACAGAAACAGACGGACTAGAAGAAAAAGCGCTTAAAACAGGGGCTATAAAATATTACCTTTTAAATGTTGAAGATGAATTTGTGGTTGATTATATCTACCCTGCAATTAAAGCAAATGCAACTTATGAAGGCAAATATCTTTTAGGAACATCTCTTGCAAGACCTTTAATTGCAAAAAAATTGGTTGAAATTGCAAAAAAAGAAGGTGCAACTGCAATTTGCCACGGCGCAACAGGCAAAGGAAACGACCAAGTTAGGTTTGAACTTGGCATAAAAGCATTAGCGCCTGAACTTAAAATCATTGCCCCTTGGAGAATTTGGGATATTCAATCAAGAGAAGATGAAGTTGAATATCTTGAAAAAAGAGGAATTGAAGTTCCTATGAAAAAAGGCGACACCTATTCAAGAGATAAAAACCTTTGGCATTTATCCCATGAAGGGTTAGAGCTTGAAGACCCTTCTTGTGAACCAAATTATGATAAATTGCTTCATTTATCGGTTACTCCTGAAAAAGCACCCGATGAAGCAACATACATTGAAATTGAATTTGAAAAAGGCGTTCCAACCAAATTAAACGGTGAAACTTATACGCCAAGTGAATTTGTTAAAAAATTAAACGTTATAGGCGGAAAAAACGGCATTGGCATTGTTGATATGGTTGAAAACAGAGTCGTGGGGATGAAATCAAGAGGAGTTTACGAAACCCCCGGAGGAACAATTTTATACTATGCGCATAAAGAACTTGAATATTTGTGCTTAGATAAACAAACCCAATCTTTTAAATCAATTGTTTCAAATAAATTCGCTGAACTTGCATATTCTGGCGAATGGTTCACACCTTTAATGGAAGCTTTAATGGCATTTGTTGATAAAACTCAAGAAACAGTTACAGGATGTGTTAAATTAAAACTCTACAAAGGAAACATAATTCCTGCAGGCGCAAAATCAAAATATTCGCTTTATAATGAATCTTTAGCAAGTTTTACAACCGGCGAATTATATAACCATAAAGACGCCGAAGGCTTTATAAACCTCTTTGGGCTTCCTTTGAAGGTTAGAGCATTAGTGAATAAAAAAAATAAAACAAAGGAGCTTGTTTAATGGCAAAAGAAGAAATCGCCCTTTTATGGGGTTCAAGGTTTTCAAAAGAATTAAATGAAGATGTTAATGATTTTAACTCATCCCTTCCTTTTGATAAAATTTTATATAAATATGACATTAAAGGAAGCATTGCGCACGCTACAATGCTTTGTCATCAAGGAATAATTTCAGAAAATGAAAAAGATGAAATTATAGCTGGGTTAAGTGAAATTTTAGCTGAAATTGAAAGTGGTAAACTTCAATTCGATTATAACTTTGAAGACATTCATTCTTTTATAGAAGCTAATTTAGTGAAAAAAATTGGTGCTACAGGCAAAAAAGTTCACACGTCAAGAAGCAGAAATGACCAAGTTGCGCTTGATATTAGGCTTTATTTAAAAGATGAAATTAAAGAAATTCAAAAGTTAATCTTAAATTTAATTAAAACCTTAATGGATTTTTCAAATAATCACCTTGAAACAATAATGCCTGGGTATACTCACCTTCAAAGGGCACAAGCAGTTACTTTGGCGCATTATCTTGGTGCATATATTGAAATGTTTAAAAGGGATAAAGAAAGGCTTGATGATACCTATAAAAGGGTGAATGTTCTTCCCTTAGGGGCAGGGGCACTGGCCGGCAGCCCATATAACATTAAAAGAAATTTGGTGGCTGAATATTTAGGGTTTGATTCAATTTGTTTAAATTCAATGGATGCTGTTTCAGACAGAGATTTTATTATTGAATCATTATCTTGTTTAGCAATGGTTATGACCCATTTAAGCAGAATTTCAGAAGAAATTATAATGTGGTCAAGCTTTGAATTTAAGTTTGTTGAACTTGATGATTCTTATTCAACGGGTTCAAGCATTATGCCTCAAAAGAAAAACCCCGATATTTTAGAACTTATTAGGGGCAAAACAGGCAGAGTCTACGGTTCTCTAACAAGCATTTTAACCACAATGAAATCATTGCCTTTAGCATACAATAAAGATATGCAGGAAGACAAAGAACCATTGTTTGACGGCATTAAGACAGTTAAAAATTGCCTTAAAATTCTTCCAAACGTAATAAAAACAATGAAAGTGAACAAAGAAAAAATGCTGCAAGCTGCAAAAGAAGGCTTTTTAAATGCAACCGATGTTGCAGATTACTTAACCAAAAAAGGGCTTCCATTTAGAGATTCCCACAATGTTGCAGGCAAGCTTGTTTCTTATTGCATTAATTCCAAAAAAACGCTTGATGAACTTTCAATAGATGAATTTAAAAAAGAATCAGGCCTTTTTGAAGAAGATATTTATAGCGCAATTGATATTAAAAATTCTGTTATATCAAAAAAAGAAATTGGCGGACCAAACCCTGAAACGGTTAAACATGTTTTGGAATTAAACAAAATTTGGCTATCTGATAATGAAATTTAGGAGAAATAAAAATTGGAAAAAATAAAAGCGGCAGTTGTAGGTTCAACAGGTTATGCAGGCGAAGAATTAGTTAGAATTTTGTCTAACCACAAAAATGTTGAATTAAAGTTTTTAACATCAAGGTCATATAAGGGGCAAAATTTTCAAGATGTTTATTCTAACTTTAATAAGGTTTTAGATATAAATTTAATTGAAGATGATATTGAAACCTTGTCAAATGAAGTTGATGTTATTTTTCTTGCACTGCCGCATGGGATAGCTTCAAGCAAAGTAACGAAAGAAACTTTAGGTAAAACAAAAATAATAGATTTAGGGGCAGATTTCAGATTAAAAAGTAAAACTGTTTATGAAAAATGGTATAACGTTGAACATTTGGGCGAAAACCTTTTAGATGAAGCGGTTTATGGGCTTCCTGAAATTTACAGAGAAGAAATTAAAAAAACAAATTTAATTGCAAACCCGGGGTGCTACACAACTTGTTCCATTTTAAGCTTATACCCTTTATTTAAAAATAATTTAATTGAAACAAATTCTGTTATAATTGATGCAAAATCAGGCGTGACAGGAGCAGGCAGGAGCGTTTCATTAGGGGTTCATTTTTCTGAAACCAATGAAAACATAAAAGCTTATAAAATTGCATCCCACAGGCACACCCCTGAAATTGAACAAGAACTCACAAATGCAATTAAAAAAGACGTTGTAATTCAATTTACACCTCACCTGATTCCAATGAACAGGGGCATTTTAACAACATCATATTTAAAACTAAAAGATGGCTTTACTTTTAATGATGTTAAAGAGGCTTATTTTGAACAATATAAAAATGAAAAATTTGTAAGGCTTTTAAAAGATGGAATTTACCCCGAAACAAAATGGGTAAAAGGTTCAAATTATATTGATATCGGTTTGTTTTTCGACCGAAGAACAGGAAATGTAATTGTTCAAGGGGCAATAGATAATTTAATTAAAGGGGCATCAGGCCAAGCGGTTCAAAATATGAATTTAACCTTTGGTTTTGATGAAATTGAAGGCATTAAAACGGCAGGAATATTTCCTGTTTAAAAATTGAAAGGGAAAATAATGAATACAATGATATCTGAAGAAATAAAAACAACAAAAGGAACAATAGTATCACCAAAAGGATTTTTAGCTCAAGGAATTCATTCAGGGGTTAAAAAGGCAAAACTCGACCTTTCTCTTATTTATTCAAAAAAAACTGCGCTTTGTTCTGCTGTTTATACAACAAACATCGTTAAAGCGCCGCCACTTTTATGGTGTGAAAGCTTAACTAAAAATAATAATAAAATTCAAGCAATTGTTGTAAATAGCGGCAACGCTAATTCCTGCACAGGGGATAGGGGCTATAAGGATGCGGTTTTAATGGCGCAAACTGCAGCTGAATGCTTAAATATTGAAAAAGAAAGCGTTATGGTTACAAGCACAGGTGTTATCGGCGTATATTTGCCTATGGAAAATATTGTTTCAGGCATTAAAAAATTGGTGCCGACATTGGCCGATACAGAAGAAGCAGGCATTAATTGCGCAACGGGCATTTTAACAACAGATACGTTTTTAAAAAGCATAACCGTTGAATTTGAAATAAATGGAACACCTGTTAAAATTTCAGGCATTGCAAAGGGATCAGGCATGATTCACCCCAATATGGCAACAATGCTCAATTTTATTACAACAGATGCAAACATTGAAAAAGAACTTCTGGATAAAGCTTTTAAATCAAATATTTCAGACACCTTCAATATGATAACGGTTGATGGCGAAACAAGCACAAATGATATGGCAGTTATTTTAGCAAATGGTTGCGCTAATAACCCAATTATCAATAAAGAAGATGAAAATTATGAAAAATTTAAAAAAGCACTTCATATAGTTACAGAAGAACTTGCAAAAGATATAGTTAAAGACGGCGAAGGCGCAAGCAAATTTTTAGAGTGCAAAATTAATGGTGCCAAAACAAAAGATGACGCCAAAATTTTAATTAAAGCAATTTTAAATTCCAACTTGGTAAAAACCGCATTTTTTGGGCAAGACGCTAACTGGGGCAGGGTAATTTCTGCTATGGGCGCATCAGGCGTTAAATTTAACCCAGATAAGGTTGATATTAAATTTAAAAGCAAAACGGGCGAAATTGAACTTTATAAAAAAGGAAAGCCGCTTAATTTTGATGAAGAATTTGCAATTGATGTTTTAAAAGAAAGAGAAATTCAAATTTTAGTTGAAATGAAAGAAGGTGTAGCTGAAGCCACAGGCTGGGGCTGCGATTTGAGCTATGATTACGTTAAAATTAACGCAGAATACAGAAGCTAAGGAGAAAGTTATAAATGCAAAAATATATAGAAAAAGCAAGTGTTTTAATCGAGGCTATGCCTTATTTAAACGAATTTCACGGTAAAACCGTTGTTATAAAATTTGGCGGTGCCGCTATGGTTGATCCCCAAATTAAAAAATCTGTTATAAGGGATATTGCCTTTATGAAAATGGTTGGAATTAACCCTGTAATTGTCCATGGCGGAGGGCCTGAAATTAATGAAGCATTGAAGCTTCAAAAAATTGAGCCCAAATTTGTAAACGGTTTAAGGGTAACAGACCCAAACACCATGAAAACAGTTGAAACAGTTTTATCAGGCAAAATTAATAAAGCCTTGGTTTCAGAATTTCAAAAAAACAATGTTTCTGCCGTTGGTATTTCAGGCAAAGACGGGCTTTTAATTGAAGCAAAGAAAAAAGAAGGTGAAGTTGACCTTGGGCTTGTTGGCGACATTACAAACATCAACACAAAAATTATTGAAAGCTTACTTGCTTCAGATTTTGTTCCTGTTATTTCACCTGTCGGTTCTGATAAAGAAGGAAATACATTTAATATAAATGCAGACATTGCAGCATCAGAGATTACAATTAAATTAAATGCCGCAAAGCTTATTTTCTTAACGGATTCAAACGGCGTTTTATTTAAAGAAGATGATGAAAATTCAGTTATATCGGAATTAATTCCTGATGAAATTAAGCTTTTAATTGAAAACGGAACAATTAAAGGCGGCATGATTCCAAAAGTTAATTATGCAACAAAAGCGGTTAAAAATGGCGTTAATTCCGTTCACATCATAAACGGTAAAATTTTACACTCACTTCTTTTGGAAATTTTTACAAAAGATGGTATCGGCACAATTATAGAGGAATTCTAATGAATAATTTTGAAGAATTTGATAAATATGTAATGACAACATATAAAAGGTTTCCTGTTTCTTTTGAATATGGAGATGGAATTTATTTATACGATGAAAACAACAAAAAATATCTTGATTTTACTGCAGGAATTGCAGTAAATGCACTTGGTTACGGCAACAAAAATTATATAAATGCACTTTGCAATCAGATTAATAAAATTAATCATTCATCTAATTTATACTATATAAAACCGCAAGGGGAACTTGCAAAATTATTAAGCGAAGTTTCGGGCTTAGACAAAGCATTTTTCTGCAATTCAGGAGCCGAAGCAAACGAAGCAGCCTTAAAACTTGCAAGAAAATATGCATATATAAATAATAAAGGCAATAAAATTATTGCAATGAAAAATTCTTTCCATGGCAGAACAATTGGTTCTCTAACTTTAACAGGGCAAGAAAAATATCAAAAAGCGTTCAAACCCTTAATGGGAAATGTTGAATACGGGGAATTTAACAACCTTGAAAGTATTGAAGAATTAATGAATAACGATGTTTGTGCCGTTATTGCAGAATGCATTCAAGGTGAAGGCGGCATAATTCCAATGGAAAAAGAATTTTACCTTGGTTTAAGAAAACTTTGCGATAAACATAATGCACTTTTAATTATAGATGAAGTTCAAACAGGAATTGCAAGAAGCGGTGAATTTTTTGCTTTTCAAAATTATGCAAAAAATTACGAAGAAGCCCCCGATATTATTTGCCTTGCAAAAGGTTTAGGAAATGGTGTTCCAATCGGCGCAATTGCAGCTAAAGAAAAAGCGGCAAATGCTTTTGAACCATCAGACCACGCTTCAACCTTTGGCGGCAATTTTATTTCAACGGTAGCCGGAATTGCAACAATAAAAGAAATTTTAAACCTTGATTTGGTTCAAAATGCAAAAAATGTGGGCGCTTATTTGTATCAAAAATTAAGCGAATTAAAGCCCTTAATTAAAGATGTTAGGGGAATGGGGCTTATGATAGGTGCTGAAATTGAAGGAAATACAAGTGAAATTATTCAAAAATGCCTTGATAACGGGCTTTTAATTATAGGGGCAGGCAAAAACACAATAAGGTTTGTTCCGCCTTTAATTATTACAAAAGAAGATGTTGACCTTGCAATTGAAATATTTAAAAAAGCTGTAATAAAACAAAAAGCGGCCGTATAAGCCGCTTTTTTATTAAAATGGCAATTATACTTGTTATTTGTTTTTTATTATTTGCTATGATAAAAATAAATCCGCTGATACATACAATTAAACAATACAAAGGAAAATTACCCGCTTTTTCACCAAAAGCGGCTGCAAGCGAATGTGATGTTTTTGTAAAGCAATTTTAAAATAAAAATTGGTTTAATTTTGGAGCGTAGGGGATTCGAACCCCTGACCCCGACACTGCCAGTGTCGTGCGCTACCAACTGCGCCAACGCCCCAAAAGTAATATTTATAATATCATAAAATTGCACCCTTGCAAGGTTTGCGGCTCATTTTATTTATAAATTGCCTTCAAAGTATAAAACAGCTATAATTTTGAAATTAAATAAAAAAAGCTATGTTTTTAACTAGGAGGTGTGAAAAATGAAATGTAATTATTGCGGAGCTGAATTGCAAGATGGTTCTACTATTTGCAATCAATGCGGTGCACAGATGAGTGAAGCTGAAAACAAATTTTTAAAACAAGTTAATGTTTCACAAAATGCCAATATGAAGGCAATTAAATCTTTGGGAAAATATACAGTCTATGAACACCAACAAGATTTAAGCTGTGATTATAACTGTATGAATGAATATTTTGCAAAAGAAATGAACGTTAAAAAAAGACAAGTTTTAATTACTTTGAATAACAATTCGGCAAAAGTTCAATCAGGTGCAATGCAATGGATGTTTGGCGATGTTGAAAGCGAAACAGGTTTGGGTTCAGGAATAAAAGCTGTCGGCAATTTATTGAAGGGTGCCGTTAAGAGCATGGTTACAAGCGAATCTGCTGTAAAACCTTTATACAAAGGGCTTGGTTTAGTTATGTTGGAACCAACATACAAACATATTATTTTAGAAGATGTTTCATCTTGGGGAGATGGAATTGTTATAGACGACGGTTTGTTCCTTGCATGTGATGCGCAATTAAAAGAACATGTTATATTGAACAGCAAAAGCATTTCAACCGCTTTTGCAAACAAAGGCATTTGGAACTTATCATTATCAGGCGAAGGTGTTGCGGTTTTGGAATCTCCTGTACCAAGAGAAGAATTAATTGAATTTAATTTGAATAACGACACCTTAAAAATTGATGGCAGCATGGCTATTGCTTGGTCAAAATCTTTGGAATTTACCTGCGAAAGGTCTTCTAGGTCCTTAATTGGTTCCATGATGAACAAAGAAGGTTTGGTTAACGTATATAGAGGAACCGGCAAAGTCTTAATGGCACCTATTGTTAAGGGAACATTAATGAATGAAGGCATTAACCCTGTTGCAAACGCCAAAAAAGGAATTTTGGACGGATTCCAAACATCTATTTCAGATTAATAATTGTAGTGCTAAGAGCTGAATTAAGATTTAGCTCTTAGCACTTTATAAATTTTGCAATTTAATTAACGCACATTAAAGTATAAGAACAAATCTAATATACCTATTATCAATATTGTTATTATAGGTGCACAAACGTTATGCGTATCTATAATGTTAATTGACGCAAAAACAGCTGCCAGGAACCAAGCAATTGTAATTATCAAGCTTATTATTATATTTATTCTGGATAATGAATATCTTCCGGCTCCAATTATAGAGGTATCAATATCTTTTTCGTCAAATGTAGTTGAGTACAATTTTCCGTATTTATATTTTTCTAAAATATTAATCCATCTTTCCCAGTTTTCTTGCCAATATTTAGAACCTCTATTGGCTAAATACCATGCAAATGACAGAAAACTTCCTAATATGCAAACTATAGTAACAAAGAAAAATTTATTAATTATCGGATAAGAAATAAAGTCTTGCTCTAAATTTAGTATTGCAAAAGGTGCATAAAATGCCAAGGCAATGAATCCCCAAAAATACAAGGCTCTTTGCCAATAAAGTTTAATTTCAAAATCTCTAGTTTCCCAAGCTTTATCAATGGCATTTTTTATTTTTTCAATTTCGTCATTATTGCTTTTGTTAAAATCAAAGTTTTCTTGTTCCAATAATTCTAATAAATATTTTTCCATTTTGTTTGTTGCACATTCTTCAAATATTACAAATCAATGTTTATTGTAGCAAAAACTTGTTTGCATTGCAAAAAACATGTTCATAGAAATAGGCATTAAAAAATAGCAAGGGATGCCAGACTCTTAGGCGAAAAGCTTGCTTTGAGCCTTAGAGGTCGGTATATCGAGAAACGTATGAAAATCGGGAGTGAAACGACCTGATTTTCAAGTTTTGAGATTGAGATGTAATCTCGACCTTTGTTGAGAATATATTTTTAAGCATTAAAAAATAGCAAGGGATGCCAGACTCTTAGGCGAAAAGCTTGCTTTGAGCCTTAGAGGTCGGTATATCGAGAAACGTATGAAAATCGGGAGTGAAACGACCTGATTTTCAAGTTTTGAGATTGAGATGTAATCTCGACCTTTGTTGAGAATATATTTTTAAGCATTAAAAAATAGCAAGGGAGAGATTCGAACTCTCGACCTCACGGGTATGAGCCGTGCGCTCTCACCAACTGAGCTACCTTGCCATTTAAAGTTTTATATTATTCAATTGTCAATTGGCTCAGTTGGCTCAGCGCACGGGGCGCTCTCACGATACTTTGTTTTGTTCGCAAGCTCACAAAAGGAGCTACCTTGCCATTTAAAGTTTTATATTATTCAATTGTCAATTGGCTCAGTTGGCTCAGCGCACGGGGCGCTCTCACGATACTTTGTTTTGTTCGCAAGCTCACAAAAGGAGCTACCTTGCCATTTAAAACTTTATTAAATTTTCAATTCATTTTCCATGAACAAAATTATTATTTCAAAAACATAAAATTTTATCAAGCTAAAAGTTATAAAACTCCTTTAGTTGATGGAACATCGTTTTGCTTATCAGGGTCAATTTCAATCGCAGCTTTCAATGCTCTTGCAAAAGCTTTAAAAGAGCATTCTATAATATGGTGTGTGTCAAAGCCGTCTAATTTTTTAATATGAAGGGTTATAAGCGCATTTTGTGCAAAGGAATTATAAAAATGCGGCAATAAAACTGTTTCAAAATCAGAAGTTTTTTCATCTTCTAAATTAATATCAACTTTTGAATATGCCCTGCCTGAAATGTCGATTGCACATAAAATCAAAGCTTCATCCATAGGTAAAATTATACTGGAATATCTTTTTATTCCTTTTTTATCTTCTAAAGATTCAATAAAGGCTTTTCCCAATGTAATTGCAATGTCTTCAATTATGTGGTGCGAATCGCCATCTAATGATTTTGCATTTAATTCAAGGTCAAAATTTCCATGGTATGTGAATTGTTCAAGCATATGGTTTAAAAAATTAAAACCCGTTGAAATATTATATTTCCCGCATCCTTTGGGGTTAAATTTTAGTGAAATTTCTGTTTCTTTTGTGTTTCTTGTTTTTTCAATTATTTGCATAAAACATCCTTTGCTAAAAATTTTTCAATAATTTCATCAGGGTTTTGAAAAACGCTACTTGCGCCAAATTCAATTAATTTTTCTTTTGTTTCATTAATGCTTTTTGCATTTGGCGGAATTATACCAAACCTTTTAACATTTGCCCTTTTGCCTGCTTCAATGTCATCTACTGTATCTCCAAAATAAAAAATATCAGAATAAAGGCAGCTTTTTTTAATTATCTCTAACCCCAATGGGCTTGGTTTTGGGTCGTTTGGAACATCTTCATTACAAATAAAGAATGAAAAATATTTTTTAATATCATAATTTATAAGTGAATGAAAAGCTTCTTCTCTTGGGCGCCCTGTAAAAATGGCACAATCATAATCAGCTTTTATTTTTTCAAAGAAATTTTTATCAAAAACAATTTCTTCATTATCAATTAAGCCTTTTTGGCCAATATTTTCAGGGTTAAAGAAAAGGTTTTGAAAAACTTCCGTTATTTTTTCATATTCAACGTTGATACCATTTTTTATAAGAAGATATTCTGTTACCTTCCAATCGTTTGACATGCCGCCCATATTTTTAACAGCTTGAATTTCTTCATCACCTATGGGTTTTCCTGCAAAATGTTCAAAAGTTTTTTTAATTGCTGCTCTATAAGAGTTATGAACATCAAATAAAACGCCATCCATATCAAAAACAAGCAAGGGTTTTATTTTTAAAACTTTTAAAAATGTATCGATATCTTCTTCTTTTGGAGCTGTAATTCTAAAGTAGCCTTTAAGCTCGCCTGTTTTAAAATATTTAACTTTTATATTGTTATTTAAAAGTTTTTGGTAAATAAAATCTCTTTTTTCGCCAAAATCAACCAAAATAAAGTTTGCTTCAGTGTTTATTGCATTAAAGCCAAGGGCTTGAATTTCACGATAAAGTCTATCTCTTGAATTTTTAATTTTTTGAATTGTTCTATTAAAATATTCAAGGTCAGATAATGCGGCTAAACCTGCAATTGCAGCAGCAGCATTTACATTGTATGGCGATGTAACTTTTTTAATTTGTTCAATAACATTTTCATTTGAATAAATATAGCCTAGCCTAAACCCTGCAAGTGCAAAATCTTTTGAAAAAGATTTTAAAATAACAAGATTATCAAATTCTTTTACCAAAGAATAATATTCCATCTTATCAATTTTTGAAAAGTTGATATAAGTGCAATCTAAAACAATTAATTTGTCTTTATAATTTGAAAGCAATTTTTTAACTGTTTCAATTGGAACAATTTCGCCTGTCGGGTTATTTGGGCTTGTTATATATATAATTTTTGTTTCTTTTTTAATATTTTGAATGTAATCATCATATGTAAAATTCCATTTTATTTTATATGGAATTTCACGGAATTTTGCACCAATTGCATTCGTATATAAAATTGGCATTGAAAAAGTTGGCGAAAATGATAAAACTTCATCACCCTCTTCTAAATATGTATTTAAAACGGCATTTATTGCTTCATCGCACCCGTTTGTTAAAATAAAATTTTCTTTTTTGGCACTTGTAAGTTCTGCAAGTTTATTAATTAATTCGCCATAAGCAGGGTAAAATTTAATTTTATCAACTTCAAAATTTCTTATTGCGCAAATAACGGCATCAGATGGCCCGTATGGGTTTTCGTTTGAATCAAGTTTTAAGTCAAACTTAGTGTAAAATTCATCTATTGAATATGGTTCAATGTTTGCTAATGTTTTTTTCGGTTTAATCATAACAAAATAATATCATAATAACCTTATTTTGAAAGCTTATTTAAAATTTCATCAAAACTTTCAATTGGTTTTAGCTTATACCCGCATTCAGGGGCTAAAATTCCCCCCATTTTAAAAATTTCTTCCATCGGGTAGTTTCTGCAAATAGGCGGCCTAAAAAAATGAATTTTGCATTTTCTTGTAATTGGGTCTAAATGTTTACATTTGAATAAAAGCCCAAGTTCATCACTTCCGATTAATTCTAAGCCTCTATAAAAAGAATGGAAAAATTTTAGGCGCCTAAATTCTTCTTCACTTTTTATGAAGCCTTTTTTGCCGTGGTTAACATATATATTTTCGCAGCACTTGCCGCACCCTTTGCAAGAACCAAACCTATAATATTTTTTCTTTAAAATTTTAAGGTAGAAAAACTTTTTAATTGAATTGTAAACTTTTTGAAACAAAGGAATTTACCTTTACATGAAATTTTCATAATCATCGCCATAAATATCTGCTAAAAGTTCTTTTGATTCAAGAAGTTTTTTTGCGGCGAATTCTTTATCTTGGTTAATTTTTTCTTCAATTTCAATGGCAGCTAAAATGTCTTCTTCTGTTACTCTGTCAATCTCATAAAGCGCCATTTTTGTAAATTTTTTAACATCTTCAAGCCTGTTATATTCTTTTATGGCATCTTCCAAAACTTTTATTTGTTCATATGTAACAGAACGGCTTGGTTCTTTTTTAATGTCGGGGAAGGTCATAAAATTGCTTGTCTTATAATCTGACAAGGGCGCTTTTTTATCTTTTTTCTTTAAAAACGAAGTAAGATATTTATGCATAAAAACATTCTACCATTTTTATGGTATATTTTCAAAAGAAAATAATTTTATTTAGGAGTAAATTATGTCTAATAGAGTTTTACTTTGTATTTTAGATGGTTGGGGAATTTCAGGCGATACAAAATATAATGCTGTTTATAGCGCAAACACCCCAAACTACGATAACTTTATGAAAAATATGTCACATACGACAATCCATGCCGATGGCTTAAATGTTGGGCTTCCTGAAGGGCAAATGGGAAATTCGGAAGTGGGCCATTTGAATATTGGTGCAGGAAGAATTGTTTATCAGGAATTAACAAGAATAAATAAAGCAATAGCTGAAGGTGATTTCTTTAAAAATGAAGAATTTTTAAACGCAATTAATCACGTTAAGAAAAATAATTCATCTCTTCATATTTATGGCCTTGTTTCATCAGGCGGCGTGCATTCTGCCATGAACCACTTGGAAGCTTTAATTAAAATGGCTGCAGATAACGGATTAAAAAATGTTTATGTGCACGCCTTTTTAGATGGCAGAGATACTCCCCCTGAATCTGCCGAAACATTTTTGGCTGAAGTTGAAGAAACTCTTAAAAAATATAATCTTCCAAAAATTGCAAGTATAATTGGCAGATATTGGGCAATGGACAGAGATAAAAGGTGGGATAGAATTGAAAAAGCTTATAATTGCTTAGTTTTAGGCGAAGGCAACAAGGCAAACAGTTCAAAAGAAGCTATTTTAAATTCTTATAAAAACGGCAAAACCGATGAATTCGTTGAACCTGTTAATATTGGCGGCAAAAGAATTTCTGATAATGATGCGGTTATCTTCTTCAATTACCGCCCTGATAGAGCAAGAGAAATTACAAGAGCAATTGCATTTAAAGATTTTGATGGCTTTAACCGTAAAAAAGTTTTGAATAACTTATATTACGTTTGTATGACCCAATATGATGAAACATTTGGGCTTCCTGTTGCGTTTAAACCTCAAAAATTGGTTAACATTTTAGGCGAAGTTTTAGATGCAAACAATATTAAACAATTCAGAACAGCAGAAACAGAAAAATATGCCCACATTACATTCTTCTTTAATGGCGGCGCTGAAGAACCAAATAAGCTTGAAACAAGAAAATTGGTGGCATCTCCAAAAGTTGCAACTTATGACCTTAAGCCTGAAATGAGCGCTTATGAAGTTTGCGATAATGTGCTTGAAGCTCTTGATAACAAAGATTACGGTTTTATTTTGGTTAACTTTGCAAACCCTGATATGGTTGGCCACACAGGCGTTATGGAAGCAGCTGTTAAAGCATGCTCCGCTGTTGATGAATGTGTTGGTAAAATTGCTGAAAAAGCGCTTAAAAACGGCGTTAAAATGATTATAACGGCAGACCACGGCAATGCAGAATGGATGTTTAACGAACAAACAAATGCGCCGCAAACAGCGCACACAACAAATATAGTTCCTTTTATTATTGTTGATAATAATAAATACAACTTAAAAGAAACAGGAGCACTTTGTGACATTGCACCAACCATTTTAGATTTAATGGGAATAAAACAACCATCTGAAATGACAGGACACTCAATGATTAAGCATTAATTTTTTCCATAAATTGTAAAACTATATCAAAACAGCCCTTTTATAAGATTTAGGGGCTGTTTTTTTAATAAGTTTACAAAATTGCCTAACATTATAAATTTATATAAAATTATTAAATAACATTTTGCATTAACAACAGAAAGGGTATTTTATGAAGATTGCGGCCGTTCAAAGACCATTTTTTAGTTATCCTGAAAGTTATGCGCCCTTAAACAAAAAAAATTCAATGTCCGTGCCAAAGTTTCAAGGCGCGGATATTTTTTGTTTTAAAGGCAATCAAAAACAAAATTCAAGTATTATTCCATCTTCAAACCCGACAGATTTAGAAGTTAATATTGAAGAAAAAACAGGAATTGTTCCGACAGAAACAACCGTTAAAAAATTTAAAAACGGTGAAACTTATGTAAACATTGCAGGCGACATCAGGGGAAAGGATGTTTATTTAATGCCTGCAACAGGAAAGAATGTAAACGATAATTTAATGGAAACCTACCTAAAGGCGGACGCCGCTAAAAGAGCGGGTGCTGATAGAGTAATTGCAATAATGCCAAATTTTGATTACGCACGCCAAGAAAAAAGAACAGAAAAAGGCGAACCTATTGCAGCAAGATTAAATATGGATTTATTGAAAACATCAGGTGTAGATGAAATAATAACAACAGATTTGCACACCCCGGCACTTGAAGGGTTTGCTTCAAATGATATGAAGGTGGTTCACCTTGAATCTACGCAGTTAATGGCAGATTACATTAAATCAAAAGAAATTCCTGATTTGGTTGTTGTTAGCCCTGATTTAGGCGGCACAAAGAGGGCGGATAAATTGGCAAAAGCGCTTGAATGCGAAAGGGCTGTTGTGTATAAAAGCAGAAAAGCCCACAATCAAGCAACGGCAGAAGATTTGATTGGTGATGTTGAAGGCAAAAACTGTGTCTTAATTGATGATATTATAGATACGGCAGGTACAATTGCTGAAGCTTCAAAACTTTTAAAGAAAAAAGGCGCTAAAGATATTTATGTTTGCGCTGCCCATGGGCTTTTTAACGGCGATGCCATGAAAAAATTAAGCGATGCGCCGATTAAGGAAGTTGTTGTAACAAACAGTGTTCCTATGAAAGCAGATTCAATAGATAAAATAAAACAGGTTGACCTGTCTTTAGCAATAGCCGGTGCAATGAAAGAAATTTCACCTGATTTAAGAGATAATAATTAACTAAATAAAAAGGGCTTATGATTTGAATTTAAGCCCCTTTTAATTTTGATTTTGCAGTTTGCAAATTAATTTATAATTACACTTTTCACAGTTGTCTTTGTTTTTTATTGGTTCAAAATTAAGGCTTTTTATATTTTTTACTGTATTTCTCACGGTTTCTTTTATTTCTTCATTTTTTGTTATGTCATCCGTTGGTTTTGATGCAGCAAAATTTTCTTCAACAAAAACCAAGGCAGTTTCAATAACTTTTGAATTTGGGTTTAATTCTTCATATAAAAATTTATAAAACCTTAACTGGTTATAATATTTTGTGCCTTCTTTTGCTTTTTTAAAACTCCCTGTTTTAAAATCTGTTATATAAATATTGCCTTTACTATCTTTTGAAATTCTGTCTGCAAAACCTTTTAAAATGGTTCCTTCAAAATCAAGCTCCATTTTATATTCTGTTTTTAAAATATTTTTTGGGTTTGCTTCAATTAATTTTAAGAAAATATTATTAATGGCTTTAATTCCCCTTTTTTCATATTCTTCTCTTTTTTCAGGGGTTGTAAATTCCATATCGTTTATTTTTTCTCTAAATTTATTAATCATATCATCGGTTTTGCCCCAAAAACCGTTTTTAATAGCGCTTTTTGTCATAAAATCTATTGCAAAGTGCATTGAAGAACCATATGATAAAATATCTTTGTCTTCAACATAAACAGGCACTTTTAAAATATTTGAATAAAAATATGACAACGGGCATTTTATATATTCATTTAAGCTTGATTGGCTTAGAACAATTTCATTAATTCTATCTTCAATTTCTTTTTTATAAGAATTTTCGCTAAATTCTACGGTTAAATTTTTAATTGTTTCATTAATTTTAGAATCTAAGTCAATTTCATAAAATTTTTGTTCAACATAGATGTTTGCATTTGGGAATATATTTGCAATATATTTTGTAGCAGTTTGGGTGTTTCCGTTTGAGGCATTTGAATAGCTTAAATAAAGCCCGAATTTTGCCCTTGTAATTCCCACAAACAAAAGCCTTAAGTTTTCTGCATCTTTGTTTTCTTCTTTGTCTTGAGAAAATAAAGATTTTTTAACAGGAATTTGAAGTTTGTCGTTTCCTGCCGTTGCACCTTCAAAATTTTTGGTTGTTAAGTTTGGAATAAAAACATATTCAAACTCTCTGCCTTTAGAGCCATGGAAAGTTACAAGCTGAATTGCTTCTTTTTTATATTCATCCTTTTTAAGTTTAATTCCAATTCCTTGTTTAATATATGTATCAAGATGATTTATAAATTCATTCAAGCTTACATTTGGATGAAGAATTAAATATGATTTTGCTTCATCAATTAATCTTTGAATTGCCTGTATATTTTCAAATTTTGTTTCATCCTCAAGGTTTGAAAAATATTTTAAAATGCCTGTTTTAGTTAAAACTTCATATAAAAAAGGCATTAAGGGTAAATATGATTTTCTTAGTTTTAATTCATTATACGTTTTAAGAAAATTTTGAACTTCAATTGAATTTTTAAATTTTTCATTGTTTTCATCTTTTAAAATTTCATACCAGTTCTTAGCTGTTTTTCTTTGTTTATATAAAAGTTCAGCTATAATTTCATCATCAAATCTAAAAGGCGCATTTGTTAAAAGCGCAAAAAGTTTATCTTGCTCTAAATAAACATTTTCTAAAATTTTTAAGTATGAATAAAAAATTATAAAAGAAGGAATTAAAAGTGCATCTTTGGCCCTTGATAAAACAAAAGGAATGTTTTTTTGCCCTAAAAGCCTTCCATATTCTTCAAGTTTGTCGTTTTTCTTGCAAATTATTGAAATTTCGCTTAGTTTCGCGCCTTTTTTAATTAATTTTTCAATTTCTTCAATAATAAAATTGTCTTCTTGAACCGTTTCTTGAAAAACGTTTAATTTAATTTTTTCTTCTTTTTTAATAACTTCTTCATTTTTAGCAATTAATTTTTTATCAATCGGTTCATTATTGTGGCTTTTTAACCTGAATTTATCTTCACTTATTAAAAGGTCTGAAAAATCAAGAATTGTTTGGGTTGAGCGCCTGTTTTCATTTAACGAAATAACGCTTGTATTTGGAAATTTTTCCAAAAAATCGGCTAAATTGCTGCTTCTTGCTCCTTGAAAGGAATAAATTATTTGATCATCATCCCCAACAACAAAAATATTTTCTTTTTTTGTTCCTCTTAAAATGTTGAATATAAGCTCGTTTTGAATTTTGCTTGTGTCTTGATATTCATCAACCAAAACGTATTCAACGCCTTTTAGTGCTCTGAATAAAAAGTCGTCGTCCGTTTCAAATTTTTCTACGACAAGATTAACCATATCGGCAAAATCTATTAAATTGTTTTCATTTAATTTTCTTTTGTAAATTTCAAAAATTGAATAAAGTTCAGATGCCTTGCCTATTTTCTTTTCCAGTGTTTCAATATCGTTTAATATTTTTTTTGTAACTTTGTTTTTTTCTTCTCTTTCTTTTTTTTCTAAATATAAATTTCTTAGTTTTTCGCCCCAGTTTTCATCATATTTTAAATTGTCAAAATATTCTTCTTTTGTGGTTCTTTCCCTTTTTAAAACCTCAATTGAATCTAAAATGTTTCCAATGTAATAATATTTATTGCCCCATTTATCTTTTAGGAAGTTAATTCCTTCTTTTTGGTCAAATTCATCAATGCATTCTTTTAAAATCGCCTGTTTTGTAACATCATCCGCCATTTGGATGTTATCTGAAAAATCAAATTCTTCGGGGAATCTTTTAATAATATCAATGCAAAAACTGTGGTAAGTTGAAACATTAACCCCGCTTGCTTCAGGGCCTATTTTGTTTATAAACCTTGCTTGCATTTCAGATGTTGCAGCGTCTGAAAAAGTTAAACACAAAATGGCTTCAGGCTTAATTCCAAGCCCAAGCATTTTTTCAACCCTTTTTGTAAGAGTGTAAGTTTTGCCTGTGCCGGGGCCTGCCAAAAGCATAACAGCGCCATCGATTTTATCGATGGCAAGCTGCTGTTTATAATTAGGTTTAAAATTTTCTTTTGTTTGCTGCACTAGATGTTCACTTTTTCCATTATTTCATCAGGTATATCAAAATTTGAATAAACGTTTTGAACATCATCATGTTCTTCCAATTTTTCCATTAAAAGAAGAACTTTTCTTGCGGTTTCAGGGTCAGCAATTTCTGTTGAATTAGATGGAATTCTTGTGTTTTCCGCTGTTTTTGCCTTAAAGCCAAGCTTTTCTAAGCCTTCTGTTGTTGATTGAAGATTTTCTGTTGTTGTAACAACTTTAATTTCATCATCTTCTTCATAAACATCTTTTGGTTCAAATTCAAGGCTTGCTTCTAGAATTTCATCGAGTTCAATAACTTTTGCCTTTTCTTTTTTATTTTCAGGTTCAATTACTTTATCAAAAGTAATAACGCCAACAGGTTCAAATATCCAGCCAACACAGCCATCTGCCCCTAAGTTGCCGCCAAATTTTGTAAAATAACTTCTAATGTCGCCTGCGGTTCTGTTTCTGTTATCTGTTGCAGCTTCTATAAAAATAGCTGCACCGCCTGCAGAATAACCTTCATAAGTTAATTCTTCGTAATTATCGCCGCCAGAACCCCCTGCGCCTTTTTCAATTGCTCTTTTAATGTTGTCATTAGGCAGGCCCCCTGCTTTTGCTTTATCAATAGCGGTTCTTAATCTAAAGTTTCCCTGAGGGTCCCCCCCGCCCATTTTTGCTGCAATAATAATTTCTCTTGAAAATTTTGCAAAGTTTGCACCACGAAGTGCGTCTGTTTTTGCTTTTTTATGTTTAATGTTTGCCCATTTGGAATGTCCTGACATATAATTCTTTCCTTTTTTACTTTTGATACTATAATTAAATCATGGAAAAAAACAACGAGCAAGAAAAAAAACAGGCTAAAGTTCAAGAAAATGAACAAAAACAGCCCTTTATAGATAAAATTGAATTTGTAAGGGAATTAATTGCAGATTGCAGGTTTGATGATGCTTTTGAAATTTTAGGCAGAATGGAAGAAGAAGAGCCTGATAATTTCGAAGTAAACTATGAGCTTGCAAGGCTTCAGTATGAAATGGGCGATTATTAC
Source organism: Candidatus Gastranaerophilales bacterium (assembly GCA_944325145.1). Taxonomy (GTDB): domain Bacteria; phylum Cyanobacteriota; class Vampirovibrionia; order Gastranaerophilales; family Gastranaerophilaceae; genus Galligastranaerophilus_A. The sequence continues at coordinate 43,761 of CALYDL010000006.1, forward strand.
AGTGCAATTGCAAACTATGAAGTGGTTTTAGAAAACCACCAAAGCCCGATTATTTTTTACAACTTGGGTTGCGCCTATGAAGCAAACGATGAACCGGATAAAGCGGTTTCAGCGCACCTAAAAGCAATTACAATGAATGAAAATTTCCCTTATTCTTATAAAAAATTAGGAACTTTGTTTTTAGCAAGAGGCGACATTGAATCTGCAAAAGAATATTTTGAAGATTATATCAAGTTGGATATTGCGGAAGATGAAAAAGAAAGTGTAAAACTTATATTAAATAGAATATAAGGTGCATTTTTTATGAATATTGAAATCTACACGCTTGATTATTGCCCTTTTTGTAAAAAAGCCAAAGCTTTTTTTGATGAAAAAAATATTCCGTATGTTGAATATAAACTAAATGGAGATGAAGACGAAGAATTTAGAAAACTTCAAAAAAAGTTCGATATAAAAAATGAAGTTACCGTTCCTCAAATTGTAATAAACGGCAAAAGAATAGGCGGTTATTCAGATTTAATGGCGCTTTATGAAGCGGGAAAATTGAAATTTTAAATTTTGTAAACATTTTAAATAAAGTATTTAAGTTTTTCATTCTAAAATCCGTAAGAAATTATATAGATGAGATTTAAGGATGAATTATGCTGAAAAAAGCAATATTACCGACTTCAAATAACGCAAAAGATGTAATTATGATAATTCAAGGCGCAAAAAAACGCCGCATGATGGCTCATAGCGCAGTAAAAGCAGTTAACACGGAACTTGGAATAAAACCAAGTTTAGCAACCGTAAAATAAATATACCCAAAAAGCGCATACCCCAAACGCTTTTAACAAACGAAAGAGAAAACTCAATCATACAAAATGGATTCCCTGAACTTAAAACGTTTAGGGAATTTGTTTTATGGAAGAATGAAATCAGGGTTATTTTCTTGGTTTTGGCGAATAACCTTATCTACAATGTTTTTTTCAATAAAATCTAAAAATTGTTCTTTTTTGGTTTTTGGTTTGTCCTCAGCATCAGGTGTATTAATTATAACCAAAACCTCGTTTTCGCCCGCCATTTTAAGGTTGTTTCTTGCAATAGATTCAACTCTGTTTGTTGAATTAAAATTATCAAGTTCGTTTTTTAATCTTTTATTTTTTTGAAGTGCGGCTTCTTTCAGCTCCTGCGCTTTTATAATTTTTCCCCTGTAAACCACAATTTTTGAAATATTAAAAAGTGCGCTATATGCAACTTGAACAACACAAAGCAAAAGAATAATCGTCATAAAAGAAAGATAAACTTTGTTTTTTCTCATTTTCTTTTTTTGGATTGTTCTTGTTTTGTTTCTTAAATTATCGCCTGTAATTGTATCTTGATTTTCAAGTGCCATAGGTTAATTCTACTCTTTTTTAATTTTTTATACAAACTAATTTCTAATTAATTCTTCGATTTTTTCTATATTTTCTTTAAGTGAAACATTTAATTCCATATCTTTTTTCAACTTTTCGTATGAATATAAAATTGTGGTGTGGTTTTTATTAAAACTTTGAGCAATAACAGGAAAACTCAAATTAAGAATTTCTCTTGAAAGGTAAATTGCAGCTTGCCTTGCGGATTTTATTTCGCTTGACCTTTGGCTGCCTTTTATAAGGTCTGATGTTGTATTAAAATATTCTGCGCACTTTTTAATAATTTCATCAACGGTTATTTTCTTTTGGTTTTCCTTAAATCCTAAAATATTTTTTGCATTTTCAACGGTTAATTCCATTCCTTGAATTGAAGCATAGGCGCTAACTTTATTATAAGCACCTTCTAATTCTCTTATATTTTTTGAATAATTCTTTGCTAAAAATTCTGCAACATCGTCTGATATTTCATAATTAGACCTTTTTGCATGCTTTTTAATTATTTCTATTCTTGTGTCTAATGAAGGCTGTTTAATTTCAACAGATAAACCCCATTCATATCTGCTTTTTAATCTGTCGGGGGTTTTTTCAAAGGTTTCAATCGGCCTATCAGATGCAAAAACAATTTGTTTGCCGGCATGGAAAAGCGCATCAAACGTGTTAAAAATTTCTTCTTCCGTTCTTTTTTTGCCTTCTGCAAATTGAATGTCATCTAAAAGTAAAACATCAACATTTCTGTATTGTTCTCTGAATTTTCTCATTTCGTTGTAAGAATCGTTCCCGTTTCTGCAAGAATCTACTAATTGGTTTGTAAATTCTTCGGTTTTAGCATATTTTACTTTTAATTTGGGGAAATTTTTTAAAATGTTGTGGCCTATTGCCTGCATTAAATGTGTTTTGCCAAGCCCAACAGAACCTGTTATAAAAAGAGGGTTAAATTTTTGCCCCGGTGCCTCTGAAACCATTTTGGCGGCGTCATAAGCAACTTTAGAATTTTCCCCTTTAACAAAATTTTCAAACGTATATTTTAAATTTAAGGCGCAAAAAGAATGCATTTGTTTTAAATTGTCAATTTGTTCCTGCATTAGCGCAATTTCTTCTGTCGGTTTATATTTTTTCTTTGGCGCTTTTTTAACATCAGCCGGAACAAAAACTATTTCAACAGGAATTTCTTTATTCAAGCTTGATTGCACCGCAGCTTGAATTTCAGGCAAAAATTTTTGGTTTAGGTGGCTAACCCCAAAAGCTTGATCGGATTTAATAACAAAAACCCCTTTTTTAAATTGTTCTTCATTTGGCATAACAGGTTTCAGGGGTGTTATCCAAGGTTCAAAAGTAGATGGCGGAAGGCTTGTTTTCAGAATTTCAAGCGCACTATTCCATATTCCTTTATAATCTAATTCAATTCCCTCTTTAGCCATGACAAAATCTGCTTTATCCATCCTTTCTTCTTAACAATTTTACTATAAAAAGTTGTTGTAGTAATATAAGATTAAATTTTGTTAAACCTACACTTTGGGGAATTACCGTTAAGAGAAGTTTCAATGAACATCATTAATCATTCATATCTTTTTGATTTATTCAGAAACCTATATGCCGATATTTCATATAATTCATATCTAAATAAAACAGGAAAAGCCATTATACCTTTAAGATATTTTCTTGAATTAACATATAGGTGCAACTTAAATTGCCCTTATTGCTATTTGGGCCACAACCGCCACAAAGAAGAATTAACAACAAGCGAATGGTTAAATGTTTTATCTCAAATTCCTTGGTATGGCTTAATTACGCTTGTTGGGGGCGAGCCTTTTTTAAGGAGCGATTTTGTTGATATTTTACGGTATTCTTCAAAAAAAGTGTTTGGTAAAGTAAACGTTGTTTCAAACGGCACTTTATTAAATGAAAATTATATCGATGAAATGATTAAATCTAAAATTGTTTTATTCAGTGTTTCATTGGATGGCTGGGGCAAAACGCACGATTTAAACAGAAATAAAGAAGGCATTTTTGATAAAATTACAAATAACCTTGAAATAATTAATAAAAAACGCCATAAAAGCCCAACTATGATTGATATTAAAACCATAGTTTTGAAAAATAACATTGAAGATATTTATAAGCTTTATGAATATTGCACAGAAATGGGCTTTGAATATTTATCAGTTTCTTTTTTAAGAAGCAACGGCCTAAAACAAAATGCAATTTTACAAGATGATTTCACATCTATTTTTTATGAAGAACCCTATGATATAGACCCTTATTTTGATTTAGACCATTTTTTGGATGTTTATAAAAGAATTTGTGATTTATCCAAAAAATCTCCCACAAGAATAAGGTTTTCGCCCAAATTTGAAGGGGGCGGGCATTTAAAAGAAATTGAAAGAATCAGAAACTTCTTTAACCCTAAAGATAAAAACGATTTAAAAAGGCATCCGAAGGATATTTACTACCCTTGCAAATATCCTTATTCAAACATCATGATTAACCCTTCAGGTGATGTTTACCCTTGTTTATCGTTTAAAATCGGAAATGTTAAAGAAAAAAGCATTAAAGAACTTTTTAACACTCCAAAATACAGATGTTTTAGAAAAAACTTGAAATATTCAAAAGCTTTTACATCTTGCCAAATGTGCTGCGAACTTAAAGTTAAGGATAAAAAATAAATGAAAATAATCAGAATATTTTTGCTTTTCACCATAGTTTTAATGTTTAATTCTTCGGCTATTGCTGCAGATTACGTTGCAAAAAAACTGCCTTCAGGCCAATTGGTTATTGTTTATGAAATGAAAGATAACCCAATTGTTACAATTAACACTTGGGTAAAAACCGGCTCTATTAATGAAGATGATTCAAATACAGGTGTTGCCCACTTTTTAGAACATCTTTTCTTTAAGGGTTCAGAAAATGTTGCCCCCGGTGAATTCGATAAAATTTTAGAATCAAAAGGCGCTATTACAAACGCAGCCACAAGCAAAGATTACACTCAATTTTATATAACAATTCCGTCAAAAGATTTTGATACTGCCTTAAAATTGCATTCCGATATGATGCTAAGACCTCTTATTCCAAGAAAAGAACTTGAAAAAGAAAGGTTTGTTGTAATTGAAGAAATTGCAAGAGGGCTGGATAATCCGAGTTCTTTAATGTATGAAAACCTTTTTAAATTGGTTTATTCGCCAAATGTGAATAACCACCCTTATAAAAGGCCTGTTATAGGTAAAAAAGAAGTTATATCAACAATTTCAAGAGAAAATATTCTTGAATTTTACAATAAATGGTATACGCCCGATAATATGATAACAGTTGTTTCAGGCGATATAGACCCGAAATATGCAATAAGTGAAGTTGAAAAAGCCTTTTCAAGGCCAATTTTAAAGCATGAAAAACCAACATACCCTGCAATAAATAAAATAACTGAGCCAATCAGAATAAATGAAACGATGGATGTTGCCCAAGGGTATATGGCAACAGCTTTTAGAGCACCAAAATTTGAAGATAATAAAGAAGCATATGCGCTTGATGTTCTTGCAATAATTTTAGGCGGCTCAAACAGTTCTGTTTTAAATACCGAATTAAAAGAAAAGAAACAGCTTGTAAATTCAATTTCTGCTTCTTATTCTCAATATTTAGATGATGGGCTTTTTATAATTTCTTCAACCTTTAAACCTGAAAAAATGCAATTGGTTGAAAAAGAAATTTTTGATGAAATTCAAAAAATTAAAAACGGCGCTATCACAAAAGAAGATGTTCAAAAAGCAAAAAATATGATAAAAACATCAACTTATTACAGCAGAGAATCCGCTCAAAATATTGCAGGCGAACTTGGCTTTTTCACTTTGTATTTCAATAGCCCAAAAATGTATGATAAATATTTAAAAAGAATTGAAAGCGTTTCAGTAAAAGATGTAATAAATGCCGCAAATAAATATTTAATAAAAGAACAATCTGCAACATCAACCATTTTGCCTGAAAAAACCGCATTTATTAATATATCCGATAAAACACAAATTGCAGCCGCTGCAAAAATAATTCCTGATACTGCAAAAGTTTTGGAATCAAACAAAAATGAAACAAAATATCTTTTAGATAACGGTTTAACTTTAATAATAAGAAAAAATAAACAAAATTCGATAATTGCACTTGATATAAACGCAAAAGGCGGTTCGTTTTTAGAAGTTACCCCGGGGGCTGCTTATCTTGCTGCAGCAAACGCTAAAAGAGGAACTAAATCATTCAGTTTTGATGAAATGAACGATTTTCTTGATGATAACGGTATAAAACTTTCTTTATCGCCATCTTCAGATGCTTTTAATATTTCAATGCTTACAACAAAAAACAGGCTAAATGAAGCTTTAATGGTTTTAGATGAAGTTGTTAATTATCCTACTTTTTCAACCACAGAAATTGACAAAACAAAAAAACATTACAAAGAATATGTAAATTCTCTGAAAGATAGGTCGCTTTCTCTTGCTATGGATAGATTTTCCGGGCTTGCATATAAAAATTACCCTTATGCAAATAACTCTGAAGTTGTTCTTCCTCAAATAGACAAAATTTCAAGAGAAGAAATTGTTAAATTCTATAATAATGTTCTTGATTCTAAAAACCTTGTTGCTGCAATAACAGGTGATGTTGACGACAACGATGTAATCAGAGAATTTAACAGAATTTTTGAAGATAAAGGGCAAAAGAAAGTTGAAGTAAAAGATTTTGCAAAAACAAATTTTGTTCCAAGCGAAAATATTACAAAGAAAATTTCTTCCGATAAAGAAACCACTTGGATTGTTTTAGGCTACAAAACACCTTCTGTATATAACCTAAAAGAGCTTGCAACATTAAGGGTGATTGATTCTATTATGGGAACAGGCATGAGCTCAAGGCTGTTTAAATCTTTAAGAGAAAACAAAGGGCTTGCTTATCAGGTTGGAACAAATATAAATCAATATGCAAACGATTCTTCGTTTTTTGCATACATTGGAACTAACTATAAAAATGAACAAACGGCAATAGATGGCATTTTAGCCGAATTCCACAGGCTAAAAACCGAATTTGTTCCGACAAAAGAATTAAACGAAGCTAAAGAAAAACTGCTTGGCAACATGGTTATTTCAATTGAAACCAATATGGATAGAAGCACGCTTTTATCGAAATATAGTGTATATGGCTATGATATTAATTTTCTTGAAAAATTAAAAGAAGAGATAAATAACGTTACTGCAAGCGATATTTTGACGTTTGCAAATAAATATTTCTCAGCGCCGTATATTTCAGTTATTGTCGGCAAATAATATTTTCATTCATTTATATGTTTTACTTTTTAATTCCTGTCATTAAACTTAAAAATAAGTTAGGAAACAGGAATTAATTATTATGGTTAACAGAATCACCGGAAATTCACTTTTTGCACAGGCTGCATCAGGTTTAAATTCAAGCTTTTATTACCTTTCTTTATTGTCAGGTTCTACAAACGGCTTAACATTAGATAATATTTTGCATCCTGATACTGAAAATTCAGGTGCAAGCGCTATATATTTGAATTCAACTTTTGCTCAATATCTGGCTAAAAACTTTAATTATATTGATATGGATGGAGACGGCACCATCACACAAACAGATATTACAAATTATAGCACTCAACTATACGGCACAGGCTTAACTTATGCTCAATTGTCACAATTGTGCGCGCAAGGGGGCTCAGGCTCACTTTATGAAACTGTTTTAAATAATTTTCAACAAATAGATGCAAACCACGACGGCAGAGTTACAAGCGCTGAAATTTCAGCTTATGGCATCGAACAGGAAAAAGAAGAAATGGAAGGAAAATATCCAAAATATGACCTTAAGGGTATGTCTATTTTCCACGATACAACAAGTTCAACCACAACAGCCGAAACAACAGAAACAAAAAAAGTTTAATTTTAGGTTTTTATAAAATCTAATTTACAACGACCATAAACCTTTTCTCTAAAGGGTGCAGATATTTTGCCGTAAATTCGGGAAAGTTCCTGCATTCTTTTTTTATCATATTCAATAACAATAATTGAATTTTTAAATTTCTCATAAACTTTTAAAATTGCTTCTTCATAGTTGATTTCCCATGGCGGGTCTATATAAATAACATCAGGCTTTATATCAAGCTTTTCTATAACTTTAACAGAATCACCCTTAATAACTTCAAAGCCTTCTTTTGCAATTTTTAAATTTTCTTTTATCGTTTTTATTGCGCTAAAATTTTTATCAATTGAAACCGTTTTAAAACCCCTTGATAGGGCTTCTAAGCTCATTATGCCGGAGCCTGAAAATAAATCTAAGAAAATTTTGTTGTTAAAATCTCCAAGAATTGAAAATAAAACATTAAAAACACTTTCTCTTGTTTTAGACAAAGTGGGTTTTGCACAGCTTGGTATAATAACTTTTACACCCTTATATTGCCCGCCTGTAACATGCAATTTTTTACTCCTTATTTTATATTCAATTTATCATGAAAAAAATTGTTATTATAGGCGGCTGTGCAGCAGGGCCAAAGGCTGCATCAAAATGTAAAAGAATTAACCCTGATAATATTGTTGAATTATATACTTTGGAAAACATGGTGTCATATTCTGCTTGCGGGCTTCCTTATTTTATAGGCGGAATTGTTCCAAATGTTAACAATTTGCTTGTAAGAAGCCCTGAAGAATTTAAAAAAATGGGAATTGATGTATTTTTAAATCATAAATGCACAAAAATTAACCCTGATAAAAAAACCGTTATTTTCAATGATGAAAAAGAAGTCAGCTATGATGATTTAATTTTGTGTATAGGCTCAAACCCCTTTATTCCAAATATTAAAAATTATAATTTAAAAAATGTTTTCAATTTAAAAGTAATAGAAGATGGCATAAATATTAAAAATTTTGCCCAAACTTCAAAATCTGCCGTTTTAATTGGCGCGGGCTATATTGCGCTTGAGCTTTTAGAAGCTTTTATCAGAAACGATATTAAAACAACGGTCATTGAAAAATCTTCAAGAATCATGCCTGTTTTTGACGATGAAATTTCTGATGAAATAAAACAAGAAATTTTAAACAATTCAAAAGGCCTTGTTGAATTTATTAATAATGACGAAGTTGTTGAGTTTTTAGGAAACGAAAATTTCGAAGGCGTTATTACAAGAAACGGTGTTAAAGTTGAGGCCGATTTTTGCGTTGTTGCGGTTGGTGTTAAACCAAATGTAGATATAGCACGTGATGCGGGAATTGAAATCGGGGTAACGGGCGCAATTAAGGTTGATAACAAAATGCGCACTTCAATTGAAAATATTTGGGCCGCAGGAGATTGCACCGAAAACATTTTTATTCCTACAAAACAATCTGTTTATAGAGCTTTGGGCACAATTGCATATAAACAAGGGCGAGTTGCCGCAATAAATGTTAATTCTGATTTTACGGGCGTTTCTGAACAGTTTGACGGTATATTAGGTTCAATGGTAACAAAATTTTTTAATTATTCAATTGCAGCAACAGGTTTAAGTGAAAATGCCGCAAAAGAATTAACGGGCTATTTTAATATAGTTCCAATTTCAGCTGCTGTTGAAGAATATGATAAAGCAGGCTATATGCCAAAAATTGGCACCTTGAAGGTTAAATTAACGGTTGATAAAAGAACAGGTGAAATTTTGGGCGCTCAAGCAATCGGAACAGGCGATACCGACAAAAGAATAAGCGTTGTTGCATCTGCCTTGAGGGCAAATTTAACAATATATGAATTTCTTCATTTAGACTTGCCGTATTCCCCGCCTTTTTCATCCACAATTGACCCCCTATTAACTGCTGCCTATAAACTTAAACAAATGATTGATTCTTAAATTTATAAAGGAATTTTTTCTTGAATGACCTTGAAAAAAAGCAAATTATATACAATATTCTTAAAACAAAAGGCATTATTAAAGAAAATGAAAAAAACGCCGATTTTATGGTAAGCGATATTTTTCTTAAATCCGCAATGTTTTTAGATGTTTTCGAAGATGAAAATGAAGTGTATAATTATTTAAAAGAATTTATAAATAATTTAGTAAAAGTTGATTTGGAAAAAGAACCCGATATGGCAGATAATTTAATTCAAGATAATATAGATAAAATTCAAGACCCGAAAACAATTTTATTTGATATAACAGATGAAAATAAATATATTAAAAAAATTTTATCTAAGCTTGCTATTCTTGATAATCTAAAACCAAATAAAAAATACATTTCAATTTTTTACAAAAAATATATAAAAGGACATTCTTTTGAACAAGTTGCCTGCGATTTAAAAATTTCTGACAAAGAATTAAGAGATAGAATTTTTGATATTGTTAAATTTATCTCAAAAGATTAAATTTTTAATGAGCCCGAATGCGGCATGCTTTTTGTAAAATTAATGTATGATTGCATGTTTAAGGGCTGTTTTGCTCTAAAATTAGGATATGTTCTGCCGTCATAAATTTCAGGCGAAGGTGGAGTTAAATTCTTTTTTTCCATTATTTTTTTAATTACAACGCTTGATTTGTTTCTTAAAATAGGGGTTATTATGTTGCTTGAAATAACGCCGCCTGCAATTGCGGCTAAAGTTCTTGCGCCTTCTATTGCTTGCTTGTTATCAGGCATTTTTTTGCCTGCAACTTTGCTTGCAAGGTTCATAATAGGAACGGTGATTGCAGCATACGTTGCAATGTTGAAGGTTCCATCCATAATTTCTTGAGGCACAAGAAATTTCTTTTCTTCTTTTCCTATTTCTTTGTTTGTAATAAGCCCGATGGTTTGAGCCATTGAAGCCAAAGCCCAGCCTGCTGCGGCTGATAGGAATAAAAAGTTGCCGTTGTTTTCAACACTTTGTTTTAATATTTTTCCGCCCGTTTTGGCCGCATTTTCCATTAAGTTCATTTTGCAGCCTCCATAGGTTCATTCGCTTTGTCATTTTTGTTATTTGGGTCTTTTTCGTATTTTTCGTTCATTTTGTTGGTTAACCAGTTTGTAACAGGCGCATCTATAAGGAAGTTTGTAACAAGCATAACGCCAAGCGCTACAACTGTTCCCAAAACTGCGGCATATTTTTTTGCGCCGCCTTGGTTTTTTATAAAATCTTTTGATTTTTCAATTGCTTCTTCAGATAAATCTTCTGCCGTATATTTTGCAATTGTGTTTGTAAAACTGTCGTTTTCAAAACCTTTTTCAATTGCTTTCATGCAGCCGCCCCTGATAACTATACCCGTTGCGGCTCCAACTAAGCCTTTTGCAAAGCTTCTGTTGGCAGAAATTATTCTTGTGTCTTCGTCTACATCTTTATTTGTTAAATCTATTATGGGTTGAAAAGTCATTGCTGCAAGGCCAAGTGCTGCACGTTGTTGCCAGCTGTTAATGTTTGCAGCTTTTGATAGCAAACTTCCTGCATTAATGCCCTTAAAATTTGGTGATGAATAATTTTGTACAGGTGAAATTTTCAAGCCATACCTTCTTTAATTTATTGTCTTTCCCAAGTCGTATTAAACCGAAACACAAGTTAAATTTGCGTTTTTATCGGATAGTATTAACAATTTTTAATATTACATTCATAGTAGTTTATTGTCAATACCCATTGATATTAATTTTATGTTAAGATTGAATAGCTTTATTATTTTTATAAGGATAATTTACCTATGAAACAGCCGTTTTTCTATGATATTACATTAAGAGATGGAAATCAAGCGTTAAAAAAACCTTGGGAATTAAGAGATAAAAAAATTATTTTTGAAAAACTGCTAGAGCTTAATGTGCAGGCTGTTGAGGTCGGTTTTCCCGCAAGCTCAGAAATGGATTTTGAAGCATGCAGAGAATTATCTTTAATGGCACCAAATCACCTTGTTGTGTCGGGTTTAGCAAGGTGTGTTGAAAATGATATTGTAAGTGCTGTAAATTCAATTGGCGAAGCCAAGAAGCCAAGAATTCATGTGTTTTTAACTTTGTCACCATTTCATATGAAATACGTTTTAAATAAAGACCCAAAAGAAGCAAGGCAAACTGCAATTAAGGCCGTTAAATTTGCATATGATGAAATTAAAAAGGTAAATAAAGAGGGCGAAATTCAATTTTCAGTAGAACACTTTGGTGATTGCGGCGAAAACCTTGATTTTGTTATAGACACCCTAAAAGAAATTGTTCAAGCCGGGGCTACCACTTTGAATTTGCCAAACACTGTTGAAAGGTGCCGCCCGGGGACATTTATTAAAATGGTTGAAAAAGTTAGAGAAAATATTGATGATTTTGTCACAATTTCCGTTCACAACCATAATGATTTAGGTATGGCAACCGCAACAACCGTTGAAAGCTATTTTACAGGTGCCGTTCAATTGGAATGCGCTCTAAACGGCTTGGGCGAGCGTGCGGGCAACACCAATTTTTATGAAGTTGCAGTGGCGCTTCATAATTCAGGTGTTGATGTTCCTGTTGATTTATCAAAAATTTATGAAACCGCATTAATAGTGGCTCAAATGTCAAAAGTTCCCATTTGGGAAAAAGCCCCCTTAATAGGCCCTGATGCTTTGGCTCATAGGTCAGGTATTCACCAAGACGGCGCACTTAAAACAAAAGATATGGAAAAGGGCGCATACAGGCCAATTCATCCTTCATTAATCGGCAGAAAAGACGATGAAAAAATGGGCATTACTTCTCAATCAGGTAAAACCGCAATATTTGAAGTTATTTCAAACGCAGGATATCCAATTACAATTCAAGAAGCTATAAGGTTGCAGCCTATTATCAAAGAAGCCGCAGAAAAAGTTGGCGAATTGCCCACTGCTAAATTGCTGGATATTTATTTCAGCGAAACATTTAATGTTAAGGGTGATTTCAAATTCAGACATCTTGGCTATTTGGATGATGGTATTTTTGAAATTGAATTCAGATATAAAAATGAAGAATTTAAAGTTAAAGGCGAAGGCAACGGCCCCGTGGATGCTTGCATAAATGCGCTTAACCAATCAGGCTTTAAGGTTAAACTTTTACATTATGAACAAAATTCACCTGATACTGACTTAAAAGGTGCCGGCGCTGTTGCACAAAGCGAAATTCACTTGGAAGACGAAACAGGCAATGAAGTTATAGGCAGGGCGCGCCACGAATCAACCGCAATTGCAAACGTTAAGGCTATTTTTAATGCACTAAATATTATGAATAAAGAAAAAAAGAATGACAAATAAAAAAACATTTATTTTTGATTTTCTTATAACCCAAAACTGCAACTATAGATGTCCTTATTGTTCGCAGAGTAAAAAATTTCATAAAGGAATTTTTGAACAAGCTTCAATTGAAACCATAAATTCTGTTTTAAATTTTATTGATAAAAATTCAAATAAATTTAATTTTGAAATAACGGTTTCAGGCGGCGAACCTTTAGTTCACCCTGAATTTTTTAATTTTTTGATGGAATTAAAAAAAAGAAATGCAGCAGTTTCAATTGTTTCTAATTTTTCATTTGAAATTGAAAAATATATAAAAATAAAAGATATTTTAGGCGAAAACTTTAAAGAGCTTCTTGTATCTTTGCATTTAAGCCAAGTTAAAAGCTTAGATGAATTTTTAAAAAAAGCAGAAATTTTTAACAGTTATAAAGGCGGCACAAACTTTTTAGCAGCTTCTGTTTTAACAGATGAAAATGTTTCTGAACTAAAAAAAGTTGCTTCATTTTTAAAAGAAAAAAATATAAAATTTGAGCTTCAACATTTAAGAATAAAAAATAAATTTGTTGAATATAGTGATATTGCAAAAGAATTTATTTCAAACTTTCCTATTTCAAAAATTAAGGAAAAATCAGGAACTTATTCTAAAATTTGCTTAGCAGGCGTCAACTTTATGATAATTTATCAAAACGGCGAATGCTACCGCTGTTATTCTTCAAGGTTTAATAAGGTTCATTCTTTGGGAAATATAAAAAGTAAAAATTTTAAACTATATTCAAAACCCTTGCCTTGCTTAAATAAAAATTGCACATGCCCAAAACCCATTTTATTTAATATGATTGATTATTCTTCAAAAGCCCCCGTTAAAGCACTTTTATTGAGTTTGTATAATGCTTTTTTTATCCCTCTTTTTATTGTGAAAAATTTTGACAGTTTAAAAGAAAAATTCATACAAGGGAAAAATTTAAAAAATAAATAAAACTTGATTTCTTGCTTTTATTTGTTAAAATTTTCTTGCGTTAAGATGTTATTGAACGCAGCACTCTGCAAGGCACAAAGTAACAATCGGGACGTAGCACTCTGCCGACGCAGAAAGTGACTAAATGTCACTTTCAAGGAGAGGTGGTAGCGCACTAACGAACTTCCGAGAAGGAAGTGAAGTTATAAGCTACCAAGCAAGCCCAAAAGTTTGAAAATTAAATATATTATCGGGACGTAGCGCAGCTTGGTAGCGCACCACCTTGGGGTGGTGGGGGTCGCAGGTTCAAATCCTGTCGTTCCGACCATTTAAGAAAAAACACCTTTTTGATAAAAGGTGTTTTTTTTATTTCAAAAACCTTTGGGATTTGAACCTTTAAAATGTGCAGGTGTGCTTTTAAACCGCTAGGGTTTAAAATGTCCTGTCTTATCCGACCAATTAGAAAAATCCTTTTATCAAAAAGGTGTTTTTTTTATTTAAAAACCTTTGGGATTTGAACCTTTAAAATGTGCAGGTGTGCTTTTAAACCGCCAGGGTTTAAAATGTCCTGTCTTATCCGACCAATTAGAAAAATCCTTTTATCAAAAAGGTGTTTTTTTTATTTAAAAACCTTTGGGATTTGAACCTTTAAAATGTGCAGGTGTGCTTTTAAACCGCCAGGGTTTAAAATGTCCTGTCTTATCCGACCAATTAGAAAAATCCTTTTATCAAAAAGGTGTTTTTTTTATTTAAAAACCTTTGGGATTTGAACCTTTAAAATGTGCAAGTGTGCCCTTAAACTATTATGGGTTTAAAACTCCTATTTTATTTGACAATTAAAACTATAATACCGCCCATATAATGGATTGACTTCTATTTTGCTTGATTTTCATTGTAAAAAAATATAAATTAATTAAATAATTGGCTAAAGGTTTTTTTAAATAGTGCCGATAATTATACGGGTAATACGAGGCAAATATGTTAAGTATAGATAAAAGCTTGCAATTTGAGGGTCTGGATAATTTTCTTTATGCAACAAAAGAAAATGTAACTAACACAATTTTGCTTGTTGATGATGAAATTAACAATCTTCAGCTTATAAAACGTGCTCTAAGGGGCAAATATAACATTTTAACCGCAAGCCAAGGGCAAGAAGGTTTAGATGTTTTGAAACAAAATATAGACAAAATTTGCCTTATAATTTCAGACCACAAAATGCCTGTTATGGAAGGCACTGAATTTTTAGAAAAAGCAAATAAAATTGCGCCTGATGTTATAAAAATTTTACTAACGGGCTTTACTGATATTGAAATTTTAACAGATGCCGTTAATAAATGTAATTTGTTCCAATATATTACAAAGCCGTTTGACCCAAACGAATTAATCGCTGTTGTTGAATCAGGCGTTGAAAAGTTTAATCTTTCAAGTTCAAAATCTTTGATGATGAAGGATTTAAAAGAACTTTTCTATAAAACAATTAAATCAATTTCAGCTACACTGGACGCTAAAGATGCTTATACCCATGGGCATTCCATGAGAGTAACTTTGTATTCCTTAATGCTTGCATCAACTATTTGTCCAAACGACCTTAAATTTTTGGAAAATGTTGAAATTGCAGGTTTGTTGCATGACATAGGCAAAATTTCAATTCCCCAAAGAGTTTTGTGTAAACCCGGCAGATTAACTGACGATGAATTTGTTATTATGAAATCTCACCCTGTTTGTTCTGAAAGGCTTGTTGAAAATATCAAGCAATTGGGCGAAGTTGGACAATGGGTAAAAGCGCACCATGAAAAATGGGATGGCACAGGCTATCCTGATAAATTAAAAGGTGAAGAAATCCCCTTGTGTGCCAGAATTGTTGCAATTGCAGATACTTATGATGCCATGACAAGCACAAGGTCATATAGAAGTGCACTTTTGCATGAAGTTGCAATAGAAGAAATTAAGAAATGCTCAGGAACTCAATTTGACCCTGAACTAGCTCAAAAATTTATTGACATGCAAGATAAAATCAAAGAAGCAAAAGAAGACCCCGAAAAATTCTATAAGCAATATAGTGTTCTTCAAAAGCTTATAGATAAAGGCATTACAGGCGGTTTTTAAAAATATTGTAAAAGAACACTTGGTTTGATTACTTGTTACAGATGCTTTGATTATTTTGGGACACTTTGTGTTGGGTGCAGAACCCTCAACCTACAAACTGCAATTTCTAAAGCATAAGGGGCTGCAAGTCCGACATCTTCGCTTGTAAATCTTGTTATTCTTATTGCAACATACAATGGAGCTTCTCCTGCTTCAAGCATTCTATTGCATTTAAGCATATTTTTCTGCTGTTTAAAACCAATTAAAGCTAATTGTAAAGAGACAGTTAGTTTGAGAATTCTCGGACACAAAATGAGAATTTCTTATTTTATATAAAAATAAGTAGGAAAAATTCTAAAGCCAACTGATAAAATTCTCAAAGTAAAAGATAATCATTCTCAATCTTAAAGATAAATTAATTGTAAATATAGACACATAGGTAATTTCTATTAACCTAGCCTTGTTGGATAATATTTAATTATTTATAATTTTAGCAAGGGAATTATGTCTAAAGAAATATGGCTATCAGTAGATGAAGTTTCTCAATTAAGCGAAGAAACCAAAGAGACGGTTAGAAGAAAATGCAAGCGTGGAGAATATGTTGCAGTCTTTGAAAAACAAGGAAAATATAAAAATTATTTTATTTCTTTAGACTCTCTGCCATTAGAATTCAAGCGAAAATATTATAAGCAAAAAGAAGACAATAAAGATTCAAAGTTTTATAAAAAGCTCCCGATTGGGCAAAAAAACAAGCAAGTAAATATCTTGAACTTATTGAATTAACTCAAGAGATGAAACACAAAGAAATTGTTGAATTTCTTGAAAATTGGAACATGGAAAACCCTGATAAAAAATCCAGTTATTCTGCATTGTGCAAGGCAAAAGTTAAATTTAAACAATTTGGAAAAGATGCATTATTATCTAAAAAAGGGTTGAAAAATAAAGAATATCGTATAAAACCTGAATATTACGAGTATTATAAAAATCTGTATTTAAGTTCAAATGCCCCTTCAATTTATAATTGTTGGTTTAAAACATTGGTGTATGCAATTGATAAAGATAATGTTGCAGTTGCTAATTTCCCAAGTGAAAAGACTTTTGACAGATACTTGAAAAAAGATGTTGGTCCGGCATTGATTGAGCACTTAAGAAATCCTTGCGAGAAAGTTTTGGCAAAAGATTTAATGTAGTTTTTTTATAGAAATTACATGTCTGCGAAAAGATTTAAAAATAGTTATCTGTAGCTTCCGACTTTTCTGCCGTATTTGTCATATTCAGTTATTCTACCAGATGAGTCTTTTTTGAATGTTCCTACTTTTTGCCCGTATTTATCATATTTTGTAGTTACACCGTTAGAATTTGTTTTGTAGCTACCTGTTTTCTGTCCATATTTATCGTAGGAATTATATCCTGAAGATGTCTTTTTATAACTTCCTGTCTTTTGTCCATATTTGTCGTACCTGTTGTATCCGTTTGAGGTCTTTTTGTATGAGCCTGTTTTAGAACTGTATCTGTCATAAGAATTGTAGCCTGAAGTTGTTTGCCTGTATGAACCTGTCTTTTGCCCATAACGGTCATAAGAATTAACTGCAAATGCGATATTTGCAAATAATAATATTAACAATAAAACTAAAAACTTTTTCATCATATGTCCTTTTTTATATTATCCCTCCGAAGTAATAAATTTATTTATATATCTGGTGTAATTTTCTATTTTAGATTTATCCCTCACTGGAAATGAATCATCTATTTTTGTAATTCCAACATTATTGAGAAATAATTGAGCAAACTCTTTTTTGCATTTTGCAGTATCTGAATCTGCTTTTATACCAGAAAATATATTACTTAATGAACTTGCATACAAATCTGCAATTTGAACATATATTTCATCTTTTGAATCGACATCTTTAAAGTCATCTAATGCAATTAGGTATTTATAATATTGTTTTAATTCTAAATCCAGTTCCTGTTTGATTTTTTCTCTTGCTACTGCATCATATCCCTCACTATCCTTGTCTAAAGTTATATGTAATTTAGCGCTTTTCTCTGCATATGGTGAGCCACAAGTTGACCTTACAATAACAGATGTTAGTTCTTTTAAGAATATCTCAAGTAGGTATTTTGTCTTTTTTTGCTCTGTTTTGCGTTTTAATCCTTTATTTTCAACTATTATAGAAAGAAATGTAAAAGGAGCACCCTCTCTAAATATTTCGTTCAAATAATCTTTGTAGAAATCCAAATTTCTTTTATTTATATCAGTAAATTTTAATTCTTCGATATTTAATTTGTGCTTAGTATTCAACCTCTTTTTTAAGTCATTGAATCTAAGTTTTTGAGATTGAACATTATTTTTGCCGTTCAATAATATCCCAGCTAAAACAAAATAAGGAGCATTTTTCCCACTTTCATCCATATACATATAATAATCAGGTAAACCTCTAAAAGTTTTTCGTTTCTGCTCGCTATAATGTTCACGAAATTCTTTAGCTCTTTTTAGTCTGGCTTGCTGAACTTCTTCCGTTGCAGGAAAAAGTCCTTGTGTGTTTTGAATATTTGCACGAGTTCTTTGTATATCATACATTTTAGGGACGTTATATAAATCTTCAAGTTTTATTGCATCATCATCCTGTATATATTCAGAATGAAACTGTTTGTAAAATTCAATAGACAATGCAATATCGCTATTTCTTGTATAGCCATCCCTCCACAATATGTAAGTAATCTTATCTATATTAGAAAACTTACTTAAATCCTCTTTATTTTTTATAGCATCATGGATTTTAGGTATACTCATTATTCTGCGTAATATATTTTCTTCACTATATTTTTTACCCATGCATGCCTCCTATTATACAAACATTTGTTGGAGTAAGCCTTTTTTGAATTGTTGCAAGTCAATAAGTAGTGCTTTTTTCTCTTCAATAAGCTCATCCATTTTGGATAATACTTTTGCTATCTTTTCTTGCTCTTCTTGACAAGGTATTAATAAAGTCATTTTTGATATCATTTCCAGTCGAACAGAATCTACCGAAGTTTTTGCCGTCATCTTTTTTACACGGTCATAGAAATGTGTTGAAAAATAATAATAAAAATATTTTCCTAATATTCCATTAAAATTGGACATTTTATACACTCTTTGATGGAAATTAAATTTCCCATTTACATAATGATAAACTTTCCCTGTACCAACTCCATCACCAACAGTAAGTACAGCCTCTCCATCGAATATGTATTTATTACTTCTTTCTATTATAGCTGAACGTACATAAAAAGGATAAATGCCATTGTCTTCTTTATCTTGCGTATTACCCTTGCCTGTAGATATATCACAAACCTCATTTACATATTTTTCTTCCCAATCTGGGTAGGGGTTGTTGTTGGAGTCTTTGAAGCGGATTTGTTGAGAAAAGATTTTTTGCATAAGCCCTTTCTTTTGTTCTTCAAGGTCTTTAACCTCACTCTCACACTCATTAATCAACTCATCAACCTTGCTCAAAAATCCCGCAATCTTCTCTTGCTCCTCAAGACAAGGATAATAAATTTCTGTCGTCTTTATAGATGATTTACTAACAGAAGACACTTTTATTCCTGTAATTAGCGGTAGTAATTGATTATGATAAAGATTTGAATTTAAGAAATACCCTAAATATTTACTAGCAAAATTAAATTTAGGACGACAAGGAATAGTATGTAAACCAGATAACATTTTTTCTTGAACATTATATAATTCGCAAGCTTTTCCAACAGTTTCATCTTCTGCAGTATCTGCAAAAATCACATCACCGTTTTGCAAATAACTTGAAGATTTATATTTACTTAAATCAATATCTTGATTAATATTGGGTATCTCACAAATTTGGCAATTCAAATTTAAAGGATAATTAATTAAAATATCTCCATAGTGTATGTTTTTTACAGACTTGTTACTATAATTAAGTTCTTTTCTTGAAAACGTATTATTTTGTAATATTTCAAATACTTCATCAAATTGCTTAGAACTCCATTCTGGATAAGCATTTCCATTTTTATCTTTAAATCTTAATTTAGGTTTAGTCATTTAGCACCTCTACTTGATTTGTTTGTTGGGAATTAAGTTTACTGACTGCATAATTAACAAGTGCAAAGGCTCTAAAATACAAGTATTTCAATGTATCTTCGTCTTCTATTGCTTTTTTACTTGTTTCAAAATGTCTTATTTGATAATTATTGCCAATATTTGTTAAAGTAACATATTCATTATTAAATATGTCGCTATCTAAATCTCCAGCACACAATTCACATAACTCTTTAGCACCTTTTTTCTTATCATCATTTAAAATTGTTTTGCTACGTTCAAGTGCATCCCAAATTTTTTCCACAGCACCTTGTAGATTATTCTCATAATACAAATAACGAGATTTTTCTACTAACTCCAATAATTCTTTATCTACACAATTTAGCTTTAATATTAAAGGGTGAAAAAAGTCATTTCCCTCAATGTTTTCTTCATAATCTTCAGCAAGATTCATACCCAAATAGGTTATTTTACAAGAAATACC
This sequence comes from Candidatus Gastranaerophilales bacterium, assembly GCA_944325145.1. GTDB lineage: Bacteria > Cyanobacteriota > Vampirovibrionia > Gastranaerophilales > Gastranaerophilaceae > Galligastranaerophilus_A. The sequence continues at coordinate 63,909 of CALYDL010000006.1, forward strand.
TCTAAATCTTGTTAAATATTCGTGTGCAATACCATATTTAATTACGGCTTCTAATTCATCTTTGGCACATGGGCATATATTCAAAAATTTCTGAGTGTCACGACTTGGTGGTTCTATTTTGGGTTCTGGGACACCCATTAAGTAGCGTTCTTGTTCAAATCTACATTCGAACCAATAACTATCTTTTGTAACTCCTGCCTCTTCTAGTTCATGCTTAATAAACAGCAATAGATTATTTAAGATATAGTTCCTGCGTTCAGTTGTTAATTTCCCCATTCTACACCCCCAAATTATCCACAGTTGTTGTTTGCGGTAGAGTTTGGAATTTATTAATTCTTAATCTAAGTTTGCTCATTAGAATCTCCCAGAACATCCTCAAGGATATCATTCCAGTTATTAATATTTAATGCCTTGATTTTATCTATATTGTAACCTTTTTTTATGTATTCATTAATTACTTGTTTATGGTCTTTATATGCTCGTCCTCGACCATACACTTGATTATTTTTATTCGCTTCTATAATTAGTTTTAAAAACTTATCTTCGTTAAAACTACTTAAGTATGGTTCTATAAATATTTCAAAATATCTATCGGCTTCATCATAGCATCCTGCTTTACAATAGGCACTAATTGCTATTGTTACAAATAAATCTATTACATTTCCATCTTTTGCTAATTCATAAATTTTTACAATATCTGACACTTCTATGTAAGGTAAAATTCTCTGAGAATAATCTTGAATTTTTTCTATAACAAAATTAAGATGACGTTCTATATTATCAGACAAAAAAGGGCAAGCAAAAAATAGGGTTATATTATTTGCTAAGTTTTTCAGAAGAATTTTAACACTTTCATCTAAGTATTTATATATATAATTGCTTTTCTTTAATAAATCAACAACGTATTTTTGTGATGATTTTGAATAATTATAATGGCTAGGATTTTCTTCTATTGCAGATTTGAATAAATCAGAATATTCAATACTTAAAAACAGAAGTACCGAATAATTTATTTTTATATTAGCCAATTCTTCTTGGCTCTTAGGATTCATAACAAAACGCCAAAAACATTTGATAAGCTTTTTTATTTGTTTATCATTTAAGTGCAGCATAAATTTTGATTTAACATAATTTATCAAGCCATTTTCATCATATCTAAAATTCTCTTTTTTGCTTGCCAAATCCTCGGTCATATAATCGACAAACTGTTTTGATAGAATTGCTGATTTTAATAATACTGAGTCTAATGCAATACGTAGTAATGCTCTTGTCAATTCTTTTGTTGGATTTAGTAATAAATCATTGTCATTAAGAATCGGATGAGCTGATAAATTTCGTTGTTTTCTAATATATTCAAGATTGTCGAGTTCAATAGTGGTTAATAAATTAGTTCTTTTAGTTATTAATTTTATTAATTCTTGTTCCCATTCTGGCGATTTTGGATTCGCTCGTTGCTTTTGTTCTATTTCCGCAAGAATTTTTTCAGAAACATCATCGGAATAGCTATTAGACAGATATTGTAATTTATATATTAAATCGCAAATAATAGTTGTCCAAAGCATAACTATACAAGCTCTATAATTACCATGTGTATACGAAGCATATGTTTCTATAAATAATTTTTTGGTTTTTGCTTCAGGTATTTGTTCTATTAAATCTTCAATTAAAAACATACTCTACACCCCCAACTCATCCAAGTAGGCTTGGACTTCTTGTTCCAGTTTTTGGATATTGGTTTTGTGGGTTTTAATGCTTTCTTTTACCGCTTGTAAATCAACTTCGGGTTCAGGTTCAAAAGTATCTACATAGCGAGGGATATTCAAGTTGTAGTCGTTTTCTTCTATTTCTTGCATAGTTGCAATATGGCAGAATTTTTCAATTTCCTTGCGTTCAGCGTATGCTGAAACTATTCTTTCAATATCTTCATCAGATATAGAATTTTGATTTTTGCCTTGAACATAGTATTTTGAAGCGTCTATGAAACAAATATTTCCGCTGTTGCCGTTTCTTTCTCTTTTTAGGATTAAACAACAAACAGGGATTGAAGTTCCTTGAAAACAATTTGCAGGCAACCCGATTACAGCGTCCAAGTAATTCATATTTTTAACAATATATTTTCTTATTGTTTCTTCTGCATTACCTCTAAATAATACGCCATGAGGCAATAGAACAGCTATTCTCCCATCTTCTGCCATATGATAAATCATATGTTGCACAAAGGCAAAATCGGCTGTGGATTTTGGTGCAAGTTTTCCATAGACAGAAAATCTATCATCATCCAAAAACTTAGGGTTTGCAGACCAAGAAGTTGAATAAGGCGGGTTTGCGACTTGAACTGTATATTGTCTATCCTCATTTTGGTCTTTTTCAAGAGTATCAACGTTTAGAATTTCAAATTTCTTGTAGTCTATACCATGGAGCAACATATTCATTCTTGCAAGGTTATAGGTTGTACTTGTAAGCTCTTGACCGAAGTATTGACCTACTTTGCAGTATTTACCGACTTGCAAAAGCAAACCGCCTGAACCGCAAGCACAATCTGAAACAGTTTTTGCTTCTGTTAAACCAACGGTTGTAAGTCTTGCAACAAGTTTTGACATATTAACAGGGGTATAAAATTCTCCGCCTTTTTTGCCTGCCGTTTGTGCAAACATGCCGATAAGATACTCATAAGCATCGCCAAGAACATCAAGCTCCATATTTTCAAGGTGAAAATCTATTGTATTAATGGTGTTTAGGATTTTAGCTATAAGTTTAGATTTTTCGCTAACCATTTTGCCAAGCTTTGAAGATTTTAAGTCCATATCTTCCCAAAGACCGTCAAAGTCTTGTTCGGATTCTTGTCCGATTGTTGATTCTGTAATTGATGAAATTGCTTTTTCAAGGTAATCTATACCAAATTCACCCTTTGCAATCATTTTAATTAAATTTGAAAACAAATACTTGGGTTCAATGATATATCCAAGATGGTCTAAACAGTCTTCGCTCAAGGCTTCTTTATAATCATCTTTTTCCCAAGCCTCTTCATAAGTGATATTATCGTGTTTTAGAAGCTCATTGATATAATTTTGAGTTCTCTCAGACAAGTAGCGATAGAAGATTAAGCCCAAAATATAGTTTTTGAACTCATAAGCTTCCATATTCCCGCGAAGCTCGTTTGCCATTTCCCAAAGCTTTGTATGCAGTTCAGATTTTTGTTCTTTTTGTATTTGTACTGTACTCATCGCTACTCCTATTGATATTTAGTAACATTGTTGATAATAAATTCCATAATCTTTTCAACTAAAGATTTTTTCTTAAAGTATGGAATATCACTTGTGATACCTTCTCTGATTTTGTCTTTGTCCAGAATTTCAGTAAATTCATAATCGTTTATGGAATTCTTTATGAAATCAGGCTCAAGTTTGTTTTCAAGGGCAAAGTCTTCGATTTCTTTATTCCTTTGAGCTGTTTCAAAGTTTGAATATTCTTCATCAACTGAATCATCAGCAGACATTTTTGGAACAACTTCGCCTATGAATTGTTTAATTAAATCAACTTTTCTTCTTAATTCAGGGTTATCGCTTCTATCAAGCTCTTTATAGATATTATTAATGTCTTTCTCTTTTTGTTCATAGTTAGTAAAGTCTATATTTCTTAAAAGGTTCATAATGTATGCGACATTAATTTTATCAGTCTGAATGATTTCAATAGAAAAATCTATATCATTAAGTATTGAAACCTTTTCAGCTTGTTTTACTTTTCTTATATTGTCATTTATTGTTAAATATCTGCTTTTATAATCTTCATAGCTTTGTTGTGTCATAGTAAGTTCTAAATCTTCCCAACTAAATTCAACAAAGGTTTTTAGGATTAAAAGAATCTTTGACAATTCTCTAAAAGCTATGACAAATTTCGCTTGGTCGTTTTCATCCATCAAACCATCGACAGCTTGAGGAGTTGATGCCATTTTATAAAGCTCGGCTGCGTATTGTTCAAATTGGTCTTTATAATAGTCATAATCTTTAACTAAAACTTCTTCTGCTTTATCTGTTTGGCTGAATAGTTTTAGGGCATCATCTGTTTTCTTTTTAAGGTTTCTATAACAAACAATGTTGCCAAAAGGTTTTGTTTCTTTTTCAACTCTGTTTGTCCTTGAAAATGCTTGCAATAAGTTATGCCAATCCAAGTTTTTATCAACATATAGAGTATTTAAAGGTCTTGAATCAAACCCTGTAAGATACATATTTACAACTAACAAAATATCAATTTGAGGATTTTTCTTTTGCTTTAATCTGTTTGAAATATCTTTGTTATAAGCACCAAAAGTGTTTGTATCAAAGTTTGTTTCAAACATTTCATTATAATCTTTGATAATTCTTTCTAAACTATCTCTTGAATGTTCTTCCTTATTGGATAAATCCTCGTTACTTCCGTAAGAATAGACAGCTGCAATATTGTAATTATGCTTGCCTTCATCTTTTAACTTTTTAAAAGTGTCATAATATTTTATCAGCTGAGGAATTGATGAAACCGCAAAAATTGAGGTATATTTACCGTTTCTTGTCTTTAGCGAGTGGTGATTAATGATATGATTTGCAATCATATTAATTCTTTCATCAGCCATAAAGACTTCTTCTCTATCAATATCTTCTACCCTTGTTTCATCATTTTCATCGTATTCACCTTCATAAGTTTGGATGTATTCAATCGAAAATCCTAAAACATTATGGTCATGGATAGCGTTTTTAATTAAGTAAGCATGAAGAAGTTTTTGGAACATATCGGCAGTTGTTCTGCCGTCTTGAGATTTATTTTCTACAAAACGAGGTGTTCCTGTAAAACCAAAATATTGAGCATTAACAAAGTGTCGCTTTATTTGGTTATGCATTTCGCCAAATTGTGAACGATGACACTCATCAATAATGAAAATAACTTTGTCATTTTTGTATTTATTCATTACCTCTAAATATTTAGGAGTATTTAGAGCTTTTGCCATTTTTTGAATAGTTGTTACTATAAGTTTTTTATTTGGGTCTTTTACCTGTTTTACAAGGACTTTTGTATCATCCGTATTATCAACGCAGTCTTTTTCAAACTTATTGAATTCTTCAATCGTTTGAGTATCAAGGTCTTTTCTGTCTATTAGAAAGAAAACTTTTGCTATGCTTGGTTCGTTCTTTAGCAAGTTTGCACATTTCCAGCTTGTTAATGTTTTACCTGAACCAGTCGTATGCCAAATATAGCCATTAGAATTAGTGTTTAGAGCTTGTCTTATGAGAGCTTCTGTTGCATAGACCTGATAAGGTCGCATTACAATTAGGCATTTATCAGTATCATTGATAACCATGTATTTAGTTATCATTTTTAACAGGCGATTTTTCTCCAAGAATTCAGACGAGAAATTTTCAAGTATGTTAATACGCTCATTGTCTTCTCTTGTCCAATAAAAAGTCAAAGACTTCATTATTCTAGGCTCATTAGTATTGGCGAAATATCTTGTCTCAACACCATTAGAAACTATAAAAATCTGAATATATTTAAAAAGCTCTTTAAAAGAGTGTTGTCGATATCTGTCTATTTGATTTATAGCTTGGTTAATATCTACCCCACGCCTTTTAAGTTCAATTTGAACAAGAGGTAAACCATTTATCAAGATAGTAACATCATATCTATTAACATATTTACCCTGGACAGTTACTTGGTTTGTTACCTGATAAACATTATTTTCAGGGTTTTCATTAAGGAAATTTATGTATACTTGCCTGCCATTATCTCTATCTAAAATAAATTGGTCTCTGAGTTGTTTTGCTGATTGATAAACAGTTTTACCGTTAAGATAAATAAGAATTCTTTCAAACTCTTTATCGGATAAATCAACACCCTCTAGGATGCTTTTATTAATGTAATTAAGCTGTACTCTAAAATTATTTTCAAGAGCCTTGTAATCCTCAAGTTTTATATAGCTATACCCCTGAGAAGACAACTTGTTTATTAATTGCTTCTCTAACTCTGCTTCACTTTGATATGACATTTCGCACACTCCCTAATTCCTCTTTATATTAGCATAAAAACCAGAACTGTTAGTAGTTTAATACTTGAAAATTAACAACCTTCGAGTGATGAATACGACACCTAAAAAGGAGGTCGTATGAGTAAAAATAAGAAATATCGGATTAAACAAAAAGATTTTAGGAAGTTAGAAAAACTAGCTGAGCGGATTTATAATACAGTTGTTGTAATTAATTATTTCTGTCAAAAACAACAAGAATATGAGGAGCTTAGAAACATAACACCAATTATTGAAAATCTAAGGCGTGATTCTGATAAATTAAATGTTTATTTCATAAATTATCCGGAAAGTTTTTAAATATAGTTAAAATATTGTTTAAAAGCTGTTTAAAAATGGTTTTATGGGCAAGTAAATGTGCTTTGTAATAAAATCTGTGTCCAATAGCATAAAGTTCCTTAGAAACGATTTTAACTTGCTTTGTTATGTAGCAGTGTCCAGCCCCAAAATTTCTCCTTGAATTTGTTTTATTGTCTTTGATGATATATTAACATTTTTAACAACATTAGTTGTCTTAGCCTTAGCTACTGAATCTTCATATTCTTTTACTAATTTAATTAACGGCAACAGTTTTGATATAGCAAAAAGTCTTCCTGTATCAATTTTTATACCTTTCTCGATATCTTTTCTTATGGATAAAATCAGCTTTTTGGCAAATAAATATAACTCTTGATGAAAAGATATGTTATTTTGTCGAAAATCATCTCTTAATTGTTTCCAACCTCCGGCTTGTTTCCATCTGCGGATTGTCCTTTCGCTAATATTTAGTTTTCTTGCAAGCTCTTCTTGCGTCATTTGTCCTTTGATAAAAAGTGATTTTGCTTGTTCTTTTAACTTGTAGTTCTTCATAAAACTCCTTTCTTCATTAAAAATCTCTCGCTACTACACATTAACTCGTTTTTATGGCTTTTCAAGTACCTGCAAGAAAAATTTGTGTCTGAATGATACGTTTTTAGGGAAATTAGTTGATATTCAATAAACCAAGAGTAATTAATGTCATTGCTGTAAATAGATTTAGGGGTAACAATGATTGAATTAGGCAAAAAATACAAGCTTAAAAAGATTAAAGGCTTTAAAAACTATGATAATGAGTATTACAAAGTAATCGGATTCTATAACTTTGACACTGTAATTTGTGAAAACACTTGCGGAGAAAGATTTGTATTTATGAAAGAGTTTTTAATAGACCCACAAAAGCCTGATGATATCTATTCAGATTTGATACTTGAAAGGAATAAATAATGACAGAAAAAGATTATCACTTATACGGAACAAAGGTTTTAAACTTAAAAACACAAGAAATCGGATTGCTGATTTGTATTTGGAAAAACAAATTCGCCGATGCAGAGATAGATTATGCGACTTGTGTTGATAAGCAAGGCAAAAGATACAATATAGAGCTTGATAATATAAGAGGGTTTGAAGATGATTTTTGCAAAGCGAACAGTTGAACCTATGGTGAAACTTGTGAGCCTGTATCTGTAATGGAGCGTAGCGAAATGAAAGTGAAAAATAAACTGACAAGAGAAACCTTAGAGATAAATTATCCTGAATTTAGAAAAAAGTTTGCAAAAGAACTACAAACAGCTTTTGAAAGTTATTGCAGAACACAATTAAATAAATGTTCTTATAACTTTAAAGATGATAACTCAATGGAATACAATTTCTATAACAAAGGAGCGAATAAAAAGCTAAACTTGTTTAGGCTTTTTTGAGCGAGTGCGTTAAAATGGCGAAGCTATTACTTCCAATTACAATGGAACTTGCGGTTTGTCGGCAGAGGGCTGAAGCGTAGCGTGCCCGTTTAACGCCGACAAACAAGAGAAATCACTTTGTAAATTCTAATTGGTATATTGAGAAAATTTAGAGCTTTTACGTAGAACTAGAAAAAGCTTCCAATATATATTCTATTGCATTTTTATTATATATACTTGTTGGATTTTTGGGTAATATTCCTTCTGTTTCATATTTGACTTTTTGTTCTTTACTCCTGAAATTATAAGCAGAATACTCTTTTTTCTTCTTTAAATTATCTTCTTTTATAATGTTATTTATATCTCCTTGTTTTATTTCTGGATTTTCTTTTTTTATATATTCAACAAGTTCTTTATATGTATATGGATATAGTTCAACTAGACTTTTTTCAACCTCTTTCTCAATTGTTTGAGCTTCTAACATTTTTGCTCTACCAATTAACATAATAGCTTTTTCTCCCGCAGTTTCTTTAAATTCACCCTCTTTTAAAAAATTTATTTTTTCTGCAGTCTTTGCATCAATGTATAAAATATTATTATCTTTACCGATTGTAGATGTTTGAGATGTTAAAAGATGAGTTTTAGAAGGTTCAACATTTGACGTTGATTTTAAAAAATTACGCCACTCTTTATTAGTTTGTTCAATTCTTCCATTTATTATAGCTTCAAGTTCCGCATGTCTGATTTTATCAGTTCTTCCTCCGTAACGGTAATAAATTTCACCATTTCTAAAAACATCCCCTGCATTTTTTTTTGCAATAACTGGTTTATTTTTCATTTCTTCAACATAAAATACACCATATATTTTCCCATCGATATCAAATGAACCATATTCATATTTTATTTCAGAAGAAAAATATTCTAAAATACCACCTGTAATTTCTTGAGGATCAATTTTTTCAAACTGCTCAATAGATTTGTGAGACATACCAATTAGAGTTCTTGGTCTATCTTTTACCCCAAAAATTAGGTATCCACCATTATTATTTGCAAATGCTGCAAAATCTTTTAAATAATCTGCTAATCCCGCAAAATTAAATTGTTCTTTAAATTCTAGAGTAGAGTTTTCTCTATGATATAATGTATTATCTGTTTTTAACTTCAAGAGTTCATTTATAATTTCTTTTGAAATTTTATTCAATATACCTCCTTTTTCTACAAGGATAGCACAAAAATTTGCAGGATTTACTCTACACCTAAAATTTCACGCTCGATTAGGAAATGAAGTTTGCAGGCGTTTTAATTCTTGTCTAACTTTTCCAAGCTCGGCAGATTTAAATTTATTTCTCGCAATTGTCGGATAACTTCTATAGAATATTCTCTTTCTAATCTTCTTCTAAAGCTTGTATGTGATGGGATTGTCCTTTTAGGATTTTCTTGTTTTATAATTTCAACACATTTTCTGATTGAATATTTATCAGCATTTAAATACAACTCTTTAAATCTATTGTATAAATCATCCGAAACAACACTTCTGCCTTTAGAGTTGCCGTATTTGGGAATTATACCCTTTAGCCCGTATTTTATATATTTAGACTTTATTTTTATAAATTGGGAATAAGATATTTGGTAGTTAGGGTATTTATTTGAAAACTCAGCTAAAAATGCCTTTAAAGCCCTTCCTTTTAAGTTACGTGCGAGCTTTAGCGCTGTAATATATTTTATCAGATAAGGTTTTGCATAATCCGGTGCATTAATAAAAATATCCTCTTCATTTTGCTTTATAAACATATTATTTGTATTTATGTTTAAAGGAATTACTTTTTTATAACCTTTTTCTTGTTTAATTTCACTCTGCTCAGGGGGTAAATTTTCTTGTGAAATAGCTGTTTTTAGATAAGCATATTCAAAAGAGGAAATTTTAAAAATCATTTTTTCCTCTAATAGCTCATCCAATATGGGGTGTATTTCGTTTTCATCTAATTCAGATAGAATTATCAAATCATCTAAAGATATTCTTTTAATCTTTTTAATTATCTTCAATATTGTCTGTTTCATTATTTAACACCTCTTTAATCAGAACTTCATCTATAGTGATTAATCCGTTTGATTTTGCTAATTGTTCTGCTTTATTTATTATTTTTACAATTTGTCTGAATCTGTTTGTATTTGAATAAATAGATTTTATTGCACATTCACTCATCTTAATTTCGGATAATTCATTAATAATTATCTTTATATCCTCTTTTGAAAACGGCTCAAATTTAATTATTTCAGATATTCTGTCGTATAAATGCTTGTACCTTTTTAGTCGAGAATTAGCATTAGTCATTCCTACAAGTACAATTGGAACATTTGTTTTATCGTGAATATCCCTTAGAGTTTCAACGGCTTTTGTTTCAACCGTTAAATAATCAATTTCATCAATAATCAAAACTTGAGGGTTCATAATAAGATTTCTGATTACCTGATTAAAACATTCTGAAGTTCTTGTGCTTTGAATTTCTCCCATTTCATCAAGAATTTCACAAAGAAGCCACTTTGGTGTCATTAACTGTGTACAGCGGATTAATAAAGCATCATTTTTTAGCGCCCACCAATTTATTGCTTGTGTTTTTCCAAGTCCCGGATCCCCATATACAAGCCCCATACCGGGAACACCTTCTGCTCTATTTTGCAGGTTGTTCATCATTGTTACAAACCGCTTTACGTTATTAGTTTTTACAAAAACTTTTTTCATATTAAAATTCCTATTTCTGTCATCATTAACATTAATCACTTGCTTATACAGAAATTGGAACTGATTTTGTCTTTTTGTGTCTGTAATTTATGCTCTAAAAGCTATCTCTTGTCTGTTATAAATTAGCTCTTTTGTCTTTTTTATAACGAACTCTTTTGGGCAGATATTCTCCAGCTATTTTCAACCCTGACTAATTATGAATATATTTCTTTGTATTCATCAGATTTAATATATTCACTAAGCCATTTACGATCATCGTTTCCTATGCAACCGTTTTGCATATGCCATTCATATCGTTCATAACTGTTCTTAAATATCGGGCGTGCAACAATTGAACTTTTTATTTTAGGTTCAATTTGTTGTTTTGATGCTTTTAGTGTTTTCTTTATCGGAATATTTGTTTGCGTTAATACTTCTTCTTTTTTATTAAAATCTTTTATTAATTCACTCTCTAATAAATCCATATCGTTAATATTAAAATGTTCTTTTATTGCTTTTATTGTTTTACGTCTTAATTTTGCTTGTTTTTCAATTTTTTGTTTGTAATCTTCAACATCTTTAATCTCTCCCATTTGATAAGCAAGAGGGTGGGTTGAAGTTACTCTTTGAGCTTTACACAGAAATTCCCCTTTGAGGGTATAAACCTTTATGTAACTTAAATCAAATAAGCTGTATTTTATTATTACTTTTTCTTTTATTCCATATAATGCCTCGTCAAAATAATCAGACTTTAGAAAAGTTATACCGTTTCTTCCTATGTGTTTAATTTCTTGTGCCATCATTAAATCATCAAGTTTGTTTTCGTCTATTCCTTGTTTTTCTGCTTCATCGAGCACTTCTTGAATTGTTTTATCTGTATCATTTGTGCAGGGTTGAGCGTGTTTAAATTTTAGCCATTCCTCTATTAATGCTATTGTTTGTTGTATTGTCGGTATAAAGTTATTCTTTTGGTGTATTGTTTTATGGAGTTTTTCATTTCTTTTAAGATATGCGGGTTTTGTTTCTATGCTTGTTCCGATATAGCTTGGCATAAGTTTTTCAAAGCCTTCTTGAAAATCCAAAAAGAAACGCTCGATAACCTTAGCTCGAGCGTTATATGGAGTGGCATATATCGGCTTTATTCCTAATCTTTGATAAACTCCTGTAAATCCTAATTCTTCAAACTTTTTATCCCCGTTGAAAAATTTACTCTTAAAGGCTCTGCCGTTATCCTGATAAACAAATTCAGGGATATGATCCATTTTCAAAATTGCATTGCGTAGTGCCGAAGCTATATTTTGAGTGCATTCTTCAAGCATAATTTCATATCCTGCAAGCCCTCCGGATTTCCAATCCAAAAAGCCTAATAATGTTGCTCTTGTTGGTCTTCCTGTAAAAGGGTTTATTACTTGGAAATTAAGAGTGTGACCATCTGCGATTAACACTTGCCCAGGTTTTAACAAGGTGGCATTTCTTACAATGTACGGTTCAACCTTATCTTTTAAAGCTTTTTGTCCTTCTCTTGCAAGTATCCATTTATCATAGTTTTTATCTTTAAACCAATTTGCATAACGTCTAAAGGTTACATCTTTAGGCAGAATTTCATAACCTCTTTCTTTTAAAATATGTTTTGTTAAACTTATTGACTTTCCTATTGAAAAAGCGTTTGGGGATAACAATATTTGTATAAAAATTTTTATTTGTTCTTCATTTAAGGAGGTACCGTACTCTTTTCTTGTTGAATATTTATATTGCCCGACTAATGCCGTCCAATCCTTGTTATAATCTAATAATGCTCGCCATCTGTAGAGTGAACCTATCGAGGTTTTGCCTAAATGTATGAAAATTTCCTGATAAAGCATTCCTGTATTGTATAGTTCAATAAATTCCTTATCTATATTTTTACTTTTAACTTTTAGTTTATATTTTTTGTAATTTTCTCTAAAATCAATCCAGTTAATTATTAAGTCATATTTTGCAAGTGCAATTCTCTTTTGGTGTTCTGAAATTAACTTTTCTTGCTTAATATTTAGATTATTTAGTTCTATAACTTCAGTTTTTGTGGAATTAAACTCATTATAGTATTCTTGAATATATTTGACTTGTAAATCTTCTTCAATAGTACTTAATTTAATTTTATATGTTTTACCGCCTCGAATATTCTCTGTTTTATATTCATATTTATTTTGGTTAAGAGAAAGTCTGACAGCTCTTTTTGTGATGTTTTTCAACTTCGCAAGTGTTTCAACATCTATCCATGTATCTTTTATATCTGTATTATTATCTGCCATATAATTCCTTATACAATTAAAGCTACTGTATATTAGCTTCCCTATTCTTAAATTGGAAGTGTTTTAGGGGGAAATGTGTTGATTTGTATCTAAATATATTGAATTGTTAAGCAGAATTTTATTAAAACACCACTAAAACAGCTTTAAAACATTAATAAAACAATAATTATTCAGCTTATAGAGTGAAAATTTGAAAATATTTCTCAGAGTTTCTTCCACCTTGGCTAAATATATTCAAACAGATATTTTTTACACTTAGTTTTAGAAAAGTCGACTTTAATTTGAGAATAAAATATTGATTAATTCTGCTCAAATATAAATGGGGAAATATTTTCCGCCTGTAAAATTCACTTCCGACTAAAAAATAAAATTTTATTTCAATTACCTGAAAATGTAAAATTATAATAGAATGTAATCAAAAATTTAAACGTCTAAAAGCTGATGTTTTAGGCGTTTTGAACAATTTATAACAAAAAATCGGCTTAATCAATTGGGGATTAATACGAATTACTCAATTTTGTCCGCCCCTACAATTCAAACACAGTCGCATTATTTAGGTATAGCAAGTGTTTCAAGAAGAATAAGTGAGTATTTTGCGACCCTATAATCGGACATTTTGAGCTTTTCAATTACTTATTTCTCATTTTGAGGGAAGTGCCTTAAACGCCTAATATATCGATACTTTCGGGAGTATTAACTAGTGAAATTTTAGAATTAAACTACCTGAAAAGTTATATACACCTTAAAAACAGTCTAAACGCTAGCTTTTTAAGAAAAAATCAAACTATCCGTACAGTCCGAAAAAAGTCCATTTCGGCAGTTTGATTT
>CALYDL010000007.1 GCA_944325145.1 Candidatus Gastranaerophilales bacterium
CTATTTTCTATGCAAATAGAACTATAATTTCTCAAACTCCCCTGTCACTTTTTCTCAAACTTGGTGTCACTTTACAGCAGGAGTGTTGAACTCCTGCCGTAACTGTTGATAGCCGCCGTTATGAATGAAGCGCAAGCGGAATGAATGAACAAATCTTAGTAAAAATAAGAAGCGGTGCGACTTTGTCGCATAAGCTCTATTTTTACTGATTTGACAGGCGGAGAAAACCAGAGTGCAGGCAGGAGTGTTGAACTCCTGCCGTAACTGTTGATAGCCGCCGTTATGAATGAAGCGCAAGCGGAATGAATGAACAAATCTTAGTAAAAATAAGAAGCGGTGCGACTTTGTCGCATAAGCTCTATTTTTACTGATTTGACAGGCGGAGAAAAAGCATAAAACCAGAGTACAGGTTTTGGTTTTCTGTCACCATTGACATCAACAGTCATAATACAAGGAGGTTTTGTTGTGCCATCAGAATTATTATTTAAGCCATAACTGCCACAGCCGCCGCATTGATGACCGTCAACAACATCTAAATCACCGGTTTGTCCGCCATAACAAGCGTATACATTGCTCTCATACAATTTATGCCTCTGATAATTATGCCCTTTCCTTAATTCAAACCTCATGCCATCTGTTGTGTAAAACGCCGCATTTTGCCATTGCGACTGAATCATATATTCTTTTATCAACTGAGTTGTACTTTTCATAACAGACATATGTCGCATTAAATATCCATATAAATTTGCATTATCATAAGGAGATTCCCCATCTATTGCCATATTCATTGTAATTGCTGAATTAAGCACGCTGACAGCTTTTCTAAGCCCTGTTTTAAATTCTTGTTGTTGAGAATTTGAAATAACACTTGGAATTGAAATTGCAGCAACAACGCCAATAATAGCTAAAGTTATTAAAACTTCTGCTAATGTAAAACCTCTTTTTCCGCCTGTGGGTATTTCGCAAGACTCACTATCGCTTACGCTGTCGTTCGTTTGCTCAATTATCCTACGGCGGCTATCAATAGTTTCGTTCAATACATTCTGTATTGAACTACACCCTGTAAAAGTTTTTTTAAATCTTTTCATTAATACTATCCTTTCATTAATATTTATCTTTTTCTTCTATTTTTAATTTTTTATCTTTCAGCTTTTTATCTACCAACAAGCCTTTTAAAATCATCTGTCTTTACCGAAAGGTGAGGCGTCGGGGCGGGAGTGTCCTTTTTAGAGAATAGACAATTATTTTTTAAAATCTAATCTTCTTAATTAATAACGAAGCCCCGACTCTGAACAGCGGGTTTTGCGTAGCACGTAGGGCAAAGCCCGAAGTGCGCCAAGGTGAGTGACGTGTGGAGCGGAAAATTCCTTAAAAAAGGAATTTGGAGCGTAATCCAAGGAGCGAACCGCTAGCAAAACCCAAGAGAACTTAGGGGACAGATGATTTTAAAAGAAAAGATTAAACTTGTTCACTAAGCCAACGTTTCTTTCTTTTCCTGCCTATTTTCTTTCTTTGCGTGCAGGACTCCGTTGAAGAAAGTTAATAACTTTCTGAAATGGAGCAGGCGAATTGAGGCAAAGCCGAATGAGCCGTATATCAATCTTCAAAGAAAGAAAATAGGCAAAGAAAAATATAAGTAAACAATTTTAAAAGGCTTATTTGTTTTTTAATGTGCGGTTAAATTTAAACGCAACAAAATATTCATTATGGGGCATTAAGGTGAAAAGCATTGATATTATTGAATGAAAGGAAATGAAAAATTATAAAAAAGATGAAAATTTATGTATTGAACAGTATTGAAAATAATGATAATATAAGGTTATAGAACTTGAATGCAACATAATGAGCATTATGGGGCATTTTTTATGTAATAAAAACATTCCGTTTAATCTTATTTTTGTTTTTATATTGCTTAATAATTTTAGCAATTATTTTTTCTTTCTTTTTTATAAAATGTATGGAAAAATTGCAGCTTAATTTAATTTCAAATTATCAAAATTTTGGCAAAAAAACGCTTGTCCCAAAAAACAACTTTGCAACAAAAAACGATGTTTTTGAAACATCAAACCATGTTAGTTTTACATCACGCCACATTATGGATGTAAACTTAAAAAGAAGAACAACAAAAAACCCTATTAAGGCGCAAGTTAGAGAATTAGATTTTTCAAGCCAAGATGACAGGCTTATTTTCAGCTTAAGTTCAATTTGGGCAAAAACACTTTATATGGAATCAATTTTGAAAAATTATTTTAAGGGCGGAAACAACAGGTTTTATGTTGTGGCTGAAGGACAAAAAGATGACATAAAAGCAAGCGATGTTAAAAGCATTTTGTTTTTTAAAGATGTTTCAAAAGGCGGCAAAAAGCAATGCAGCCTTGAATTTTTACAAGCAGCACCCGAGATTGCAGACAATGAAAAAAGTTCAATAAGAGGAAGTGGCGAACTTGCCCTTTATGCCGCCGTTCACCATGCCAAAGAAGCAGGCTGCAAGAAAGTTACATTAACAAGCACAAATGATGATTTCTATGACAATGTGGGCTTTGAGATGGGTGTTAAAAAAGATTATAAAAAAGCGGGCTGGCCTTATTATTTAGACGAAAAAGACTATGATTGGTTTTTAGAAAAAGTTGAAAAAAAATATGGGTTTAAAAACGAATAAGGCAGCTAATTAAACTGCCTTATATTTCAAATTTTAATCACACCACCACCAGAAGCATCTATTATGTTCGTGGTGTTTTGGCGGTTTTTTGTGGTGCTTGTGCTTTGGCGGTTTTGGTTTTTTGTGTCCGCAATCATGGGGGGCACAAGCAGGGCCGTGGTGCGGTGTGCCTGAATTTATCATAACTTGGGCGTTGTCATTTTTAAAACCAAACCAAGTAAATGTTCCATGGGCATAAGCAGTTGAAAAATAAGACGTTATGCAAAGGCAAATAAATACTCCCATGGCTTTTTTAATTATATAACCTCCAACAAAATCTAAGCTCTCATTGTCCTTTTTATTGTTTTTTGTGTCAAGTAAAGTTAGTTTTCTTCCTTATTATATAAAACGATTTAAAATTAATTTTGTTCATTTTTTGGTTATACAAAAAATAACAAAATTTTGCATACGCTTTTTATTAAAAATAGTTCACAAATAAATTTGCATGACAAAAAGCGTTCACAAATAAATTTGCATACGCTTTTTATTAAAAAATAGTTCACAAATAAATTTGCATGACAAAAAGCGTTCACAAATAAATTTGCATACGCTTTTTATTAAAAAATAGTTCACAACCGTAATTTTTATGCTATAATGGCTTTGGAGTGAAGTAAAATGAAGCCATTTGTACCAACAAAAATGAATGATATTAATTTAGATTTTGTTAAATTAATTCCTTTAATTTCCAAATCTAATTCTGCATTGTCTAATTACAACGGTGCACTAAAGCACTTATTAAACCCCGGGATTTTGCTTGCACCAATGACCGCTAAAGAAGCAACTTTATCGTCCAAAATAGAAGGAACTCAAGCAACCTTAACCGAAGTTTATAAACAAAATGCAGGGGAAGATTTTTCTATAAATAAACAGCAAGATATTAACGAAATTAATAATTATTGTGAAGCCACATTTTTTGCTGTTGAAAAATTAAAAGAAAAGCCGTTCATTCATTTAAATATGATAAGAGATATTCATTCTGTTTTACTAAAAGGTGTCAGGGGTGAAAACAGAGCAAGAGGCGAATTTAGAAAAATACAAAATTGGATTGGACCAAAAGGTTCTAATATTGAAAACGCAAGCTATGTTCCGCCCGCCCCTCAAGAATTAATGAAATATCTTGATGACTGGGAAAAATTTGTTAATTCTGATTATATAGACTTGCTTATCCAGTTAGGTTTAGTTCATGCGCAATTTGAAATAATTCACCCGTTTTTGGATGGAAACGGAAGATTAGGAAGAATTTTAATACCGTTATTTTTATTCCAAAAAGGCTACTTGCAAATGCCCGCCTTTTATTTAAGTGAATATTTTGAAAGCAATAGAGATGAATATTATCAAAAATTAAAAAATGTTTCTGTAAAAAACGATTGGCAATCTTGGATTGAATTTTTCTTAAACGCAATCATTATTCAATCCGAAAAAAATATTGTAAAAATTAAAGAAATTATGGATTTGTATGAAAAAATGAAAACTACAATTGCTGAAACAACAAAATCTATCCATTCACAATGCATTTTAGATGTTTTATTTATATACCCTGTTATAAATTCAACACAATTTTCAAAAAAAACGAAAATTGAAAGAAAAGCAACCGCAAATGCGCTATTACAAAAACTTGAAGATAAGGGAATTATAAAATTAATAAAAGAGGCAAGTGGCAACCGCCCGAATATTTATGCCTTTGCACATTTGTTAAATTTAATTGAAGAAAAAGAAGTAATTTAACATTTTATCTATCTTAACAACATTAGATTCATTAAAAATAAAAAACTACGCAAAATAATAATGATATACCGGAGAAGGACTTTAGCCCGAGGAGATTGATAATCTCCGAGGGAAGGAGGGGAAGAACCCACTGGGTGAGAATTCCTCCCCAAATTTTTGCATTAAAAAAGAGCCTTTTATTTAGGTTCTTTATTTATAAATTTGGGCCCGGAGACTCTGCCGAATAAAAATGCGAACCGTTGAGCATTTTTATGAGAGGGCAAAAGCGAAGCGATTGCATCCCGAACGGGCACTAAAAAAAGAGGCTTTAAATTACCTCTTTTTGTTTAAAATTTGGGCCCGGAGGGATTCGAACCCACGACCAAGGGATTATGAGTCCCCTGCGCTACCGCTGCGCCACAGGCCCGTGACGACTTTTTGTTTTTATTTAATTTTCAATTTGCACTTGCCTTTGGCTTAGCGGTAGCGCGTGCGCTATCCTTCCCATCCACTTCGAAAGATTATCAATCTTTCTCGTGGAGTCCTTGCCAACAGGCCCGTGACGACTTATTGTTTTATTCAATTTTCAATTTTCCAAGCGCAGCGGTATATTGATATACGGCTCACTCGGCTTCGCCTCGATTCGCCTGCTCCATTTCAAAACTTGCCATTTAGGCAACTTTTGCAACGGAGTCCTACAGGCCCGTGACGATTAAAAATTATTTGGTTTTCATTCTTCAAATAAAAGCAAAGTTCAATGCATAACCTGCTTTATTATTAACTAAAATATCATCTACATAAGAGAAAATCAAGCATTAAAAAATCTGCATATCCAAAAAGGAAATGCAGATTTTATCATTATGATTTAGCTTAGTTTTTTGTAAATTCTGCGTCTATAACATCATCGTTGTTGTTATTTGAGTTTGAATTTGCATTTTCTGAGCCTGCATTTTGGCCTTGTGCGCCTTCTGTTTGAGCATTTTGGCCTTCTTGCTGAACTTTAGCATAAGCTGCTTGGCTTATTGCATACATTGTTTGTTGAAGATCTTCAGACAATTTTTTAATTTCTTCATAAGATTTATTTTCATCCAAAGCTTTTTTCAATGCTTCTTTTTGTTCATCTAATTTTGCTTTGTCTGAATCCGAAATTTTGCCTTCGAAATCTTTAACAATTCTATCAGCAGCTGAAATCATGCTTTGAGCATTGTTTCTTGTTTCTGCTTCTTCTTTTTTCTTCTTGTCTTCAGATGCATTTGCTTCTGCTTCTTTAACCATTTTGTCAATGTCAGCTTCAGACAAGTTTGAAGAATTTGTGATTGTAATTTTTTGTTCTTTATTTGTTGCTTTATCTTTGGCAGTAACGTTTACAATACCGTTAGCATCGATATCAAATGTAACTTCGATTTGTGGCATGCCTTTCATGGCAGGCGGGATACCATCAAGCCTAAACATACCTAAAGATTTATTATCTCTTGCCATTGGTCTTTCACCTTGAAGAACGTGAATGTCAACAGCTGTTTGGTTATCATCTGCAGTTGAGAACACTTGAGATTTTGAAACAGGAATTGTTGTGTTTCTTTGAACCAAAGGTGTCATAACGCCGCCCAATGTTTCAATACCCAAAGTTAATGGTGTTACATCTAAAAGGACGATATCTTTAACTTCACCTGCCAAAACACCTGCTTGAATTGCAGCACCAACTGCAACAACTTCATCAGGGTTTACTGATTGGTTAGGGTCTTTACCTGTGTATTCTTTAACAAGCGCTTGAACGGCAGGAATTCTTGTTGAACCGCCGACTAAAACAACTTCATCGATTTCATTTTTTGAAATGCCTGCATCTTTAATAGCTGTTTCAACAGGGGTTTTGCATCTTTCCAATAAATCTCTTGATAATTCTTCAAATTTTGCTCTTGTTAATGAAATATCAAGGTGTTTTGGACCGTTAGCATCAGCTGTAATAAATGGAAGGTTGATATTTGTTTCAACAACGCTTGAAAGTTCGCATTTTGCTTTTTCAGCTGCTTCTTTCAACCTTTGCATTGCTTGTTTATCAGCTCTTAAGTCAATGCCTTCTTGTTTTTTGAATTCTTCGCAAAGCCAGTCGATAATTTTTTGGTCAAAATCATCGCCGCCCAAGTGTGTATCACCTGAAGTTGATAAAACTTCATGAACGCCATCGCCGATTTCAAGAATTGAAACATCGAATGTACCGCCGCCTAAGTCGAAAACTAAAACTTTTTCTGATTTTTCTTTTTCAAGGCCATATGCCAAAGCAGCAGCCGTTGGTTCGTTTACGATACGAAGAACATCCAAGCCTGCAATTTTACCTGCATCTTTTGTTGCTTGTCTTTGAGCATCATTAAAGTATGCAGGAACAGTAATAACGGCAGATGTAACTTTTTCACCCAAATAATTTGAAGCATCATCTGCAAGTTTTCTTAAAATCATTGCAGAAATTTCTTGCGGGGTGTAATCTTTGCCGTCTATATTTTTTTTGCAATCTTCGCCCATGTGACGTTTAATTGAAATAATGGTTCTGTCAGGGTTTAAAATTGCCTGACGTTTAGCCAATTGCCCAACCAATCTTTCGCCTGATTTTGAAAAGCCAACGATTGAAGGGGTTGTTCTTGAACCTTCCGCATTGGCGATAACAGTTGGTTTGCCGCCTTCCATAACCGCAACAACGGAGTTTGTGGTACCAAGGTCAATACCTATTGTTTTAGCCATAATATAAATACTCCTTTTGTTAATTACTTCCTTTAACAATAACCAATTTACCACTCAATTTTAATTACCCTTAAAAAATAAACAAAAAATTAATAATTGCGAATTTTGCGTAGGGTGAAGTGAAACGAAACCCGCCAATGTGAAAGCCGAACGGAATGGAAAAAGTGCATTTAGCGCTTTTGAAATGAAGTTGCAAGGCTTGAACCGCTAGCAAAATTCAAGAGGCGAAAATTCTCCTCCAAGAGGACCCATTTTGCACAAAATCAAAGATTTTGGCAAAAGGAGGCGTAGCACGAATGTGAGGGCAAAGCCCGAACGAAGTGCGCCAAGGTGAATGACGGGTGAAGCGAAAAAATTTCTTGAATAAGAAATTTTGCAGCGAAATCCAAGGAATGAACCGCTAGGAATTTTCAAGAAGCGAATTTTGTGGAGTGCGGAGCGAAAGCGAAGCACGCGGTAGCGAGGGCATAAGCGAATAAAAGCGTAAGCGATATGAGCGACTTGCCCGAGTGAAACAAAATTCAAGAAGCGAATTTTGCGTAGGGTGAAGTGAAACGAAACCCGCCAATGTGAAAGCCGAACGAAATGGAAAAAGTGCATTTAGCGCTTTTGAAATGAAGTTGCAAGGCTTGAACCGCTAGCAAAATTCAAGAAGCGAAAATTCTCCTCCAAGAGGACCCATTTTGCACAAAATCAAAGATTTTGGCAAAAGGAGGCGTAGCAAGGAATGTGAGGGCAAAGCCCGAACGAAGTGCGCCAAGGTGAATGACGGGTGAAGCGAAAAAATTTCTTGAATAAGAAATTTTGCAGCGAAATCCAAGGAATGAGCCGCTAGTAAAATTTAAGAGGGGGCAAATTCCAGAATTGTCAAAAAAAGTTGGGGTAGAAACCCCAACCTACAACTTTAAACGAAAGGATAATTATTTCTTGCTTTGCGCCTGATACATTGCTTTTTGGGCAACAACGCCATAAGGAATTGCCCTATCTTCTGTTATTAAAATTGTAAAAATATCTTTTACTTTTTTATCTGTTGGCAAAGGTGCTTGCAAAATATTGTATTGTTTTGCACAGTTGGAATCTTCGCAATTTACATTGCCGGGATACGGTTTTCTGTCACCATTAACATCAACCATTATTGCACAAGGTGGTTTTGTTGTTTTATTCGGATTTGTTGCTAAACCATATGAACCACACCCACCACATATATTATATATATCATTAACACAAGTTCTTTGACCTGTTTCGTGCAAAACCGGGCCAGAAAGAGCATCTGATGTTGATGATAAGTGTTCAAAGCGCATGCCATCTACTGTATAAAAACCTGAATTACTTCCCAAATAAGATTTTCCAGAGTGCGAAATATAGTAATAATATATTCTTAAACTATTAATCCCGTTATACGATTTCATTACATTCATGTGTCTTTGCAAATACCCAAATAAATTTGCATTATCATAAGGGCTTTCGCCGTCTATTGCCATGTTCATTGTTATTGCTGAATTAAGTACGCTGACGGCTTTTCTTAAACCTGTTTTAAATTCTTGTTGTTGAGTGTTAGATATAACAGATGGAATAGAAATTGCAGCTACAACGCCAATAATTGCTAAAGTTATTAAAACTTCCGCTAATGTAAAACCTCTTTTTTTCATAAACTATCCTTTCATTATTTAATTGCTTTCTGCCTATTTTCTTTCTTTGGCTCAAACGCCGCACGCAAAGAAAGAAAATAGGCAGAAAAAGAAAGAAACGCGGCTTAAATATGTTTAGTCTTTTCTTTTAAAATCATCTGTCCCCTCAGTCGTTCAGAGTCGGGGCTGCGTTATTAATTAAGAAGATAAGTTTTAAAAAAAAGAATGCCTATTTTCTAAAAAGGTCACTCCCGCCCCGACGCCTCACCTTTCGGTAAAGACAGATGATTTTAAAAGGCTGGTTGTTTTTAATGTGCGATTAAATTAAACGCAACAAAATATTCATTATGTTGTAATGGGGTGAAAAGGGTTAATTTTATTGAATAAAAGGAAGTTAAAAATATAAAAATAAATAAAAATCCAAACCTTGAAGAAAGGTTTAAAGAATGGTATTATAAAGAAAAGAAAAAGAAATGCACCAAAATGAATATTATGGTGCATTTTTTATTTATAAAAAATTTAGATATAAATAAAACCTGCCAGCAAGTAAAATTGAAAAAAGAAATCTTAACTCTACATTTCAAGCCAAGTTTTTATTCTGTCTGAAACGTATGTGAAACTTTCTTTTGTTCCGATATCGCCTGTTTTTGCTCCATAAATTATAACAGGAACCATTTCTCTTGTATGGTCTGACCCTTTATAAGTTGGGTCGCAGCCATGGTCTGCGGTTATAATTAAAAGGTCGTTTTCATCCATATTTTGAATAAATTTTGGAAGATATGAATCAACTTCTTCAATTGCTTTTTTATAGCCCGAATAATCACGCCTATGGCCATATAGCATATCTGTATCAACCAAATTTGTAAAAATTAAAGAAGAATCTTTTTTATTTTGAATTGCATCCAGTGTTGCATTTAAACCTTCGGTGTTGCCGCCCGTGGGCTTGCTTTCAGATATTCCTTTGCCTGTAAAAATATCTTTAATTTTACCTATTGCATAAACTTTTCCATTATTTTTAACAATTTCATCAAGCAAAGTGTCTTTTGGGGGTGCAACGGAATAATCATGGCGCAATGAACCAATTCTTGTGGGCTTGCCGTCTATTATTTTATAAGGCCTTGCAATAACTCTTGAGATGCCATAGCCTTCATCTAAAAGTTCCCTTGCAATTTTGCACCATTCATATAATGTTTCAATCGGGATTAAATCTATATCAACTGCAATTTGAAAAACACTGTCAGCTGAAGTATAGATTATAGGAAATTTTGTTTTATGGTGTTCTTCGTTTAATTCTTCAATAATTTTTGTGCCTGATGCGGGCAAGTTCCCTAAAATTCCCCCGCAGTTTGTTTTTTGAATAAATTTTTCAATTAATTCATCAGGAAAATTAATGTATGTTTTAAAGGGGTTATCTAAAACAAGCCCTGCAATTTCCCAATGCCCTGTTGTTGTGTCTTTTCCTTTTGATTTTGCTTTCATTATTCCATATTCAGCTGTTGGAGAATTTGTTTTTTTAACACCTTCTATATTTTTAATATTTCCTAAGCCCATTTTTTCAAAGTTTGGAACATTAAGCCCCCCACTTGCTTTTGCTAAATTGCACAAGGTGTTAACTGTGCTATCATCGCCAAATTCAAGGCTATCCGGCATAGCGCCTATTCCCATAGAATCTATTACAACAATTATTGCTCTTTTTTTGTTCATAATTTTATAACTCTTACATTATCTTCCAAATATTTCATATGCCATTCTTGAATGCATTCACCGCTATATAAAACACCAAACCCGGGGGGGTATGGAATAATAGAATCTGCGCTTATTTGAAGCTCAGAATCTTCTTTATTTATATAAGTATATGGAGCGTATAAAGCAGCACAAGGTTGCACTTTTACTAAAGGCATGGGCTGAAAATCTGCAATCGGTTCATCATTTAATTCAAGCTTCATATCAAGAATTTTTAATAATGCAATTCTTAATTTATCAAGCTTGCCTTTTTCTGTTCCGATGCCTGTTAAAAAGAGAGAACCAAAACAGTTATTCAATTCATCTTCAATGTTAAATTTTTCAGATAGGATGTTTGAAAGTTTATTACCGTCTAAACCTTTTAATTTAATAAAAAGTTTTGTTATATCGTGGTTTTCACCTTCCAAGAATTCATACCCTGTATTTTCAAAATACTTTTTAAAGCTCAAAATATTTAAAACAAGGTCATCTATTGTTTTTAGGCCTTCTTTTGAAGATAGAAAATTTATTGTTTCTTCAATGTTAGCTATAAGAGGGTAGCTTGGGCTTGTTGTGTGGAATAAATTAACCGTTTTTTGAATAATATCAAAGTCGAAATTTTTAACATCTTTTGAAACATGCAACAAAGCACTTTGATTAAGAGCACCTGCGTTTTTATGAAGTGAATTAACGGAAAAATCTGCCCCTTGTTGAATTGCCGTTTTTGGAAAGCTTGATGAGAAATTATATAAGCTTCCATGGGCTTCATCAACTATTAAATATGTATTATATTGTTTGCAAATTTTAGAAATTGCTTCAATATCTGAATTAATGCCTTCATAAGTTGGGCTTGTTAAAATAAATGCTTTATAATCATTTAATTTAAGCTGGTTTTCAAGGTCTTTTGGGTTAATTGCACCGTAAATTCCAAAATTGTTGGAAGCTTCATTTTTAATATCGGGCATAATCCAATTAATATCTGCATTGCAGATAACTGCGCCGTTAATTACAGATTTATGGCAATTTCTTGCAACCAAAATTTTATCCATTGGGCGGATTATTGCCTTCATTATGGCTAAAATTGCAGTTGTTGAACCTTGAGTTATAAACAAGGTTTTTTCTGTTCCGTAAATTTCACTTGCCCTAAATTGTGCTTGTTTTATAACACCTTTCGGGTCAGATAAATTATCAAGCCCTTCAATTTCAGATAAATCTCTTTTGTAAAATTCGCTTAATTCTTTCAAAAAAGGTGCTTTTTGAGAGTGCGTGGGCGTTGTGAACAAAGTTCTTTTGTTATTTGTGTTTAATAATTTCCATAAATTCATATTTTTATAATAAAATAATTCCTATGGATGTACAAGAAAAAATAGAAAAATTACGCAAGGAAATTGAATTAAATTCATATCTGTATTATGTCCTTGATGAACCAAAACTTGAAGATTATGAATATGACAATTTATTCCATGAACTGGAAAAATTGGAAAGTGAGAACCCTGAATTAATTACGCCCGATTCTCCAACTCAAAGGGTGGGGGGCATTAGCGAAAAATTTAACCAAGTTCAGCATAAAACAAGGTTATATTCCCTTGAAAATTCCAATAGCCCTGAAGAATTAAAAAAATGGTATGAAAGAGTTTTAAAAGAAGCAAGCCCTGAAAACTTGGGCCAGATGAGCTTATTTGATACTAAACCGAAAGATATAAGACTGGCAGTTGAACTTAAAATAGACGGGCTTGCAATAGCTTTAACTTATAAAAAAGGGGTTTTTGTTCAAGGCCTAACAAGGGGTGATGGTGTTGTTGGCGAAGACATTACAAACAACTTAAAAACAATAAAAGCAATTCCCTTAAAGCTTTTTGAACCAGTTGATATTGAAGTTAGGGGCGAAATTTATATGCCTATAACTTCTTTTGAAAAATTAAATGAAAAACAAATTGAACTTGGACAAAAAACTTTTGCAAACCCAAGAAATGCAGCCGCAGGAACTGTTCGACAATTAGACCCCAAAATTACCGCTCAAAGAGATTTGTCTATTTTTGTTTATACAGGAATTATAAACGGCGAATTTAAAAGCCATTTTGAAACCATGAGCTATCTTAAAAAATTAGGGTTTAGAACAAACAAAGTTGAAATTGCAAATGGAATTGAAGAAGCAATTAAAATTATAAACAAATTGGATGAAAAAAGAAAAAGCCTTAATTATGCAACAGATGGGGTTGTTATAAAGGTTGACAGCTTGCAACTTCAAAATGAACTTGGGTTTACATCCCGTGTTCCAAAGTGGGCAACGGCGTATAAATTCCCCCCTGAAGCCGTTTGGACAAATTTAAACGATATAAAAGTTCAAATAGGAAGAACAGGCATGGCAACACCTGTTGCTGTTTTAGAACCTGTTAATTTGGCAGGAAGCGTTGTTTCAAGGGCGAGCCTTTATAATTTTGATGAAATAAAAAGGCTTGATATTGAAATAAACGATAGAGCTTTAATTAAAAAAGCGGCTGAAATTATTCCAAAAGTCATAAGAACAGAAAAAACAGAAAATTCAAAACCTTTTATCATGCCTGAAAATTGCCCCTATTGCAATGAAAAATTAATTGATATTGAAGGCGAAGTTGCAAAATATTGCCCGAATAATAAAACTTGCCCTGCCCAAATAAAAGGAAGAATTGAATATTTTGTTTCAAAATATGCAATGGATATAGACGGCTTTGGCGAAAGCATTATTGAGCAATTGGTGGATTTAGGCAAAGTTAAAGATTATTCAGACCTTTATTATTTAACTTATGAAGATTTTTTAGAGTTGGATTTAATTAAAGAAAAATCTGCAAATAACCTTTTAAACGCCTTAAATGAAAGCAAAAATACAACATTATCAAGGTTTATAAATGCAATCGGAATAAGGCTTGTTGGCAAAGAAAGCGCAGATATTTTAGCAAAAAGCTTTAAGTCGATAGATGATATTAAAAATGCCAATTTAGATGAAATTAATTCCCTTGAAGGAATTGGCGAAAAAATGGCAAAAAATATCTATAATTTCTTTCATAATGAAGAAAATTTAGCAACAATAAAAAGGGCATTAGATGCAGGAATTATTTTAGATAACCCCTATACAATAAGCGAAAATTTAAAATTAAAAGGACAATCTTTTGTAATAACAGGAACTTTAGAAAATTATTCAAGAGATGAAGCCCAAAGCATTTTAAAATCATTAGGGGCAAAAACTCCAAATTCTGTCAGCAAAAATACAACTTATGTTATAGCAGGCGCAAACCCCGGGTCTAAAATAGACAAGGCAAAAAATTTAAACATTCCGATTTTATCTGAAGAAGAATTTATGGAAATTATAAAGTAGGAAAGAGGTTTTTTTATGAAAAAATTGTTGGCTTTATTTGCTTTTATTTTTGTTTTAACAACGGCAGCTTATGCAGAAGCCAAGCAAGAACAAGGCTATATTTCAGTAAATGTTGAAGCAAGCGAAGATTATAACCCGACATTGGTTAAACTTTCTTTTGCAATTGAAACAAGAGATAAAGACCCTGAAATTACAGCAAATTTAAACAAACAGCAAAGTGAAAAAGTAATTAATGCCGTTAAAGCTTTAATTGATACAACCAAAAACGAAACCATAAAAACAACTTCATATTATTTTAACCCCGAATACAGCTATAAAGACGGCAGAAAATTAACGGGCTATGTTGCAGTTAATACACTTCAAATTGCAATTAAAGACCCGAACAAAACAGGAAAAATAATTTCAACTGCCCTTTCTAACGGTGCAAATTCAGTTAGCGGCTTAGAATTCATTCTTGAAGAAACGAACGATAACTGCAACTTGTTAATGCAAAAAGCGGCACAAGGCGCAAAAGAAAGAGCAGGTAAAATTGCAGCTTCAATGAACACATCAGTTATCGGCATAAAATCAATTAATGCAAGCTGCTCAAGCAATTCAAATTATTCAGCCAACTTTAGAATGCTAAATTCAAAAGCTATGGCAGATACAGCTGCTGAAGGGGCAGGGGTTCCCGTTGAAATGGGCAAAACAAAACTAAGAGCATATGTAAATGCAGATTTTTATGTTAAATAAATTTTCTTTTCATTAAAATCGCCCTATAAAAGGGCGATTTTTTTATTTTAATTTGACTTTTTTAATTTCAAAAGTTTAAAATAAGAAAGTTATTTAAAAGGTGGTTTAATGCGCGCTTTAATTGTTGCAATATACATAATAACAATGTTTTATTTTATTTTTAGGGGCTTTTATTACATTTCAGGCTCCATGCTCATTTTGGGAATTATTTTTATTATGTGCCTTCCCATGCACAAAAAACGTTCAATTGAAAACGCTAAAAGAAGAATTGTATCTGCGCTCAAACAAAAACAAAAAGGCGAAACAATTAAACCCTTCATAGAAGTAAATTCTGCCCCATGGTTTGTTTTAGCCGAGCTCCCCGGAGTTTCAATTGAGGCTGCAAAACAAGCGGCAGAATTAAGAAAACATAACGGTGCATTCCCTTCAATTAATGTTTTTATTGCACTTCTTCACATAAAACAAATTTATGTTGAGCATATAAAAGCTGTTGCTTACGTTAAAAAAGAAATACCGCCAATAAACCAAGGAAAATAAAGAAAATTAAATGAAAAACAAGCTGTCACAAAGCCTTGAAGATTATCTTGAAATTATATATAACAAAATAAAAGAAAATTCTTCCGTTAAAGCAATAGATATTTCAAGGCAATTAAATGTTTCAAGAGCATCTGTAACAGAAGCCCTAAATAAACTTGCAGAAAAAGGCTATATTAATTATGAAAAATATGGCGAAATTATTATAAATGAACTTGGAATAAAAAAAGCAAAAGAAATTGTTTCAAGGCACAATGAACTTTCTTTGTTTCTTAAAAACCTTGGCGTATGCGATGTTGAAGCGGAAGAAACGGCTTGTAAAATTGAACATATAATTTCTGATAATGTTCAAAAAAGAATAAAAGCATTCAATAAATTTTGTAAACAAAACCCAGATATTAAGTTTTAAAGTGGTTGACATTTTGTTAGGTTTGCCTTACAATTATTTTATTAAATCAACCACAAATAACTTCATATCAAATTACATTTTCTATGTATTAACATTTATCAGTCTTTTTAGCAAGGATTAATCCTTGCTTTTTTATTATTTTAAAAAAAATTTTATATATACAAAAAGTTAACTAATCCAAATTTTTATAGTTCAAAAGTTGCATAATATATTTTAGGAATTATTGCTATATTTTAAAAACTTTTGTCTGCTATAATGTTTTTATGTTCAGAAATTTTAAAAATGTTTTTATAATATTTTTTATTGCCATAACCATATTCGTTCAGGCTTCAAACCCTTCATTTGCAGCCACAAAAATTCAAGAACAGTTAACAAGAATTGAAAACGAGGTTTGGGGTTTTTCGTATGACAACGAAACCGATTTAGAAAGAACCCAAAGGCTTGAAAAACAAGTTTTTGGTAAAGCAGAAAGTTCAACCGATATTCAAAAAAGAATAGATAAATTAACAAAAACTTTAGGTATTGAAACACTTGAAGAAGCAAAAAGTTCATTGTCTGATTTATATGTTGGCGAAAAAGCAGGCCCAAATGTTCAATATCCGCAAATTGACGCGCTTGAAGGCGAACTTTTAGGCAGCGTTTATAAAACAGATGATATTAATGTAAGGTTAGAAAGACTTGAAAAGAAAGTTTTTGGCGCAAAACAAGAAGGCGACCTTTCAATCAGAACAGATAATCTAAAGCGCCACACACAAAATTCCATTGCAAGCAATGGTTCTGTTAATACGGTTCCAAGAAGTGCTTATGGCGGTTTTCAAAATAACGGACAAATGTATGAAAGCGAAATAAAATTTCAGTTATCCGCACTTGAAAATGCAATATTTTCAACAGATTTCTCTCAAGAACCCGTACCTTTAAGGCTTGTCAGATTAGAAAATAAAATTTTTCAAAGAGATTTTAGAGATGATGACATTCAAACAAGAATTTCAAGAATTCAAGCGGCAGCAACAGCCGGAAAAACTGCAAAATATTATGACGGCAACAAATTCCAAAAATTTACGTCAACGGGAATTCAGGCTGCAAGCTTTCTTTTAATGATTCTTGCTTTCATCCTCTAATATTTAATCAAGGGCTCCAAATGTTTTTTGTATAAATCAATTGATTTTTGCTTTAAAGTTGCAATATGGCGGAAGAATTTGTCTTGTTCCTGTTCAACTGTGGTTCTTTTTTTATGATAGCCGTCGTATCTGCCTTCAATAAAGTTTTGTTTTGCCCTTTGCACTTTATTTTCAGCTCTCATATATTCTAAAATGCCTTCCCCGTCGCATTGCAGAGTATTAAAAAGTTTTCTTGCGCTTTCATTGCCGTTTGCAACTTCCGTTATAATTGCTTCATCTCTCGCGCTTATCATCATGAAATTTCTTTTGTTTCTATCCGGATTTGTAAAAATTTCAGAATACATTTTTGAATTTCGTCGCTTCATCGGGTTGTATCTTAAAATTCCTTCAACCGCAACGGCAGTAATTGCAACTCCTAATAATACTTTTTTCCAAGGAAAATTTTTCTTTGATTTTTCCGCTTTTTTAGCGTTATTTGAGCCCTTAAATTCCGTTTTGCTAAAATTGCGATGATAAACATTGCGCACTTTTGGAGCGACAGCGTTATATGCACTTGTCTGAACAGACGTAATAAGGCCCATCTCAATCTCTCAATGTTTTCTCTTAAACTTCTCAAATGTACAAACCATGAAAATAGAAACTTTTGCTGTTTTTTTAATTAATTTTAATAAAATTTAAAATAACAACCCTGAAGCTAATGTTAGAATCAGGGTTGTTATCGTCCGGAAATAGTATGTTGGAATTTAAGCTTTGTTGTTTTCTTCATCTCCTCTGTGAGAGAAAAATTCACCTATTTTTTTGCCCACGTTATATGCAAGAATTGAACCGCCCACAAATAAAGCATCAAGGCCAATTCTGACAATCATTTGTTTAGCGGAACCGTTTGTGCTTGTTCCCAAGTTTTTATACCATTTGGACGCCTTTTCTGCTAAACCCTTAATTGATGAAGAGCTTGATAAAAGATTAGCTGTTTTACCTGCTAAGCCTGTTGTTGCTTGAGATGAATTTGTAAGAGCACTTCTTGCATATTTCATAACAGATTCTGCGCCAAACATTGTTGCCATTGCAGATGTCTCTTCAATTAAAGCTGCATATTGATCATCATCATTTAAAACTCTAACGCCTGCCGCAACACACAATAATGGGTTAACGGCTTTTTGTGCCAAAGCCCCTATTTTTGTTGAAGCACCTGTTGAAGTTGTTATTTTTTCTAAAGTTTTTTCGCCTGCTTCGCCGCCTATATTTTTGAATAAATTTTCAACAGCTTCGTCTGCACCTTTTAAAACATTACCTGTACTTTTTGTTAAACCTGAAAATAGTGAAGAAGTTGAGCTTGAAATGCCATCTAATGAGCTAACCGATTGGCAAAGCGCAACTGCACCACGTGTGCCTTCATGTTGATTAACACATTTGTAGCCGTTTCTTCCTGCAAATAATACTGAAGTAACTACACCCATCTATAAATGCCTTTTTAAACTTCCACATTGTAATAAAGTATTTTTGATTATAAAAATTGCCGTTAATTTATAAAATTTAATATTTATTTACAACACCCCTTCTTTAAACTAAAATCAAGAAATAAAAGGATTTTATAAAGGAGAAAACAATGGTTGAAATTAAACCTTTAAATGCAATTGTATATAACCAAGAAATTGTTGATATGGATAAAGTTATTGCACCGCCTTATGATGTTATAACATCTGATTATTGCGACAAATTATATGAAAGAGACCCCTTTAACATTGTAAGGTTAATTTTAACCAAAGGCGAAAACAGATACGCTGACGCTAAAAAAACTTATGATGAATGGTTAAAAGAAGGCGTTTTAATTAAAACCAAAAACCCCGTAATTTTATATATAATTCAAAAATACACAACAGATTCAGGAAGAGTTGTTGAAAGAAAAGGTTTTATTGCAAGAAACAAAATTGAAAGTTTTGAAACTAAAAAAATTCTTCCCCACGAATATACAATGGGCGGCCCAAAAGAAGACAGGCTTAAATTAACAAGGGCAGTTAACGCCAATTTATCTCAAATTTTTATGGTATATCAAGACCCAACAATGACAATTGAAAATTTAATTGCACCAAAGTATATAAACAATAAAAAACCTTTTATTGATGTTAAAGACGATAACGGTGTTCAAAACATTGTTTATTTAATTGAAGATGAAAAAGATATAGCATTAATTCAAAGAACATTGGAAGATAAAACATTATTAATTGCAGACGGCCACCACAGATATGAAACAGCAATGAACTATTCAAAAGAATCAACTGACCCTGAAGCAAAATATGTTATGAGCTATTTTACAAATTCTGAAGATGACAACTTAATTATCTTTCCAACTCATAGAATTATCACAAAAGATATTGATACAAAAGCTATTATGGCTTCCGTTGAAAAATATTATGATATTACAAGGCTTCCTTTTGATGCTTTCAACAAAATTCAAATTAAAAAACAATTTTTGGATGAAATTGAAGAATCAAACAAAACAAGAATTACAACAGGGCTTTATTTAAAAAATGATAATTCCTTCTATATTTTAAAATTAAAAGACGGTATGACAAATTTAATTGATGCGCCTGAAGTTTTAAAGAAACTGGATTTGCTTGTTCTTCAAGAATTAATTATCACAAAAGAATTAAAATATACAAAAGAAGAACAAATGGCACAAGTTGGCATTAAATATATTAAACAAGAATACGAAGCATTTGATGCCATAGACAAAGGCAAGGCACAAGCAAGCTTTATTATGGCATATCCAAAAATGAAAGATATTAAAGACGTTTCAAAAGAAGGTTACAGAATGCCTCAAAAATCAACTTATTTCTATCCAAAACTTTTATCCGGCATTGTAATCAACCCGCTTCATAAATAATGAGAAAAAAATTCTTAACAAATTCAAATATAAAATATGGTGCAAGCTTTAACAAAAAAAGAAAAACAATAGAGTTTAAGCTTGCATCAGATAGTGCCCAAAATGTTGTTTTGTGCGTTTTTAAAAACCCTGTTGGCGATATTCCTTTTTTTGAAATCGAAATGGAAAAAGAAGAGAACCTGTTTAGGGTTTCTGTTCCCATTAAAAAACTTCTTAAAAAAAGAAATGTTTTTTATTACGGTTACAGAATTTTTGGCGCTAACTTTAAAAAACAACAAGGGTATTTTGCAGGGTCTGACATTAGATATATTTCAAAATTAGACAACGAAGGCAACCGTTTTAACCCAAACAAACTTGCATATGACCCATATTCTCTTGAATTGTCGCACCTGCATTCATCAGTTTCAACAAATCTTGAACCTTTTAGGTCGGGCGAGAAAAATTTTTTATCCGATAATTCAAAAATTGCGCCAAAATCCGTTTTCAAAATTATAAAAGAACAAAAAATTTATAAAACAACGGAAAGAAGCCTAAAAGATGAAATTATAGGGGAAGTTCACCTTAAGGATTTAACAAGATTGTTAAAAATGAAAGAAAAAGGAACGTATAAAGGTGCCTCTAAGTTTGTTAAAGAAATTAAAAAAACAGGCGTTACCATGGTTGAATTTCTGCCCCTTCAAGAGTTTGATTCAAATATAGATAACGGCAACCATTGGGGATATATGCCCCTAAATTATTTTGCAATTAAAAAATCTTATTCAACAAATAAAAACCCAATAGAGGCCTTATATGAATTTAGAAATTTAATTAACGAATTTCACAAAAACGACATAAAAGTTTGTATGGATGTTGTTTATAACCATACAGGCGAAGGCAGAACATTTGGCGATAATGAAGACGCCGCCTTATTTTCATACAGCCTGATTGATAACAACAGCTATTATAAACTTGCCCAAAATGCCCACTATACAAACCATTCAGGCTGCGGGAACGACCTTAACACTTTAAACAAACTAACGGAAGATTTAATCGTTGAATCTTTGAAATTTTGGATAAACCAAGGGGTAGATGCTTTTCGTTTTGATTTGGCTGTTTGCCTTATGGATACATCAACTTCAGGGTATGCAATGTATGATAAACATGGCGGTATTTTAAAAAATTTAAAAGAAAATTTGGAAAAATCGGGCCATAAAATTTTAGAACCTGATGAAAAAGGCGATGGGGTTTATTTAATAGCTGAACCTTGGATGTGCTCGGGCGCCAACTGTTATCAATTGGGAAATTTTCCTTCACATTTTGCAGAATGGAACGATGTTACAAGAGATACAATAAGGGCAATATCAATTCGCCCTGAAAATGTTAACCCAAAGGCCATGAGAAATGTTATTGAAGGGCAGCCGGATAAATTTCAAAATAGATTAAGAAGCATAAACTATGTTTGTTCCCACGATGGCTTTTCTTTGTTTGACCTGAATAATTATGATGCCCCAAACCCCGAAACAAAAGGCGGTTTTAGAGGCGAAATGTGCTCAAGCTATAAAGGCGACATTAAAGAACAAGACAATGAAATAAAAAAACAAATATTAACTTTAATGGTATCTTACGGCGTTCCAATGCTTCAATTTGGGGATATTTTCCTGCACTCAAAAGAAGGCAACAACAACAGCTACAACTTAGACAATAAAATAAACAGAATTAACTATAAATTAGACAAAAGAAAAAATGATTTATCGCATTATATAAAAGAATTAATTAAATTCAGAAAAGAAAATAAAATTTTTACAGATGTTAATTACAACAAAAAAATTTCATATTATTACCCAAACGGGCTTAATATAAGCGAATATGACGATTCCTATTGGAAAAACAACCGTTCCGGAATTATTTGTTTTAAAATTACAGGGGAAGAATTCAACTATTACGTTGCAATTTCAAAAGATAAAAACCCTATTAAAATAATTCTTCCAAAAAACATTGAAGATAAAAAATGGCATTTAATTGCAGATACAAAAGAAAACTATATAAACCAAAAAGGCAAAATTTTTAGCGGTGAATATTACGAACTAAAGCCTTTGACAGCGTGTATTTTTATGGAAAAGGGAGTTAAAAAGCTATGGAATTAATTGAAATTTTTGAAACATTGGTTAAAATTCCTTCACCTTCATTATCGGAAGACAAAGTGGCAGATAAAATTATTGAAATTTTAACAACCAATAATATAGAAGCCAAAAAAGACAAAACAGGAAATGTTATAGCAAAAATAAAAGGAAATAACCCTTTAAAAAAACCTTTAATTCTATCAGCTCATATGGATGTTGTGGGAGATGATTCACCCATAAATATTGTTCACAATGGAAACATTATTGAAACAGACAAAAAAAGAACTCTTGGCGCAGATGACAAAGCGGGCGTTGCTGCCGCAATTAAACTGGCACTTGAATTTAACAATTCAAATATTGATAATGGCGGCCTGGAACTTGTTTTTACAAGAGATGAAGAACAAAATATGACAGGCATAAACGGGGTTCAATTCAATGAACTTGAAGGCGAAGATATTCTTGTTTTAGATTCTGATAAATTAGGAAATTTTGAAATTTCAGGTGCAGGCTATACAAAATTAACTGTTGAAGTTTTAGCACCAAAAGGCGGCCATTCGGGGCTTGATATAGGTGATGGTTCAAGAGTAAACGCTGCAAAATTAACGGCAGAATTAGCAAACCTTATTCCTCAAGGCGTTTATAAACAAAGCGATGAACTTGGGGTTATAACATCAATAAATTTAGGCTCAATTGTAGCAGGTGCAGTTGATAATTCAATTTATAGAGCAGTGAATGAAAAAATTGAAAGGTCAAAAGCTGCAAAGTTTGTTTGCCATAATTCCATGACAAACCTTATAAACACAACTGGCTACATTAATTATTCAATAAGAAGTTCAAACAAAAATTTTGAAAATGAACTTATAGCAGAAATTCAAAATATAATTAATGAATTTAACGAAAAATATAAAGGGCTTGCTGAAGCAAAAATTAATGTTGAATGTCATCTTCCCATTTTTGAAAAAGCAGATAATGAAAAAGCAATTCAAAACGCAGAAGCTGCCGCAAAAAATTCAGATGTTAATTTAACAATAAGAAGTTTTCACGCAGGAGCAGAAACTCACATTTATGCAAATAAATTTAATAAAAACAATGTTAAATTCCGCCCTGTTTTAGT
The DNA here is from genome assembly GCA_944325145.1 of Candidatus Gastranaerophilales bacterium. Classification (GTDB taxonomy): domain Bacteria; phylum Cyanobacteriota; class Vampirovibrionia; order Gastranaerophilales; family Gastranaerophilaceae; genus Galligastranaerophilus_A. The sequence goes on from CALYDL010000007.1 coordinate 22,725, forward strand.
TGGTATCGCAGATGTTTTCAATATGCATTCATATGATGAAAAAATAGATGTTGAAACATACAAAAAAGGCTATAATTTTATTAAGAACTTTTTTATAGAGTATAACAAATGAAAATAAGCTTTTATAAAACAAGAGCAAATTTAATGCTTCTTTTAACCGCATTTATATGGGGTGTTACTTTTGTTTTTCAAAAAACAGCAATGGATGTTTTGGGGCCCTTTACCTTTAACGGAGTAAGGTGCTTAGTTGGTGCTTTTTCATTATTTATAATAAGCCTGTTTTTTAAATCAAAACATAATGTTAAATATAAAAAACGCCACCTTGTTGAAGGCGGTGCAGTTGCAGGCATTATTTTATTTTTGGCAACCACCTTGCAACAAGTTGGCATTGTAACTTCAAGCGCAGGCAAAGCAGGGTTTATAACTTCTTTGTATATTGTCATGGTGCCGATTTTTTCTTTAATTTCAGGCAAAAAAGTCGGCAGGTCTGTTTGGCTTGGCGTTTTATTGGCACTTATAGGGCTTTATTTATTGTGCGTTAAAGGCGGAATATACATTGAAAAGGGCGATTTAATCATTCTTTTTTCTGCTGTCTTTTTTGCACTTCATATTATGTGCATTTCAAAATATTCCAAAAAAACAGATGCAATAAAATTATCCTGCGTTCAATTTTTATTTGCAGGGGTTTTTGCTTCGATTTTGGGGCTTATGTTTGAAACCATTCAAATATCAAGCATTTTAACTTGTTCAAAAGAAATTTTTTACACAGGTGTTTTATCTTGTGCAATTGCTTTCACTTTACAAATTGGGGCACAAAAACACGCAAAGCCTTATGTTGCTTCATTAATTTTAAGTTTAGAATCTGTTTTTGCCGTTATGGCAGGGTATTTTATATTAAATGAAATTTTAACCGTGAAAGAAATTTTAGGCTGTATTTTTATGTTTTTGGCAGTATATGTTGCGCAATATGTTAAAAAACCGGTTTACGGTCGTGTAACAATTCTTAATAAAACAGAAGACCATGAGCAATAATTGAATTCAACTTTTCTTTATTAAGGTAAGAAGTGAATTAATATACGGAAAGGTTGGAATTATTATGTCTATTGATGGAGTTAAAGCAGGCGCATGTGCAGGTGCAAAAACAGGCCAAACAATTGCTGAAAAAATTGGCGACAATAAAGGGAAATTATTAGCAGCAGCAGTTGCCCCCGGAGTTCTTACAGCAGGCATTGTAGCTGATAAATGGGAAAAAGCCGATGAAAACGCAAAAGAAGGCGTTAAAATGGCAGCCGTTATTGGCACTTTAATTGCAGGTGCAGCATTTTTAACAGGTAAAGCAAACGGGCAAAAAGGCGTTAAAGCATTAACAGAAGGTGCTAAAACCCTTTGGAAACCAATTAAAGAAGGTTTTAACAAAGTAAAAGGCGAATTAAAAACCACAATAGCTGATAAAGCAGGCAAGCTTAAAAAAGGTGCCGAAAAGTTAAGCGCAAATGCCAAAGAAAAAGGCAGCAAATTATATGGTGCAGCAAAAGAACATGTAGGAGCAGCTACCAAAAAAGTTCAAACAACTTTTAAAAAAACTACCGAAGCATAAAAACAATAACAACACTAAAGCTCCCTTAAGATAAATTCTTTTGGGGGCTTTTTTACGGGCCTCATTTTGGTTGCAAAACAAAATTTTTTAATTTATAATTAAGAAGTTAGGTAAGAGAAATAAAAATGTAAATATTTGTAAACAACACTTTAACATGATGGCAATATTTTTTATTCATAGTGTTTAAGTAGTTGTAACAAGTAAAAGATTGTTAGATGTAAATATAAATAAGAAGGGGAACTAAACTATGAATCCTGTACAAAGTTTTAAAGAAGCACCAACCGCAGCAAAAGTTGCAACAGTAGCAGGCGCAGCTGCAGCAGTTGGCAGTGTTGTTTATGCAGCTAAACACGGCAAAGTTGCAGACACATTTGAAGGTGGCGCTGTTAAAAAAGCAGGTGCCGTTCTTAAGGATGGCTACCAACAATTAGGCACTAAAATTGCCACAAAAGCTACAGAAGCTTGGGGCACGGTAAAAGAAAAAACAATCGAAGCAAAAGATTGGGTTGTTTCAAAATTACCAAAAGCTAAAGAACAAGCTGCTGAAGCAGCAGAAGATGCTGCTGAAGCTATCCAATAAGTTTAGTTTCATATAATATAAAATAAAAAACTCCCTTATACCATAAGGGAGTTTTTCTAGTACATATTGGCTATTTTATTTGACAAACGCAGCTCAAAATTATACAATGGTTGCAATTTAATTCTTTTAAAGCGTCGTAAGCGAATTGAAATGCAACCTTAATTAAATTTTTACCGGTTCAAAATAAAAACCCGAGCGTTTAACTCGGGTAATTTTTGGACTTAATAGAATAATGAAGTGGAGTAGATAGAGAAATATTATGCTTCCTTTTTATCTGCCTTTGATGAGAATTCGCCGAAATAAAAAGGGTTAGAATCTTTTTTATCTTTGTTTGTTTCAAAAACATTGATTAAGTTTGCAACATCTTCTGTTTTTGAAACAAATTCAAATTCATGGCTTGTTGTATCGATTGTCATTTTGCCGCCAACTTTTTCTGAAACTTGGCTTGAATATAATTGTTGAGCTGCAAAAGAATTAAGTGTTTGAACAGCGTTTAAGTTCATTTTATTATCGAGCATGCCTGCATTTGTCATGGCAATTTGTCTTTGAACGTTAATATCTGTTTTGTTTGAATATAAATCAACGCCTAAAGTTGCTCTTGTAAATCTTGTTAAATCTTGTTTTTGAATATCAACGGTTTTTTTAGAAAGTGCACTGAATAAATCATTGGAGAGTTTCGCTGCACTTGTAGCGTCGATAAAATTATTATTGCTGTTAAGTCCGTTGATGTTCATTTTATCTCCATTCTCCTTATGTAAAAGTTATCGGCATATTAAATTTCAACTTTATAATTTATAGGTTTTTTGTAACAATTGTTTACAGAAAACTTTAAATTTGAATTTGTGAATTGTATAATCAAAAAAACAGTTGAAGGTAGTTTAATGAACATAAAGTTTAAACTGGAAGTGAATATAAATTAAAAGGGAAAGGCATTCTTGTCTTTCCCTTTTTTATAGATAAGAAAATTATGAAAAAGAATCATATTGGAAAAATTGAATATAATAAAGAAATTGCAAAAGATACATATAAATTAGTAATTTCTTCCGATGTTAAAGAGATAAAGGCAGGGCAATTTATTTCAATTTATTGTGAAAATAAAACCCTAAGGCGCCCTTTTAGTGTTGCCGATTTCAAAGATGGCGACATAACGGTTTTGTATAAATTAAAAGGCGATGGAACACATTATATAAAAAATTTAAATGAAAATGACAAAATAGATTTCCTTGCACCATTGGGAAATACATTTAATTTTGAAAATGTTAATTCAGCCCTTTTAATTGGAGCCGGAATTGGCATTGCGCCAATGCTTTTTTTGAAAAAAGAATTAGACAAAAATGGTATCAAAAACCACCTTATTTCAGGTTTTAAAGATGCTTTAGAAGTTGTTGAAGGGTCAAACCAAGTAGTTATCGGCGGAAGCGTGTTAGACGAAATAGAAAATGCAGTAGAAAAAATAAAACCCGATATCATTTATTCTTGCGGCCCTTCAATTGTTTTAAAATTGGTTAGTGAATTTGGAATTAAAAACAACATTAAAACTCAAATAGCAATGGAAAAAGTTATGGCATGCGGAATTGGCGTTTGCAGAGGGTGCATAATTGAGCTTAAAAACGGCAAAAATGCTTCTGTCTGTAAAGATGGGCCGGTTTTTTTAGGGGATGCGGTTCAATGGTAGATTTATCGGTTAATTTAAACGGTTTTAAGCTTCAAAACCCCATAATGACAGCTTCAGGCACTTATGGCTATGCAGATGAATATGATGATTTTATTGACGTTTCAAAATTAGGCGCAATTGTTACAAAAGCAATTTCAATTGAACCAAAAAAAGGCAATTCAGGTGAAAGATTATTTGAAACCTATGGCGGCATGATAAATAGAATAGGCTTAGAAAACCTTGGCATAGAAGAATTCATTTCAAAAAAACTCCCCATTTTAAAAGAAAAAAATATCAATTATGTTATGAACCTTGCAGGGTCTACCGTTGAAGATTATATTAAAGCGGCTGAAATTGCCCAAAGTGCAGGAATTAAGGCAATTGAAGTTAATGTTTCATGCCCGAATGTTAAACAAGGGTGCCTTGAATTTGGCACAAACCCAAACAGCCTTGGGCATTTAACATCTGAAATAAGAAAAATTTATAAAGGCTTTTTAATTATAAAATTAACTCCAAACGTTTCAGATATTGAAAGTTTGGCAAAAAGCGCAGAAGATAACGGTGCAGATTGCATTAGCGCAATTAATACGCTAAAAGGGCTTGGCGTTAAAGTTGAAATTACGCCTGATAAAAAAATTAAAAAAACATTTGTTCAAGGGGGATTATCAGGAAGGTGCATTAAACCTGTTGCGCTTTCAATGGTAAAAAGAATAAAAGCGGTTGTTAATATTCCTATTATTGGAATTGGGGGAATTGCAAATATAGAGGATATTTTAGAATTTTTAACAGTAGGCGCAGATGCCATTCAAATAGGAACTGAAAATTTTTGCCACCCCGATATAACAATAAAATTAATTAATGAGCTTACAAAAATTATTGAAAGCTTAAATTTAGAAAGTTTAGATGAATTAAAAAGGAAACTGAGAGATGAATGATACAAAAGTTGATGTTAAAGAACTTTTAATGAAAGCAGACGGGCTTTTAAAAGGGCATTTTTGCTTAACTTCAGGCCTTCATAGCGACACGTATTTTCAATGCGCAAAGTTATATCAATACCCTGAAATTGTTGAAATTATAGGCAAAGAGCTTGCAAAAAAACTTGAAAATATTGAATATGACACAATTATAGCCCCTGCAATAGGCGCTATTATTTTTGGCTATGAAGTTGCAAAACAAGCTAAAAAAAGAAATCTTTTTGTTGAAAGAAAAGATGATGTAATGCAATTAAGAAGGGGTTATACCCTTAAAAAAGGCGAAAGAGTTGTTATTATTGAAGATGTTATTACAACTGCAAGAACCATTTTTGAAACAATTGATGCAATTAAAGAATATGACGTTGAAATTAAAGGCGTTGGCTGCATTGTAGATAGAACACAAGGCAAATTGGATGACAAATTAAAAATTAATTCACTTTTAAAAATAGACCCTGTTGTTTATGACCCATCTGACTGCCCACTTTGCAAACAAGGCTTAGAGCTTGTAAAACCGGGGTCTAGGAAAGGAAAATAAATGCGCCACTTAGATACAATTGAAAACCTTACAACAGTTGAAATAGAAGAATTAATTGATTCTGCCTCAAGCTTTAAAAGCGGCAGATATGCTAATTATTCAACCAAACACGTTGCCTTAATGTTTTTTGAAAATTCAACAAGAACAAGGTTTTCTTTTGAATGCGCAATAAACAGGCTGGGTGCTCACCCTTATATTTTCGATATTTCAAAATCATCAAACCAAAAAGGGGAAACAATTAAAGACACAATAAATAATTTATGTGCAATAGGCATAAACACATTTGTTATAAGAACAAAAGAAGAAGATTTAATCGATAAATTAAAACAAATTGATTTTTATAAGCCTGTTCATTTTATAAATGCAGGCAAAGGAAAATCTTCTCACCCAACCCAAGCCCTGCTTGATTATTTTACAATGTTAGAAAAAATCAAAACGGTAAAAAATAAAAAAGTTGTTATTATAGGCGATATTAAACATTCAAGGGTTGCAAAATCAAACATTGCACTTTTGAAAAAATTTGGCGCAAATATAATAACAACAGCGCCTGAATATTTTAAAGAAGACATTAATGGCGCCTTTTTTGAACCCGATTTAAAAAAAGCGCTTGATGGTGCAGATGTTGTTATGGCGCTAAGAATTCAAAACGAAAGATTGGATGAAGCCATTAGTAAAGAAGATTTTATTAAAAATTATTCATTGAATATGGAAAACTTCCCAAAAAATGCAATTTTAATGCACCCCGGGCCTGTAAACCGTGATGTTGAGATAAGTTCTGAATTATTGGATTCGAAAATAGGAATAACCATTTTAAATCAGGCAGAAAACGGCGTTTATATAAGAATGGCAGTTATTGATAAAATTTTAAAGGGGCAGCTTAAATGATTAAAAAAATTCCCTCTTTGATAGATATGCACATCCACTTAAGAGAGCCCGGTTTTACCAATAAAGAAACCGTTGAAACGGGGCTAAAGGCTGCAATTAAGGGTGGTTTTGGGGCAGTTTTGGCTATGCCGAATACAAACCCCGTGAATGATGATGTTGAAGTTACAAAATTTATTTTAAAAAAAGGGCTTCCGTTTAAAAACGAAATAGACCTTTATCCTGTTTCTGCAATAACATATGGTTTAAATGAAAACGCTGAACTTGTTAATTTTTCAGAGATGAAAAAAGCAGGCTGCATTGCCTTTTCAAACGATGGCTTACCCGTTCAAAACAAAGAAAAATTTAAAGCTGCGCTAATGAAGGGGGAATTAATTTTATCTCACTTAGAAGATGAAACAAACGAAGCCATAAGCCAAATTGAAACATTTAGGGAAGTTTTAAATTTAAGCAAAAAGGGCGAGTGCCCAATTCCAAAACTTCATTTTTGCCATATTTCAAAAAAATCTACAATCGAAGTTATTAAAAAAGCAAAAGATGAAGGCTTAAAAATAACCGCAGAAACAGCCCCCCATTATTTCACCTTAACAAAAAAGGATATCGATAAAACAGGCAGATTTAAAATGAACCCGCCCTTAGGGGATATTGAAGACAGAAAAGCTGTTATAGAAGCGGTTAAAAACGGCGTTATAGATGTTATTGCAACAGACCATGCACCGCATACAAAAGAAGAAAAATTAAAACCTTACAATGAAGCACCAAATGGCATTGTTGGCTTAGAAACAGCATTTTCACTAAGTTATATGCGATTTGGGCTGGATTTAACTTTAGAAAAAATGGTTTATGCACCATCAAAAATTTTAGGAATAAAACCGAAAAAAGAAATTCAAGTTGACCTTGGTGCAATATACATTGTTCGAGGTAAAAACTTTGAATCTAAATGCAAAATAACACCGTATGAAGGTAAAATATTGAAGGGAAAAATTTTATGAACATTGATTCTAATATAAAAGAAAAAATTGTTTTAGCACTTGATGTTGAAAAAATAGAAGAAGCAAAAGAACTGGTTTCTGAACTTGCCCCATATACAGGTACTTTTAAAGTTGGCTTACAGCTTTTTATGGGCTATGGTTTAGAGGTTGTAAATTATATTTTGTCCAAAAATGCTAATTTCTTTTTGGATGTTAAACTCCACGATATTCCAAATACCGTTAAAAAAGCATCGGAAAACATTGTTCTAAATGGTGCAAACTTCTTTAATATCCACTGCACAGGCGGCTTAGAGATGATGAAAGCTGCAAGAGAAGGGGCAGACAGTATGGCAGCAAAATTAAATAAAAAGCCCCCTGTTATTTTAGGTGTAACAATGCTTACAAGCATTTCTCAAGATGTTTTGGATAATCAATTTGAAATAAATAAAAATGTTTCGGATTTTGCAATTAAACTTGCACACTTAGCAAAAGAAGCGGGGCTTGATGGCGTTGTAGCATCACCTATGGAAGTTGAAACAATTAAAAAGGAATTGGGAGCTGATTTTAAGGTTTTATGCCCCGGCATTCGCCCAAAGTGGAGCTTAGTTGATGATCAAAAAAGAATTGCAACCCCATCAGCTACAATTAAAAGGGGTGCAGACTACATAGTTTTAGGGCGTGCTGTTACAAAAGCGGAAAATAGAATTGAAGCTATGGAAAAAATTTATGAAGAAATAAAGGAAGAATTATGCTTGCAACATTAATACTTGAAGACGGAACAGTATATAAAGGCGAACATTTTGGTGCATTTGGCACAAAAATCGGCGAAATTGTTTTTAATACATCTATGACAGGGTATCAGGAAATTTTAACAGACCCGTCTTATGCCAATCAAATAATTGTTATGACATACCCTGAAATCGGCAATTATGGCATAAACGAAGAAGATTTTGAATCAATAGGCCCAAAGTGCCTTGGTATGATTGTTAAAAATGCTTGCAAAAATGATTCGCACTATAAATCTAAAGAAACAATTTCAAAATACCTTGAAAGAAACGGCATTATTGGAATTGAAGGAATAGACACAAGAAGTTTAACCATAAAAATTAGAGAAAAAGGGGTTATGAAATGTATGGTAACAACAGATGCCATATTCACAGATGATGACATAACCCAAAGAATTGCAGCAATTTGCATTCATAAGGCAGATAAAGATATTGTATTTAAGGTAACAACAAATGAACCATACGTTGTAAACCCGGATGGCGAGATAGATTTAGCCTTAATTGATTACGGTACAAAACAAGGAATTGTAAATTCTTTGGCTGAAAGAGGTTGCAAGGTGACAGTATACCCTGCAGGAATTGATTCTAAAACAATTTTAGAAAACGGCCATAAATGCTTGTTTTTATCAAACGGCCCCGGAGACCCTGCGGATTGCGAATTTGAAATAAAAACAATTGAAGAATTAATAGGAAAAATTCCTATTTTTGGAATTTGCCTTGGCTACCAGCTTTTATCAATAGCACTTGGCGCTAAAACGTACAAGCTAAAATACGGCCACAGAGGCGGCAACCACCCCGTTATAAATATTCAAACGGGAAAAGTTATGGTGACAAGCCAAAACCACGGCTATGCAGTCGATAGAAACACACTATCAGGCATTATGCTTGAAACTTACAAAAATTTAGACGATGACACAATGGAAGGGTTTTCATCAGAAAGATTAAAAATTTATGCGGTTCAATTCCACCCCGAAGCAAAACCGGGGCCAACGGATGCTTCAGTTATTTTTGATGAATGGATAGAACTTATGAAGGAATATCAAAAGCTTCCTGTTAGAAAAGCTGATGATATGGTAAATGTTTAAAAAAGGAATTTTAGGATATGGGAAAAATACAAGGGTTAAAAAAAGTAATGGTAATAGGCTCAGGCCCAATTGTAATAGGCCAAGCCGCCGAATTTGATTATGCGGGCGTGCAAGCTTGCAGAGCATTAAAAGAAGAAAATATAAAAGTTGTTCTTGTAAATTCAAACCCTGCAACAATTATGACAGATGAAAACATTGCAGATAAAGTTTATATAGAACCATTGGATATAAATATTTTAGAAGACATTATAAAAAAAGAACGCCCCGATGGTTTAATTGCGTCCCTAGGCGGCCAAACAGGCTTAAACCTTGCAATGGAACTTCATAGAGCAGGAATTTTAGAAAAATACAATTTAAAACTCTTGGGCACAAACATAGATTCCATCAATAAAGCAGAAGACAGAGAACTATTTAAAAATTTAATGAATGAAATAGGCGAACCGGTTCCTGAATCTGAAATAGTTTCTGATTATGAAGGTGCTAAAAAATTCGCTGAAAGAATAGGTTTTCCTATCATTATTCGCCCCGCTTTTACATTAGGGGGTTCTGGCGGCGGTATAGCCAAAAATGAAGCTGAATATGACCAATATGTAACAACAGGGCTTCAACAATCGCCTATAAATCAAATTCTTGTAGAAAAAAGCATTGCAGGCTTTAAAGAAGTTGAATATGAAGTTATGAGAGATGCAAACGACAGCTGCATTACCGTTTGTAATATGGAAAATATTGACCCGATTGGAATTCATACAGGTGATTCAATTGTTGTTGCACCAAGCCAAACCTTAACAAATAACGAATATCAAATGTTAAGAACATCAGCTATTAAAATTATAAGAGCCTTAAAAATTGAAGGCGGCTGCAACGTTCAATTTGCGCTTGATACAAAATCTAACCAATATTATGTAATTGAAGTAAACCCAAGGGTTTCAAGGTCATCTGCCCTTGCAAGCAAAGCAACGGGGTATCCGATTGCAAAAGTTACAACAAAAATTGCAATCGGCTATAAATTAAATGAAATTCAAAACGCAATTACTAAAAAAACAGTTGCAGCTTTTGAACCAAGTTTAGATTATGTTGTTGTTAAAATTCCAAAATGGCCGTTTGACAAATTTGCAACGGGCGATAGAATTTTAGGCACCAAAATGAAGGCAACGGGCGAAATTATGGCAATAGGAAGAACCTTTAACAATGCCTTTAAAAAAGCCATAGCATCTTTAGAAGAAAAATATACAGGCCTTACAATGCGCCCTGAATTTGAAAGTATAGGGTATGATGAATTAATTGAAACCCTATCAATTCAAGATGACAGAAGAATATTCAGAGTATCTGAAGCTATTAAAAGGGGTGTTGAACCTCATAAAATTTCAGACATTACAAAAATTGATTATTGGTTCATTTCAAAAATAAAAGAAATTGTTGATTTTGAAAAATTCATTTCTCAAAATGAATTAACCGAAGAAATCTATAAAAAAGCAAAAGAAATGGGCTTTTTAGATTCTGAAATTGCAAAAATAAAAGGGGTAGATGAAAAAGAATTTGAAAAATATAATGTAGAAGCTTCTTTTAGAATAGTTGACACTTGTGCTGCAGAATTTGCCGCAATGACACCATATTTTTATTCAACCTACAACGAAGAATGTGAACTTGATAAAATTAAAGAAAGAAACTTTAATAAAAAATCTAAAGGAAATATTGTTGTATTAGGTTCAGGCCCAATTAGAATAGGCCAAGGCATTGAATTTGATTATTGTTCGGTTCATAGTTCTTGGGCAATAGCAGAAAACGGGTATGAATCGGTTATGATAAATTCAAACCCCGAAACTCTATCAACAGATTTTGACATTGCAGACAGATTATATTTTGAACCTATGAACATTGAAAACGTTATGAGCGTTATCAAAAAAGAAAAGCCATTGGGCGTTATGGTTCAATTTGGGGGGCAAACTGCAATTAACCTTGCTTCAAAATTGAATGAAAGAGGGGTTAAAATTTTAGGCACAAGCTTAGAGAGCATAAATGCCGTTGAAGATAGAAAGGTTTTTGAAAAACTTTTAAGAGACCTAAAAATTCCACAACCTAAAGGAAGAGGTGTTAAAAGCGCGCAAGAAGCCATAGATGCAACAAAAGAATTAGGGTACCCTGTTCTTGTTCGCCCGTCTTATGTTATAGGCGGAAGAGGCATGCAGGTTGTTTACAATGATGATGAACTTTTAACCTATATTAATGAAGCCTTTAAATTTTCATCCGAACACCCTGTTTTAATTGACCAATACATTGAAGGGCAAGAAGTTGAACTTGATGCAATTTCAGACGGCAAAGACGTTCTAATCCCCGGAATTTGCGAACACATTGAAAGAGCAGGGGTTCATTCAGGCGATTCAATGAGCATTTACCCGACAAGAAACATTACAAGCAAACAAGAAAAAACCCTTGTAAAATACGCAAAAGAAATTGCAAAGAAAACAAACATTGTGGGGTTAATGAACATTCAATTTATTATAAAAGATGATGTTGTTTATGTAATTGAAGTAAACCCAAGGGCATCCAGAACCGTTCCTATTATGTCAAAAGTAACGGGAATTCCTATGGCAAAAATTGCAGTTAATGTAATTTTAGGAAAAAGCCTGAAATCTCAAGGGTTTGGGGTTGGTTTATATAAAAAATCAAATTTGATTTGCGTTAAAATGCCTGTGTTCAGTTTCCAAAAACTAAACAGAATTGACCCTGCGCTTGCGCCTGAAATGAAATCCACAGGGGAAGTTTTAGGAATTGATACGGATTACAAAAAAGCGCTTTTAAAAGCCTTTATAGCTGGCGGCTATAAATTCGGCCAAAGAAAACAAAGGGTTTTGGTTTCATTGAATGACCACTACAAAAAGCCCGCTTTAAAAATAATTAAAAAAATGTTCAATCAAGGCTATTTTATAATGGCAACTTGGGGAACTCACAAATTTTTAGAAAAAAACGGCATTCCAAGTAAAATGATTGAAAAATTTATGATAGATAAACTTCAAAAAAGAATGAAAGAAGGCCGTTTGAGTTTTGTTTTAAATACGCCTACTTTGGGAAAAAATTCTCAAACATCAGGTTTTCAAATAAGAACAATTGCTGAAATGTATTGTATTCCTTGTTTTACAAGTATAGACACAGCAAGGGCATATTTAAGCGCAGTTAAAACTTATGATAAAAAAGTTCGCTTAACAACAGATACTGTTTCAAATTACAGAAAAAAACATTTCTTCGATTTTCTTTTTAACAAAACAAAGTAAAATAAAAAGCCCCTTTATTGGGGCTTTTATCATTATGATAACCTTTATGTTGATTAGGTTCTTTTATTATGCTGCAATTAAGTTAGCATCTGCATAAATGCCGTATTTTTTAGCTTCTTCAACCATTTCTTTGTAATATGATGCAACATCATCTGTATTATTAAAGAAGTTTTCAATATCGTCATATTCTTTTTGTGTTAAAACATCGTCGTTTTTGTCTTCTTGAATTGTTTCATCGGCTGTAATAACACCTTCTAATTGTCTTAAAAGATCTTGGCCTTTTGTTTTGCTTGTTTCTTCTTTTTTATTAACTGTTTCATCTGTTGAAACTTGAATGCTTTGAACAGTTGCTGTTGATTTTTCAATTTCTCTTGTTAAAATATATTCGCCGTTGTTTAATCTTTCTTGAACTTTTGATGCTGCTTCATAGTTTGATTTATCTGTTAAGCTTAAGAATTCAACATTTGGTGCGTTGATTTTATCTGATGTTTCGCTATATGCTTCCATGAAGTTTGAAATTGCATCTTGGTTTTCTTCAACTGTTGTTGTATCCGTGCTTGTTGAAACTGCTGTTGAATAAACTGTTGATGAATATAATTTTGTTTTAAAGGTTTCAGATGCAAGTTCAACGGCATCGTGTGCTGCCATACCAATGATTTCATCTGCACCCATTTCAAGTGATTCGCCATCGAACATATCGTTGATAATAACTTCTGCCATTTCAACGTCAGTTTCTTCGTTGTTTTCAATTCTTTCTTGAATTGCTTCAGGAGCTGATTCAGGAATTTCCGGCATATCGGTTGTGCCTGAAATTATTTGATCCTGAGGCATTTCATCTGTTGTTTCAGGAAGTTCACCGTATTCAATTCCGGGTGTTTCTTCTGCAACGGGCGGTTCAACAACCGGAGTTTCCACAACAGGTGTTTCTTCTGCAACCGGAGTTTCTACAACAGGTGTTTCTTCTGCAACGGGTGTTTCAACTGCGGGAGTTTCTGCCACAGGAGCTTCTGCTGCGGGAGCTTGTTCAGCTGCAGCAGCAGCTTCTTCTTCGGCTTTTTGTTGTTCTGCTTCTTGAATAGCTTGCTCTGCTTGTTGTTCTGTGCTTTGTGCTTCTGAAGCTGTTGAATTGCCGCCGTCTGCGCTGCTTTGAGCTTCGCCTTGAGCGTCTTCGCCTGCTGCTTCAGCTTGTTCTATATCGCCTTCAGCTTGTGTAAGTTCTGCTTCTGCTTGAGCTTTTTCTGTTTCTGCTTTTTGTTTTGCTTCTTGAGCTGCAGTTAATTGAGCTTGTGCTTCTGCAATTTGTGCTGAATAATCTTGTTTTGTTTGATCTTTTGCGCCTTCTGTTGTTTCGGTTGCTGCTGCATTTTGTTGAGCTTGAAGAGCTTGAAGTTCGTTAAGTCTTGTTTGCCAATTGTTAATGTCAGCATCAGCTGATGCAATGTCTGCATCTGCTTTTGTAATTTTTTCTTGCGCTGTTGATTTGTCTTGTTCGCCTTGTTGTTTGTCTGCGTCTGCTTGTTGTGCTTGTTCTTTAGCTTGTGTTGAAGTTGAATTAAACGTATCTAAACCAGCATTTTCATTGTCTACTTCACCAGCGAGAGCATTTGTAACAGAAGTATCTTCAACAACACTTTGTGCTTCAGAGGTAGCACTTGTTGCAGCTTCAACTGCGCTTGCAATAATGTCGCCAGCGCCTGAAACTATTGAACTTACTCCTGATAAAAATGACATCTTTCTACTTTCTACATTTTACACTATATATATATAAAGTATATATAAAATATTGAAATTCAGATTTTACTAATTTTGTTACATTTGTTAATATTTTATTTTTGCAACAAAAAAGCCGCAACTATGCGGCTTTTTCTATTTGAATTTTTTTTAATTGTCAAATTCACTAATTGCGGATGTAATATTATGCTTTCTTGCTTCATTTTCAAGATAATCAAATGCGCTTTCCATATCTTTTGAAGCTTTAAGTTCAAAGTTTGTTTTAATTGAATTATATTCTTCTTCCGTGATACCGTTTTCTGAATTTTCAATCAATTCATGGAGCTCGCCTAAAATTGCATCTGAATATTGTCTGTATTTTTCATCGTTTGAACTAACGGCTTCTGTGTCTGTTTTTTCTGTTACACGAATATTTTTAACTATTGAAGTTTGTTTTTCTAAGGTGTCTGTTTTAATATATTCGCCTTCGTTAATTCTATCTAAGGTGTGAGAAGCAAGTTCAAAGTTTGATTGGTCTGACACATTGTAAAATTCAACATCCATATTATTAACAATGTCTGAAACCTGAAGAACAGCTTCCGTAAAATCTGATTGAGCTTCTGAATGTTCTTCCGTTGTAGCAGAATCACTTGTTGCCATTGCACCCGATTTTGAATAAGCAGAGGCTGATAATTTTGTTTCGAACATTTTGGCAGCTTCATCAACCATATCAAGCAGCCCCATTCCAAGGCCCCTGACTTCGTCATGGGTTAATTCGCCGCAGAAAAGTTCTACAATTTTGTCAACATCTGCCGCATCAAATTCAAATATATCCGGCGTTTTGTTGAAAATTTCCATTTCATTTTGTTTATCTTGGTTCAATTGATCAAGTATAGCCAAATCAGAACCAATTAAATTATCAAGTTCGGCTGAACCTGTTTCTAAGGCAGGGTCTGTCGGCACATTAGTATCAACATCACCTGCAGGCGGATTTTGCCCATTTGCACCTTCTGTTTCTTGCGCTAAATAAATGCTTGATAATTCTTGAATTTCTTCGTCTGTTATGTCATCACCATATTGACTAAGAAGCGTTTGTAATTCAGGGTCTGTTTTAGCCATTTCTTGCAGTTTTGAAAGGTTATCAGCACCACCTTCAACAGGTGCACCTGTTTCAACACCACCTGTTTGTTCTTGTGCTCCGGTTGTTTGCCCTTGTTCTTCAGCTTCATTTTTAGCCAAATCTTGGATTTCTTTTTGAACCGCAGCAACTTCTTCTTGTGCTTTTGCTTTATCTTGTTTTAAACCAATACCTTCTTGAATTGCATCTGCATATTCTTGCCTTGCGGCGTCTCTTTTTTCAATGGCTTCTTCGTAATCTTTTCTTGCTTGTTCTGCTTGTTGTTTTAGTTCGGCAACTTTCTTTTCAGCTTGGCTGATTTTTAAAGTAACCGTATTTATTATTGATTCAAAGAAGTTTCCGCTTTTTAATTCTTCAAGCTCATTTAAAGCGGCAGCATAATTTCTTGCAGCGGTGTTATATGCCGCTGATGCCGAATTAACAACATTGCCTGCCGTTTCATAAGCGCTTTTCTTTTCCTCTTTAAGTGCATCATTGGCTTCAATTTCTGTATCGATATCGGCAACAGCGCTTTGTTTTTCTGCCAATTGTGCTTCAAGTGCACTCATTTCAGCAGATTTCACACCATTTGTTGAACTTGATGAAACGTAGTCATCGGTTCTATCTGTTGTAGAAACTCCTTCTGTTGAAGATGTTCCTTCAAATAATGGCGCTTCGCTTGCCCCAGTTGCTGTTGTTTGTTGAACTTGTGGACTGGCAGCGGGTGTTGTTCCTGATACTTGAACTAAATTCTTATCGTCAATGCTTGCCATGGTTTAGCTGCTCCTTCTTTTTAAAAGTGTGCTTATTCCATGGTTTCGGCATTTTTGAACCAAAAATTTAAAAACTGTTACATAACTTAACAGTTATTTTTTAATTGTTAATCTTTCTAAAAACCTTACAAATCTTGTTAAAATTCCTTCTTCATCTTTTGAAATTGAATCTACAAGAATTGTTTTCATGCCGATTTTTTTGCCTGCTAAAATGTCTGTTAAGGGCCTATCGCCTACCATAACAACTTCTTTAATTTCAAGCCCCATTTCAAAACAAGCTATTTTTAAAACTTTAACATCAGGTTTTCTTGCATTGCCATAAACTTTAACGGGGGAAATTTTTTGAACTTTATCTATATAGCCCTTTTTGTGGTTGTTTGAGATTATTGCCACTTTAAAATCTTTTTGCAGATCATTCAAAAAATCTAAAGTTTTTTTTGTGAATTTGCCTGTTTTAGATTGCATAACGGTTGAATCTAAATCAAAGAAAATGCCTTTTATGCCTTTGCTTTTTAATTCGTTTTTATCAATATCATAAATAGATTCAAGGTTATAATCAGGTTTTATTCGCATATTGTATCCTTTATTTCTTTTGAATTGTCTTTTATGCCAATTGTTCTTAAAAGCCCAAAATTAGCTTCTTTTTTCCAATTGTCATCAGCTGTTTCAACTTCCATTAAAACAACATCATTTGTGTGAGCAACTTCGTTTGTTTCTCTTTTGTCGTTAATTATATTAATTGCTTTTGCTTTTGTTGAATAATTCGGTGTTATTATTTCAAATTCATCATTCAAATAAACTTTGTTTTTCATTAAAACTTTAATTTTATTATCTTCTAATTCTTGAATAATGCCCAAAAAATCCGCCCCTGCTAAGCCTTTTGAAATATCATAGCTATATGTTGTCGAATCGTTATTACCTAAGAAGAACCCTGTTGTATAGCCCCTGTTTCCGACTTTTAAAAGTTCATTATAGCCAACTTCAGGGGTTATTTTTCCATCCATAACCATTCTATAAGCACGAGCTGTTGCGCTTACATAATATAGGCTTTTTGTTCTGCCTTCAATTTTAAAAGAATCAACGTAATTTTTAAGTTCATCTAAATATTTAACAAGGCATAAATCTTTGGCAGATAAAATGTGCGAGCCTTTATCATCTTGAATTATTTCATAATATTCGTTTTTTCTTGTTTCTTCAACAAGTTTATAGCTCCATCTGCAAGCTTGAGCGCAGGCCCCTTGGTTTGCTTTTCTTTCGTTTCCTGTCATATAATCTGAAAGAAGACATCTGCCTGAATAGCTCATACATTGTGCGCCATGGATAAAACATTCAAGTTCAATATCAGGAACATTTTTTCTTATTTCTTCTATTTGAAATAAAGAAAGTTCACGAGCTAAAATAACCCTGGCTGCCCCTAAATCTCTCCAAAATTTAACGGCTTCAGAGTTTAGAGTGTTAGTTTGGGTTGAAATATGAATATCAATATCAAGGTTTTTTAATTCTTTTTTAACTACATTTAAAATTCCAAAGTCTGAAATAATGAGTGCATCAGGCTTTGCTTCCTCAATTACAGGCAAGGTTTCATATAATTTTTTAATATCGTTATCAAATGCAAAAATGTTTAGGGTTAAATAAACTTTTTTATTTAATTCTTTTGCTATTTTTGTTGCAATTTTTAAGTTGTCTTTTGTTATAATGTCGCCTTTTCTCATTGTTCTTAAAGAAAAATCGACCAAACCCAAATAGCAAGCGTCTGCCCCATAATGAAAGGCATAGCGCATTTTTTCAATACTTCCTGCAGGTAACAATAATTCGCTCATAGAAAAATATTAGCATAAAAATAAAATTCGGCACCTTGATTATATTTGGCGCCGAATTAAAATTTTAATCTTCCATGCAGCATTTAAAAGTGAATGCTTTAATATGGCAAGCAGAAATATTTAACCATTTTAAATGCTTTTCTTTTGTTTCATCATCATAATGTTTCATGCATTTTACAGTTGCATTTTGAAGAGTGATAATATCTTTAATACATTTGTTGTCTTCGCAATCTAATAAAGTTCCTTTAATTTCAACTTTATCCATCCATAAAACAATTGAATCGGATTCGCTTGTTTTTGCAACTTTATAAATTGCTTCATACATTTTTTCGCTCATAATTTTTCCTTTCTTTATCTAAAAAGAAATATATGAGAAATGAAAATTTATTCCATTGCCTTTTTTAGAAAATTAAACGGTAATTTTTTCTCTTTTTAAATGTTCATTCAAAAATTTTGCCGTATAAGAATTTTTGCATTTTAAAATTTGGTTCAAATTGCCTTTTGCAATAACTTCTCCGCCAAAATCACCGCCATCCGGGCCAAGGTCTATAATGTGGTCTGCGCATTTAATTATATCCATATTATGTTCAATAATTAAAATGCTGTTGCCCGCATCTGCCAGTTTTTGAATGATTTTAACAAGTTTATCAACATCATAAAAGTGAAGGCCAACAGATGGTTCATCCATAATATAAAGGGTTTTGCCGGTTGCTCTTTTATTTAATTCTAAAGCAAGCTTTATTCTTTGGGCTTCGCCGCCTGATAGCGTTGTTGCACTTTGCCCAAGCTTTATGTAATCTAAGCCTACATCATACAAAGTTTGAAGGCGGCTTTTTATTCTTGGAATATTTTCAAAAAATTCCAAGGCTTCTTTTACTGTCATATCAAGAACATCTGATATACTTTTGCCTTTATATTTAACTTCTAAGGTTTCAGAGTTATATCTTTTTCCTTTGCAGACATCGCAAGTTATATAAATATCTGATAAAAAGTTCATTTCAATTTTTAAAAGCCCGTCACCCTTGCATTTTTCGCACCTTCCGCCTTTAACGTTGAAGCTGAACCTTCCTTGTTTATAGCCCCTTACTTTGGCTTCATTTGTTTGAGAAAAAATATCTCTAATATGACCAAAAAGTTCAGTATATGTTGCAGGGTTTGACCTTGGGGTTCTTCCTATGGGGGATTGGTCTACCATAACAACTTTATCAATGTTTTCAAAACCTATAATTTCATCTACCCCTTGTGGTTTGGGGCGATTACCCCTTAATTTATGAAGGGCATATTCATATATAATATCATTTACCAAAGTTGATTTGCCTGAACCTGAAACGCCAGTTATAGCAACAATTTTACCTAAAGGAATATTTACATCTATATTTTTTAAATTGTTCAAGTGTGCATTTTTAATTTCTAAATAATTGCCGTTTCCAAGCCTTGTTTTATCCGGAACCTTTATTTCCTCTTCACCTGATAAATATTTTCCCGTTATTGAATTTTTTTCTTTAACAATATCTTCAATATTGCCGCAAGCTATAATATTTCCGCCTTCTGTTCCTGCTTTTGGGCCAATATCAACTATGTAATCGGCACTTCTTATTGTGTCTTCATCGTGTTCAACCACAATTAAAGTGTTGCCCAGGTTTCTTAATTTAAACAATGTTTCAATAAGCATTGTATTATCTTTTTGATGAAGCCCGATTGAGGGTTCATCCAAAACATATAAAACGCCGGTTAGCCCGCTTCCAATTTGAGTTGCAAGGCGAATTCTCTGCGATTCGCCGCCTGATAGAGTGGAGGCTTTTCTTTTTAAATTAAGATAAGAAAGCCCAACATCCATTAAAAATTTTAACCTCGCCCTTATTTCATCCAAAACTTGTTTTACAATTGAAAGTTTAAAATCATCTAAGCTTAAATAAAGGTCTTGAATAAAGTCATAGGCTTTATCAATAGACATTGAACAAAAATCATCTATGTTTTTGCCGTTTATGGTGGCAGATAAAACATAAGGGTTTAACCTTGCGCCATTGCAGGCTTTACAGGGTGTTTCATCCATATATTTTGAAATTTCTGCACGAATAATATCTGAATCTGATTGTTCATATTTTTTCATCATATAAGGAATAACGCCAATATATGGGTGATAATGGGTTCTCATGGTTTTTGTGCCAAAGTCGCAATATCGCATTTTTATGGTTTCATCATCATTTCCATATAAAATAATTCCTTTTTCACGGGGTGATAGCGACCTGAATGGCTTATCGGGGTCAATTCCATAATGTTCACAGACAGATGTTAAAACATCTTGATAATATTTATTCTGCGTTCTTGCCCAAGGGTAAATTGCCCCTTCGTTAATTGATTTTAAATCATCAGGAACAACTAAATCGGGCATAACTTCATAGTGTGCGCCAAGCCCGTTACAAACCTTGCAAGCGCCATAAGGGGCATTAAAACTAAACAGCCTTGGTGATAATTCTTCAAAACTTAATTCACAATCGGGGCAGTTTAATTTTTCCGAAAATAATTTTTCATCTCCCCCTATTATATCAACGCAAACAAGCCCATCTGCCCTTTGAAGCGCCGTTTGAACACTGTCAAAAATTCTTGCTTTAGATGAATCTTTCACAACAATTCTATCTATAACAATATCAATGTTGTGTTTTTTTGTTTTTTCAATTTCAATTTCATCTTCATCTAAATTATAAATTGCATCATCTACTCGAACTCTAACAAAACCTTCTTGTTTTAGGGCAGATAAAAGGCTTGAATATTCGCCTTTTTTACCCCTTATGACAGGTGCCATTATTTGAATTTTTGTGCCTTCTTTTAGAGATGTTATTTTTGATACAATTTCATCTATTGTTTGAGGAACGATTTCTCTGCCGCATTTTGGGCAATGAGGAGTTGCGGCACGAGCAAATAAAAGCCTTAGATAATCATAAATTTCTGTTATTGTACCAACGGTTGATCTTGGGTTATTTGAGGTTGATTTTTGATCAATTGAAATTGCAGGGGATAGACCTTCAATAGAATCTACATCGGGTTTATCCATTTGCCCTAAAAATTGCCTTGCATAGGTAGACAAGCTTTCAACATATCTTCTTTGGCCTTCCGCAAAAATGGTGTCAAAAGCTAAAGAGCTTTTGCCTGAACCTGAAACCCCCGTAAAGACAATTAAATTATCCTTCGGAAGTTCGATATCAACATTTTTTAAATTATGCTGCCTTGCACCTTTTATGATTATTTTGTCGTTCATATAAATATTATATGCCGAACCTTATTCTAATCAAATAATGTTGGATTTTACCGCAATAACTGCGGCTTGAACTCTGTCTGTAACATGCATTTTATTTAAAATGTTGCCCACATGCGCTTTTGCGGTATTGGTGCTTATTATAATTTCTTTTGCAATTTCACTGTTTGATTTGCCTTCCACAAGAAGCTTTAGCACTTGCTTTTCTCTGACTGTTAAATCAAAAGAAGAAGCCTGTTTCTTATAGAGGTTTTGAAGGTCATAAGAGTCAGGCTTAGGAAATGCTTCTTTGTATAGGTTGATGTGGTCGGGGCCTATCCAATATGCCCCAAAATGCACCGCTTTTATAATTTTCATTAATTGTTCATGGTCAATGCTTTTTTGAACAAATGCGTTTGCCCCTTCGTACATGCTTGCAATAAAATATTCTTTGTCTTTGTTTGAACTTAAAATAATTACTTTAACTTTTGGAAATTCTTTTTTAATAAGTTTTGTTGCTTCGATTCCGTTTATTCCGTTTAAATCCATGCTCATAAGAACAATATCCGGTATATGCGAACTTTTTAGTGAGGCAATAAAATTATCTGCATTTTCAAAGTCTTTAATCTTTTCAATAATATCAAACGTAGATAGAATATGTTTTAATGAAATCCTTGTCAATAAACAGCTATCAACAATGGAGAGCCTTATTTTGGCATATTTTATACTACTCATTTTCTGTCCCGTTACTTATTTATTTACAAAGATATCAAACACCACAAAAAGATGAAAATAAATCACCCGATTGGGTAATTATTGGGTCTATTTGATATTGAAATCAAATGTAAAAACTATATCCAAAGTATCTCTGTTGAGTTCATCAGGCAATGGGGGAAAGGGTTTTGACATTTCAATGGCATCCAGTGCAGATTTATCAAAATCAGGCATTCCGGAACTTGAAAATAAAACATTTGAAATTAATTCGCCGTCTTTGTTTACGGTAAATTTAACGGAAGCTTTTTTAAGGTTTGAGCCAACAGGGGGTGTCCAATTTGTTTTAATTGAAAGTTCAATTTCTTTAATATATTCTGCAACAATTTTTCTGTCTAAGGGCGGTTGAACAGGCTTTGTTTCTGTTTGTTTTGGTTCTTGGGCTTTGGCTTTTTCTTTTGATAAGCCCATTTTATATTCTGCAGCCCTTTTTAAAGATTGCGCTTGTTTATTGTCTTTATTTTCGGCTAAAACCTCTTCTGCAATGCTTTTTGCAGATTCTAAACTGTTTAGTTCAAAATAGCATTTTGCAAGTTCCATTGCCACATTTTCTTCAAATAAAGTTTGAATTGAATCTTCAAGATATGGAATTGCTTTTTTGTATTGAAGCCTTTGAAAATAAATTTCACCGATTTTTGCATTTGCAAAAGAGGAAGTCGGTTCCATTTCAAGAATTTTTTCAAAAATTTTAATGGCTTCATCTGCTTTGCCTGTTTGTTTATATGTTTCTGCGGTTAAAGAAAGAGTTTCGATGTTATCCGGTTGAGAATTGCTTGCCGTTGTTAGGTATTTTGAGGCTGTTTTATAATCGTTTATTGAAAAATAAAATTTGCCTAATTCAAAATTGGGTTCAAAGAAATCCGGTTTAAATTCAACTGCTTTTTTATAGTTTTCAATTGCAAGTTCACTGTTTCCTTTTTCCATATAAATTTTTGCTAAATAATTATAAGCATCGGGGTCATCTACGATTGCAATTTGTTTGTTTAAATTTTCAATTGCTTTTTCATATTCGCCGTTATCATAGTTTTTAACAGCTTCAAAGAAATAATCTTGTGCATCTTTCAAGCTTACTTCATTTTTGGATAAATTAATTCCGCCAAAACGCATATTAAAATTGAAAGTAAAGGCGCTATAACAAAGAATAAAAAATGTTATAAGAAGAACTACAACAAAAACCTTAAGTGCCAGTTTTCTTTTTTTTGGGCGCTTAGTGTCATCTTCTTCAAAAAATTCTTTATCTATGTCAAATTCTTTTTTAAAAAGCAACTTTTTCCTTCAATTCAATATATTTTTTCATATCTAAATTTAAAATGTGTTTCATTTCATCAAAGTTTTTGGCTTCAATAAAAAGCGAGCAGAACATAGGCTTTGTTTTATAATCATATTGCCTTGTTTCTAACACTTTAACATTAATGTCTTTTAAAAAACTATCAATGTTAAAAGAAAGTATTTCTTCTTTATTTATATCAGATGGAACTTCGCCCATAACAAAAGCAAATGTGGAATTGTTGTTTTTCAAAATTTCATTCAAATTTGGTTTTTTGTTTTCCATAAAATATTCATAAACATTAATGTTATAGGCATATTTTGCTAAATCGCACAAACACCAGCCTGCAAACCTTAGGGGGTTTACTTCAATTGGAATTATATTATCTCCATCTGTTCTAAGTTCAATATGAACAGGAAAATTTTTAAGCCCTATAAGTTTGCCCATTTTGGTTAATAAACCGTTTAATTTATCATAGTTTTTGTTAATTATTTCAGAAGATGTGAAATAAAGCCTGTCTGAAACGTCATATTTATCAAAGAAGGGGTGTTTATAAAGGTTTAAAAGAACAGGGTTTGAACTTTCATCAAAATAAACATCAGCAGCGTATTCATCCCCTTTTATAAATTCTTCTATTATAAAATTATTTGAATTTAAAACTTCAATTGGGAATAATTTTTGGTTTTTTTCATAAGAATTTTGAATGTTTTCTATAACAGAATCAAATTCATTTTCGCTCCAAACAGTGTAAACCCCAAGGCTTAAAAAACCTATGGATGGTTTTATAACAAACGGATATTTCAATTTTGTTTTGTCAATTTCTTTTAATTTTGAATAGGGAATTTCTTCAAAATAAAAATCGGGGTAAATTTCTTTTAAAACTTTTCTGAATTCTACTTTGTCTTTAAAAAGTTTTATCCAAGACAGAATTTCTTCGCCTTCTAAATTTTCTGTAATTTTTTTAATTGTGTTTTCAGAATTTGTATATATTTTTTTGTTTTTTAAAAAAAGAGTTTTAAATTCTTCATCGCCAATTAAATTTGCCGCCCTTCCTTTTGTAAGTTCATTTTCAAAGACAGGGTAATTATTTTTATTCAATGTTTCAAATAGAAAATTTGAGATATATGGTTCATCCAAAATAAACATTTTTATCTTCCGTAAAAAAATAGTAAATTCTTTTTAACATTATATGTCAAAATCAACTAAAAAGTACAATTTTTCATGACAAAAGGCAATTTCTGTGATAAGATTTTTGTAACTTTCGTTTTTTGCATGAAAATAGGGTAAAAACATTGTAAATAGGTGTTCTTAAGGAGCAGATTTGTTCTTTAAGTAGTAAGGAGAATTTAAAATGACAGATAACAAGCGAGTATGGCTGTTTAAAGAAGGAAACGCCGATATGCGTAACTTGTTGGGCGGCAAGGGCGCAAACCTTGCCGAAATGACTAATGCAGGGCTTCCTGTTCCCCCCGGTTTAACAATTACAACAGAAACCTGCATGGAATATATTAATAACGGAAACAAAATGCCTGATGGCCTTATGGATGAAGTTAAAACTTATTTAAAAGAAGTTGAAAACCAAGCAGGCAAAAAATTTGGCGATAAAGAAAACCCGTTATTGGTTTCTGTAAGATCAGGCGCAAGACTTTCTATGCCCGGTATGATGGAAACTATTTTGAATTTAGGTTTAAATGATGAAACTCTTCAAGGTATGGTAAATCTTACAAATAACGAAAGATTTTGCTATGACAGTTACAGAAGATTTTTAACAATGTTTGGTTCTGTTGCTTGGGATATTGAAAGAAACCTTTTTGAAGCAGAATTAGACAAAGTTAAAGAAAAAGAAGGCGTTAAAACAGACGCTGAAGTTTCAGCAGAAGGCTTGAAATCTTTAATTCCAATCTATAAAGAAATTATCAAAAACCAAACAGGAAAAGAATTCCCGCAAGACCCATACGTTCAACTTCAAGAAGCAATTGAAGCAGTATTTAGAAGCTGGAACATTCCAAGAGCGGTTGCATACCGTAACTTAAATAAAATTGACCACAATTTTGGTACAGCCGTTAACGTTCAAACCATGGTGTTTGGCAATATGGGAAATGACTGTGCAACAGGCGTTTCATTCACAAGAAACCCCGCAACAGGCGAAAACGAATTTTACGGCGAATATTTAACAAACGCTCAAGGCGAAGATGTTGTTGCAGGTATCAGAACTCCAAAACCAATTAAAGAACTTGCAAACGAAATGCCTGAACTTTACAAACAATACGTTGATATTGCAAAAAACCTTGAAAATCATTATAAAGATGTTCAAGATATGGAATTTACCATTGAAAAAGGCAAATTATACATTCTTCAAACAAGAAATGGCAAAAGAACAGCTGCAGCTGCAGTTAGAATTGCTGTTGAAATGGCAAAAGAAGGCATTATTTCAAAAGAAAGAGCAGTTGAACTTGTTGATCCTTATCAGTTATATCAACTTTTACTTCCATCATTTGACCCCAAAGCTAAAAAAGAAGCACATAAAATTGCTCAAGGTTTAAATGCATCCCCGGGCGCTGCTATCGGTAAAATTGTTTTTGATACTGATGAAGCTGCAACAAGGGGCGAAGCGGGCGAAAAAGTTATTTTGGTTAGAATTGAAACCTGCCCTGACGACATTCACGGTATGATTGCTTCTCAAGGTGTTTTAACACTAAGAGGCGGTATGACAAGCCACGCTGCCGTTGTTGCAAAAGGCATGGGCAAACCTTGCGTTTCAGGTTGTGAAGACTTAAAAATTGACCTTGCAAATAAAACCTTAACCGCTGCAGATGGCACAATTTACCATGAAAATGACGTTATTTCCATTGATGGCGGAACGGGCGAAGTTATGGCAGGGGCTGTTCAAACACAATCTGCTACAATGGATGAAAACTTTGAAACTTTATTCAAATGGGTTGATGAGTTCAAAAAATTAACAGTAAGAGCAAACGCAGATACTCCATTGGATGTTCAAAACGCTCTTAAATTGGGTGCGGAAGGCGTTGGCCTTTGCAGAACGGAACATATGTTTATGGACCCATCAAGACTTCCTTGGGTTCAAAAAATGATTATTGCAGGCACAAAAGAAGCAAGAAAAGAAGCTTTAGCAAAACTTCTTCCTATGCAATATCAAGATTTTAAAGATATGTTCAAAGCCCTAAACGGCTATCCTATGACAATAAGGCTTTTAGACCCGCCATTGCATGAATTTTTACCTGATAAAGAAACTTTAATTGCAGAAGTTGCAACTCTAAAAGCAAAAGGTGAAGATTATAAGGAAAAAGAAAAACTCCTTCACACAGTTGAAGAATTATCCGAATCTAATCCGATGATGGGCTTAAGAGGCTGCAGATTAGGGTTAATGTTCCCCGAAATTAACGAAATGCAAGTTAGAGCAATCTTTGAAGCTGCATGCGACCTTAAAAAAGAAGGTTTAACCGTTAAACCCGAAATTATGATTCCTTTAATTTCTCATGTTAACGAATTAAAAACAGACAGAACCCTTCTTGAAAAAGTTGCAAAAGAAGTTATGCAAGAAAAAGGCGTTGAAATTGAATATATGTTTGGAACAATGATTGAAATTCCAAGAGCAGCGCTAACAGCTGATGAAGTGGCTGAATATGCGGAATTCTTCTCATTTGGTACAAACGACTTAACACAAATGACATTTGGTTATTCAAGAGATGACGCTGAAGGTAAATTCTTATCTAAATATGTTGAAGATAAAATTTTACCTGCTAACCCCTTTGAAACCCTTGATACTAAAGGTGTTGGCCAATTAATGCAGATAGCTTTAGAAAAAGCGCTGCCCGTAAGACCAAACTTAAAAAGAGGCATTTGCGGCGAACACGGCGGTGACCCAAATTCTGTTAAATTCTGCCACAAAATTGGCTTGAATTATGTATCTTGCTCACCATTTAGGGTTCCTCAAGCAAGGCTGGCAGCAGCACAAGCAGCAATTGCAGATAAAAAATAAGATACGAAAAATAATAATAATGCGCCACTAATTGTGGCGCATTTTTCGTTTAAAAATTTGCAAAATCATCCATATTTGTTTAAAATGTAAGTAACAAATTTTAAGAAGCTATAAAACTATGACCCTTAGAGATGAATATGAATATTTAAAATCGGAACTTATGGTAGAGCTTGCAGATGCAACAGTTATGTGCAATCTTGATTTTCCGTTTGATTTTAAAATTTCAAAAGAAGAAGAAAACAGATATTTTATTCGTGGCGTTCAAACAAGGCTTTCAACCAAAAAATTTATGATAATCTTGGAAAATACTTATAAAAAGTGCAGGCTTTTTCCAAGCGATGAAACCGTTAAAACATTTATTGAAGCAAGAGACGGCATTTTAGAAGATTACAAAAAAGATGTGCTTAAAGCCTTTGAGGCTGAAAGCTGGCGTTATAGAGATGACAACGCAGAAACTTATATGGAATATATTAATGGCTTAGCAGACAGATTAAAAGAAGCTTCAGACCATTATGTCGATATTTTAAAAAATTTAAAGCCGGAAGATATTGAAAGAGAAATTAAGGCAAAAGACAAACTTAAAAAAACCGAAAACACAAATTTCCTTCAAAATGCAGCAAAAAATAAAAAAGGTTTATTTTAATTTTTTAAAGCTAAAAAAGCGCTCATTCTGTTTGTTGTTTTGTTTTCTTTTCTATATGAAAAGAAAAGGTTATTATTGTGATAAGTGCAATATGAAGTTACATCAATTTCTTTAATTCCAACTTCAATTAATTGCCTTTTGTTTATTTCTTTTAAGTCGGCATAAAATTTGCCGTTTTCTTCTTTTGTTGTGCAGGCATTATTTTTGACCGTATTTTTAAGTTTATTCATAATATCTTCACTTGTTTCAAAACAATTAAAACAAATGTTTGGGCCAATTAATGCTTTTATATCATTTGGGTTTGAATTAAATTCTTTTTGCATTTTTAAAACGGTTAAGGGTGCAATTTTTTGAGCTGTTCCTCTCCAGCCGCCATGGATAACAGCCCCTATATTTAATTTAAAATCATATAAAATAATAGGGGTGCAATCTGCAAAGTTTAGAAAAATGCCTGTTTTATTATCTTCTAAAATTAAAGCGTCAGTTTCAGGGTAAAAATTAACATCTTTTTTCACAATTTGAATGTTGTTTGTATGAGTTTGTTTAGGGTGAATTAACCTATCCAGTTTAAATTCTTTTTTGATTAATTCTTTTTGTTTTTCTGCTTCATTAATTAAATTTTCTTCTTTTGTTTTTAGAATTAATTCTTTTGTTGTAAAAAAATGGTTAACGCCATTAAACAGGGTTGATTTTAAAACCGTTTTACCTAAAACCTTATCAAAATAAAACATTTATACCCCTAATTTATTAAAAAGGCCTAAAAATTCAGGGAAGGATGTATTTACCCAGATAAAATCTTTTATTAAACATTCTGATTTTGCTCTTAGCCCTGCAACATAAAAACTCATTGCAAGCCTGTGGTCGTTATATGTGTTTAATTCAGCATTTCCTTCAATTTGTTTTTGGCCGTTTCCTTCAATTATAAAGCCATCGTCTGCTGCTTCAATGTTGATGCCCATTTTTTTAAGTTCATCTGCCGTGCATTTTATTCTGTCAGATTCTTTATTTTTAAGGTCACTTGCATCTTTTATAATTGTTTTACCTTCTGCAAAGCCTGCCAAAACACAAATAACGGGAATTTCATCGATTAATCTTGGAATAATATCGCCTTTGATTTCTGTTCCTTTTAAATTTGGAGAATATTTAACTCTTACATCCCCAATTTTTTCACCGTTTGTAATTTTTTCATCAAGAATTTCAAAATCAACGTTCATGTTTTTCATAACATCGATAATACCTGTTCTTGTTTCATTTAGGCCGACATTTTTAATTATGATGTCTGAATTTTTGGTTATGGCAGCTGCTACCATAAAAAATGCGGCTGATGAAATATCCCCGGGGATATAAACATCTTTTGGAATTAAAAATGAACTTCTGATTGTTGTATAAAATTCATCTTCAATTTTTCCTGTTTTAATGTCAGCTTCAAAATATTGAAGCATAATTTCCGTATGGTTTCTGGATAAACTTGGCTCAATCACTTTTGTTTCACCAACACTATTAAACCCTGCAAGCAAAATTGAAGATTTAACTTGAGCCGAAGCTATTTTTGATTCGTATGTAATTCCATTTAATTTTGAACCTTTAATTTTTAATGGCGCCTTATTTTCATTTGATTCAATTTTTGCACCCATTAAAGTTAAAGGTTCAATTATTCTTTTCATTGGGCGTTTAGACAGGCTGACATCACCAAATAGTTCCGAATTAAATTTTTGCCCCGATAAAAGACCTGTCATAAGCCTCATTGTTGTGCCTGAATTACCGCAATCAAGAGGAATTGAAGGCGCAGTTAAGCCGTTTTTTGAATTTATGAAAAGCGTTTTATCATCAATAAAACTAACTTCTAAGCCCAAATTTTTAAAAATTTCAAGAGTTGAGATTGGGTCTTTTCCTTTTGAAAAGTTTGAAATTTTTAATTTTCCGCCTGTTAGGGAGCCTAAAATTATTGCTCTATGAGAGATAGATTTATCTGACGGGATTATAACTTCACCCATTAAAGGTGAAGTTATAGCGCTTATTTTTATATCATTATTCATTATTTGCAAGTTTCCTTACAAAGTTTGGAACTGAAAACACTCCTTTATGAAGTTCTCTGTTATAAATTTTTGCATTTTGTTCAATTTTAATTGCACGAGCTTCATCTTTAATTGAATTATCGTTATCATTTGTGCAAAATGCCCAAGACCAATAACCACCGGGGTATGTGGGAATGGGGCCTGAGTATGGAAGAACTGTTTTAAACACTTTATGAAGCAAGATATACATTTTTCTCATTTCATTTTTATTTGCAAATGGTGATTCTGATTGAGGGGTAACAATGCCGCCTTCTTTTAAGCTTTCTTTAACGTTTGTGTAAAATTCTTCCGTAAATAAACCTTCGCCTGGGCCCATAGGGTCTGTTGAATCAATTAAAACAACATCATAGCAATTTTTCTTATCTTTAATAAATTCAATTGCATCTTCAACATAAATGTTTACTCTCTTGTCATCCAATTTTCCTGCAATAGTTGGCAAAAATTGCTTGCTTGCTTCAATTACAAGCCCGTCTATTTCGCATAAATCAACATTTTTAACCGTGTCGTGCAATAAAACTTCTCTAACGGTTCCGCCGTCGCCGCCGCCAATTACAAGAACATTTTCAGGGTTTTTATGAGAGCATAAGGGAATATGCGAAATCATTTCATGGTAAAAGAATTCATCCTCTACGGTTGTCATCATAAGCCCGTCAAGCGTTAAAACATTTCCTAAGCCCCTTGATTTAAAAATTTCAACCTTTTGAAATTCGGATTGCTTTGAATATAAAATATCGCCTTCTGTTTCAATTGCAATACCGTAGCCATTTGGGGTAATTTCTTTATATAAATTATTCAGCATATTTAAAATTCCTTATAACAAAATATTAAACCGTCGTCTTGTTATTATACAAAAAAAGTTGCTTTTTTGATAGAATGAATATGGAAAATTTTTATGAAGAATAACATTTTAAAAACTTTTGAAGAATTTTTAAGAGAACCCATCAGCATTTTAAAAAGAACCATTGTAAATATAACAGGTATTGAAACAGCTGAAGGCGGCAACAGGTCTATTACTGTTGAAACAACGGATGACGGCAAAATTCAAATCAACGTTATAAATTCTAAAAAAGCTTATAATCTTTTATCTTCTGTTATGTATAAAAGGCAAATATCAGAATTAAGGCATTTAATTAATGAAAATAAAAGCGGCGAAGTTCATAAAAAGCTCACCCTGCCTCAAATTAGCACCCGCGTTTAAAGAAGCCGAATTTGCGCTTTTGGGGCGTTCTAATGCAGGTAAATCAACTTTTATAAATGTAATTACAAATAACGGCAAGCTTGCAAAAACATCTAATACCCCAGGAAAAACAAGGCTTATAAACCATTTTGAAGTTACTTCCGATAAAGGAAATTTTATTATTG
This sequence comes from Candidatus Gastranaerophilales bacterium, assembly GCA_944325145.1. GTDB lineage: Bacteria > Cyanobacteriota > Vampirovibrionia > Gastranaerophilales > Gastranaerophilaceae > Galligastranaerophilus_A. Next base: position 53,827 of record CALYDL010000007.1, read on the forward strand.
CAGATTTACCGGGGTATGGTTATGCCAAAGTTTCAAAAGCAATGCAAAACGAGTGGCAAAAAAATTTGGAAGAATACCTTTTAAAGCGTGAAAATTTAGCATATTGTTTTTTATTTTTAGATGCAAGACATGGAATGTTAGAAAACGATATGAATATGATAAACTGGCTTATTTTAAATAAGATTCCATTTATTAATATTTTAACCAAATGCGACCTTAGCAGCCAAGGGGAAGTTCAAAAAAGAAAAAAAGAAATTGAAACCTTTACAAAAACAATGTGCATTTTGTTTTCAAGTTCAAAACCAATGTATAAAGAAAAAGTTTATGACTTTTTAGAATGTAACATTTAATTAATATATATTGCCATGCTCTATAAATAAGAGCAGAATATATTTATGGTGTTTTACAGTTTAATTTCAACGGATATTTTAGATAAATCGGATTTTAAAAAAACAATAAATCAAGCAAAGAAAGATTGCTTGAAGGAAGCTTTGGCCAAATTAAGAGAGTTTGATGCAATGAATGAAACATTTTTTAAAGCTGCCATGCCAAGTGATACTCCAATTGTTGCAATTAGAAAAAGAACAAATAAACTTTTAAAAAAGAAAAGAGAGAAAGAATTAAAAAAGCTTTTAGGATAATAAAAAACGGTTCTTAAATTTAAGAACCGTTTTTGCTATCTGATTTTATTTTATTATGCTTTATCAGAATATCTTGTAATTGCATCAGCGTATTCATCTATTATATCGTTTGAAACAGCTTTTGCTTTAGGCACTGCCATTACTTGACCTTCGATATCGTATTTATCTTCAATTTCTGCTTTTTGTTCGGGGCTTGATGCAACAAGGCCTGTTTGAGTGTTAACTGAATCTAATACGTGCTTTCTTTCGAAGTCTTCCAATGGGAAATCGCCTGATGCAATTTGCATTGTTGTGTGGTAAAGCATATTTAATGTGCCGCAATCTGCCCAAGGTTCATTAGATTTAACAGCGTAAATCTTTTGATTGCCAAGAACTTCTTTTGCTTCGCTAAGAGCTTCTAATGGCATATCTTGTTTGATTGATTCTTTAATTTGTTTTTGTGCGCCTTCGGCATCTTCGTTTTGAGTTAAGGCCATTAAAATTGGTGTGAATGTTTTTGACCAGTCTCTTGGTTCTTTGCCCGAGTTATTTGCAGGTAAATATGGTTCTAAAATTGATAAAGCTTTAAATACTTCTTTTGAAACTGCAAATTGGAAAATATTTGCAAAGCAGTTGCCGTTTTCATCAACATAGCCTTCTTCGAATTCTTTCGGTTTTTCTGCAAACGCTTCAATTTCGCCTCTGTCATTAATTTTCATAATGCCCAAAGACCCTCTTGCATCTTCTTTATCAACTTCTTTTGCAATCATAACAACTGCAGCGTTTCCTGTGCTCATTATGTTTGTCATTTCTGATAATGCTTTTGGAATACGGCTCATAGCGTCGTTTGGAAGGATAAGCAAGCTGTCTCTGCCTTCTCTTTCCATTGTGTCGTACATATCAACAGTAAAGCCGCCGTTACCGCCATTTACGCCTGAATCATTCAAATAGAATTTAATGTTTTTGCCGATGCCCAAATTGCCTTTTGAACAATCAAGAAGGCCTGCCTTATGAAGCGAAACAAAGGTTGTTTCCATAGGTGTTAAGCCTGTTGCTGTTCTGAAGCAGCCTTTTGTAAGGTTTGAGCCTTGAGGGTTACCATGCATAATTTTGCTTGATGAAGCATTTGTATATTCCGCACGTGAACCAAAGCCGCCTGCTAACATTGAAAGCTGCATATTTTGTGCACCTTCAGCCGGTACAAATTCATCTAAAACAATTTCGCCGTTATCAACTTTTTCAACGAAAGTTGCAATTGAATCAATAATTTCAGGAACAAATCTGCCGTCTTCAAGACCGATTACAAGTTCTGTGCCGCCGCCTTGTGAGCCGCCTGATTTTTCTTCAACAACAGGAACGTTTTGAACTTCAAATGGTTTAAATACGTTTTTATTTTGTTCTGCAATAACATTTAATGCACCGTTTGATGAATCTTTTTTGGTTAATTGGCCTGCGTTTGTTAAAAGAACATTGTCACCATCTTCAACAACAGCCATTAATTTGCCTTTTGTATTTAATACATAAGCATTTTCAGGAGTACCTTTTATGCTTCTTCTGTTATCTGAATCGAGGTCAATTGAATATGGTTGAAGTTCAAATTTTAATGATTGTTGAATTTTTTCTGTCCAACCGGGGTTCTCATTAGCACTTCTTGGAGTTCTTACAACCATTTCAAATTTCATGTTGTCGCCATGGCCTTTTTTAACTTGGGTTCTGGCGTCTGTTATTGTGCCTTTGTCTTTATCTTTTGCAATTTGAATTGTTGTTTTAACAGCATCATCGTATTTTGGAAGATCATCTTTAAATTTTGAAACAAGTTTTGATACATCCGCACGTGAGCCAACTTCTTCACCTTTTCTGCCATGTTCAATATCTTGGCAAGTTACCATAGATTGGTTTAATTCTTCAAAGGCTGTAGCTAAGCTTCCTGTAAAGGAAACGGTTGAAGCCATAGGAATATTGTTATAAGCACGATATGCAGCAGCTAATTTATCTGCACCATAGTTTGCTTGATTTCCTTTAAATTGAATAACGTTTGTTGCATTGTTCTCTCTTTTTTGAACATTTGTTGATTGCAGACTGTAATTTCTTGCTATACTATCTGCCATCGAAATACGGTTGAGCATTTTAACACCTTTCTCTATATATTAACTACTAAAAACAACACGTCTTTTTGTTTTAGCATACAAAAGGTTAAAACTCAAACAAAATTTTTTTTGTTAATTAACATTAACTTACTTAATAATACTTAATAATCAGGAAACAAGCCTTCTGCACTTATTTTTTATCCTTCTTTGTTCTCTTTCTTTATTTGAAATTTCTCTTTGGAGCCTTCTTATTTTTATTCTTTTTTCATCATCCGAAAGAGAAGAAGAATACCTTATATTTCTTATTTGTTTTTCTTTATATCTGATATCGTAATCAATTTTTTTTAATTCTCTTTCAAGCCTGTATGTAGGGTCGTATGAAATTAAAGAGCCATTAGCCAAACAAACATTTGAATTTAAGAGAAAAATTCCCAAAATTGCAAAAAACAAAAAACTTTTTTTCATAAATAAACCTTTTTTACTTTGTTTTAAATTTAAAAACAAGTTTTTTTAAGCCATAAAAAACTAGTTTTTATTTCTTATTTATTTTTTTAATAATTTGAATTTAAAAAACAAAATCAAGGAAGTTCAAAGGTTATTATAAATTCTTTGTCTGCGTTTTTTTCTTTATAAAAATTACCATTGTGGGCTTCAATAATTTTTTTGCAAATTTTTAAACCAAGCCCCGTTCCTGTTTTTTTCTTACAAATGGCACTTTCGCCGTTATAAAATTTCATTTTGCTTTTTATTTCAACGGCCAAAAAACTGCCCTTAGATTTAACCGTAACATTTATTTTGGAATTTTCACTTGAATATTCACAAGCATTTGATAAAAGGTTAATAACAACTCTTTGCATTTCAATTTCATCGTAAAGCTTAATAAAATCATCTGCTATATAATTAACTTCAACAATTTGTTCTTTGCTTTCAAATAAAATGCCTATATTTTTAATGGAATCTTCAAGTGTTTTTCTTATATCGTTTTTTGTTTTGTTTAAATTTATTTTGCCTTTGTTTATTCTATAATCGCCCAAGATATTATCCAACAAAAGCTGCAAATATTTATTTGAAGCAATTATATTTAAAATAATATTATTTGCTTCTTTTCCAAACGTTCCAAAGGCACCCGAATATAAAAGCTTTAGTGCGATAATTTGGGCTTTTACGGGCGTTTTCATATCATGTGCAAGCATTGCCAAAAATTCAGAATCTGTGATTAAAATTTTATTTTGATGCAGCACTATTTTTCAACCCGTTTTTATTAAACAAGTGTATTATCCTGTTTTAAAGGGTTTTTGGCTACTAGCCGAACGGGTAATTTTAACTTATTTTATTTTGAATGAAGAATAAGCCCGTAAAGAATACTGTCTGCTATGGCATTGTACGATGCGGTAATAATGTTTTCAGACACTCCGACAGTATCCCAAATGTTAATACCATCCGTACTTTCAATTGAAACTCTTACTGTTGCTGCAGTTCCATCTTTTGAATCAAGTATCCTTACTTTAAAATCGGAAAGTTTAAATTTTTTAACCGCAGGATATTTTTCAAACAAAGCTTTTCTAAGCGCAATATCCAAAGCATTAACGGGGCCATCGCCTTCAGACACCGTGTGAATTATTTCATCTTTTATTTTAATTTTAACAGAGGCTTCTGTTATGGTTACATTTTTATATTCGCCTTTTGAATCCATAAGAGTTGTGTCGCCAATAACTCTAAAGCCCAAAAGCTCAAATAAATTTGGTTTTTTCCCTAAAACATCCATAACAAGAATTTCAAAGCCTGCATCAGCGCCTTCATAGGCAAAGCCTTGCCATTCAAGCTGTTTAATTCTTTCTGTTACTTTTTTAATTTCAGTATCATTTTCAAATTGAACAAATCTGAAATTTTTTGCCTTTTCCTTAATGGAAGCTGTTCCTGCTTGGTCTGAAACCAAAAATCTTCTTTCATTACCTATAAGTTCAGGGTTAATATGTTCATAGGTTTGAGAATTTTTTCTAACTCCCGATGCATGAACCCCTGCTTTGTGTGCAAATGCGCTTGCACCAACATAAGGCAAATTTGGTTCAACGGATTTGTTTGCAACTTCTGCAATTTGTTTTGCGCATTCAACCAATTTTGAGATGTTTTCACCAATTGTTATGTAATCTTTTTTTAATTGTAAATTCGGAATAACAGAACAAAGGTTTGCATTGCCGCACCTTTCGCCATAACCGTTTATTGTTCCTTGCACTTGAATTGCACCTGCATCAACCGCCGCAATTGAATTTGCGGTTGCAAGGTCGGCATCATTATGAGCATGAATTCCAAGTTTAATATCGGGCAAGCTTTTTATAACTTCGTTTGTAATTCTATAAATATCATTATTTATTGAGCCGCCGTTTGTATCGCACAAAATAATTCTTTCTGCACCTGCATTTTTTGCAGTTTTTAAAACTTCAATTGCATAACCTTTATTTTGTTTGTAGCCGTCAAAAAAGTGTTCTGCATCAAAAAAAACTCTTTTGCCGTTTGAAATTAAATATTCGATACTATCTTTTATCATGGAAAGATTTTCTTCTAGGGTTGTATTTAGTGCTTCTGTTACTTGAAAATCCCATGATTTACCAAAAATGGTTACAATTTTTGCATTTGATTTTGCCAAATTATTTATAACATTATCACTTTCAACTTTAACATTTGCTTTTCTTGTTGAACCAAACGCAGCAATGATAGCATTTTTTAAATTTAATTCATTGATTTTATTAAAAATTTCATTATCAACAGGATTTGCCCCCGGCCAACCTGCTTCAATATAATCTATTCCAAGGTCATCTAATCTTTTAATTATTTTAAGTTTATCTGAAACGGAAAAATTTATTCCTTCAGATTGTGCGCCATCTCTTAATGTAGTATCGTATATTTCAATCTTTTTCATAAGAATATTTATACCATAAAAAATGTTAAAAATGTTTATAATTAATTTAACAAAAAAGCAATTTTTTTTATTTAACTGTTTTTAATAAAATATAAGGAAGTAAGGTTAAAATTAAATGGGCTTTTTATCATTCTTAAAAGAACTGTTCAATAGCGCTGAAAATGTTAATAACGGTGTTAAAACAGGGTTTAGGTTTACACAAAAAGAAATTAAAGAAATAGTTTCTGTTTCTAAAAAAGAAAACTTAAAATACTTTGAAGTTTTATCTAAAATGCCTAATTTAAAATATTTTGACATTAGCTTTCTTTTGAGCCAAACAACATTGAACGATGAAAAAATTGAAATTATTAAAGAGGCTCAAAAAATTTATAATGATGAAGAATTTAAGGCAAACGGGCAAACTCAATCTGATTTTATATTTAGAGTTGCAGCAAACCTTGAATATTTAAATGCAGACAACATAAATGTTTTCAAAGAACTTGTTAAATGCAAAAACGAATTATATGATTTTAAAGACGCACTTTTAAACCCTGTTAAATATTTGGTTCAAAATGAAGCAAAAGTTGGGTATGCGTTTGAAAAAATCTATACAACCAATTAATTTCAAACACACAAAAATAAGGAAAATTTAATATGATACCTCCCGTTATAACGGAACACAAAGGTGATATTGGTATTATTGCCGCAGGTGCAGGTGCAGGTGCGCTTTTGGGCAACTATGCTTACACAAAAACGCCGACAAAAATGGTGAGAGAAACTGTTGTAGACGGCGTTAGAAAAAACGTTATAACAGATAAATATATTGATTACGCAAAAAAAGTTTCAATAAAAGATGCGTATGAGAATATGGACCCTCACGTTAAAAGAACTTGGCTTGAGGGTAAATTAGGCATAATTAAAGAACAGGCAACAAACGCAAAATGTGTTCAAGACAGCACAGACAGAAAACTTCTTCAAAAAACGTATGATTTAGGAATAAAATTTTTAACAGACAGACAAAATGTTCCTATGGAAGATATGGTTCTTGCAAAAAGAGGGGCAAACGCAATTTCATACGGCAGATTTGCGGAAAGAAGAGCTTCTGTTGTTAAATTTGCTGCAATTGGCGGTTTAATTGCACTTGCCGGTAAAAAAATTGTTGAAAAATATAACAGTTTAAAAACAGAAGATAAAAGCGTTAAAGATTTGTTACCAAAAGCAGATTCTTTTGAAAAAATGAATTGACTTTAATTTTTGTTTGTCAGATACTCTAAAACGCACAACCTTTGTGCACTGTGATGAGCAAGGCAAAGAAGGAAAATTAAAATGTCAATCAACTTAAAAAACAAACAAGAAATTATTTCAAAATTCGGAAAAGACAACAAGGATTCAGGTTCAATTGAAGTTCAAGTTGCAATGCTTTCTAAAAAAATTGCAGAATTAACCGAACACCTTAAAGAAAACGCAAAAGACTTTCAAGCAAAAAGAGGCCTTTTGATGATGGTAGGTAAAAGAAAAAGAATGCTTGTTTACTTAAAGAAAAACAACCTCGAAGGTTATAGAAAATTAGTTAAAGACTTAAACTTAAGAGGATAAAAGAGAGAAAAAAAATAAAGCGGGTTAAGCACCCGCTTTTTTTAATTTTAAATATAAATTTATTTATTGTTTTGAATTTTTAACTGCATTATAAGTTTCAGCTGCCATATAGCTGCTTCTGGCAAGTGGCGCACTAACAACACCCTTGAAGCCAAGTTCAAGCGCTATATTTTTTAATTCTTCAAATTCTTCTTCTTTGTAATATCTATCAACTTTTAAATGAAGCTTTGATGGCCTTATATATTGCCCTATTGTTAAAATATCAACTTTTGAATTTAGGATATCTTTCATTGTTTGAATTATTTCATCTTTAGTTTCGCCTAAACCAACCATAATGCCTGTTTTTGTGATAATTTCAGGGTTATTTTCTTTTATATATGATAAAACGTTTAAAGAGCGGATATAATCTGCTTTTGGGCGTGCAATTTTATAAAGCCTTGGAACTGTTTCCATATTGTGGTTAAAAACATCTGGTTTTGATTTTAAAATTGTACAAAATGAATTTTTATTGCCTAGAAAATCGGGTGTTAAAATTTCAATTTTAATTGAAGATGATTTTTTTCTTATTTCATCAATTGTTTGCTTGAAATGTTCTGCCCCGCCATCAGGAATATCATCTCTTGTGGTTGATGTTATAACAACATATTTTAGGTTTAATTCTTCAATTGCATTTGCCACATTTTTTGGTTCATTAATATCTAATGGTTCAGGAACGCCGCCATTGATATTACAAAACCTGCAATTTCTTGTGCAAATTTTTCCCATAATTAAAAATGTTGCAGTTAAACACCCATAGCAAGCGGTTTTATTTGGGCATCTTGCATTGTCGCAAACAGTGTTTAGGTTATATTTTGATAAAATGTTTCTTACACTTTTATTTTCTTTATTATCTAAGCTTGCAATCGGGCGTTTAAGATAATCAGGAAGCCTTAAATAATTTTTATCCATTTAAAATTGCCTCCATAATGCCTTCTGAGTATGTTGGGTGCGCAAAAACAATATCTTTAATGTTTGAAACTTTATAGTTTGTTATCATCATTATTTGAATTTGAGATATAAGGCTTGAAGCTTCGTTTGACACAATATGCGCACCTTTTATTAAATCATCTTTGGTAATAATTTTAATAAACCCGTCTATTTGATTGTCGCACCAAGATTTTGCAAGAAATGAAACAGGCAAATTATATATTTTATATTCATTCAAATTTTCAATATCTTGTTCATTAATACCAATTGATGCAGCTTCAGGTGTTCCATATATAACAGATGGAATTAATTCGTTTTCAATTAATTTTGCTTCTTTTCCCAATATTTTATTCATAACAAAATCAGCTTGCATAGTTGCTGTGTGCGCTAATTGTTTTGTTGAAGAAATGTCGCCTGTTGCATAAACATTTTTATAATTTGTTGTAAGGTCTGAATTAATTTTTAAACCATTTGGGATAATTCTTTTTCTGCCAACTGCAACAAGCAAAATATCAGCATCAATTTCACTGTTATCATCTAAAATTAATTTGCCTTCTTTATAAAAAGCTGCGGTTTTTCCTGTATAAATTTTAATTTTTTTCTGCTTAAAAATTCTTGTTATTCTTTTTTGAATATCAATATCCATTAAAGGTAAAATGCTGGGCGCTTTTTCAATAACAGAAACATTAACCCCCAAATTTGAAAAAATTCTTGCCCATTCAACTCCAATAGCACCGGTTCCAATTATTGCAATATTTTTTGGCAATTTTTCAAGGTTTAAAATGTCATCTGAACTTAAAATGTCTTTTTTATTAAATTTAAAATCACAAAGTTCAAAAGGAATTGAGCCTGTTGCAATAATTATATTTTTTGCCTTGTAACCGTTTACTTCTAAATTTTCAAAATCAACTTTTGCTTCTTCTTTTATAATTTTGACACCTTTTTTAATAAGTTCATTTTCAGCACCTTTTGAAAGTTTAGATATAATTGAATTTTTAATTTCAACCATTTTTAAAATGTCAGCTTCAATTGTGCCATTTATATTAACGCCGTTTTTAGCTGAATTTAGAGCTTCAAAATAAGCGCCTGATGTATGCAAAAAAGATTTTGTAGGCACACAGCCTTTATTTAAACAGCAGCCGCCAACATTTTCTTTTTCAAATGCAAGAACGGTTAAACCGTTTTTCGCTGCAATATTTGCCGCTTTTATGCCGGCAGGGCCAAGGCCCGCAACAATTAAATCAAAAATTTCTTCCATAAAAAACCTTATTATTCTTGAAATTTAAAGCCCCATTTTGGGGCTTTATTTTAGTTGTTTAATTCTTTCTTTAAAAGTTCATTTAACATGGCAGGGTTTGCTCTGCCTTTTGTTTCTTTCATAACTTGTCCTACAAAGAAACCAAAAAGCTTATCTTTGCCGCTTTTATAAGCTTCAACCTGACTTTTATTATTTTCTAAAACTTTTTTCACAATTTCTAAAATTGCACCTTCATCAGATAAAACGCTTAAGCCTTTCTTTTCAACTAATTTTTCAGCGTCTTCTCCTGTTTTTAAAATTTCAACAACAAGAGATTTTGCAATGTTATTTGAAATAGTGCCTTTTTCAAGCAAGCTTAAAAGTTTTTGGAAATTTTCAGGTGTTAATTTTGATTCATTAATTGAAATTTTTTCTTCTTTCAAATATGCAGCAATTTCACCCGTTAAGAAATTAGAAGCAGTTTTTGGGTTAACGTTTCCTTTAATTACTTCATCATAAAATAAAGCTAAATCCATTTGGTTTACTATAACATTTGCGTCATATTCAGATAAACCAAGCCCCATATACCTTTCAACTTTTGCCTTTGGTAATTCGGGCATTTTTGCTTTAACTCTTTCAATCCATTCATCATCAATTTCTAATGGCATTAAATCAGGCTCAGGGAAATATCTGTAATCATGGGCATCTTCTTTTCCTCTCATAGAAGATGTTATGCCTTTGTTATCATCCCAAAGCCTTGTTTCTTGAACAACTTCGCCGCCTTCTTCAACAATTTCAATTTGCCTGTCTATTTCATATTCAATTGCTCTTTGAAGCGCACGGAAGCTGTTTACGTTTTTAATTTCAGCACGTGTGCCGAATTCTTTTTGGCCTTTCGGGCGAATTGAAATGTTAGCGTCACATCTCATTGAGCCTTCTTCCAAGTTGCCGTCGCAAACGCCAATATATCTTAAATTGTTTCTTAATTGTTCCATATATTCTCTTGCTTCATCAGAACTTCTCATATCAGGTTCCGAAACAATTTCTAATAATGGCGTTCCTGCACGGTTAAGGTCTACCAAAGAATATGCAGAACCATAAATGCCTGTTGAACCTGCGTGAACTAATTTGCCTGCGTCTTCTTCCAAATGCGCTCTTGTAATTTTAATTGTTTTATTTGAAATTTTAATTTCGCCGCCAACACAAATGGGTTCGTCATATTGTGAAATTTGGTATCCTTTTGGAAGGTCGGGGTAGAAATATTGTTTTCTGTCGAATTTACACCTTCTTGCAATTTTAGAGTTTAATGCCAAACCAACCAAAATTGCCATATCAACAACGCCTTTATTTAAAACAGGCAAAACACCGGGCATTCCCAATGTGATAGGGGAAGTTTCAGTGTTTGGTTCATGCCCGAATTCCGCACCATCCGGCGCAAAAATTTTAGATTTTGTTTTTAATTGAGCATGAACTTCTAAGCCGATTACAACTTCATATTTATCTCTTAAACTTGTTTCTGTCATTTTTAATTCCTTTTTTAAAGGGTATATCTGGCTTTTATTCTAACATAAAAAAACTGTTAAAAAAGTGTTAACAATTTGTTACAAAAGAGAAAATTTTTAGCACTTATTTTTTTCCTTGAAATTTTATTTTAATATAGGGAAAATCAGGATTTTTTTAGCATGCAAAATCAGATTAATACACAATATTTGCCGCAAGGCAATTATAACCAATGCCAAATGACGCCTCAAACACCAGTTTGTCAGGCCCCTAATTGTTATCCGATGGGGCCAAGCGTTGGTGCAGTTAATATACAAATTTATAACCCGACTGCAAACCCTCAAGGAATGTATCAGCCATACCCATATAACTACAATAATATGTTCCAACAACAGCAAATGATGCCTTCCATTCAGCCAACCCAATATGAAAACGGCAACATTAACCCTTCAATGAATCAAACAATGAATTTAAACAATAATCAAAATGGAATTGCCGCCCAAGGCGATGGAGCAGATGCTAAAAAAACGGAAGATAAAAAAGAAAACAAGCCAAAAGTGGCTTTAACGGATGATTATATTAAAACTCTTGAAAATTACTTAAATTCTCAAGATAAAAAAATAAGATTAATGGGCGCAAAAGAACTTTTTGACCGCTTCAAAGAAGACGAAACAAGAAAAGATGATGCAGCATTAACCGCATTATTAAATAAAACTTTGCAAGACCCCGCAGAAACAGTTAAATTTGTTGCGCTAACAGCACTTGATGCAGGCTATGCAACAGGTAACGATGAAACAGCACAAATTTTAACTCAAATGCAATCTTCAAATTCAAGCTATGGGGAAGATGCAGCACTTGCTTCTCAAATTCTTCTTAAAATGAGCGGATACAAAGCAAACGCAGATGCGGCAGCATTAAATCAAGGAGCTAATTTAAACCAAAACCAAGGTTTAAATAATAATCAAACCGCAAATCAAGCTCAAACAGTTATGCCGACACCCTCCCTGCAAGCAACAAATAACCAAGCAAATGCGCTTGATACAAAGTTGCCGCCAACAGACACAGACACTTTATTAAAACAAAACGGCGCAACAATGAATCAAAATATGCAAATTAATAATGACGGCACAACCAATATGAATCAACAAATGGTGCCTCCAATGAATAGTCAGGCGGTGGTATAATGGCATTTAACTTTATTGCAAATACAGCTTCAATAATGTCAATAGCTTCAAGCGCAATTGAAGCAGGCGAACTTGGCGCAAGAAATGCAAGCCAAGCGGCAAGAACAGCTGTTGCAATTAAAGATATTAAAGATTATACGGGCGATTCAATGCTCAATAAATCAAGCGAAAAACATAATGCAATGAAAGAAATTGTTAGAAACGGCGATTTCTTTACAGGCTTTTATAAAGCAGGCGGCGCCGTTTCAGGCTTTTTCAAAGGCTTTTGGGAAGGTATGAAAGGCAACTTTTTATCAACAGGCTTTGCAGCCATGACCCTTGCATTTAAAAATAGAACCGTAAAAACAATTGGTCTTATAGGTATGGCAGGTTCCATGCTCTATGATTTTGTTAAAAACGGAACAAACCTTTTTACAAAGAAAGATATAATTGAAAAATAGTAAAATTGTAAAATAATGTAAAGCATTCAAAAGCAATAATAGCTTAAAAAATAAAATAAATTTAACAAAAAACCCGATATTATAGCAACAGAAATTATTCAGAATACTTATAAAGACGACAAAATAAATAAAAATTCAAAAAGGAGATATATAGAATTATGATGCAGACAGTAGGCACACCTTATTATCCGACGCAAGCAGCACCAACTGCAAGTGCAGTTAACATTCAAATTTTTGAACCAAAAGCATATTCAGGGCAACCGACAAACAATGTTGCCAACCCAATATATGGTTATCCTCAACAATCAATGTACAGCCAACCATATATGAACCAATACCAACAATATATGCCAATGCAAGCACCGATGTATATGCCGCAAGCTCAACAGGTACAACAACTCCCCCAGCAATCAATGCCGGCACCGGTGTTAACACCGCAGGCACCGGCAGCAACTGAACAAGCAGCTCAAGCGCCAGCTGAACAACAAGCTCCTGCTCAACAACCTGATATGCAAATTCAACAGCCTACTGAACAAAACCAAAATGCAGTTGATGTAAATTCATTAGTTGCAGGTTTAAAAAGCACAGATAATAAAACCCAAGAAGACGCAATTACAAAAATTGCAAACTTAAGCCAAGGAACACCTGATATGCAAAGCGCAGTTTTATCAGAACCTGTTATGAGAGGCTTGGCTGATATTGTTAAACAAGACACATCAACTCTTCAAGGGCCAAGCGAAGCTCAAGTGGCAGCAATAAACAAAGCTGCATCAGGCGCTAAATTAACCCCTGAAGAAGAAGCTTTGACAAAAGAATTAGCACCAAAAACTTTAGCTGATAAAAACAGAGTAATTTCTATGTTCACTCTTGCAATGTTACAGAAAAACCAAAGAGATGAAATTGACAGATACAATGCAACTCAAGACCCAAATAATCAACTTCCTCAACTCAAATTGAATGATTTGATTGGTTTCACTGAAATTGAAAACGCTGCAAGAAACGACAATGAAAAAGAAGTTAAATTAGCTGCAATTCAAGCTCTTTCATACGTTGCAAAACCTGAAGACAAAGAAACAGTTGAACCTGTTTTAAAAGCAGCAATGAATGACCCTGAACCATTAATTCAACAAGCAGCAAATGAAGTTCTTGCAAATATAGGTGCAGCTCCTCAAGCTGCTGCAGCTCCTGCTGATGCACAAAATGCTCAACAACCGCAAGAACCTGTTGATCTTTCAAAAATGTCAAGAAAAGAAAGAAAAGCATACGAAAAAGCACAAAAACAAGCTGAAAAAGAAGCTGCTAAACTTGCAAAAGAACAAGGAGCAGATGCTCAAAAAGTGGCTTAACCAAACAAACACAAAATAAAAAAGAACCGTTTAATATGAACGGTTCTTTTTTTATATTTTAAATTTTAAAATGAAAATTGTACCTTTATTTAATTCTGATTTTAAGCTTATTTCGCCCCCAAGCATTTTAACAAATTCTTTTGTAATAGTTAAACCTAAACCTGTTGAAGAATATTTTTTTGTATAAATGTTATCTAATTGAACAAATTTTTCAAAAATTTTATTGTGGTTTTTTTTATCAATTCCAATGCCAAAATCTTGAATTTTAATAAAAAGGTTATTTTCTTTTTTATAAATTTTAATTATAACTTTTGAATTTTCATAAGAAAATTTAATTGCATTTCCTAATAAATTATAGATAACCTGCTTAAACTTTTGATAATCAATTAAAAATTCACTTTTATAATCATCAAAAAATTCAATTTTTATATTTTTTTCATTTGCTAAAGGTTCAATTATATTTATTGCTTCTTTTATTATATCTGATGGGAAATAATTACCTAAATTAAGCTTCATTCCTTTGGCTTCAATTTTTGTCATATCTAAAATATCGTTTATTAAACCTGTTAGGTGAATAGCGGATGTTAAAATTTTATTTGTATAATTTTTTTGTTTTTCATTCAATCCCCCAAGCATTTCATCTTTAAGTGCAGTTGAAAAACCAATAATAGAATTCAATGGTGTTCTTAATTCATGGGAAACATTTGCCAAAAATTCGCTTCGAATTTTATCTGTTTCAATTAATTTTTCATTTTGTTCTTCAAGTTTTTTTGTTGCAAGGTTTTTTTCTAAAATTGCATTTTGAAGAATGGAAAGTTGGTTTTGAAAAATTTTTGAAATTTCAAAATCTTTAACAATATATGAAATTTCAAGGCAAGCTTTTTTAGCTTTTTCTTTTTCTTGTTTTATAAAAATTTCTTTTTTAACAAATAAAAAATAGCCAATTGTGCTATTTTGCATTTTTATTGGAATTTTTAGCTTGTTAAAAGAATCTTTTTTGTTAATTTCAGGGGTATAATTTGAAAATTCTTCATCAAAAAAATGTTTATGGGATAAAATATATTTCCCTTGAGTTTTATAAAAAAATGCGCAATATGAAAAATTGAATTCTTTTTTTAATTTTAAAAAGCAATCAAGGTAAAATTTATCTGAATCTTTTAAATTTTCTTCATTAAAATAGGCGGTAGTTAAAAGATTATTATTCATAACTTTTAATTATATACCGCCTTTTTTAATTAATCAAAATTGTTAAATTGTAAGCCTGTAACCGCCTTTTGTAGCGTTAACAAGAACATCTTCAATAATTTTTGCTCTTAGGTTTTTAATATATTTATAAACGTAATCTGTCGGAAGATTTAAAACTTTAGCCAAATCTTTAGCATAAACAATAGTATCATTATTTTGAATAAAATAATCCAAAACTTTTTGTTCTCTTTCGGTTAATGGTTTATTAAAGTTTAATCTTCTTGTTTTATCTTTTGTAGAAACTTCTCTATATGTTTTATCTTGTTCCATATCAACGGATTTTTTAGCAATTTCGATAACCGTTTCTTTTGGTGTTTCTTTTTTAACATCTGATATATATTTTGAACTTGAATTTTGGTTTTGAAGAACTATATCTACAATATCATTCGTTTGTTTTTCGCCTTTAAGGGTTTTGCCTAATCTTCTTGCATATTCTTCAAGAGTAATTCTTTCTAATGAACTTCTCCAGTGTTTAATTTCTTCTTTACTTAAATATTCAGTCATTTATTAACTTCCCCTTATAAGAAATAATTCCGATTAATTTAGTTATAGCATGGGTGAAGGTTAAAAATCACAAAATATTTTGTATTGTAAAATTTATTTTTTACTCTTGACAAAAATGTTTTTATAATAAAAGCCCAGTAAAATTAAGGGCTTAGCAGTCAAACAATCTGCAAGCAACTTTCGAGCCGTCTTGCTGTTGACAAAGTTTAAAAATTTTATCTTCGCAAATTTTTTCTTTAAAATCGCACCTTTTGTGAAATTCGCAGCCTGAAATATATTCTGTTATTGGGCTTGGTGAACCTTTTATGTTTTTAAGCCTTTTTTCTTTATTATATGGAAGTGCTTCTATTAAAGCTTTTGTGTATGGATGCTTAGGATTTTTAAAAAGCGTTTTAACATCTGCTTCTTCAACAATTCTTCCCATATACATAATTGAAATAAAATCTGCATATTTATTAACAACGCCCAAATCGTGGGAAATTAAAATAATAGATTTACCTTGTTTTTTAATTTCGGATAATAATTCTAAAATTTGCGCTTGAATTGTAACATCTAATGCGGTTGTGGGTTCATCTGCAATAATAATATCCGGGTTTAGAGAAAGTGCTATTGCAATTATAACCCTTTGCCTTAAGCCGCCAGAAAGTTCATACGGGTAAACTTTTAATTTTTTTTCAGGTTCGGTTATTCCTACATTTTTTAAATTCTTAATTGCAATTTCAATTGCTTCTTCTTTTGTATAGTTATAATGAGCCAAAATGGTTTCTACCATTTGGTTTTGAATTGTATATAATGGGTTTAGGCTTGTCATTGGGTCTTGCGGAACAAGCGCAATTTTTTTACCCCTTATTTTATTAATTTCACTTTCTTTTAAATTTAAAAGGTTAATTCCGTTATATAAAATTTCACCGCTTGTTATTTTGGCATTTTTAGGTAAAAGCTTAATTATGCTCATAACAGACATTGTTTTACCTGAGCCTGATTCACCGATAATAGAATGGATAGACCCTTTTTGAAGTTCAAAAGAGAAATCTTTTACGGCATTATAAAAATTATCTTCAATTTCAAAGCCTAAGTTAAGATTATTTATTTTTAAAAGAGTTTCCATAGAAGAAATTATATCATTTTTAAAATTTTAAATATAGGCTTATTTGGCTATTTCTTCTTTAATTTCTTCTTTTTTTGTTGCCTGAAGTTTTTGGCGCATTTTCTTTCTTCTCATTAAATCAACAAAAGCTTCCAACCTTGTTAAATAGCCTGCTTTACCTGTTTGTTCATCCATAATTAAAGATAAAATAGGAATGCCCACATCTTCCCTCATTTTTGGGAATATATTTTGCGACATAATTTCAGGCATGCAAGTAAACGGTGAAACATGGATTAAGCCATCAACCCCTCTTTCGCTTGCATACATAACATCTGAAATGCATTCAAGAGCATCGCCCCCTATATCTCTCATTAAATAGGGTTTTGCAAGCCTAAATGCCCTTTCCAAATGTGTTTCGCCCTTTTTGCATAATTTTGGAATAATTGCGTCTTTTAAAAAGCCTGAAACAGTTAAACTTCTTCTTGTTTGAACGCCCATTTTGCCAAGTTCTTTTTCAATGTTTTGGTTTGCAAAAGGGTCTAAAACCAAGAAAATTTCACCCGTTAAATCAACATGAAGAACATCTCTGTTTGGGTCTATTTGAACTTTTGAAATTTCTTTCAAGCCTTCTTTTAGGGCTTTTTTTAAATCTTTTGTGTAATCTGCTTTATCTATTAACTTCAACGCTTTTTTATATGCTTTTTCAGCATCGCCCGTGTTTATTTCTCTTGCCCTGTAATAAGAATAAAAGCTTTCAATTTCATCTATTGCAAAAACTTTTCTAACTGCAATATTTATGGCTCTTATAACTGTTATGGGGTTTTTGTTGCCTGTTAATTCGGTCAAAAAATTCCACATGCCTTTAAAGCCGTCGTATAGGTTCATTTCAATGAAATTTGCTTCATAGCCCATATCCGCTAAAACATTTTTTATGCTTTTGCCGTATTCACCAAGCCTGCAAATTCCTGGGGATGTAATCATAGCAACGTAATCTGCACCGCCATCAATTGCTTCCATAAAGTTTCCCAAAATTAATTTATAAGGAAGACAAATTGCTTCAGGCGAATTTTTTGTTCCCAAAGAAAGAGTTTTTTTGCTTGTATATGGCGGCACAAAAGGTTCAATTCCCATTTTCCTTAAAGCGGCAGACCAAGCAATAGAAATGGTTCCCATGTGTGGAAAAGCAACTTTAATGGGTTTTTTTGCGGTTTTTTCCATATTGGTTTTTGACATTTTTCACTCCCCGTTTTGAAACAAAAATGGTTTTAAACAAAAACATTGTACATTAAAAAAAATAAATATAAAATCAAAAACAGGTGCAAAATTAACTGCACCTGTTTCATCACCATGCTTATTTATGGCATTTGGCTGTTTTTCATACTAATTCTTGCCGTCACGGGGTAATATATATTTTATATATATGGAGTATATAACTAACATCGGATATTAGCTTATAAACTTTAGTAATTGTTACAAAACTTAAATATTTTATTTATTTTTTAAGGGGCGCTTGAATTAAGCTTATGTTTATTATACCTTTTCAGATAGGATTTGAATAATTCGTATGGTAAGTTTTACCAGCCTTTTTGACCATAGGGGCAGAAATTCAAAATCCTCTGTGTTACTAAAACTTTGAAAGGACAAAACTATGGCAATCAATTTAGTTGAACTGTTGGATGCAGGTGTGCACTTTGGCCACCAAACACAAAAATGGAACCCCAAAATGAAACCCTATATCTTTGGGGCAAAAAACGGTATTTACATTTTAGATTTAAGAAAAACAGCCGAAAAATTGGAAGCTGCTTATAATATCGTTAGAGAATACGCTGCAAAAGGCAAAAATGTTCTTTTTGTAGGTACCAAAAAACAAGCAACCGACGTTGTAGCTCAAGAAGCTGTTAGAGCAGGCGCTTATTATGTTAACAGAAGATGGCTCGGCGGCATGATGACAAACTTTGAAACAATCAGAGCAAGAGTTAACAAATTAAGAGAACTTGAAAGCTTTATTGAATCAGGCGCAGCTCAAAAATTGCCTAAAAAAGAAATTGCACAATTAAACAGACAACTTGCAAAATTATCAAAAACATTGGGCGGCATTAAAGAAATGAAAGGTATGCCCGATATCGTTTTTGTTGTTGACCAAGGCAAAGAACTTATTGCAATTAAAGAAGCTAACAAATTAAACATTCCTGTTATTTGCTTAGCAGATACAAACGCAGACCCGGATGGCATTGATTACCTTATCCCCGGTAACGATGATGCAATCAGAAGTATTAAATTAGTTGCTTCAAAAATTGCAGACGCTGTTTTAGAAGGCAAAGAATTAAGACAAAACAAAGCAACATCAGGCAAAATTGAAAAAATCGAAGCAAAAGATGCCGGTGTTGAAGAAAAACAAGCTGAAGAAGCAAACGTATAAGTTACAAGTTTCAGGGGCAAGATTGGCCTTGCCCCTTTTTTAATTTAAAGGAGTGAATTATGGAAATAAAAGCCTCAATGGTGAAAGAACTCAGAGATAAAACAGGCGCCGGCATGATGGATGCTAAAAAAGCACTTGTTGAAGCAAACGGCGATATGGAAAAAGCAAGCGAAATTTTAAGACAAAAAGGTATCGCTTCAGCTGATAAAAAAATGGGCAGAATTGCTGCAGAAGGCGTTGTTTCAACATTTATTCAAGATAAAGTTGGCGCTATGGTTGAAATTAACTGCGAAACAGACTTCGTTGCAAAAAATGAAGGTTTCAAAGAAGTTGCAGCAAACATTGCAAAAGTTATTGTTGAAAAAAACCCAACAGATGTTGATGCCCTAAACAAAACAGCTATGGCAGACGGCACAGTTGTTGAAGATTACATTAAAGCTCAAATTGCAAAAATCGGCGAAAAAATTACAATCAGAAGATTTGTTAGATATGATGACAATTCTTGCGTTTCAACATATGTTCACAACAATAAAATCGGTGTTTTGTTGGAAGTTAAAGCTGAAAATTGCACAGATGAAACAAAAGCAATCGCAAAAGATATTTGCTTACATATAGCATCTTCTGCTCCTGAATTTGTTTCAAGAGAAGAAATTCCCGAAAGCGTTATTGCTGAAGAAAAAAGAATTGAAATGGGCAAAGAAGATTTAGCCAAAAAACCTGAAAACATTAGAGAAAAAATTGTTGAAGGCAGAATTAACAAATTAATGGCTTCAAGATGTCTTTTAGAACAACCTTTCGTTAAAAACCCTGATGAAACTGTTCAACAATTAATTGAAGGTAAACTTTCAATTGTTAAATTTGACAGATACGTTCTTGGCGAAGGCTTGGAAAAAAGACAAGATAACTTTGCAGAAGAAGTTATGAACCAAATTAAAGGTTAATTCTTAACCATAAATATTAAAATGCAGGCAATTTTGCCTGCATTTTTTAATACAAAAAAGCCCCATTAAAAAGGGGCAAATTTCAGGGTCTTTCATATAAAAAGCGTTGGGGTAGAAACCCCAACCTACAATTGCTGCTAATAAAGTTAAAGAAAAATCAATATCCTTGCTTTTGCGCTTCATACATTGCTTTTTGCGCAACAACGCCATAAGGAATTGCTCTATCTTCTGTTATTAAAATTGTGAAAATATCACCTATTAATTTTGTACCAGGCTGAGCCACTTTGTATGCAACGGTTAGATCTTGCCAGTCTTGAGCAAGTGAACCTATGTTGCTTGGGTTAGGTTTTCTATCGCCATTTACATCAACCAAAACTGCGCAAGGGGGTTTTGTTGTATTATTTGGATTTTGATTTAACCCGTAGCTGCCGCATCCGCCACATGTAAATTCAGGGTAATCGGTTCTTGCAATAGTTGCAACACAAGGTATAACATCGCTTTCATGAAGCCTTAAGTGCTGCAACATTTTACCATTGTCTTCAAATTCAAAACGCATACCATCTGTTGTATAAAATGCAAAATTTACACCTGTTGAAACCAGTTGACCGCTTGGCCTTTTATACGTAGAAGACCACTTTAAATATTCTGTTTTTAAAATAGACATATGCCTTTGAAGATAGTTAAACAAATCTGCATTATCATATGGGCTTTCACCATCTATTGCCATATTCATAGTTATTGCACTATTTAAAACGGAAACTGCCTTTTTTAGGCCTGTTTTAAATTCTTGTTGTTGGGTATTTGATATAACACTTGGTATTGCAATTGCTGCAACAACGCCAATAATTGCTAAAGTTATTAAAACTTCTGCCAGTGTAAAACCTCTTTTTTTCATAAACTATCCTTTCATTAATTTGTTTTTTTTATTTATTTTTTGCTTTGTTCATTTTTCTTTTCTTTTTTCATACGCCTATCAAAGAAAAGAAAAACGAACCAAAAAGAAAAGA
>CALYDL010000008.1 GCA_944325145.1 Candidatus Gastranaerophilales bacterium
GTACGGATAGATTGAGATTTGTATATTATCAGTGAGATACGCACCAAATTTGAACTGTACGGATAATTTGATTATTTAGGAATAGTCCAGTTCCGCAAATTTTCACAAAAATATCATAAGGTTTGAGAATGTAAAGTAACATATAAAATGACTACAAACGAATAGGTCGGAAATTTAATTAAGATAGGTATGAATGGCAAATTATACATGTTAGAAATTTTGCGGAACTAAAAAATGCGGAACCTTGATGTCTCAAACTCAATAAAACCGTTTCAAATTAAAATAACGAAAATTCAATAATAACAGATATTTATAGCAAAAAAGAATGACTAACATCAGGTTTGAGAAATTTTAGTAAAATTATCCAATTTTTTAAATCTGCGGAAGCAATTTCTCGGAACTTGAGGAATCCAAACTACAATCAAATCACAACAATATTTGTATTTCTTATATTTTTTATTCCCACACTGTTGATAATTTTTCTCAAAATATATGAGAGTCAACATAAACTATTTTTTACAAAAGCCAATTATTATTTTGAGGAATTTATCATTAAGTTTAATAAAAAAGCGGAATATTATTAGTTTTTATTAATACAAAAATACTGATAAACAATTTTTGAAATATCACTAATTATTTTAGAATTTTCGTCATCACTGAGAGGGGAATCTTTTATCATAATTGCTATATAATACAAATCTCCATTTGGTAATCTTACATATCCAGCATCATTATCTGCTATTTTTAGACCTTTTGGAGTGCGAGAGCCTGAACCAGTTTTATGATAAATTTTGGTATTTTTTGGAAGTCCTGCTTTAATTTTATTTTCTCCAGCGCTAGTCTTTAGCATGATATTTTCTAAAAAAGCAAAAGAACTGCTAGAAAGAATATTATTGTCTTTTATTCTTTTCATCATCAAGACAATGTCTTTAGGTGTTGAAGTATTAAGATATTGATTATAAATATCGCTATTCATATCTTTTTCATTTACTTTTATGCTTATATCGTTGAAGCCCAATTCATGTATAAATTTTTCAAGCTCATTAATTCCTCCAGAGTAATCAATTAATATATCACAAGCATTATTATCACTTTGGGATATCATATATTCTAATAATTGAGCTAGTGTTATATCAAATGGATAATTTTTATAGTCTTTTATCATAGGGCTATGAGTTTGCATATCAAGCATATTTTGATTAATTGTAATCTTGGTATCCAATGATATGTGTTTTTGATCTATATATTTAAGCACTTTAATAGCAACGAAATATTTAAAAACACTTAATAGAGGATATTTCTTGTTGTTCACTACAACAAGATCCTTATCTTTTAAGGTTGCAATTCCTACATTCACATTATTGTTTATTAAGTATAGATTCAATCTAAAATTTAATGTTTTAGTGTAAAACCAAACAATTAAAATTATTGAAAATAGAAAAATTATAAACATTTTTATTTTAAGCATAAAACTTATAATATCATAAAAATGATATTATAATGTTCTAGATAAACTTTTTTACAAAATGAATTATTATTGTTTTATTTTGTATAAGTCAAACTAATTTTTAATGATACGAAAATGACATACACTCATTCTTAGCGAGCATAAGTGAGCTTTAGAATGATGGATGCAAAACTCTAACATACAAGCAATTTTAATTGCGTAAGTATGTTAAGAGTTGTTGCCAAAGCTCGGAAGTGATGTCCAATACATTTTATCACTCAGTTTTAGAATTTTTCCTACTTATTTTTATATAAAATAAGGAATTCTCATTTTGTGTCCGAAAATTCTAAAACTAACTGACTCTTTACATTAGTGTAAAATATGAAAATTTATATTTTATATCTATTTACAAAATTATTTGAATTATTAATGTCTTTACCAAAACAATTAAACTAAACGTTCATAATAATCAAACTATGTGTTTCCTTGCAATGGTGCGATTATTTTGGGTAATTGGCTTGTGTAGCGGATTTCAGGGGCGGGAAATAATCAAACCATGTGAACCGTAATTACTCTTTTTACTCTTTTTCTACTCGGTGCAGATGGTGTGATTATTTCGGGCAAAAGGATTTTAATCCTCTTTGTGCCTGTGTTTTAGGGTGATTAAGGCTTGGTTCAAATGGTATGATTATTGCGGGCAAGTGAGTCTTTTGAGGTTTTTGAAAATTCTGCTGTTCTGTTCAAATTTTTAATTGATACGAAACCGACACAATGATCGGAAGTGATGTTCCAATTCTTCATCTTCAGAGTTAATGTGTGTGTACCATGAATGAATATATAAATATAAGCAAAGCTTCTAGCTCCTCACTCGTTGAAAAAGCTGGTGCAAGCACCGCTTTTAACTCGTTCATCCCTATTAAAGAAATCGCACAGGCTAAGGGTTTGAAAAGCACTCGTTCAATCCGAATGGAAATCAACAAACCTGAAAGCAAATATATTTCAAGAGAAGTCAAAGTAAATGGCGGAATGTCATACGAAATATTGTTTTCGAGTTTAGAGCCTGAATTACAGCAAAAACTTCGGGAATGCGAAACCAAATCAACGGCAATTGTTCCATTAAATTACAAACCGCCCGTTATTACAGATAAAGCAAGACAGACGGCAAATCACAGAATGAATATTGTTAAAGCCGCACTTGAACACAGAAACAAATATCCAACAATAAAACAAGCTGATGCTGAATTTTTAGACCTGTACAATTCAGGTTTGTATTTACCAAAAGCATACGAATTCCTTGGAAGTATTTCAATCGGAACATTAAGGAGATACATACAAGCCTACAAGAAAACCGGCAACGCTGAATCTCTAATCCCTCAATACAAAATAACAAAGCAGGGTGAGTATAACAGCATTTTAGATGACAATATGAAAAAAGTTCTGCTTGCTCTTTTACTTCATCAGAATAAATTCGGGTACAATACGGCAATCAGGCTTGCAAAACAAGTATTGATTAAAAAAGGATATGATGAAGATGCTCTGCCGAGTAATATAACTTTTAAACGGTTTGCGGAGCATTTCAGAAGAAACCATTATGCGGAGTGGGTGTTAAGACGTGAGGGAATGAAAGCCTACCACGATAAGGTTGAACCGTATATTGAAAGAGATATTAGTAAAATAGAAGTTGGAGATGTCTTGATAGCAGACGGACACGTTCTCAACTTCCAAGTAATAAATCCGTTCACAGGAAAACCGACCAGAGCAACTTTGGTCGGTTTTTTAGACTGGAAATCAACGGCACTTGTAGGCTATGAAATTATGATGACGGAAAATACTCAATGTATTGCAAGTGCTTTAAGGAACGCTATTTTAAATCTCGGAATAATTCCAAAAGTGGTGTATCAGGATAACGGAAAGGCTTTTAAATCTAAATACTTTCAGAATGTGGACTTTGACGAGGAGGGCTTTAACGGTGTGTATGCCAATTTAGGTATCCGTTCCGTTTTTGCTAAACCATACAATGCACGTGCAAAAGTCATAGAAAGATTCTTTCTTGAATTTCAGGAAGAGTTTGAAAAAATGATGACAAGTTATATAGGCACAAGTATTGAAGATAAACCTGCGTGGCTGAAACGTGGTGAGAAACTCCACAGAGATATGCACAAAAAACTTACTAAAAACTATATTCCGACAGTTCAGGAGGCTATTAAATTTATTGATTGCTGGCTTGAGTTTCACAATTCAAAACCTTGTCCTAATGACCGTTCAAAAACTATTCAGGAAATGTTAAACAGCGTTCAAGCGGATTGCCGGCAGAGTGCGGAGCGAAGCGGAGACACGTTTAACGCCGGCAACCAAGCAAAACAGGATATAGATAAAAATATTTTGAACGACCTGATGATGAAAACTGAGGCTCGGACAATAAACAAGCATGGAATAACGTTTCTCGGAATGCATTACAGGAGTGATGTTATCCTTGGACTTCGGGATAAGGTTTACGTCCGTTACAGTTTATTTGACCTTTCAAAGGTTCAAGTTTATTCAATAAAAGGCGAATTTTTATGCGTGGCACATAGGGTTCAGAAAGTTCACCCGATGGCAAATGTTCTCGGCACAGTTAAAGATATGGAAGAATACAAACAGCAGTACCAAAGGCAGCAGAAAATTAAAAGCCGGCTTGTTAAACAAATTAAAAAGACATTCACTAAAGATGAACTTCAGGTTTTAGAAATTGAACCGGAACCGGTTTTAGAAATAGAAGAACAACCAAAGCCGAAACGTGAACGGAAGTTAACCCCTCGTGAACGGCAGATGAATGTGCCAATGTTTAATTCAAATTACGAAAAATACGAGTGGTTGATGGAAAACGGCTGTACAAATCCTGAACAAAGGAAATGGCTCACAGATTACATAAGAAGTGATGAATATATTAATTTATATGGAGACGAAAACGATGAAGAAAACATTTATTAAAACAAAAAACGTCAAACGCTTTGTAGCTCTGATGGATGAGTTGCAAAAACTACCGCCAAATATTCCGAAACTTGCATTAGTTTACGGAGCCCATGGGCTTGGAAAATCTCAGACAATCCAGTGGTGGGCAGATAAAAACGATTCTGTATATGTTCGGGCAACACAGGGAATGACGAGCAGATGGCTTCTATCTGAAATAGCGGAGGAACTTGGTGAAGAACCTTACTGGCATACACAGGAAACATTTGAACTCATAGAAAATTATTTAAGGCAGAACCCTAAAATTATTATTGTTGATGAGATTGATTATTTGATTGAAAAACATACGGTTGAAACTTTAAGGGATTTGCACGATAAAACCACCTGTCCGATAGTTTTAGTCGGAATGGGATCAGCTGATAAAAAGCTTGCGAGATATCCGCATTTAGTCGATAGGCTTTATAAAGCACTTAAGTTTGAACAATTCAATTCTGAAGATATAACCGAAATTCTTCAACAAATAACCGATTTAGAATTTACTCCTGATGCAATAAATTACCTTGCAACAAGGACAAATCAATTCAGGCAACTGGTTAAACTTATCAATAAAATAGAAAAACTGTCAGAAACAAACAAAATTGATGAGATAGACGAATACACTTTGAAAGGATTATTAAATGAAAGACAGAGTATTAAGGCTTTGCAGAAGGTTGGATAAATTTACACTTGATGAGATTTCGACTATTACAGAAGATATTAACGAGTCTGTATTAGAGTTACTTCTCTTAACTCTGGTTCAAGAGGGAAAACTCACGCTCAGAAACGGTTTATATTTATACAATAAAAAACAAATAGGTAAAAAGCCGTCTATACTGTCTTTTTATCCTAAACAAATCATTGATACTGCGATTCGTTGTTTTTGTCTTTCAATCCCTGCATACAAGGTCGCACAGATAATAGGAATTGCAAATAATTCAACTGTCAAATTATATAATATTTTTAGAGAATTAATTTACGAACGCCAGACCCAAAAATTACACTTTTTGTATGGAAAATCTCCGCAACAGTACAGAAACAGAATGTTTTTTGATACAGAATTCCATTTTTATATTTACGACAATCAGGTCTTTGTAAGTGAAAATCCATTTCAAAGCCCTGATGAAAAAGCATTTACCAAGTCTGAAGAACAGGAATTCAAAAAGGTTTACTCCTATTTAACAAGATTTACCTCGCACAATTCCAATAAAGTTGACCTGCCGCAAAAATTAGCCGAGGGAATCTGGCGGAGAAACAAGGAATTTGAGGAGCTTTATGCGGATTTGAAAGTTAATTTGCTGGGTCTCTGATACTTTATTGCAAACATATCTATTGTGAGTTTTGAAGAAATCCTCGGTTTGACCGAAAATTTTTTAGGGGGTTAATCCCCTGATGAATTATAAAAACTGCTGATTATTTTGTCTCTTTACCCCATTCTTTTATTTTTTTAAGAAAAATTTTGTATTTTTATCGTTTTTTGATAAGTATGTTTCTCCATTATTCAATAAAATGCGCTGCTTAACACTACCCCAAAATTTAAATTGTCGTTTTTCTATAATAATTATTTGATTGAAGTTGTTGAACCAGCTCAGCCGTTCAAAGAAGAGTTTTTATGGAATTAGGAAAGGAGAGTTTATGACTACAGTAGAACCAATCAGAAATATTAAAAGCATCAAAAAATTAGAAAAATATTTTGCAAAACACAGTCCGAGAGATTTGTTATTATTCACTATCGGTACAAATTGCGGATTAAGAATCTCAGACATAGTAGCCCTGAATGTCGGAGATGTCAGAAACAAAAGCCACATTCAGATTATTGAAAAGAAAACCGGAAAATTTAAAAAATTCCCGATTAATTCAAAACTAAAACCAATGATAGAAGAATTCACAAAGGGCAAACGCTCTGATGAGGCTTTGTTTGTTTCCATCTTCAAAAACCGGCTCGATAGATTCGGTGCGTATTATATTATTAAAACAGCCTGTCAAGCAGTGGGTATCCAAGAAAAAATAGGAACACACACCATGAGAAAAACGTTCGGGTATCATCATTACAAAAAATTTAAAGATGTAGCCTTGTTGCAAAAGATTTTTAATCATTCAAACCCGAATATAACTTTAAGGTACATCGGCATTGAACAGGATCAGATTGACGAAAGCTATAATAACTTTATTTTATAGCCTCAAGTTCTCTATTTACACTAGAAAACTTAATATTTTATTATCTTAACAATATAGTCATTTTGTGAAGAATTATTTTTGCATTTGCTAAACATCATATTATCACAAATAAAAATAGAAATATATATTTATTAAAAATATATTTTTTTAATTATTGTTAAGCATTAAGAAGCAAAAAGTCTTTAAGAACAATGCTTTTGTAGGTTTCTTCACAAAATGACTAAAAAGTGAAGAGTTTTCCGAAAAATAAAGTGATATTAAAGAGAATCTTTCTCAGAAAGTCATTCAATAATAGTGGGAATTAGTTTACCAATAAAAAACAACGCGGAAATAGATTCTATAAAAGATTTGTACAGAAGAAAAAATCAAATCAGTGAACTTTTGATGTTTACGCTTGCTATCAATACAGGAATTGACTTGATTGATTTATTAAATTTAAAAGTCAAAGACATAAAGAATAAACTGTATTTAAGTCTTGATAAAAATAAAACAATTCCGTTAAATGATGAAATTTTGGAGTTAATAAAAATGGTTATCGCCAAACGGAAGTCCAACGAATATTTGTTTTCAAATACAAATGGCGATAAATTACACAGGGCGAGTGTGTTTTATTCTTTCAAAAATATTTGTGCTGAATTAGGTCTTAGTGATAAGTATTCTGCTGCCTCATGGCGAAAAACATTTGCGTATCACTATTATATGAAATACAAAGATTTATCTTACCTGCAATGGTTATTCAACCAGACAAATATCAAACTGGCACTGAAATTTATTGATGTAGACGAGAATATGAACTTGAGATACAGAGAAGGAGTGTGTTTATAAATGGGAACAGTTTTGCAACAGGCGTACGATGAATTATTATACAAACCGATAAATGTTGTAATTCCTATGGCAGGTGCAGGAAGCCGCTTTGCTGTTGCAGGATATGATGTTCCTAAGCCGTTTATTGAATTTGCCGGCGAAATAATGATTGAGCATGTTCTGGCATCATTTAAACGTATAAATGCGATTTTCACTTTGATAATGCAGGAAAAATTCCTCTCAGAACAAAAAAGTCAGATTGAAAAACTGCAAGCAAAATATAAACTCACAATTGTAACCGTTCCAAAACTCACGATGGGTGCGGCAATTACAGCTCTTGCTGCACATAAGGCAATAAATCCCGAATACGATATTATTTTTGCCGATTCGGATAATATTTTTAGTGATGAGGATGTTTTAAAATTCGTATCTTCTGTAAGAAGCAGAGATTTAAGCGGTGCATTGTTGACTTTTAAATCCTCTAATCCTTGTTTTTCTTACGCAAAAGTCGATGACAAAGGGTTTTTAATAGAAACAAAAGAAAAAGAGGTTATTTCAGACCACGCCATTTGCGGTATGTATTATTTTAAAAAATTGGAAGATTTTAAGAATGCGGTGATTGATCTGGTTGTAGAAAGCGATACGCAAAAAGGCGAGTTTTACATGTCAAATGTCTATAATCACCTGATAAAAACTACGGATAAAATCGGGATTTACGATATTGCTCATTTTGACTGTGTCGGAACACCGGAGCAGCTTCAGGAATATTTAAAAGGAGGAAATTGTGCAAGAATTTAACAATATCCTCCTGTTTGGAGGCGAAACTAAAAACGAAAACATGCCGGTAGGGTTTTATTCTTCTCTGGCACTTTTGCCTCTGAGAGGTAAATCTGTTATTTTAAGACAGCTTGAAAACCTTAAAGAGTCATACGAATTGAATAAATTTATTATTGTTGTCTGCAATGATAATTATAAACTTCTGGATTATATAAAAAGTATCTTAAGCGAAAAGTTTGAAATAACGCTTGTTCAGGTTAACAGTAAAAAGAATATTTTAAGTTCATTAAAATACGCTCTTAAAAAGGCTGATCCGAATTTGCCGACAAGAGTTCTGCTCGGCGACACAATGATTCCTAAAAGTATTGATGACACTCAAGATGTAATTTTTACTTCAAAAGATATTACTACGTCTGATAACTGGTGCCTTGTTGATAAAAACGGACATTTTTATGACAAAGAGAAAAATATTGACATCACAGATAAAGAAGCACTTGTCGGATATTACGCTTTTTCGGATACAAAATATCTTCTGAATTGCTGTGTGAAGGCGAGGTTAATGCTAAAAAAAGAAATTTCGACAGCACTGATTATGTATCAGGAAAAACACAAACTTAAAACAAAACTCATTGATGACTGGTACGATTTGGGGCATACATCAGGATTAATTAAAGCCAAAAACATGCTTTTTAATGCCAGATGTTTCAATTCAATATCTGTTGATACAGAATGCGGACTGCTTACCAAAACCAGTACAAAAATTCAGAAACTTGAAGATGAAGCCCTCTGGTATCTTAACCTGCCTGATGATTTAAAAATTTTCACGCCGAGATTTGTGAGTTTCAATAAAGATAATTCTTTTGCAAGTTTAACGCAGGAATTGTATGGCTATCCGTCTTTGCAGGAACTGTATTTATCAGGCGAGGTTAATCTTGAGGACTGGAATTATATTATCAAATTATTGTTCAATCTGCATAAAAAATTTGAGAACTATACTTCAAAAACTAATCCAAACGCACTCAAATGGCTTTATTATGATAAAACAAAAGAACGATTAAGGGATTTGAGAAAACAAAATCCGTACTGGAACAAAGTTTTAGACCGAGAATTTGAATATATAAACGGCAAAAAATACAGAGGAGTTGCCTCTTTGAAAAACGGTATTGATATTTGCGTTCAAGAACTTTGCAAAACTGGAACAGAAACCATTATTCATGGCGATTACTGTTTTTCAAATATCCTTTTTGATTCAAGTAATTATTGTTTCAAATTGATAGATCCGAGAGGGAGGTTAAATGCTGAACCGACAATATATGGTGATCCGAGATATGATATTGCAAAACTCCGTCATAGTGTTGCGGGACTTTATGATTTTATTGTTCATGGACTTTGCAAGCTAAAAGAGGATAAAACAGGCTTTGAATACGAAATTAAGACCTCTGCGGATTACTCAATATTAGAAAGAATATTCGATAAATATGCTGCATTAAACGGTTATAATCCGCAAGAAATAAAGTTTATAGAGGGCTTGCTGTTCCTTTCAATGATTCCGCTGCACAAGGATAATTTCAACAGACAGAAGGCATTTTACTTAAAGGCAATAGAGCTATTGAATGATACCGTAAAAATCAGGGGTAAATCAAATAATGAAAAAGTTTTATCCTTAGTTGGAGGCAAGAAATAATATGGAAGATAAGAAGCTCAGAATATGTATTGATTTAGATGGCACAATATGCACAATAAAGAAGCCGAATGAGAGTTATGCGGATGTAAAAATCATGCCGGGGGCGAAGGAGTTTATCGACAGCCTGAAAGCAGACGGACATACGATAATTATAAATACCGCCAGAAATATGCAGACACAGGGGCATAACGTGGGCAAGGTAATGAAAAATGTAGGCAAAATCACTCTTGACTGGCTAGAAGAAAACGGAATTCAGTATGATGAGATTTTCTTCGGCAAGCCGAATGCTGATATTACGATTGACGACAGGGTAATAAAGTTCGATGGCTGGGCGAAGCTGGATAAAGCAAAAGTGATAAAACAAGCAAAGGAGAGGTAATAATTATGGACAGATTAAGATTGCTTTATGAATTAGTAAATAAATACGCTCTTAGACAAGATTACAGTGCAGAATTTGCAGAACTATTAAGCCCAAACTTCCTAGATGGCATTCCAAAGAGTATATCTCTTAATTTGGTGTTACAAATTGTTGATTTACAACAATTTAATATAGAGGTTTTTAATATAGACAGGGATGAACATTTTGATACAACCGAAGAGGTTCGGGCATTTTTGATAAATGACAAATTTGATTTCAATGCGGATTATTTAGACTTTATAAAGACATACACTCAAAGAGGTTATTTTATAAATTTTGAAATAAATAACGAACTAAGCACACAAAATCCTGCAATTGGATTAATGACCCGATTTGGTTATGGGGCAGCTAATTAGAAATAGGCAGTGGGGGTAATTAATGAATAAAACAGAGCAACACCTATTTATAATATGGGAAAATGCAAGGGAAAAAGAACAGGAAATTTTAAAGGAAATTAAAACTCAATTTACTGTGCTTAAAGAATATGAAATAGAATGGAGTAAAGATAGATTCTTAGACAATCTAAGTTCTTTTTATGGGCACGACCACACTGGCATAATTGAAGTTGAGTATCAACGAGGCAACGGGAAATTTTTAGTTGTTCTGGTGGAAGATAATGACCCATTGAAAAAAAATGTACATACAACAAAAGGCGAGGTAAGTGTTAATCAGAAAATGTATAATTTAAAACAAAAAATTCGTAATGAATTTTTTGAGGGAAAATACCTTATTCATTGCACAAATACAATAGAAGAAACTCGCCACGATATCTGTCTTTTACTTGGAAAAAGTTTAGCTGATTTATTGAAAACAGAAACTTTGGATGGACAAAGAGTGAGTATTTCCCAAAATTTACCTGCGATTGACGGTTGGAAAAGTTTAGAACAAGTATTTTATGTCTTGAATGAAACTTGTGAATACGCTGTTTTACGAAGTTTTGAATTGCTTCCGGGAAATTTTCATGAAGGAGACGGTGATATTGATCTTATGGTAGCAGATCCGCAGGAATTTTTATTTACTCTGTTTCCTGAATCAAATCATTTTGTCAATTATAAAAAGAACATTTTCGTATTTATGGTTCACTTGAATGTGGGAAAGGAAGTTTTATGGCTGCATTTTAAATTTCCTCTTGATGGTTATTATGATTTTAAGATGTCAAAAAAAATCTTGAAAACACGTGTTTTAAATAAAAATAACATCTATATTCCAAATGACGAAATGCTTTTTTATGAGCTTTTATACCATGGAACAATACACAAGAATAATGTAGCAAAATATTATCCTATTTTAAAACCTATTTCAGAGAGGATTAATATAGAATTTAAAGAAGATTTTAAATACCTTAATAATCTTGTAGTTCAATGGCTCTGCAAAAACAATTATAAGTGTCCTATGCATTTAGATGTTTTTAGATTAAGACAGGATAAGAATATTTCAGAAAAAAGACTAATCGATAATGATAATCAGTTATTTATATATCAAAACGGATTTGATACCTTTATTTTCAGTAAATGGCTGATTGCCTGTGAACCGAATTATACTACAACTATGCTCAGTCATTTCGGGCCTTTTAACAACTTGGAACAGCATCTTCTGTTACCAGAGAATAAGCTGTACAAAGAGCATAAAAAACTTCAAAAGAGAGGAGAGATTGCTTGGTCATATAAAAAGCGTTTTGGTCGAGTAATGAAAACGACAATTATAGATAAGCCAAACAAGCCATTAAAGATTATTAGAAACCTATTGGGATTTCCTAAATTTGCGAGCTCCAAATATTTAACAGTAAAACCAGAACCTGCAAGGTATATGATAGGAGGAGTAACCGTCAATGACAAACTTCGTGGTTTAAAAGAACTATGCGATATTGAGGATTTGTTAGAACGATTTATCGGAACAATTTTTGATGAGTTCAAAACGGAAAACAGTAACTACCTTAAAGGTACTGCTTGGGATGCTGTTCCAAGCAACTGTTTGATTGATAAAAAAGAGAATTTCATATTTTTTGATAGAGAGTACAGTTACAATTCTGATATTGATAAATCTTATATGTTATGGCGAATTCTAATTTATTCAAATATGAATGCCAATAAGAAAGAACTATATCATAAATTTTGCAAACAATTAGGACTAGAAGATAAATATTCATGGTGTGCATATATAGATGGAAAGGTTCATGCAGATATTTGGAAAAATCCGCTTGATGGTTCTGCTAAAGAAGATTTTATAAGAAATGCTTTTGGAATGCCAGTGAGAACTTATGCTGAAATAATACCTTATACTAACTTACAAAATTTTGTATTAAAGTTCGGCAAGCTGCTATGTTCGGTTATTCCAATAAAAAAATTAAGGAAGAAAACTCGTGATAGCCTAATAAAATGGGTTAAACACCCTCATTACAAAACTTTTAAGAGATATTTTAGGCAGTAGCAAAATCAAGGATGTTTTTAATTTTTAAAGTGAGGTTATTAATAAATGAAATTATTTGGAACAAAAGAAACTGATACACATAAAATTTATTATTTTTGTGGGATAAAATTCAAATTTGCACAATGGCATTCAATAGGAAGTGTTACCAGTGACTATGTATTTCTTGAACGTAATTTGAGAGAAAATGTAAAAATGCGTATGAATGGCTGGTGGGATGGATATAGAAAGCAATGCCTTAATGAATATTTTAGAGAAGAAATATATGCTTGGAATATAGTAAAAGAAAAATTCAATCACTTTTTCTTGAGAAATATAAATATTCCGCAAGTAGAATTTGTCCTTACAACAAAATGTACTCTAAGATGCAAGAATTGTTCTAACTTTATTCCGGCTATAAAAGATAAATATACAATGTCTCTTGATGAATTTAAAAATAATGTTGATGCTTTAGCTAAAGGTAGCAATGAAATACAAACAGCCCTGCTGTTAGGTGGTGAACCTTTATTAAATAAAGATTTACCTGCAATGGTTTCGTATATTGCCAAAAATCGTAAATTCAAAACAATTTATATTGTTACAAATGCCACTTTAGATTTTTCAGAAGAGTTATTATCTGCAATAAAAGAATACAAAGACAAGGTGCGTGTTTATATATCTAATTATTCAATTAATAAGGAACTAGAGAATCGTTTAAAAACAAAGCATATTGTGGAAGTTTTAGATCAGAATGGAATCGGACATTATACATTTGACGATTTGAAGTGGCACGAGATGTCTCCTTGTAAAAAATTAAATATGCCATATGAAAATGTTGTTCAACGCTTTGTTACCTGTCAAGCAAAATGCGTTCAAATATACAATAAACATATGCATATCTGCCCGATTAGCACTTTCTGTGAAATAAAAAAATGGTTTGATTTTGATGAGAATGGTCAAGAGTATGTTTGTTTGGATTCAAAACTCTCAGCTAAAACTCTCAAAAAGAATTTTATAAAATTTTATAAAAGAGATTATTTTCAGGCTTGCGATTGGTGTCCTAAAACGACCTATCGTGAAATAACACCGGCAGAACAATTAAAAGAGGAAGAAGCATATAATGGATAAAAAAATTTTTAAAGTTGCAGTTCAACTATTCGGACACTTACGGACATATAAAGAATGCTATCAAAGTTTAAAAGAACATTTACTTGATAAGTATGATTGCGATGTATTCATGCATACTTGGGACACAATCGACCATTCAACTCAAACATGGCATTCAATTCACATGGAAAATAAAAACGATAATACTTCACAATTACGCAGTGAATTAGAAGAAATTTATAACTTAAAAAAAATAAAAATTGAGCATCAAGAACCAAAAGATATGGGGCTAATTACTGCTATCGCAAGTAAGATTAGTGTTTATGGAATGCAATGCATGTTTCATAGTATGACAGTTGTAAATAGCCTGCGAGAAGATTATCAGCAAGAAACTGGCACTCAATATGATTTTGTGATAACACTACGACCAGATTTATTATTAAGTGAAGATTTTAATATTGAATACTATCTTGAGCGAATGTCGGAAGATGAGATAGGTAAAGCCTTTTTTACTTATTTCTTCCCAATGATAGGAATATGGAATGATTATAAAAAAATTGGAGCAAGTGATATTTTTTACTTTGCAAAGCCGGATATAATAACAAATATTTTTAAGCATATTGAAACAGTAGTAGAAAAAATTAAACCTGATATAAAAATAAATTTCGGGCCTGAAGTTTATTTTTTAGAGCTAATTCAAACTCTTGGATATGATATAAAGTTAATTAAATATAACTACAACACTGAATATATCATCAAGCGACCAACAAGTAACAAAAAAGAAATTAATAAAAAAACAAAGAAAGATTTTAGATTAAAAATCAGCTTAAAAGAGTTCTATCTATACTTGTTTTCTAATTTATCATTTAACATCATAGATTTGCGGCTTAATTTGTTTAATTTCTTTAAATTAACTATTTGCGTAGGAGGAAACAATGACAAATAAGCCTTTGATATCTATTATAATTCCGGTTTTCAATGCTGAAGATTTTCTCGCAAAATGCTTAGAAAGTGTTATTGGACAGACATATGCAAATTTAGAAATTATCCTGATAAATGACGGTTCGCATGATAATTCATTAGAAATTTGTCGTACTTACGCCGCACGTGATAATAGAATAATTGTATTAACTCAAGAAAATCAAGGGAATTCTGTTGCTAGAAATAAAGGTATTGAAACTGCAAAAGGGGAATTTATTACATTTATTGATGCTGATGATTTTGTAGATTCACGATTGGTGGAATTATTATTGGATTCTTGTATTGCCAATAATACACTTCTTAGTATTTCAGATGGTTATATTTATAAAGATTTTAGTGACATCAAAGAAATTGATGATGTAGAAAATCTTACCGACAACACACTTATTCCATCTGATTATAATGGAATGTATCATCATACACCTTGGAGAAAATTATATCATCGCTCACTATTAGCAAATATTCGTTTCCCAAATGGTTTATACCACGAGGACATAGGCTTCTGGTACGGAGTAATGAGTGTTAGTCCTAATATTTCAGTAGTTAAAAAACCTCTTTATTATTACCGTCAAAATAATCAAAACAGTATTACTATCAGGGAAATAGACATTTTAAGACGTAGTTTAGATGGTGTAAGAAGTTTTGAATATGGATTGAAATTGATTGAAGAAAATGCAAAAGATAAAAAATTTGCAGAGATGGTTAATGCTCTTGTTGAATCGTATTATGAACTACCATTTATATGCGAGAAAAAGGAGTGGTTTAAGAAGCAGGCTGAATTTTTAAATAAACTAAAAAAATACAAGCCAATTTTGAATAAAACTAATAAAAGTAAACTTAATAAATTATTGTGCCAAACATCTATAAAATTCAAAAAGCATTTTGATAGGTTTATGTATCCAATAATTAATTTTCCTAAATGGATTACAGAGCCTATTGCAATCGTGCGGTATGGGATAATAACACTTTGTGAATATTTATACTGCCAATATGAGGATTTATGCAAGAAATAAAATCTAATGAAATATCTGTCATAGTTCAAGGTCGTGTAGAAATGCCTGCTACCCGTAAATGCTTGCAAAGTATTCGCAAATATTTGCCTGATGCAGAAATAGTCCTCTCTACATGGGAAAACTCAGATTTAACACATATTAAAGGGTTATATAATATTTTAGCTTTGAATAAAGATCCGGGTGCTGTAATCTTTGATGATAAAGAAAATAAACAAAATAATTTAAACCGTATTATTGTATCTAGCCAAAACGGTATCAAAGCTGCAACACGAAAATATGTATTGAGACTCAGAAGTGATTTGATTTTAAAAAATAAAAATGTTTTAAAACTTGCCGATAATTTTAAAGTCAAAAACCCTGAAAAATCTTTATTCAAACAGAGAATATTTGCTTATGATATTTTTTCAATCAAGTATGATATAAAGAAAAGAATCAAACAAAGAATGTTGTTTCATATTTCGGACTGGTGTTATTTAGGCTTAAAAGAAGATTTAGAAGAATTTTTTAATGTACCACTGGTAAAAGAGCCTGATTTTTCAAGGTATTTTGAATTACAATCTAAGCTGGCAGATGATATTCATACAACAAGACTATGGAAAATGTCTCCTGAACAGTATTTTACATCAGTTAATGCTGCAAAAGTTTTTAAAGACTTGAAATTCAATAACTACTTAGATGTAACAGCGGACAATATCAGAATATCAGAAGAGTTTATAATCAATAATTTCCGAGTATTTTCACAAAAAGAGTGGGGTATTTCAACTCTTAAAGAGGAATATAAAACGATAAAAATGAGTGTTCACAGCCCGTTTATATATTATTCAAAGGCCGAACAATTAAAAGACTATAAAAAATATTGTGATAATACGGCAGAAATTTTAGAATTGGATTTTTTACAAAAACTTTATGACACAAAATACTATGAGTCTTTAAGAAAACATTTCTTACAGTTGATTTATTGTAAACCGACTAAAAAAATTACCGAATTAATTTCTACTACTTCATATCTATTCAAATTTATTTTTTCAGCAATTAAGGAGTGTGGATGGAAGAAAAAATAACCTCAAGAGATATATCGGTCGTTGTTCAAGGCCCGATTCACAAAACAAGAACTAAAAAATGTCTGCAAAGCATTAGAAAAAATTTGCCGGAGGCAGAGATTATCCTGTCAACCTGGCAGAATAGCAGTGTTAACGGTATGGACTTTGACATTCTTGTTGCAAATGAAGATCCTGGAGCTGTTCAACAAAAAAAATTCACAAATAAAAAACTTTATAACAATATGAATCGTATGATTCTTTCTACGAATAACGGTTTGTTAAAAGCTAAACGCAAATACACCTTAAAACTAAGAACAGATTGTTGTATTGATAATACAAACTTCTTAAAAATGTTTGATAGCTTTCCTTGCAGGTCTGAAAATTACAAACTTTTTGAACATAGAATTATTGCCTCTACGTTGTTTTCAAAATTTGCAGTAAACGAACATAATATTAAAACAGAAATTCCATTCCATGTTTCAGACTGGTGGTTTTTCGGATTAACAAGTGACGTAAAAAAGCTTCTTTTGTCGTCTGATATTGTTGAAGAACCGTATTTTTCAAATTATTTTGAGTATCCTAAAAATTCTTCTAAAAAATCTGTATTTAAAAAATTTGACTGGCGTTTTGCACCGGAACAATATCTCGCTTATTCCTGCTTTTCAAAATATTATGAAGATATAAAAATAGAAGACTGTTCGGAAATTTCTGAAGATATTAATAAAAAATCTCAGCTATGTCTGGCAAATAATTTTATTTTCTTAGAGTATAAACAATCAGGCATCCATAATCTTAAATACAAAAGCAGTAAATATGAACCATTTTCAGGCGACCAGTATTTAGATTTATATGCATTTTATAATTTTGAGTTGGAATACAAAAAATACTGTGATTCTTCATACATTCCGACTGCAAAAAATATTATTTTATCAAATCGTGATATAGGTTACAGGATTTTAAGGTTCTATAAACACCTGTATAAATTGTTTGATCCTGAAGCACCTTTGCAGGTAAAAATAGAGCAATTTTTTATCGGGATTCCTGTTTCAGGAATTACTTTAATCCCTACGCTTTTTAAAATTTTAAAGGAGAAAAGATGAAAAATTTTTTCAAAATAATATACGAAAAACTTATTTCTATTATAATTGAACACCTTATAGAGTTTTTATTTGCAACAAATATTTTAGCAATAATGCTGTCTTATTTATTTAATTTGCAGTTTGTTAATCATGTATCTAAAACCATAGCGGCTTTATTTATCTACATAACCATATTACTTGCGGTAGTTCTTCTTTTTAAGTTAATCTGTCATTTGATAAGGCAGAATGAGATAAAATCTGAGTATATAGCATTAAGAGAAAGCAAGAATTGGGCATTATTCTTTGATGAAAAATTCATTTTGGAAGAACTGATTGCAAGACGGGGGTTGCAAGTTTTTGAAACTAACATGATATCTGCTAATCTTATTCAAGATTATATAGAGTATATAGATAATAATTATACACCTGATGAACCTGTAATGGAAGCTATTGCAGGACTTCCTCATCGGTTGTATAAGGACAGCTATAAAATGGAAATCATAAACAATCTTCTTAACCATAGGTTTATTAGTATAATTTCTGGTCGCAATGGTATGTATAAAATTAACAATGGCATTTGGAAATATGAACGAAAACTGAAAGTAATCAGTGATAAAAAAGAAGCTAAACAACAAAAGAAATTTTGGAAATCTCTTGGTAAAAATAAAAAACCAAAATTGATATATACAAAATATGAGGGGAATCATAAAGTTTTTGGTTTCTTCGGAATTAGAATCAAAATTAAAGTTTACGATGAATTGAAATCATTTGAATAATAAGAGGGGAATATGAAACTAAGTAATACAACAGCACAAAATTCATTTAAATACGGATGGCTTTTATCAAGGATATGGCCCTACATAAAACCATATATGTTCAGAATAATCTGCGGATTTTTGGTTGCAATACCGTTAGGACTATTAGACGGAGTAACGGCTTTTGCACTAAAACCTTTTATGGACTATGTCGTAGGCAAACAGGACTGGGTTTTTCATATCTTGGGACACGAGTTTACACTTACCTGGCAAATGTTTGCTTTTATTATTCCATTTGGAGTAATTGCTTTTGCAGGTTTTCAAGGTGTTTTGAGATATCTTAATGACTATATTTCGGCTTGGACATCTCAAAGAATTACAAATGACGTAAAATTTGACCTTTTTCATAAACTTATTTATATGGATCCGCAATTTTATGACGAAAATCCTTCAGGTATTATTATTTCAAGATATATGGCAGATCCTCAAACAGCTTCCGCCGGAATTGTTGACCAGATAAAAACTATTACAACAAGTCTTTTTGGTGCATTAGGGCTTATCGGGGTAATGTTATACAGTTCTTGGAAACTTGCTTTTATCGGTGTGCTTGTTTTATGTATCGCTTTTATTCCGGTTGCTTTAATTAGGAAAAGAATTAAAGCAACATCTAATAAAAATATGGTTATTGGCGGTAATATTACAACCAATATTAATGAAACTTATAACGGCAATAAAGTTATGGCAGCTTATGAGTTGCAAAACCGTCAGGAACAATACTTTAGAGACCAAATATGGGAGGGTTTCAGGGTTAATATGTCGTTAACCAAACGTGCAGCTTGGATGAGTCCTTTGATGTATCTGATTGCATCTTGTGGTATTGCAATGGTTCTTGGCTACGGCACACACCTTATTACATCTGGTCAAATGA
Source organism: Candidatus Gastranaerophilales bacterium (assembly GCA_944325145.1). GTDB lineage: Bacteria > Cyanobacteriota > Vampirovibrionia > Gastranaerophilales > Gastranaerophilaceae > Galligastranaerophilus_A. Next base: position 19,600 of record CALYDL010000008.1, read on the forward strand.
CTGCCGGAAGTTTTGCATCGTTTGTAACTTCATTATTACTTTTATATAAACCTGTAAAAACTCTTGGCGGCACATTAACAGGTATTCAAAACATCTTCGTTGCAATGGGCAGGGTATTTGAACTGTTCGATTTAGAGCCTGCAATTAAAGATAAAGAGAATGCTATTGAGCTTAATGGGTTGAATAACCAAATTGAACTGCAAAATGTTTGGTTTGAATATATACCTAATCAGCCTGTCTTAAAAAATTTAAGTTTAACCATAAATAAAAATGAGACTCTTGCAATAGTCGGAAATTCCGGCGGTGGCAAATCAACACTCGTAAACCTTTTGCCGAGATTTTATGACATTACATCAGGCTCAATAAGAATTGACGGTGTGGACATTAGAGATTATACAATCAGTTCTTTACGACACAATATTGCTATGGTTTTTCAGGATAATTTCTTATTTTCAGGCACAATAAGAGAAAACATTTTGATGGGAAATCCTGAAGCAACAGAGGAAGAATTAAATCAGGCAATAGAATCTGCCCACCTGCAAGAAATGATTGCGGATTTACCTCAAGGCTTAGATACCTTGCTTGGAGAACGAGGTATGACATTGTCCGGAGGTCAAAGACAGAGAGTTGCAATCGCACGTGCAATGATAAAAAACACTCCTATTGTAATCCTTGACGAAGCAACTTCTGCATTAGATAATAAATCAGAGGCAATCGTTCAAAAGGCACTGGATAATTTAATAAAAAACAAGACTGTATTCGTAATTGCTCATAGATTGTCAACAATCAAGAATGCGGACAGAATTGCAGTTATAAATGAAGGTGAGTTAGTCGAACTCGGAAATCATAACGAATTGATGTCTATTGAAAACGGACAATACAAGGCTCTTTATGATATGCAGTTTAAAAAGCAGGAAGTAAATGTATAATATAGGTGGATAATTTGGCAATATCAAGAGACGAAAATGGATTTTTAATATTAGACATTCCTACTGTTGAAAACAACGAAGGAAAGAGTTTGCCGAACACTTGTTTTTATTTTAGTACTTTAAATGAAGAGTCATTTGCATTTGCAAATATTGATAGTTATGGTTGTATAACCAATCCTACAAGATTTGATGGCGTTTTTATAGAAAATAATCCTGAAGAATTTGGAGTTATATTAGGTCACGAATTCAGTCCTTTTATCTTTAGAGGACAAAATAAGGATTATCCGCAATTTGTTCCTACAGCAAATAGATATAAATTGCAGGCAGAAGACGAACAATTAAAGCACTGTATTGATTGGGTAAAAAAACAAGAGTTTTTGCAACTTTTTAAAAATACTCCTTATTTTGAAAGATGCCAAAAATTCAGAGTATTAAACTGTAAATTTAAGTTTGATTTAGATGCCATTGCTCAGCATTATGAATTTATGTCACACTATATTGATATTACAAAAGACCTGTTTGTGGCTTTATTTTTCGCCTACACATATCAAAGAGACGGACAATATTATCCTATAAATGATTTTGAAAATTACTCTCCAACTTTATACATAGGGAATCTCGCAAAAATATATAAACAATATCCTGAATGTTTAAAAGTGATTGGTTTTCAAGCATTGTTACGCCCACATTTGCAAAAAGCTATGGCTATAGAAATAAAAAAAGAAGATGTTATAAAACCTTTATTTGAAAAAATAGAATTACCTAAAAATTATGCTTTTGCCTGTGAAGTATTTAATAAAGCAAACGGAGGAAAAAACTTATTTCCAAATGATTTTATAAGTAATGTTGCTCTTCAAATAAAACGAGAAAAAATGTTGAATATTGAATATTTGAGAGAATACTGTAATTTATACAAGCAAGATTTTAATCAATATGCTAAAAAATTAGAAAATAATGGATACTCCACTACCAATGAAAACTGGCAAATGCCTGCATATGCATGGTATAAAATAAACAGAGAAATTGATAATGAAATAATTCCATATTTAAATGATAGAATAGCTTTTAGAGGCGTATGTGAACCATTAAAACCTAATAAAATAAGGAGATAGCAGTATGTTTTATAACGAAGAAAGTATAAATAGTTTAAAGAAGATTATAGGAGAATATCATTTTCGTTTAAATAGAATTTCTGATATAAAAATTAAAATAAGACTATTTAAATATTTAGGAATAAATGATGAAAATATTCATTTTGAAACAAGTCATTTTATTCATGTGCCCAATAAGGCAGGAGCATACACAACAAGTAGGACATCTGAATCAACTGAAGAAATTGCTCTTGAACGAGCAATAAGCACAATAACAGAGCCTTATGAAAATGCAATAAGAGATGGATATTCTCCTAGTGACAGTTGGTTAGTTAAGAATGATGTTTTTGATTAGAAAATTTACTTTAGATTTGAATTAATGAGAAAAGTATAATATATAATACAAAATTTTGTTAAAATTGCAGAGTACTTGAATGAAAAGCGACACTATTAAATTAAATGAGCATCAAAAAAACATAACTCGTATTTTATTGGAAATGTTATTGAAAGAACCGAATTTATCATTTTCTTACGAACAAATTGCAGAAAAATCCAGAATAGGGAAAGAAGGTGCAATTTCTGTTGGTGCATCTATTGGCAAAATCTCAGAGTTGTGTTATCAATTAGGGTTGCCATTAATATCTGTAAAAGTATATTCAAAAGAAAAAGGCACACCTAAAAACGGTTTTTTTGAGTTATATAAACGATTAACAGGAAATCCTATGCACTTATCCGAAACAGATGCTATAAGACAAGAAATTGCTAAAATTTCGGATTGTGAACATTGGCAAATATTATCTGATTATTTGGATTTAGGTATAGATATGACCTCTTTTGCAAATTTAAATACTATATATCCGGATGATATTGAATGGAATAATTTAAATATGTCAGAAGGGATAAAACAAACAGTTATTGTCAATAAATATGAGAGAAATACGAATGCAAGACGTATTTGTATTGAAGTTAAAGGTGCAATATGTTCGATTTGTGGCTTTGATTTTGGGAAAATTTATGGAAAGAATTTTAAAAATAAAATACATGTTCACCATATTGTTCCAATTAGCCAAATAGGTAAAAAATACGAATTAGATCCAACTAATGACTTAATTCCTGTATGTCCCAATTGTCATTTAATTCTTCACTCTAAAGGTAAAAATGAGGTTTATACTCCAGAACAAGTTAAGCAATTTTTAAAAATTCAAAATTGTATATAACTGGTTTTCAAAATTGTCACTGGATAACAATTTATAAAAAGTGCCAGAATAAAATAAAAAAATCTGCTTATTGAGTTAAAAATTTAAATTAGTTTTGCCCAAAATAATCAAACCATGTGTAACAAGAAATCAAACCATGTGTTCTTTTACAGATAGTTTAATGAAAAAAAGAGGTTTTACACTGGCAGAAGTTTTAATAACTTTAGCTATTATTGGCGTAGTTGCTGCAATTTCAATTCCAAGTGTTATAAGTAATACTCAGCAACAAGAATTTAAAACAGGGCTTAGAAAAGCAGTCAGCGTTCTTAATTCAGCCATTACAATGAATATGGCGCTAGATGGCGAAAGCCCATATGATAATGCGAATTTAATGGGTTATATGATGAGACACATGAGTGTTATGTCTAGTACAAATGACTATTTAGGAAATAACGCATCGGGCGGTTGGGCAAATGCTGCTTTTTATACAACAGATGGCTTTAGATTTGAATTTAGATGGGGCGGCACTCAAATTAACAGAACTCCTTTGTATGAAAATAATTCAGTATTTCCATGCACCGCCAATCAGCTTAAAAATGCCAATTATGGAACTACGGGTTTACAATCTTGCAATGGCTGCGGTGCTTATGGATTAAACAATAATACTGATGGCACAACAAAACCCCCTTGCCTTATTATGGTAGATGTGAATGGTGATAGAAAACCAAATCCTGCGAATGTTAACTGCAAAGATAAAACTTGCATTAAGCCTTATAAATACTCTGATCCGCTAGGAATAAAGCTTACCGATTTATTTACAATAATAATTACAGACAAACAAGCAATTCCTTTTGGCATTGCAGCACAAAGGGCTATGTATCAAGCGCAAGCTAAAAAATAAAAATTTAATTATCTTTTCATTTGCCCCTTTTTTAAGGGGCTTTTTGGTATTAAAATTTAAAATCTTACCATAAATTACTAGCCTGTTTTTCTCTTAAAAATAAAATTTAAAATGTTTAAAATTTAAAAAAAGGAGAAATTTTTATGTTGATGATTTTGAAATGGGTTTTATTTGCCCTTGCAATTATGTTAACCGCATGGTTAATCCCGGGGATTGTTGTTGAAAACTTCCCGACGGCGTTATTGGCTGCTTTTGTTATGGCAATTATAAATGTTTTTATAAAACCGTTTTTGCTTATAATAACATTGCCTGTTAACATTTTGACTTTGGGAATTTTTACATTCATTTTAAACACCCTATTATTTATGCTTATGGGCTATTTTGTCCCCGGTGTTGAAATAGACGGCTTTTGGCCTGCGCTTTTGGGGTCTTTAATGCTTGCATTTTTAGGGGGAATTATTTATCAGGTGCCTGATTCAAAATAATTGATTAAATTCAAACAAAATGTATAATTAAATTATGGAAAAAAACCCAAAAATTGATGTAATAGTTATTGGCGCAGGCCCCTCAGGGGTGGCTTGTGCCACTGTTGCTGCAAGATATGGCTTAAAGGTTTTAGTTATAGAAAAAGCATCTCATTTTGGAGTAAAAAATGTTTATGGGGGTGCAGTTTATCTTGAATCGATTAAAGAATTATTCCCAAAAACATACAAAAATTGCCCCTATGAAAGGTTTTTAAAAAAGCATAATTATGTAATTTTAAATGGCAATAATTCAATAAATGTTTCTTATGAAAACAATGAAGACGAAAAAACTTCAGCCACAATAACCCGTTTTGCTTTTGATTCCTTTTTAGCAGAAGAAGCAAGAAAAGAAGGTGTTTATTTTGCAACGGAAACACTTGTAACATCTTTAATTAAAAAAGGAAATAAAATTGTAGGCGTTAAAACAGAAACAGAAGAAATTTATGCGCCTGTTGCGGTTATTGCAGAAGGGTTTAATTCAATTCTTTTAAATGAAGCAAACCTAAAGAAAAAAACTTCTCCAAAAAGCGCCATATTGGGCGTTAAAGAAACAATCCGCCTTGGTGAAGAAACAATCAAACAAAGGTTTCAATTGAAAGAAAATGAAGGCTCAATGTATGAATTTTTTGGCGGCTTAAATAAAGAAGGGGAAGACATTCCTTTTTCAATGGGCTTTTTATACACCTTTAAAAACACGGTTTCTATTGGTGTTGGCGTTTCAATGGAAACTTTACTGAAAAACAAAGTTAAACCTTATGAATATTTAAACAGGTTAAAAAACAATGAATTTGTGAAAAATTTAATTGAAGGGGGCGAACTTGTTGAATATTCGGCTCATTCAATTCCTGAAGGCGGCTACAATGAACTTCCTGAAATTTTTGGAGATGGCTATTTAATTGTGGGTGACGCTGCAAATTTAGTTGATTCCGTTCATTTTGAAGGTACAAACCTTGCAATTAAAAGCGGAATTGTTGCAGGGGAAGTTATAATTGAAGCTTATAAAAAGAAAAATTTCACAAAAAAAATTCTTAAAAATTACAAAAAGAAATTAAACGAAACCTTTGTTATAAAAGACCTAAAAACCTACAAAAACGTTATTCCGACTTTATTAAAAAGAAAAAATTCAATTTTTTCATACTACCCAAAAAAAATAGATGAATTTTTTAAACTTTGGACAACAGCAAACAATAAAGGCAAAAAACAAAGTTATAGAAAATTTTTATTTTCCTTCTTTAAGGAAAGAAGCTTAAAAGAGCTGCTATCAGATGTTATAAGTTTTGTAAAATGCGCCATAGAGGCTATAATATAAGTATAATGAGCGAAAAAGATATTTTAAATGTAAATACGGATGAAAGACTTGCAACATTAAGGTTTATTTGCAATAATAAAAGCCATATTAGTGTGGACATTGAAAAGTGCAAAAATTGTAAAAATAAAGAATGTACATTTTTTTGCCCTGCCGATGTTTACAGCTACGATGAGCAAACAGGCCTTTTAGATGCAGATTATGAAAATTGTTTGGAGTGCGGAACCTGCAGGCTGTCTTGCCCAAACGACGCAATAGAGTGGGAATACCCAAGAGATTCAAAAGGCCCGACATATAAATTTGGATAAAAAGAGGTAGAAAAAGGCAAATGAAAGAATTTTACTCAAGATGGTATGATAAAGACCCTGTTCTTTCAATGTCTATGCGCACGCTTGCAAACTCAGACGATGCAACTCAAATTCAAGTTGCCTTAAACCTCATTAAAGTTATTATTGAACACAACATTAAATCGAACGAATTTAAAAATGTTGAAGATATTATGACGGCAGTTGAAGAAGGAGTTATACAAAGGGGTATTAACCGCTGGTATGACTTAGAAAAAACCGTTAGAACGGCTATTCAAATGCTGGAAAGATGTTCGCCCGAAACAAGACAAAGAGTTGCTCTTGATATGGCACAAATTGTTATTGAAAATATCGTTATGGATAAAGACAACGATGATGAACTTGACGATGATCAAGTAAACGTTATAGATTTATCAGGTGAAACTACGGTTTTAGACTTAGATAAATTAAAAGAAGATAATGAATGACCTGCAAAGATTTGAGCAACTGAAAAAAAACATTGAAGCCGACCCTACAAACTTTCAATCTCGGCGTGAATTTGCAATGCTTTTATCGGATATGGGTTTTATTGAAGCTTCAATAAAACACTTAAATTATCTTGTTGAAATTTTTCAAGATGATGCCAATTTGTATTTTAATTTGGGCATTTGTTTTGAAAAATTAAAAGAATTTAAGCTTGCGCTTCATTATTATAAAAAAGCGGTTGAATTAAAACCAAACGAGGGCGATTTTATCTATAATCTTGCCCTTTGCTATGATGCTCTTAATATGCAAGATGAAGCAATCAGGGAATTTAAAAAAGTTATTTGTTTAGAAAAAAATGATTCAAATTCTTTCTTTTGTTTAGGCTGCCTTTATTTTAAAAAAAATGATATTGAACTTGCACAAAAATGTTTTCAAAGGGCAATTAATTTAAACCATGATGATTATTTTGCCCATTTTCACCTTGCAAACTGCTATCATAAGAAAAATTTGTTGGATGAAGCCATTAAAGAATATAGAAAAGTTATTGAACTGTCGCCTGATTATTCTTGGGCATATTTTAATTTGGGGCAAATTTATTTTGCAAAAAATGATTTTGAAAACGCAGTTATAATGCTTAATATGACAATTCAAAAAAACAAAAAAGATAAAGAAGCTTATAAACTATTGTGCCAATTATATTTAAAATTAAATGATGTTGATATGGCGCTTGATGTTATGGATGAAATGAAAGAAGAAGCAGGCGTAAATGGCGATTATTACTATTTAATGGCAGAAATTTCAAAATTAAAAAAAGACCTTGTAAAATATAAAGATTACCTAGAATCTGCTGTTGCAAACGAAGAAACTTTATCTTTTAATAAAAAATCTGTTTTAGGGGAATTTAAGGAAGTAAATGGTGCAAAATAAATTCTCTTTTTCAGGCGATAAAAATAAATTTTATGTTGCCCTAAGCAATATTTTAATTAATAACCCGATATTTAAAACAAAAATTTTTGAATTTTTCGATTATGACATTGAAAAAATTTTTTATACAACAGAAAATGACCTTAAGGAATTTTCTGAAATTTATGAAAATATTCCTGTTCCAAGAAATTTTTTATCTTTAATAAACAATTTAAAAGCTGATGAAATTTTTGAAAAAACAAAAAAAGAAAACCAAAATTTTATAACTTTTGAAGATGAAAGATACCCTAAAAGCCTTAAAAATTTGGAAGATTTTCCATTAATGCTTTATTATAAAGGGAATTTAGAAAACATAAACTTTGATAAAACGCTTGCTGTTGTCGGTTCAAGAAATGCAAGCGAATCTGCCAAGTTAAACGTTAAAAATTTAATTCAAGGTTTTATAAATACAGACATTGTTATAATTTCAGGCCTTGCTTCAGGAATAGATGCCGCGGCTCATCAAAATGCTCTTTTAAACAATTTAAAAACAATAGCTGTAATTGGTTCAGGGCTAAAATATAGATATCCTTCTCAAAATGAAAAATTATATAATGAAATAGAAGAAAAGGGGCTTATTTTTTCTGAATACCCTTATGAATTTCAGGCGCTTCCTCAAAATTTCCCCCAAAGAAACAGAATTGTAACAGGCTTATCCAAAGGGGTTATTATAGCAGAAGCAAGAATAAAATCGGGCGCTATGATATCAGCAAGATTTGCGCTTGAACAGGGAAAAGAATTAATGTGCATCCCGGGGAACATTTCAAACCCTAATACGGAAGGAATTTATAAATTAATTAAAAACGGTGCTTCAATTGTAACTGAACCTGATGATATTTTAAATGTAATGAACTGGGAAATTAAAGCTTCAAAACAAGCAAAAATAAGCCTAAAAGGCAGCGAAAAAGAAATATATGAACTTATTTCAATTGAAGAAATTTCATTCGAGGGGTTGAAACAAAAACTTGATGTTGGTATAAATGAGCTTATGATGATATTAACCGAGATGGAATTAAAAGGTTTAATCATTCAAAAAAACGGACTTTATTATATTTTAGGAAATTAAAATGGCAGCAAAAACCTCAAGCAAAGCTAAAACCCTTGTAATAGTGGAATCTCCCGCAAAATCTAAAACCATTAAAAAAATCTTGGGGGATAACTACCTTATAGAAGCAAGCTATGGCCATATACGTGACCTTCCCCCAAAAGGGCTTGGCTTTGATGTTGATAACGATTTTAAGCCGACATTTTCAATAATTCCGGAAAAACAAAAAGTGGTTGATACTCTAAATAAGCTTGCAAAATCGGCAGAAAAAGTTTATTTGGCATCCGACCCTGATAGGGAAGGAGAAGCAATAGCTTGGCATGTGAAGGAAGTTTTAAAGGTTCCTGAAAGTAAAATTTTTAGAATTGAATTTAACGAAATTACCCCCCATGCAATTAAAGATGCCGTTCAAAATGTTCGCCAAATTGATATGCTAAAAGTGAAAGCTCAACAAACAAGGCAAATTTTAGATAGACTTGTTGGTTTTAAAATAAGCCCCATTTTATGGGAAAAATTAAGAAACTATCACTTATCGGCAGGGAGAGTTCAATCTGTTGCGCTTAGAATGATAGTTGAACGTGAAGAAGAAATTGAAGCATTCATTCCTGTTGAATATTGGACAATAGGCGCAATGTTATCTAAAAATAATTATGATTTTGAGGCCGAATTAACCAAATATAAAGATAAAAAAATTGAAATAAAAGATAAAAAAGAAGCTGATAAAATCTTAAAAGATTTGGAAAATGCCAAATATGTTGTATCAAACATAACTTCTCGTGATACAAAAAGAAACCCCCAAGCGCCTTTTATAACATCAACTCTTCAAAGAGAAGCAAGTTCAAAATTAGGTTACGGCGTTTCAAAAACAATGCAGATAGCACAAAAACTGTATGAAGGTATTGAACTTGGCGAAGATGGTGCTGTTGGGCTTATAACTTATATGAGAACAGATTCGGTTAGAATTTCTGATGACGCTAAAGAAGCTGCAAAAGAATTTATTACATATAATTACGGTGATAAATATTACCCAAAAACCCCAAACGATTATAACAAAGGCAAAAAGAAAAACGTTCAAGATGCGCATGAAGCCATTCGCCCGTCTTACGTTTCAAAAACGCCTGAATCAATTAAAAAATATTTAACAAGCGAACAATACAGGCTGTATAAATTAATTTGGACAAGGTTTGTTGCTTCTCAAATGGAAGCAGCCAAAGTTAAAAATTTGGGCGTTGAAATTGACGCAAATGGCTACACATTTAGAGTGGGTTCATCTAAAGTTGAATTTGACGGCTTTTTAAAAGTTTATGAAGATGACAAAGAAGAAGCCATTCAAAAAATTCCTGAATTAAAAGAAGGCGAAACTTTAGAATTTAAAAAGTTAATTTCAGAACAACATTTCACACAACCCCCTGCAAGGTTTTCTGAAGCAAGCCTTGTAAAACAGTTGGAAGAATACGGCATTGGCCGCCCATCCACATACGCTCCAATTATCACAAAAATTCAACAAAGAGGGTATGTTGAAAAATTGGATAAAGCGCTTAAACCAACACTATTGGGAAGAACCGTTTCAAAACAATTGTGTGAATATTTTAAAGATATAATGGATTATAAATTCACAGCAGGCATGGAATTAAAACTTGATGAAATTGCAGAAGATAAGGCAGATTCAATTAAAGTTTTAAAAGATTTCTATTTTCCTTTTGAAAAAACGGTGGAAGACGCTAAAATAAATATGGGAAGAGTCGTTATAGAATCAGACAAAGTTTGCCCGAATTGCGGAAAGAAAATGGTTGTTAAAACTTCCCGTTTTGGAAAACAATTTTTAGGTTGCTCCGGGTATCCTGAATGTAAAACAATGATGAGCTTAGACGGTGAAGCCCCAAAAGCACCCGCAGAAGATGAAAAAACAGATGTTAAATGCGAAAAATGCGGCTTCGAAACTGTTATTAAAACAGGCCCATACGGGAAATATTACCAATGTTTAAATGAAAAATGCAAAGCAAGAAAAGGCATTGTTGTTTCATCGGGCGTAAAATGTCCAAAATGCGAAAAAGAAGGAAGAGACGGCGAACTTATTCAAAGAAGGTCAAGATACGGTAAAACCTTCTATGGCTGTTCAAAATACCCTGATTGCGACTTTGCCGTTTGGAGTGAACCAACGGGTGAAAAATGCCCCGAATGCGGCGAATTATTAGTTAAAAAATTCTTAAAAACAGGAAATAAAATTGCATGTTCATCTAAAACTTGCAAATTTAATAAACCCATGGAGGAAGAATAATGGATGAAAAAGTTTATAAATTGGGAATTATAGGCTGCCCTCTTTCTCATTCTTTAAGCAAATTTATGCATGAAGCTGCCCTTAAAGATTTAGGGTTAAACGGAAGTTATGATAGTTTAGAAACCAAAAGCGAAGATTTAATTCAAAGAATAAAATTCTTAAAAACAAACGGTTATCTTGGCTTTAATGTAACAATACCCCATAAAATTCCAATAAGCTTGTTTTTATCAGATGTTGACGAATTTGCAAATAAAGTGGGTTCTGTTAATACCGTTGTGATTGATGAAAATAAGAACTTAAAAGGCTATAACACAGATGTATATGGTTTTATGGAACCTATTAAAGATGTTGACCTTAACAATAAAAAAGCCGTTGTTTTAGGAACTGGCGGTGCCTCAAGAGCCGTTGTTGCAGGGCTTTATTTTAAAGGTGTTAAAAAAATTGATATTTATACAAGAAATGTTATTAATTCAACAGAAGCGGTTAATGTTTTAAGGCAAAAATTCAGCGATATTGAAATAAAACTTCTTCAATATGAGGTTATGGAAACATTAGATGATGTTTCAATTGTTGTAAACACAACTCCACTTGGCATGAAAAACTTTAGGCAAGGCGTTTCACCCTTGTCTGATGAAATGATAAAAACATTATCTGATGATGCCATAATCTATGATATAGTGTATAATCCAATTAAAACGGAACTTATAAATAGAGTAATTAAATATAATAAAAAATACGTTTCAGGGCTTGATATGCTTGTTTATCAAGGGGCAAAGGCCTTTGAAATATGGACCGGAACCTACCCGAATACAGACAAAATGAAAATAGCAGCTCTTATGGAATTGGTATAAGCTGAAATGAAAAAAACTTTAATAGCTTTTTTTATATTAATGGGGCTTTTTTGTCTTCAAAATGCGGCATATTCGATTGATGATTCATCTTATATGTCTTTAGATGAATACAGCCAATTTTTTGAACTCGGTTTTTTTGATGAAGCACCCCAAACAAATGAAGCTTTTGAAGAACAGGAAGAAACTTTTACCCCAAAATTGAAAGAAAAAGTTGATTTAACGGGTGACGTTATAACACCTGACAAAGAGCCGATTAAGCTTCAAGTCGGGAAAACAGAATTTTTAGAAAGCTACAAGGAAGCTTTTAAAGAGGAAGAAAGCAAAAACGAACTTTTAAAAGCAGGCAATTTAAGCATTTTTTCTGATACAACAGAAGAGCAAAGCAGTTATATGACAAACAATTACAAATCTTCAATGAATATGAAGCTTGATTTGAATAAAAATATGACCGTTCAAGCGGGGCAAGAAATTTGGTATGTAAACCCTGATGCAAGTTTAGGGTCTAAAAAGTTTTATGTAAACCCTTCTTTTTATTTAGGAAAGGGCGTTTCTTTGAACTATACCGGCCGCTATAACCAAACAAGCAGAAATATTGAACAAGAATTGGGCGTAAATTATAAGCCTTCTATTTTTAAAGATGCGGCTTCATTTGGTGTTTCTGCAAGCACCATAATGAATACTGATAAAGAAGTTCAATCAGGAAGGCTTAAATTTTCAACAGATTTATATATTTATTAATTTTTTAAGCTGCACTATCATCTAAAAGTTTGCCTGCATTATCAAGCCTTGTTTGAAAATCTTTTCCTGTTAAATCGGTGTTCATCATAGCACCAATTTGAATTTTGCCATCCACATAGCCTTTTGTTGAATCTGATGCATCCATTGCCATATAATAAGCTGCAAGTTCATCTTGTTCTAAAGAGCCGCTTTCATCCATATCAAGTGCAGTAAAATTATCTTGCATAAATTGGTTTGCATAAGAATCTATTTCATATTCCCCTGTTTCATAATCTTTTGTCATTAATTCGCCTGTTTCATCGTTGAATTGGTAGGCGTCATTTGGAAATAATTCATTATATAAGCTTGCTTCTTGCTGTAAATATTCATCATAATTCATAGCGCCGTTTTGGTCTTTATCTGAAGCCACAAGGTTTAATTGTGCAATATTGTTTGCTCCTTCAACCAAAGGCTCTTTGAAGTTTGCATCATCCGGTGAAATGTCAGATTCTACATAATCATACATTTCAAGTTCATCTCTTTTGTTGCCTGTTAATTTGTTATAACTATCTTTAATCCAGTTTGAAAAATCTTCATACATTGAAGTTGAAACCGCTTTTTCTTCTTCTTTATTTAAAGGTTCTGCGGTATCATCCGCTTTTGTTTCGGATGCAGCAGTTTCTGTTCCAAATATGGAATCATAAGAAGGAATGTTTAAAGTGTTGCCTGCATAAATTAAATTGGGGTCTGAAATATTATTTATTTCGGCTAATTTATTAACTGCTTTTAAAATATCTGCATTGGTTTTAACATTGTCGCCATATTGCGCTTTAACAATGTTCCACATGCAATCGCCTTTGTTAATTGTATAATCCATCTCTAAAATTCCTCTCAATTTTTTCTCTCGTTAAATTAATAAAGTTTTTTTTCAAAAATAAAGTGCCTATTTTAATAAAAAAATATAAAGTTTTGTAAACAGGGTTAAAAATGCGAATAGTTTTGTATAATAAAAACTATGTTTAAAAAACTTTTTTCAAAATTAATAAATTCAATTTTTGATATTCAAGAAAAATATTTATCTAAAAAATACAGCCTAAAATCTGCTAATTCAAATATGGCAAAAAGCCATATAACATCCGGAGCAAGCCTTACAATTAATTCCGAACTTGAAAAAAATAAACAGATGGTTAAAAGCGAAGTTTATGAGCTTGCGAAAAAAAATGTTGATAATTTTATAAATATTTTTGAATATTCAAAAGAAAAAGGCGTTAATTATTATATTTTTAATAATGCAGATAAACTTTTAAATTTTATAGGGGAAGATATTGGTTTAATTTTTCCAAAAAAAGGCTTAAGGGCGCTTTATATAAACCTTTTAACCTCTAAAAAAATTTCTTTTAAAAGCCCCATTCTTTTTATTTTCGATAAAAAACAATTAAACCCTTATAAAATTTTATACAATTTTTATAAATGGTATGCTTATAATTCAAATTTGCCGGGGTTTGATGAAAAAACTTTATCAGAATTTAAAAATATTTATGAATATGAAACAAGCCTTGATAAATTAACTTATGAACAAATTATAAACCTAAAACACGCTATTCAAAGAGATAAAGAAGCATCTGAATTTGTTTTAGGTTTTATGAAAGAATTTGAAGGCTCTAAAAATGCCTTTAATGTTATGAAAAATAAAGATGAAGGCGCAAATATCTAAATTTTATTTAAAACTTTAATGCCTAAGTAATTTGCAATTTCTTTTGTTTGAATTTTGTTTTCTTTAATGTCATATGCAAACATAGCGCATAAAATTGCTTCTAAATTGGCTGCAGGCAAAAGGTTATCAGACATTATATTAAACCCGTATTTAATTTTTAAACCCGATTGAAAGCTTTTGCAATCAAGAGATGTTTTTTCCAAATAATTTGGGTTTAAGCCGTAAGCTTGCCTTAGAAGGTTAATGTTGCACCTAAAAACTTTGCATTTTTCTTTGTTTAAATTTGAAAGTAAATCTTTTAATCTGTCGTTTATTCTGTTTGTCCAATTATTTCTGTTAATATCAAAAAGTTCGCTTATCATTTTATAATTTTTTGAATGAATTCTCCATTTGCCATCTAACAGCGATTCATCAAAAGGCAAAGAAACAACAACAACAGAATTTTTAACATAAGGAGAATTTTCAAAAAAAAGTTTAATGTCATCTGTGAAAAACAATTTATCAAGGTGAACAATTTTTTTATTGTTGTCTAAAACACAAATTGCGCTGTTGTGGTTTGAATTTGGCGCCAAAGAAAGCCCAATTGAATGAAAATTGTTTTGCATATTCTCCATAATTATGAGTATAATTAGGATAATTCAGATTTGCAAGATGTGAGAGTTATTTTGTTTTTAAAATATTTTTTTATTTTTGTTAAAAAATTTGGTTCTGGCTATAAAAGGCAGATGACAGGGCTTTTTTTAATGTCTGTAATAGGCGGTTTTTTGGAACTTTTAGGCATTGCAATGATTTTTCCCGTTATGCTTATTTTAACTTCATCCGATTCAATTGGCGGGAAAGCGGTTCTTGAATTTTGTTCAAAATTTTTGCCCAATCTTCCTTATTTAAAAATAGCTTTCATTCTTTCATTATTAATGATTTTTGTATTTTTGTTTAAAAACCTTTTTATGATGTATTACATAAAAAAACAAAACGATTTTGTTAAAATTTGGTCAGATTACATTAATGAAAACGTTATTAAAAAAATTTTATACGCCCCTTATAAACAAATAAAAACTTTAAGCTATGGCGATGAAAATACCCTTTTATTTTCATCAGTCAGAGATATCTCACTTGAATTTGTGCTAAGAACAATAATTCTTCTTGCAAACGGCGTTGTTGCACTTTGCATTTTGGCGCTTTTATTTTATAAGTTTACAATTCCTGCCTTTTTATCAACTGTGTTTATTGTTCTTTTTGCGTTTTTTGAAAATTTATATTTTAAGAAAAAAGCGGCGCATTTGGGCGAAATTGGCGTTAAAATGCTGAATGATTTTGCATATGATGTTAATTTCATCATAAATTCTCAAAAAGAAATAATAATTTCAAATAAACAGGAATATTTTGCAAATTACTTAATGAAAAGTTCAAAAAATATTTCAGATAACTTTTCAAAAAGAATTTCATTCGGAAATTACCCTTTATATGTAACTGAAATCGGCGTTATTATTTCATTTTTAATTATGATAATTTCAATTGTATTTTTGAGCGACATTTCAAGGGCTGCAATAATCTCATCTTTAGCTGTTATTGCCTTAATTGTTTTAAGGCTTGTTCCTCAATTAAACAAAGTTTTAATTTCAATGTATGCAATTAATGTTTCTATGCCAAAGGCAAAATGGTTTATTGAAAAATATGATGAAATTTCAAAATTCAATTTTGAAGAATATAAAAACCTTCCCCCTCTCAATTTTGAAAGTGAAATTGAACTTAAAAATGTTTCTTTTGAATATGAAGAAAATAAAGGCTTAAAAAATATCAATCTGAAAATTAAAAAGGGTGAATTTATTGGTATAATTGGCACATCGGGTGCTGGCAAAACAACTTTGGCAGATATTATTGCAGGTGTTTATGAACCAAATGAAGGTTTAATTTTTATAGATAACGTTGAACTTACAAAAGATAAAATTAAAGGTTGGCAAAAAAACATTTCCTTTTTGCCGCAGGAATCTTCATTTTTAAATGCTTCCGTTTTAAAAAATGTTGCATTTGGAATTGATGATAACAAAATTAATTTAAAAAAAGCGCAAGACGCCCTTATAAAAGCAGGTTTAAACATTCCCTTAAATTCAACAATGGATTTATCCATAGGCCAAAAAAAGAGAGTGGCGCTTGCAAGAGCTTATTACAGTGATTTTAAACTCTTAATTTTAGATGAAGCAACATCATCTCTTGATATTGAAACAGAAAATTTTGTATCTGAAAATGTTGCAAACTTGAAGGGTGAAAAAACAATAATAGCAATAGCGCACAGGCTATCTACCTTAAAAAAATGCGATAGAATAATTTATTTAGAAGAAGGCAAAATTAAAGACGAAGGAACATTTGACAAATTAAAAGAAAAACACAAAGAAATTGAAAACATTCTTAAACTTTCTTCCTTTTAATTTAATTATGCTAGAATTTAAACTATGAAAACCGACAAAGACAGACTTTTATTTTTTATAGGAACAGGGCTTTTAATTGTTGCCATTTTAGAGGTTACAATTTTACCCTACGTTTTAAACATGAACTTTCCAACCCTTTTTGTTCCCCAAGATAAGCATAAAACCGCAGTCGGCTACATTTATATGCTTGCTTTTATGTCATATTTTTTCAGTTTGGGCTATTTTAAAAAACAAATGGCTGCAATTTCAATTATTTTAATTTATTACATTTTGTTTCAATATTTTGTAAGCCTAATCTAATTATATTAAGCCTTTTTGGAATGTCTTTATCTGTTTGACACAATTTGGGTTTTTAACTAAAATCAAGTTATGAAAGATGAAGCTCCTATTCATATGTATCCCAAAATTCCTCCCACAAAACAGAGGAACAGAGAAGAAAAATTCAGGGTTGCAAAAAACGTTCCCTTTTGGCACTTTATTGCAAATTTTGTTTTCCCCATAATGTTAAAAAGCCGCTTTTATGCTGCAATGTATAAGGGAAAAGAAAATTTGGAAAAATGCGATAAAAGGTTTGCAACTATTTTATATGCCAACCACAACAATTGGTGGGATGGCATTTGGGGCTATTATCTTGTTCATATGATAATTAAAAATAAGCGCTTCAGATTTATGATTGAAGAAATGAACAGGTTTCCTTTGTTTCAATACATCGGCTGTTTTCCGGTTAATAAAAAATCTGCACAAAGTGCAATAAAATCGCTTAATTATGCGGTAACCACACTTGATACACCGGATACTGCATTTTTGTTGTTCCCTCAAGGAATTATAAGACCGCCACATTTTAGACCCGAAATTTTTCAATCAGGCCTTGCATTTGTGGCTGAAAAGGCCGTTGAAAAATATGGCGGAATTAATTTGGTTCCCATTGCAAACAGCTTTATGTTTTTAAGGCAAGATAGGCCCGAAGTTGTTTCTGAAATTGGCGAACCTATTGTATTAACTACAAAAAGAACCGATAGAAAAGAATTTACACAAGAACTTCAAGAAAAATTTGAAAAATTCTTGGATAACCACGACAAACAAATAAGCTTGGGCAACTTTGAAGGCTACCATTACGCCTACAAACAAAAGCTTCATTGGTGGCGAGCAATTGAACAAAAACTTAAAAGCATTGGAATAAAAGAAGAAGAATGAAAAAATATTCAATAGGTATAGATTTAGGCGGCACAAAAATTTTAGCGGGGCTTGTTGATATAAAAACGGGCGAAGTTGTTGAAGAAGTTAAAAATAAAACAAAAAAAATCCGCGGTAATAATCAAATTTTAGAAATTACAACAGAAACAATCAAAGAACTTCTTAAAAAAACAGATATTAAAAAAGAAGAAATTAAATCAATAGGTTTGGGGTTAGCAGGCCAAACAGACAGAAAAAACGGAATTTTAATTAACGCAGTTAACCTTGAATGTAAAAATTTAGATTTTAAAACCCCATTGGAAGAAGAATTTAAACTCCCCGTATTTGCAGGAAACGATGTTGAAGTTGCAACAATCGGCGAATTAAATTTTGGTGCAGGCAAAGGTTATATGGATATCGTCTGCATTTTTATAGGAACAGGAATAGGCTCAGGCATTGTAAAAAACGGTAAAATGCACCTTGGGGCATCTGAAACGGCAGGTGAAATCGGGCATATTATTGTAGATTTAAACGGCAGAAGTTGTTCTTGCGGTGCAAACGGGTGCTTAGAAGCTTATGCTTCAAGAACTGCAATTGAATCAAGAATTTTAGGCGCCGTTAAAAAAGGCAGAACATCTATTATAACAGACCTTGCAAAACAAGGTTCAATAAGTTCTAAACACATAAAAAAGGCATTAGATGCCCATGATGAAGTTGTTACTCAATATGTTGTAGAAGCAATTGAATATTTATCCGGCGGAATTGCAAGTATTATGAACTTTTATAACCCTGAATTAATAATTTTAGGGGGCGGGTTAATTCAATCTGTTGATGAATTTTACTTAAATACAATTAAAAAGGCAAGAATGAAAGCACTTCCAATTCCATCTAAAAAAACGGAATTTAAAAAAGCGCTTTTAGGCGATTATTCAGGCGTTGTCGGCGCTGCTCTTTTATGTTTAAATTAGAAAATGGCTCAAAACGTTTTTGATTTTAATATTTCAAATGTAAATAGCTTCATAAATTCAAAATTTACGGGCGCTTTTTCAATGTCCGGGCTAAACTCGCCTTTAAAATTAATTTTATTAAACTACATTTTAAATAAAAATAAAAAAGTTCTTTTAATAACATCTGATGAACAATCTGCCCTTAAATATCAAAAAGATTATGAAAGTTTATTTGATAAAAAAGATTACGTTAAAATTTTTCCATATCAAGAAATTAGCCCATATTCCGTTTTAGACAGAAATTTTTACATCTATAAAGAACAATATGAAATTTTATCTAAAAAGCCAAACTTTGTAATTGCCCCAATAAAGGCAGTTTTAGAAAAGTTCCCAAAAAATGAATTTTATATAAAAAATAAAATAATTTTAGAAAAAGACAAAGATTTTGATTATTCAAAATTAATTCAAACGCTTGTAAATTTTGGATATAAAAGAACTTCAATGGCGCTTGATATAGGTGAATTTGCAGCAAGGGGCGATATTGTTGATATTTATACATTTTATAACCATCCTTTAAGAATAGAATTTTTTGGCGATACCGTTGAAGATATAAGGTTTTTTAACCCTAACACTCAAAAAAGCTTTTCTAAAGCTGAAAAAATTGAAATTCCCCCTTTGTATAAATTTATCTCGGATAAAAAAACAAACGAAACTTTTAAAAATGAACTTGTTCAAATAACAGAACCTTTCATTCAAAACGAAACACTTAAAACTCTTTTAGCTGAAACAACAGAAAAAATTGAAACAACGCCTTATTTTGAAGGGGTTGAATATTACCTTAATTTTATTAATAAAAACCTTGTTTCAATTTTAGATTATTTCACTGATTACATTTTAATTTTTGATGAATCAGCTTTAATTAATTCTAAAATTGTAAATTTAGACAGAGAATATAATGAAGAATACAAAAATAACCTTGAAAATTCGCTTTCTTTGCCTATTCAAGGTAAAAACCACATTTTAGCAAGCGAAATAAAAAAAGAAATTAAAAAGTTTAAAAAAATAGGCTTTGATAATTTTATTGAAGACGATTTTTTTGAAGATGAAGAAACTTTTTCAGATAAAGTTTTTGATTTTAATTCTTCAATTCCACCTTCTTTTTCATCGGATGGTGAAAAACTGGCTCAATATCTTGAACAAAACAAAAATAAAAAAATAATAATTTCAACAAATTATAAAAACAGAATTGAAGAAATTTTAAATGAATTTGAAATTTTTAACGAAAATATTTCTATTATGCCCCCAATTTCAAATTCAGGCGGCGAATTTGAATTAAGTGAAACAAAATATATTTTTCTGACAGATAAAGAACTTTTTAATAAACATTCAAAAGATATTACATCAAGAAAATATGCCTATAATAAAGAATCCCCCGATTATATAGATTCTGTGAACGATATTCAAAACGGCGAATTTGTTGTTCATTATATCCATGGTATTGGCATTTTTAGGGGCTTAATTAAAAAAGATTTCTACGGCACAAAGAAAGATTATCTTGAAATTGAATTTGCATCTAAAGATAAACTTTTTATGCCGGCTGAACAAATTAACCTTTTAAAAAGGTATCGTGGAACGGGCGTTAATCCAAAGCTTTCTAAAATGGGCGGTGCCGCTTGGGAAAATATTAAATCAAAAGCAAAAAAAGAAGTTAAAGAAATAGCTTATGACCTATTAAGGCTTTATGCCAAAAGAAAACTTTCAAAAGGAATTGCATTTGACCCTGATACAACTTGGCAATATGAAATGGAAGAAGCCTTTGAATACACTGAAACCCCTGATCAAATGCAAGCAATTATAGATACCAAAGCCGATATGGAAGAATTAAAACCAATGGATAGGCTAATTTGCGCTGATGTTGGTTTTGGCAAAACTGAAGTTGCAACAAGGGCTATTTTTAAAGCCGTAATGTCCGGGTATCAAGCGGCAATGATAGCGCCAACAACAATTCTTGCCCTTCAACATTACCAAACAATAAAAGAAAGGTTTAAACCGTTTTCTGTTAACGTTCAATTAATTTCAAGGTTTAAAACCTTAAAAGAAAGAAAAGAAACCAAAAACGGCTTAAAAAATGGAACCGTTGATGTTGTAATTGGCACCCATGGGCTTTTATCGGATATTGAATATAAAAATTTGGGGCTTCTTGTAATAGATGAAGAACATAAATTTGGCGTTAACCATAAAGAAAAATTCAAACAATATAAAGAAAACATTGATATTTTGGCAATGTCTGCAACTCCTATTCCAAGAACCTTAAATATGGCGCTATCAGGGCTTAAAGATTTATCTTTAATAAATACTCCCCCAAAAAACAGGTTGCCTGTGAAAACTTACGTTGGGAATTTTAATGAAGGATATTTAAAAAATGCAATAAACCATGAGCTTCAAAGAGATGGGCAGGTTTATTTTATTCATAACAGAGTAGAAGACATTGCAAGGTGGGCAAAATATATTCAAGATTTAGCCCCAAATGCAAGAGTTGCAATAGCCCATGGGAAAATGCAAGAAAAAGAACTGGAAAAAATCATGTTCGATTTTTTAAATAAAGAATATGACATTTTGGTTTGTACAACAATAGTAGAATCAGGCCTTGATATTCCAAACGTTAATACAATTATAATCAATGATTCAGACAGGTTTGGTTTAGCGCAACTTTACCAATTAAGGGGAAGGGTTGGAAGATCAGACAGGCAAGCTTATTGCTATTGTTTTTATAAAGAATCAAAAGAACTTAAAGAAGACGCCATAAAAAGGCTAAAAGCGATTAAAGATTTTACATCCCTAGGCTCCGGGTATCAAATAGCAATGCGAGATATTGAAATAAGAGGGGTTGGAAACATTTTGGGCGCTAAACAGCACGGGCATATGGTAAATGTTGGGTTTGACACGTATTGTTCTTTGTTGGAAGAATCAATTGAAGAAATTAAACAAGAAAAAACCCCTGAAATTAAACAAGAAAAATTTGAACCTTGCCTTGTTGATATTAAAACAAATGCATATATTCCTGATGATTGGGTGGGTTCTGTTGAACAAAAAATGATTGAATATAAAAAACTTGCTGAAATTAAAACGCTTGATGAACTTGAAATTTCAATTGCAAGCTTTAAAGACAGGTTCTCTAAAATTCCTGAACCTGTTCAGAATTTGTTTAAATTAATAAGGTTAAGGCTTCTTGCAACTTCAATTCATATAACCCAAATTCAAGAAACAGAAAATAATATTAGGCTCTACACTCCATTTACAATGCAAGAATGGAACATTTTAAGGTTAAAGGCGGGGCTTAATATTACAAAATATTTTAGATGGACAAAGCCCCAAAAAACAGATGATAAGCTAAAAGGCATACTTTTAATGAAAACAGATTACCTTACATTTGATGAAATATTTAACATATTGGCGGATTTGTTTTATCATATCTCTAAGATAGTATTAGAATTTAAGAGAACAATTTAAAAGGGGATAAAAATGAAATTATCAAAAATTTTACTCGCATCAGCCCTTGTTGTATTCGGGCTTACAGGCTGCGGACAAGACAAAACCGCAATTATTAAAGTAAACGATGAACCAATTACAAAAGCCCAATATGAAGAAGCTTACAATATAGAAACTTCTTCACCTCAATATCAACAATTTGCAAACTTTTTATCAGATGAAAATTCTGTTATGAGCTTAATGCTGAGAGATAGAATTGTAAATGAATTAGTTTTAAAAACAATAATTAATCAAGAAATTAAAAAACGTGAAATCAACGTTACTAAAGATGAAATAGCTGCAAGAAAAGCTGAAATTGTTGAAAAATTGGGTTCTGAAGAAAAATTAGCCGAATTGTTAAAAAGAAACGGTGTTTCAAACAAACAATTTGAAGAAGACCTTGAAAATGAAATCAAAATTGATAAATTAATTGAATCAACAGGTTCAACAAAAGTTTCAGATAAAGAAGTTAAAGATTTCTACAACCAAAATAAAGCTTCGTTTAATTACCCTGAAAGGGTTAGAGCATCTCACATTTTAATTGAAGTGAACCCCGCTCAAATTAAACAAGAAATTATAAGCCAAGATAAAAAAGGCGAATTAACAAGCGAAGAAATCAACAAAAAAACACAAGAAGCAATTGATTCTAAAATGAACTTTGCAAAAGAAGTTAGAGCAAAAGTTGTTGCTAACCCTGAAAACTTTGCATCTCTTGCAAAACAATATTCAGATGATAAAGTTTCAGCAGAAAAAGGCGGCGACCTTGGCTTCTTTACAAGAGAACAAATGGTAAAACCATTCTCAGATGCTGCATTTAAACTCAAACCGGGGACAGTTTCAGAAATTGTTGTTTCAGATTTCGGCAACCACATAATTTATGTAACAGATAAAGCCCAAGCAGGCATTCAACCATTTGAAAAAATGAAAGATGAAATAAAAGCATATTTAGAACAAAAGAAAAAAATTGATGTTTTAAAAAATCTTTTAGATGGCTTAAGAGCTTCTGCTAAGGTTGAATATGTTGATTCTAAGTTTGATGTAAGCAACATCCAAAAACAAATCAAAGAAAAAGCAAAAGAACAAGAAAAAATTGAAAATAAGGGTAAAACCCAAACAGAAGCCAAAAAATAAAAGGCTTTAACTTAATTTTGAAAGCCGCCTAAAAATAAAGGGCGGCTTTTTTAAACTTAAAGGAAAATAAAATGGAAAAATTAATTGAAAAAGAAAACCTTGATAACATTATTAAAAAATTAAAATCCGAAAATAAAAAAATAGTTTTTACAAACGGCTGTTTTGATATTTTACACGCAGGCCACGTCAGATACTTAAAAGAAAGCAAAAAATTTGGCGATATTTTAATTGTAGGCTTAAATTCAGATATTTCCGTTAAAAAAATAAAAGGGGAATCTCGCCCGATAAACCCTGAAATGGATAGAGCTGAAGTTTTAGCAGGCTTAGAAGCTGTTAACTACATTGTTTTATTCGATGAAACCTCGCCCGTTAAGCTTTTAGAAGAAATTAAGCCCGATATTTATACAAAAGGGGCAGATTATACCGTTGAAACTTTGCCTGAAGCAAAAACCGTTTTAAGTTATGGCGGCAAAATTGAATTTATAAAATTTCTTGAAGGCAGGTCAACAACTAAAATTATCGACAAAATCAAATAAATGTACTACAATAGATATACTAAATTCGATATTATGCAGGGAGGATATAAAAAGTGAGCAATAAGCAATTCAAACTTGAAGAATTGTCGGAGCTTGTTAAGGGAATTTTAACGAAAGTATCTGACGCTACAATAAACAAAGTGGCGCCGCCAATTTTAGCGGATGAAAACACGCTTGCACTCGCACTTGGTGAAAAAGAAATCGAAGATTTGGCTGAAACTAAGGCAAAATGTGCACTTGTTCCTTTGGGCGTTAACGTTCCAAATATTTCAACAATCGAAGTTGAAAGACCAAGACTTGCTATGATGACATTATTAAATGTTTTCTATGAAGCACCCGATTCAACCGTTGGAATTCACCCCGCAGCTGTTGTTCACCCTGAAGCAAAATTGGGCAAAAATGTTTCAATCGGCCCAAATGTTGTAATTTCAAGAGGGGCAGAAATTGGCGACAATACAAAAATTTTAGCAAATGCATATCTTGGAAAATTTGCAAAACTTGGCGCTGATTGCTTAATTCACCCGGGTGTTAATATTGGTGATTTTGTTGTTATTAAAAATAGATGCATAATCCACCACGGCGCAAGCATTGGGGCAGACGGGTTCAGCTTTGTAACAGAAACCCCCGATAACATTGAAACTGCAAGAAAAGAAGGCGAAGTTAAAGGCGGCAAAGTAAACCAAAAAGTCTTTAAAATTCCATCACTTGGTTCCGTTGTTATTGAAGACGATGTTGAAATTGGCGCAAATACTGCAATAGACAGAGGCACTATTGAAAACACAACAATTGGCGCTCAAACAAAAATAGATGACCTTGTTATGATTGGCCACAATTGCAGAATAGGAAAAGCCTGCATGATAGTTTCTCAAGTTGGTATTGCAGGCAGCTGCAACATTGGCGACAGAGTTGTAATTGCAGGCCAAGCAGGCTTAAAAGACCATACAGACATAGGCGACGATTCAATTGTTTTAGCTCAAGCGGGCGTTACAAAATCATACCCTGCAAAAAGCGTTATTATGGGCGCACCTGCAGTTCCAAGAAAAGATTTCATCAAACGTATGAAATACTTGGCAGAAGCTGAGGTTATGGTTCAAAAATATAAAAAATATCAACACTTATTAGAAGATTATGAGAAATTTTTAAATGAAGACGCTAAAATCTAACTTAATTTTATCAGGGAACGGGTTGATGTCTAATATCCCGTCAACCTTTGAAATTAAACCTTCAAACGAAAAAGGGATACGATTTCACATAAAAAACAGCACAATAGAGGTAAAAACCGAAAATGTTGTTTCAACAGACCACTGTGTTGTTCTTGCAAACCTTCAAACGGGCGCAAAAATTGCCTTAATTGAACATTTTATGGCAGCTTGCGCAATAGTTGGGCTGGATGCACTTGATATTTATGTTGAATCAGAAGGTTTTGAAACCCCTATTTTTGACGGAAGTTCTAAAAAATGGGTGGAAGAATTCAATAAAGCTGGCTTTGTTGGCGAAAGTGATGAAATTAAACCGTTAGATACTCCTGTTATTTTTCAAGCAGGGAAAAGCAGTATTGTTTTAATTCCAAGCGATAAAACAACAATAACATATTCTGTTAATTTTAATCACCCTGAATTAAAAAACAGATGGGTAACTTTAGACCCTGATAAAAATTTAGATGAAATAATTGAAGCAAGAACTTTTGGCTATCTTAAAGACCTTGAAACCTTCCAAAAAATGGGCTTTTCAAAGGGTGTTACCATTGAAAATACCGTTGGGCTGACAGATGATGGCTACACAACAGAATTAAGGTCTGAATTTGAGCCTGTTAAACATAAAATTCTTGATATTTTAGGAGATATTTATTTAACAGGGCTAAACCCGTTCAAATTAAAAGCTAACATTCTTGTAAAAGAAGCAGGCCATAGCTATCACATTGAAATGGCAAAAATTCTTGAAAAACAGTATAAATAATTAGAGGAGAAAAATATGACCGAAGTTGCAGAAAAACCAATTTCGCTTGATATAATTGAAATTATGAACCTTATACCGCACAGGTATCCTTTTTTGTTGGTTGATAGAATAACTGAATGCATTCCGAATAAATATTCTAAAGGCTATAAAAATTTAACGGCAAATGAAATGTTTTTTAACGGGCATTTTCCAAATAACCCAATTATGCCTGGGGTTCTTCAAATTGAAGCGCTTGCTCAAACAGCGGCTCCAATTTTACTTACAATGGAACAATACAAAGGCAGACTTGCATTATTTGCAGGGGTTGACCATGTTAGATTTAAAAACATCGTTCGCCCCGGAGACAGATTTGATATGGAAGTTGAAATGATAAAAGTTAAAGGGCCGATTGCAAAATGTATGGGCAAAGGCTATGTTGACGGCAAACTTTGTGTAGAAGCAGAAATTACGATAGCATTAAAATAGGAAGAAGAAAATTATGGCAATCCATAAAACAGCAATTATTGACGAAAGCGCAAAAATATCTGAAAGTGCAACAATTGGCGCATACGCATTTATAGGAAAAGATGTTGAAATTGGCGAAAACGTTACAATAGGCGAATATGCCCACGTTGAATATGCCAAAATCGGCGATAATACTAAAATTTCACCATACGCTTCAATTGGCGGCGAACCGCAGGATTTGGGGTATAAAGGTGAAAAAACAGGCGTTATAATCGGTAAAAATTGCTGGATTAGAGAATTTGCCACTGTTAATAGAGCTTCAGGCGAAGGCACATTCACAAAAATCGGCGATAAATGTTTAATTATGGCATATGCCCATGTTGCTCACAATTGCGTTTTAGAAAATGAAGTTATTATGGCAAACGCAGCAACAATAGGCGGCCACACCCATGTTGGTTTTGGCGCTTGGCTTGGCGGTATGAGCGTTTATCATCAAAACGTTAGAGTTGGTGAAATGGCAATTGTTTCTGGCGCTTCTGCCACAAGAATGGATATTCTTCCTTATTCAAAATCAGAAGGCATTCCTGCAATTGTTATGGGCGTGAATGCCATTGGCTTAAAAAGAAAGGGAGTAGATAAAATTTCAAGAGATGCAATTCATAAAGCAATCAGAATTTTAAAAAGCCCTGAATATAACACAACTCAAGCGCTTGAAATTATTGAAAAAGAAGTTGAAAAAAATGAATATGTTAATAAATTAATTGAATTCATTAAAACTTCAAAAAGGGGCGTTTGCATTAAATCAAACAAAGAATTTCAACATTTAGAGGAAGATTAGTGAAGAATAATTTTTTTGAAAAATACGCTTCAGTTCTTGTTAACTATTCAACTAAAGTTAAAGAGAATGATTTGGTTTTAATTAAATTAGAAAGCCATTTAGCAGAACCTTTAGCTAAAGAAATTTATAGAGCCGTTATTAAAAATGGCGCTCACCCTATTGTAAGGTGTTCTGTTGACGGCTTAAATGAAATTTTTCTAAAAAATGCAAACGATAACCAATTAAGCTATGTTGACCCAATTTCAAAATTAGAATTTGAAACGGTTAATGCAATTATTTCAATAGGTGCACCTTTAAATGTGAAAGCATTATCAAACCTTGATTCATCTAAAATGGCAAAAAGGTCTAGTGCTACAAGAGAACTTTCTCAAACAATGCTAAAAAGGGCAGAAAAAGGCGAATTAAATTGGGTTATAGCAGATTTTCCAACCCAAGCGCTTGCACAAGAAGCAAAAATGAGCTTAGATGAATATTTTGAATTTGTTGAAAAAGCCTGCTATCTTGATTTAGATGACCCTGTTTCAAAATGGCTTGAAATTGGCAAAGAACAAAAACGAATTGCAGAAATTTTAAACGGCACAAAAAAACTCCACATCGTTGGAAACAAAACAGATATAGTTTTTAATGTTGAAAACAGAAAATGGATTTCATGCGATGGGTTAAATAATTTCCCTGATGGTGAAATTTTCACATCTCCTGTTGAAGACGATATAAATGGAACTATTTATTTTGATTTTCCTGCAATATATAGGGGAAATTCGGCAAATAAAATTCAATTAAAAATTGAAAACGGAAAAGTTATTGAAGCAGACGCTGAAATGGGCAAAGATTTCTTAATTTCAATGCTTGATATGGATGAAGGCTCAAGGTTTATCGGCGAAATTGCAATCGGCACAAATGAAAGAGTTCAAAATGTTACAGGGAACATTTTATTTGATGAAAAAATAGGCGGCTCGATTCATATGGCGCTTGGTGCTTCATATCCTGAAACAGGCGGCAAAAACGTTTCAGGGCTTCATTGGGATATAATTAAAAATATGAAAGAAAATTCTTTCATCTATGCCGATGAAAAATTAATTTATAAAGACGGCAAATTTGTAATTTAAAATGAATGAAATTTTTAATACCATTAAAAATGCCCAATATCAACACATTAAAACCGTTGAAGAAAAAATTCGAAATGCCATAAAAATAAAGAAATCTCTTTTTTATGATTATTTTGAAACTTTTCTTTTTGATGGTGCAAAAAGGCTAAGGCCTTTATTCATTTTTCTTATATCAAACTTAGAAGAATTTGAAATTGATGAAGATGTTTATAATTTGGCTGCAAGCGTTGAACTTTTGCATTCTGCAAGCTTAATCCATGATGATATTTTAGATGATGCCGAAATTAGAAGAAACCACCCTGTTATTCATATTGAAAAATCAACCAAAGAAGCGGTTCTTGCGGGCGATTACCTTTTAAGTTTGTCTATGGATTTTATTTCCAAAATAAAAAACAATAATGTTTTTTCAATTCTTGCAAATGCAAGCTATAAAATGGTTGAATCTGAAATATATTCACTATCTAAAAGGTTTCAAAAAATAAACGAAGAAGAATATTTTAAAATATTAGAAAATAAAACCTCATCTCTTTTTATGGCATCCATTGAAGCATTATATGAAATAAAAAATAAACCTAAAAACTCTGATATTTTAAATTTTACAAAAGAATTTTCAATAATTTTTCAATTGAAAGATGATATTAATAACTTTTTAAATTGTGATGAAAAGAAATTATCAAATGATTCTTCTTGCGGAATAACCACCTTGCCTTATATCTTGGGGGCAAAAAATAACAAAGATTATGCTATAATAGGCGAAGTTAAAAACTTTTTAAATAATAAAATAGAATTAACGGAAAAAATTTTAAAGAATTATAAAAATAATGAAAATTTAATTCTTTTGTTGAATTTGTTTAGAGGATAAAATGTCAAATAAAAAAGAAGAAATTATTGAAAAATCAACAAAATCTGCCCTAAGAGAAATTTTTGAAACGGTTGTTTTTGTTCTTGTTGCAGTTATTTTAATTCGCTTTTTTGTAGGTGAATTAAGGTGGATTCCATCTTCTTCCATGTATCCTACTTTAATTGAAGGCGATAGAATTTTTGTTGAAAAAGTGACAAAACCATTTAGAGCGCCTAAAAGGGGCGATGTTGTTGTTTTTTATCCGCCGGATGAAACCTTAAAAACAGATTTTTTATCTGTTATGGCAAGATTAACAGGCATTTTTTGCAAAGATATAGCCTATATTAAAAGAATTATAGGCCTTCCAAACGATAAACTTGAAATAAAAAAAGAAAACGATAATTTTTATGTTTATATAAATGGCAAAAAAGAAATTGAGCCCTACATTTTAAGCGAAACCGATTGGATAGATTGCAGAGATGATATGTATTGCGGCCCCTTTCAAATTCCTGATGGACAATATTTTATGATGGGCGATAACAGAGGAAACAGCCAAGACAGCCGTTTTTGGGGCTTTTTGCCTGAAAAAAATATAATTGGCCGTGCGGTTTTTAAATTTTGGCCAATTCCAAGAATGGGTTTAATTAAATATAAAGATTAATTTTTAAAAAATATTTTTAACAAATAAAAATGCACCATAATATTCATTTTGGTGCATTTCTTTTTCTTTTCTTCATAATACCATTCTTTAAACCTTTCTTCAAGGTTTGGTTTTTTATTTATTTTTATATTTTTAACTTCCTTTTATTCAATAAAACCAACCTTTTTCACCCCATTACAACATAATGAATATTTTGTTGCGTTTGGTGATTAATGAAAGGATAGCGAAATTCCGTAGCACGGATGTGAGGTGAAACCGAACGAAGTGCGCCAAGGCGAACGAACGGCGAAGCGACTGAAACCTTTTTAAGGTTTCAAAAGCGAAGCTCAAGATAAGTGAGCCGCTAGGAATTTCAAGAAGAAATAAAACAAAACAATGAAAGGATAAATTATGAAAAGATTTAAAAAAGGTTTTACATTAGCGGAAGTGCTTATCACACTTGCTATTATTGGTGTTGTTGCTGCAATTGCAATTCCATCTGTAATAAGTAACACTCAACAACAAGAATTTAAAACAGGATTAAGAAAAGCTGTAAGCGTTCTTAATTCAGCAATAACAATGAATATGGCAATAGATGGTGAAACGCCATATGACAATAAAGATTTATGGAACTATTTACAAAAGCACATGTCAATAGTTAAAACAGTAGAACAACTTCCTTGGATGTCTACATATATTGGATGGGATGGCAGAAGTTATGGAGGCTACCAGAATTCAGCTTTTTATACAACAGATGGAATGCGTTTTGAAATGGACGATGTTTCTCATGGGCTGAGTGAATCAAACAGGGTGACATTAAAACTACATGAATCCGGGCTCCATGCTTGTTTTGCATCGAAAAATGCCAATGAGATTACAGGCATGCCCGGTTGGGATGCTTTAAACCCCTCTCCTTGCGGCGGATGTGGCAGTTATGGATTGAAACATAATCCAAATAATACAACCAAGGTTCCTTGTGCTCTTTTGGTGGATGTAAATGGCGACAGAAAACCTACGCCTCAAGTTGCAGAGTTTAATTCAAAATCAGAGGATTGCCAAGGAGATAATTTGTATAATCCGGACAAGTGTTCTCAAACTCAAAAATATTGGATTCCAACATTAGATTCTAAAAGGGTGTCAGACATATTTGTAATTTTGATAACAGAAGATAGAGCGATTCCTTATGGTGTGGTTGCTCAAAAAGCAATGTATCAAGCGCAGAAATAAATTTATCCTTTCATTTGTCGGCTTAAAGAATTTACTTTAGGCCGCTTTTTATCAAACAAAAAAGACCTCTTAAATAGAGGCCTTTTTTTAAACTTGCTTTAACAAAAAACTATCTTAAAGAAATTTTTGTGTGAGCACCTTTCTTTTGGTAGTTGATTTTGTCTTCTCTTGATAACCAGCCAAGACCCATAAATGTCATGTTGTCATCTAAGCTTAAATCTTTTTGCATTTTTTTAGTTGTAACTTCGCCGTTTGAATTTAAGTAATTCCAAATTTGGCCAGCTGCTTCAACGATTGATTCTTGCATTTCCATGTTTAATTTCTCCTTCTTAATGCTTTTAGCATAGTACTAAATAATATGTGACAAGTATTTGCTTGTTTTATGGTATTATATTAAAACAAGTTTCTAAAATTGTAAATGGAGTAAATGTATGAGAAATTTAAAAAGCGGAAAAGCCTATTGTTACGGTGATGATGTAGATACTGATGTAATTATCCCCGCAAGATATCTTAACACTTCTGATCCAAATGAATTAAAAAAGCACTGTATGGAGGATATTGACGCAAATTTTGCAAATAGTGTTCAAGAAAATGATTTTATTGTTGCAAAAGATAACTTTGGGTGCGGTTCAAGCAGAGAACATGCGCCGATTTCAATTAAAGCATCAGGCGTTAGTGCAGTTATAGCTAAAAGTTTTGCAAGAATATTTTATAGAAACGCAATTAATATAGGCCTTGTTATTATTGAATCAGACACTTTGCCCGATGAAACAAAAACAGGCGATAAACTTGAAATGGATTTAGAAAACGGCGTTATTAAAAATTTAACAACAGGTAAAGAATATCCTGTTACTGTTTTTCCTAAAGAAATTCAAGAATTAATTGATGTTGGCGGTCTTGTAAACTATACAAAGAAAAAATTGGGAGTATAAACTATGTATAAAATTACGGTTGTTGCAGGGGACGGCACAGGCCCCGAAGTTATGGCAGAAGCCAAAAAAGTTTTAAATAAAACGGCAGATGTTTTTAACATTAAATTTGAATTCAATGATTATTTAATAGGCGGTATTGCTTATGAAAAATTTGGCACACCGCTGCCTGATGTTACAATTAAGGCTGCAAAAGATTCTGATGCTGTTATGCTTGGTGCTGTCGGCGATTGGAAATATGACACCCTCCCTCCTGAAGTTCGCCCTGAAAGAGCATTATTGGGCATTAGAAAAGAATTAAATTTGTTTGCAAACCTTCGCCCTGCAATTGTTTGGGAAGAACTTGTTTCAAGCTCACCTTTGAAACCCGAAATTGTTTCAGGCGTCGATATTATGATAATTAGAGAATTAACGGGCGATGTATATTTTGGTGAGCCCAAAGGTGTTGAAGTTAGAAACGGCAAAAAAACAGGCTTCAACAATATGATATACAATGAAGATGAAGTTAGAAGAATAGCAAAAATTGCTTTTGAAACTGCAATGGTAAGAGATAAAAAATTATGCTCCGTTGATAAAGCAAATGTTTTAGATGTTTCAAGATTGTGGAGAGAAATTGTTATTGAAACATCTAAAGAATACCCTGAAGTTGAACTGTCACATATGTATGTTGATAATGCCGCAATGCAATTAATAAGAGCGCCTAAACAATTCTCAACAATTGTAACAGGCAACATTTTCGGCGATATTTTATCTGATGAAGCTTCAATGTTATCAGGTTCGCTTGGTTTGTTGCCATCTGCAAGTTTATCTGATAAAGGTGTTTCATTATATGAACCAATCCACGGCTCAGCGCCCGATTTAACAGGTAAAGATGCAGTTAACCCGATTGCAACAATTCTATCAGGGGCTATGATGCTTAAATATTCATTTAAAATGGATGAAGCCTACAAAACAATTGAAAATGCAATTCAAGAAGTTCTAAAAGAAGGTTACAGAACAAAGGATATAATGTCTGAAGGAAAAATCCTTGTCGGAACTAAAAAAATGGGCGATTTGATTGCAGATAAAATAAAATAGTTATAATGCAGACGGGGGAACATAAACCCCCGTTTTTATTTTTATGTTATAATCATGCCAAATTAAAATACATATAAATTTGGAAGGGACAAAAAAGTGGCAAATGCAGTTTTGGAAGTAAAAAACCCCTATTTAGCGGGGGTTATAGAAAAAACAAAAGCTAAAAACGCAAACGAACCGGAATTTATTCAGGCTATGGAAGAAGTTTTATCTACAATAGAACCTGTTGTTGATAAACACAAAGATGAATATGAAAAAAGTGCATTATTAGAAAGACTTGTTGAACCCGAAAGAATCATTTCATTCAGAGTTCCTTGGATTGATGACAATGGCCAAGTTCAAGTAAATAGGGGCTACAGGGTTCAATTTAACGGTTCAATCGGGCCATATAAAGGCGGGCTTCGTTTCCACCCTTCAGTTAACCAAAGCATTTTAAAATTCTTAGGTTTTGAACAAATCTTTAAAAATGCCTTAACAGGGCTTCCAATTGGCGGCGGCAAAGGCGGTTCCGATTTTGACCCTAAAGGTAAATCAGATAATGAAGTTATGAGATTTTGCCAAAGCTTTATGAACGAATTGCAAAAACATATCGGCCAAGATGTTGACGTTCCTGCAGGTGATATTGGCGTTGGCGCAAGAGAAATCGGTTATCTTTTTGGCCAATACAGAAAAATCAGAAACGTTTATGAAGCAGGCGTTTTAACAGGTAAGGGCTTAGAATATGGCGGTTCTTTAGCAAGAAAAGAAGCAACCGGTTATGGTTTAATTTATTTTATGAGAGAAATGTTAAAAGAACATAAAATTGAACTAAACGGTAAAACCGCAATCATTTCAGGCTCAGGCAATGTTGCAATTTATGCGGCTGAAAAAGCAAGTGAATATGGCATTAAAGTTGTTGCAATGTCAGATTCTTCAGGCTGCGTTTATGATAAAGACGGCATAAACATTGAAACCGTTAAATTCATAAAAGAAATTGAAAGAGGAAGAATTAAAGATTATGTTGAACAACATAAAGGTGCTGAATATTTTGAAAATGACGGCACAATTCCTCCATTATATAGAATTAAGGCAGATATTATTCTTCCTTGTGCAACACAAAACGATATTAACTTAGAAACAGCTAAAATTCTTGTTGCAAACGGCGCAATAGCAGTTGGTGAAGGTGCTAATATGCCAACAACTCCTGATGCTATCAACTATTTCTTAGAAAACGGCGTTTTATTTGCCCCCGGTAAAGCTGCAAACGCAGGCGGTGTTGCAACAAGCGCATTAGAAATGGTTCAAAACTCAATGAGATTTTACTGGTCTTATGAAGAAGTTAACCAAAAATTAGATATCATCATGAGTAAAATCTTTGCAAGATGCAAAGCTTCTGCTTATGAATACGGCGTAAAAGATAATTACGTTGCAGGTGCAAACATTGCGGCATTTAGAAAAATTGCAAGAGCAATGAGGGCGCAAGGTATTATTTAATTTAAAACAGAAATAATAAAAAGGCTTGCTTGTTGTGGCGAGCCTTTTTTGTTTTTAAAATTGCCCAAAATCCCCCTATATTGACTTTAGAATATCTTTTTGCTAAATTCTAAGGTATAAAGGTAAACTAGGCTCTTAAAGGAGGTGAAAACAATGCCTGAGGTACGCGTTAGAGAAAACGAAAATATTGAAAGCGCTCTTAAACGTTTTAAGAAGAAAATTCAAAAAGCGGGTATTTTATCTGAAATTAAACGCAGAGAAAGATACGAAAAACCTTCAGTTAAGAGAAAAAGAAAATCTGAAGCAGCTAGAAAAAGACGTGTTTAATATATAAAAAAAGGGGGTTTTAGTTTGCCCCCTTTTTAAAAAAGATTTAGGGAGTTTTTATGGCGAAAGATTGCAGTTTTGATGTGGTGTCTGAATTTGACAGGCAAGAACTTGTTAATGCGGTTGATCAAACAAAAAGAGATATATCTTCAAGGTTTGACCTTAAAGATTCTAATTCATCCGTTGAATTGGAAGCTGATAAATCAATCACAATAACAACTTCAGACAATATGAAACTTAAAAATATTGTTGACATTCTACAATCTAAAATGGTTAAAAGAAATTTAAGCATTAAAATTTTAGACCCTACACCTGTGGAAAATGCCTTGGGCGGCAATGTTAAACAGCTTTTTAATTTGAAAAAAGGTTTGAGCCAAGAATTAGCCAAAAAAATTACAGCTGAAATTAAAAATTCAAAATTAAAAGTTCAAGCTTCAATTCAAGGTGACCAAATAAGGGTAACAGGCAAAAGCAAAGATGACCTTCAAGAAGTTATTAAACTTTTAAGAAGCAAAGAAGACGATTTTCAAATTCCGTTGCAATTTGTAAATTACAGATAAAATGAACCTAGATTTAAAAAAAGCAAAAGTTGTATATAAAAACGATTTGGGCGAAGCAAAAAAGTTTGCCGAAAAAATTGCCCAAAAACTTTCTTGTGAGCTTTTTTCAATTGATAATCTGCCAAATAGTGCCTCTTTAATTATTGTTGTAGGGGGCGATGGCACTTTGTTAAAATGCGCTCGCCATGCAAGCAGGTTTGATATTCCTGTTTTTGGTTTTAATATGGGGCGTTTGGGGTTTTTAGCACAAGCAAACCTTAATGAAATGGATGATGTTTTAGAACAATTAGAAAAAGGCAATTTCAGAATTGAAGAAAGAATTATGCTTCAAGAACAAAACGGTTCAATTGCCTTAAATGATATTGTTGTAAAAAACCTTGATTGTTCAAGAACATCTAATTTGGCGCTTTTAATAAACGATAAGCTTGTTTGTTCATATTTGGCAGATGGCGTTATTGTTTCAACCCCAACGGGTTCAACTGCTTATAATTTATCTGCAGGGGGCGCTGTTATAAGCCCTGATATAGAATGTTTTACAATTGTTCCAATCTGTGCTCACACCTTATCTTCAAGGCCAATTGTAGTGCCTTCAAATTCAAAAATTGAAATCAAATTTAAAGCTAAAAATGCAGATTTTCAAACCATTTCAGATGGGCAATTAACAAGCATTAAAAAAGAAAGTATTGTCATTAAAAAATGCGACAAAAAGGCAAAATTGCTTCTTTTAAATAAAGAAAATAAAGATTTTTACGATGTCTTAAGAGATAAATTGCACTGGGGGGTTGCACCTTTTGCATGATAAAAACACTTTATATTAAAAATTTTATTTTAATTGATGAAATCCTTCTTGATTTTGCGGAAGGGTTTAATGTTTTATTGGGTGAAACAGGCGCCGGCAAAAGTATCATAATAAAAGCAATAGATACGGTTTTAGGGGCAAAAACTTCAAAAGAAGTTGTAAAAGATATAAATAAACACGCTTTAATTGAAATAACTTTTGAAAATAATGGAGTTGAAAAAGTTATTTCAAGAGAAATTTCCCAAACAGGCACAAAATGCAGAATAGATGGTGCATTGGTTAATTTGGAATCTATTAAAGAAGAAAGAGAAAAATTAATTGATATTCATAGCCAATTTCAAACATATAGCTACATTCAGCCAAAATTTCATATTGAACTTTTAGATTCTTATATTAGGGCAAAAGAGGCTTCTTATAATTCAACCTTAATAGAATTTGAAGAAAAATTTAAAAGGTTTTCATATTTAAAAAACTTGCTTGAAAAAATCAAAAACGAAGCAAATGAAAATAAAGACAGAATTGAATTTTTAAAATTTCAAATTAATGAAATTGAAGAAGCAGACATAAAAGAAAATGAAGAAGAAGAATTAAATAATGAACTTGAAATTTTATCAAATATTCAAGAACTAAAAGAATTATCCTATGGTTCATATTGGGCGCTTGGGGGCGAAGATAATTCAATATTAGAGGCATTAGGGAAAATTGGCTATAATCTTTCAAAAATAAAAGATTATGACAATAATATGAAAGAATTGGATGAAAACTTTTATAATGCACTTGAAACATTAAGAGATATATCAAATGATTTAAGAAATTATTCAGATAGCCTTGAAGACGACCCAAAAAGGCTTGATGAAATTAATGAAAGATTAGAATTAATTGAGAAATTAAAAAGAAAATACGGAAATATTTTTGAACAGTATGAAAAATTATCTTCAGAATTAAAAAAATTGGAAGAAGAAAATATAACATCAGATGAAATTGAAAAAGAATTAAATGAGCTTTCAATTTTTCTAAATAATAATGCAGATAAAATAAACGAATTAAGAAAAAATTATGCAATTGAATTATCAAGCCTTATAACAAGCGAACTTAAAAAACTTGAACTTGAAGCGGCAAATTTTGAAATAAGGGTTGATGAAACAAGCTTAAATTCAAAGGGCAAAAATAGTGTTGAATTTTTTATAACAACAAACAACGCAAAAAGCTTGGCGCCGTTAATAAAAGTGGCTTCAGGCGGTGAAATTTCAAGAATTATGCTTGCTCTAAAAACTGTTTTTGCCCATTTGGATAAAATTTCAACCGTTATTTTTGATGAAATAGACACAGGCATTTCAGGCAAAACATCTGTTAGCGTGGCAGATGAAATTTATGAACTTTCAAAGTCAATTCAAGTTTTTGCAATAACCCACCAGCCAATAATAGCTTCAAAAGCAAGGGGTTGTTATTGGGTTTCAAAAGCCCAAATTGAAGGGGATACAAAAGTAACTGTCAAAAAACTTGATATTGAAGGTAAAATTCAAGCACTGGCCCAGATGTCATCCGGTGTTATAAACGAACAATCGGTTTCTTTTGCAAAAGAATTAATTTCTAAAAATTAAGTTAAAAAAATACCTGCTAAAATTAGCAGGTATTTTATTTTATAAATTAAAAAATTAATATCTGTAATGTGCAAATGCTTTGTTTGCTTCAGCCATTTTGTGGGTGTCTTCACGTTTTTTGCATGATGAACCTTGGCCGTTTGAAGCATCAAGAATTTCTGCAGTTAATTTTTCAATCATTGATTTACCGCTTCTTTTTCTTGCAGATTCAATTAACCAGCATGAACCTAAAGCTTGGCCTCTTTCGGGTTTAACTTCAACAGGAACTTGGTATGTTGAACCGCCGATTCTTCTTGCTTTAACTTCAATTAAAGGTGTTGCATTTGTTAATGCTTTTTTGAATACATCAATCGGATTTTCTTTTGTTTTTTCTTGAATTCTATCCATCGAAGAATAGAAGATTTTTTGTGCGATTGATTTTTTGCCTCTTGTCATAAGGCGGTTGATAAATTTTGCAATATCAACGCTGTTATATATAGGATCCGGAGCCGGAATTCTTTTTGCCGGTTTTGAACGTCTTGACATTTGTTTGTTTGCCTTTCTTATCTAATCGTTATCGTTGTAATTTTTCAGCACGAATTTATTGCAACTCTGATTAATTATTTTTTAGCGGCTGCTTTGCCTTTTTTAGCGCCGTATTTTGATCTTGATTGTGTTCTGTTTTGAACACCTGCAGTATCCAATGTACCTCTTATAATGTGGTATCTAACACCGGGAAGGTCTTTAACCCTGCCGCCTCTAATCATAACAACAGAGTGTTCTTGTAAGTTGTGGCCGATGCCAGGGATATAAGAAGTTACTTCAAATCCGTTTGTTAATCTAACCCTTGCAACTTTTCTTAAAGCTGAGTTAGGTTTTTTAGGGGTTGTTGTGTAAACTCTTGTGCAAACACCTCTTCTTTGAGGGCAGTTTGTAAGAGCCGGAGATTTAGTTTTATCTAAAATTCTCTTTCTTTCATTTTTAACTAATTGGTTTATAGTTGGCATTATTTTTTCCTTTATTATTAGTAAATAGCATTATTTATTTGACAACAAACAAACTTTAAAGTCAAACATGCTTTAATTTTGGCTTAGTTTCTCTCTTAATAAAATTTAATAAAGCAAATTTTATTTATTTTCATTTTTATTCACGCCAATCATAGGGTCGATTGTTTTTTCAAAAATGGTTGAAACCACTTTATCAACAGGTTTTGACAATTTTGATAAAACAAAAATGGAAGCAAGTGCGCCCATGATTTTTGCGGGCATTCCTGCTTTTGTCATAATATTTTTTGTATATTTGTTATTTTTAAGCCCTTTTATGGCGCTTGAAACTGTTCCTGTTATTTCTTTTGGTGCTTTTGGCAATTTTGCAAAAACTTTTTGAGCAACTTTGTTTGTTCCCCTGATTATTGCAATTGGTGCCGCCACACTTACAATTCCTTGGTAAGCTGCTTGTCTTAAGCCCATTTTTACGCTTGGTTTTTCGCCTGTTCCATCTAAGCCTTTTTTATATTTATCATAAACATCTGCCGCCATATAAATTGTGGATGGTATATAGGCATAATTTGGAAGGCTTCTTACAATTGGGTTTTTGGATGTTTGTAAAACAGGCCTGAAGGCTTCGCCTATTTCATCCATAAAGCCAAGTTTTCTTATTGGTGTTTCATTGTAGATATCTTTTTTATCTTTTGCTTTTTTTTCAGGCTTTTTTTCCTCAACATTTTGAGGTTGTTGGTTGTTATAAACTTTTGGATTTTGTAATTTTAATTCCATAAAATGCCTGAAAAATATACCTTCACACTATAATAAAGGTTTAAAAAAATAAAAAATTGTTAATTTGCTATATAAAATTTTACATGCTCTTTACAAATTCTAAAGTAGTCAAAGTCATGGTATTTGTGATAACAAAAACCATTAGTCAAGGGGTAAAACTATTTTTTACAAAAGGATATAAATTGTTTACAGAAAAGAAATTTTAAAAGATACTTTATTTTGAAATGGGTAAGGCTAAAAAACGTATATTACATAAGACTAATTCAAACCTTTATATGACAAGAGAATCTGCCGTATCAAAGGTATCTGATATCATAAAAAGGTCTATTATAAAAGAACAAAACACCGTATCAAGTTTAATTACTTTGTTCGGTTTATCGGCAGAGGAGTTATCTGAAGCAGGCGTTCCTTATGAGAACCTTGTTGCATTATCAAGCATTATGCAATAATAAAAGCCTCTATTATAGAGGCTTTTATTTAAAACTGTTTGATTGATAAATTTTAACCTACTGCAAAGTAGTTAACACCTTCGGTTGTTTCTTCTTCCGCAGTTGTATTTGTTGTGGTTGAACTTGTATTTGGTGTTGAAAAAACAGATTCAAGCTTTTCATCTGAAATATTATAAATGCTTGTGTCACCGCTTGCTGCTTTATTTGCCATTTCTGTCCAATAATTTGCATTTGTTGCGCTTGTATTTGTTTGAGTTGTGGCTGTTTGAGTTGTGGTTGTTTGAGGGACAGTTGTTGCTTGTGTTGTATTGGCTGATGTTGTATATGGGTTTACAGTGCCTGTTGCTGCAAGTGCCCCTGTATTTATTAATTCTGCCATTTTTTCCGTGTCTTCATCTGCTGTGCCATTTGTAATTTCTGCTTGAACTTGGGCTGTAACAAGTTGGTTTAATTCATTCATTGCATTACTATCTTGTGCAACTTGAGCTGCTGCTTCTTCAAATTGTTCATCTTGAAGAATTTCAACTTCAGATTTTCCTACAATTTTGCTTGCAATTCCGTTTGCAACGGTTGAACCCAACATGCCGCCTATAAATGTGCCTATTGCACCGCCTATAACCGTTCCAACCCCAGGGAAGATTGAACCAATTGCAGCTCCAAGTGCTGTTGCTGCTGCTGTGCCGCCAACCCAACCTGCGCCTGTTGCAACTGTTTTTAAACCTGTTTTTCCTAATTGTTTCATACCGGAATCAAAGCCGCCTTGAGCAAATGCAGGAATAACTTCCGTTACAAGCCCTATAACGCCTTCAATTGCCATCATGCCGACAGCACCTGTGCCTTTTGCAAGTTTGCCCACTTTAGTGTTTGAAAGCCAAGATAATCCTTCTTTAACTTTGCTTGCCCCGGGGATTTTGCTTACAACGCTTGAAATTGCGCTGCCAACTTTGCTTAATCCTGATTTGATTGTTCCAAAGAAGCCTTTTGAAGCAGTTTCTGCTCCTTCTTGTGCTGCTTTCTTTGCAATTTTTTCAGCTGCTTTATCATCTGCTTTTTTAATAATATTTTCAACTGTTGTTGAAAATTGTTCGCCAACATTTAAACTTCTTAAAGATGTGCCGACTTTTTGGCCCATCTCAACCGTTCCAACATTTTTAACTTTTTCAAAAACATCTTTTATATTTTTTGCATCCAAATTATTTTTTAAAGATGAATTAACCTCTAACCCGCCAAAAACAAGCGTTATGGGGTTAAATATAGAATCTTTTGCATCGGATAAAATGCTTCTTTCTTTTGTAGAAACTTCCATTCCGCTTACATATTTAAGTGCATCTGATACATTTGAAACGTTGTTA
The DNA here is from genome assembly GCA_944325145.1 of Candidatus Gastranaerophilales bacterium. Taxonomy (GTDB): domain Bacteria; phylum Cyanobacteriota; class Vampirovibrionia; order Gastranaerophilales; family Gastranaerophilaceae; genus Galligastranaerophilus_A. The sequence continues at coordinate 60,999 of CALYDL010000008.1, forward strand.
ATGCTCATAAATAAACTCCGAAAATAAACTTTCCCTATATAAAAATAAAGTTATTTTTGCCTTTTAAATTGATACCAATTTATAAAATATTAACTTTTGTAAATTGGTTTATATGCTAAAATAACAAAATGAAAGAATATAATTTAAAACAATATGCCCACATTGGAGATGCCGTTTGGGAGCTTTTTGTTCGTGAATTTGTTGTTCAAAAATTCAGCGTTCAAAAAACAATTCACAATGAAACGGTTAAATATGTAAATGCGGATTTTCAAAGTTCATTAATTGAACTTTTAGAACCTTATTTAACAGAAGATGAAAAAGAACTGTTAAAAAGGGGCAGAAATTTATCTTTAACGATTTCAAAAAAACACAATCCTAAAATTCATAGGCTTGCAACTGCTTTTGAAGTTTTAATCGGCTATTTTTACCTAAATAATAAGCCCCGCTTAAATCAAATATTTGAAATAATTAATGAAAAAGCATTATAATTAAATTTATGGATACAAAAAAAGAATTTTTATCTACAATAAACCATGAAATAAGAACCCCTCTGACAAGCATTAAAGGGTTTGCAGAAACTATTTTATCTTCTTACGATAAATTAAGTGATGAACAAAAAAAGAAATTTATAAACATAATTAAAGAACAATCAATTAGGCTTATAAACCTTGTTGAAAATGCATTAAATGCTGCAGACAGCGATGTTGAATATAATAATTTGGTGTTTAAAAAAACAAATATAAATGAAATTTTATTAAAATCAATTGATGTTGTTAAAGTTAATTATAAAAATTTTATTTTTGAAAAAAACCTTTCAAACGGGCTTTTTTCAAGCCTAGATAAAGACGCCTCAGAGCAAATTTTTATAAACATTTTAGATAATGCTTGTAAATATTCAAATAATTCAAATAAAGTTGAAATAACAACATATTTTAAAGATAACAAAAACTTTATTTCAATTAAAAATTTTGGTGAAATTATTGAAGAAAGTGAAAAAGAAAAAATATTTGATAAATTTTATAGAACCCAAACCTACCTTACATCAAAGGTTCAAGGCTCAGGTTTAGGGCTTTTTATTGTTAAAACTTTAATTTCAAAAATGAATGGCGAAATTAGTGTTAATTGCAGTGAAAAAGAAAAAAGCGTTGAATTTTTAATTGGTTTTCCTGTTTTTATTTTGGAAGATTTTACAAAATTAAGCCATAAAAATTTAAAAAGGAGCAAAAATGTATAGTCCTTCCGTTTTGATTATAAGCAAAAGGAAAGAACTTGCCGTTCGATACAAAAAAATTCTTAAATTATTGATGGCAGATGTTACTTTAGTAAATAATTTATCTGATGCAATTGGCGAAATTAGAAATAATGAATTTGAATTTATAATAATTTCAGATACCATTGAAGAAAATATAAAAGAATTTATTAAAAAAGTTCGAATTTTAACTTATAATTTTAGGCCCTCTATTATTGCAGTTTCAAAATCAGACGAATTATCCGATAAGCTTGAACTTTTAGATTCAGGCGCAGATGATTTTTTATCTGAATCTATGCCAAACCGTGAATTTCAAGCAAGAATAAATGCGCATATAAGAAGGCATATTGAAAGTTTAATTAACCCAATAACGGGCTTTTTGAACGAGAAATTAACGAGAAAACATTTAAGCAAAGTCATAAAACAAAATAAAAAGTTTTCCGTAATTTTGGCTTCAATAGATGGAATTAACACGTATAGGGAAATTTATGGCGAAATTGCATCTGAAAAAGTTTTGCAAACAATTGGCGCCATAATTTCATCTGCCCTTACAAAAGAAGATACGGTGGGGCATTGGAGCCAAAGTGAATTTTTAATTGTTACAAACAATATAAAGGCTGAAAAATTGGCGGAATTTTTTGCTTTTGCCTTTGATAATATTTTAAACAGGTTTTATACGGAATTTGATTTTTCAAACAGATTTACAATAAATTCATCAAATTCAAAAGAAGAAGAAAAAGTTTCATTAATGAAGGTTTTAGAAGCGGTTATTGAATTTAACCCAATATTACACAAAAGTTCTTATGAAATAACTCAGAACCTTTTTAATTTAATTAAGCCTTTGAAAAATGCGGAAAAATCAACCTATATAATAGACAGGCCAAAGTTAAGGGGTTCTGTTGATGAAATTCAAAAAAATAAAATTTTAATTATGGAAAAAGACGAAGCCTTATGTCTTTTAATTGAAACGAATTGCATTATAAACGGTTATTCAACCAAAATTTGCGAAAGCTACGAAAGTTTTTCAGCTTGTTTGAAAAAATATCTGCCCGATTTAATTATTTTGGATTGGGGAAGAGAAGATGACAAAGAGGGGCTTTTGGCGCTTGAAGCAGCAAAAAAATTCTATCAAAAAAGAAAAGAAAAAATGCCCACTGTAATTTTTTCAACAAACATTTTAGATAAAAAAACAATTTTATCTAAAGGAGCAGATTTTTATCTTCCGAAACCATACAGTATAAAAACTTTAATTGATACAATAAATAAATTTTTAAACCGTTTTTAAAACGAAAAAAAGCTTCAAAAATTAATTGAAGCTTTTTTAAATTAATTTATGCTTTTTTATTAAACAGCTTTTGTAAAGTTGCCTTTTCTAATGCAAGATGTGCAAACTTTTGCTCTTTTAACCGTGCCGTTTGCAAGAACAATTTTCACAGGTTGAAGATTTGGCATTTGTCTGTACACATTGTGTTTATGTGAAAAAGAAAGCTTTGATGCTTTTTTCGCTGTTTTACCGCATATATCGCAAACTACTGACATTTTATGATAGTCCTTTCAAACAAAATTTGTGCGTTATTCTTAAAGTAGAACAAACATGAAATGTTGTCAAACCTTATTGTTAAGTTTTATTGAAGAATCCAAACATCATAACCTTGAGCTTTTAATTTTGAAGCTATTGCTTTTGCATAATCAAAGCTGTCGTATGAACCTATTTGAACTGCATAATATGTGCTTATTTTTCTGACAAACGGGCTAACGCCTTCAGGAAGCCCTGTTATCGTATCTTTAATTTTTCTTGCATCTTCAAGTGAATAATATTTTCCAATTAATACTTTTGATGTAACATTTGGCGCTTCAAGCGCGCTTAATGGTGTTACAACAGGCTTAACAGGAAGCTTTGGCTTCATTGCAACTTTGTTTTGTTCAAGGGTTGTTGTTTCTTGTTTTTGCGCTGTTGTATCTTTGTGTTCCATTTGCTGCTTATTTTGCTCAAGGGCTGTTGCAAGATGTTTTTCTGCCGTTTTAATAACTTCTTCGCTATTTGTTTTTAAGTTGTTAAATTCTTCCCTTGAAATAACTTCGCCTTGGTCTTTCTTTTGAATAACCCTGCTTTCAGAAGGGCCTTTTTCTTCCTGTTGAATTAAAAACAGCCTTTTATCAATTGTGAATTTGTGAAGGTTTTCATCTTCTTCTATTTCATTGTTTCCTGTTTCTGTTTTTGCAATTTCTTCCGTTGTATTGCCCATTCTTCCATATTCAATATCAATTTTCGAAGATTTTGAAGCTATAAAAACCATTACCAAAATAAAAATCGAAACAAAAGTTATTGCGCAGATGATGCCAACCGCCTTTTTGTCTTTTGTTTTAATTTGGCCGGTTTTTGATAGAGTTTTATTTCTTTTATAGGTTAGATAATCAAACGGTTCCATGCCCATATAATATACCCCAATCTATACGCCTCTTACTTTTACTTTGGCAAATTCGATGTCTTCCATCTCTAAACAAAATCTTTTCATAATTTCTTCAATAAAGCAATCTTCATCAATAATTTCCATATCTTTGATGGAAGAAACGCTAATGGGCGCCCCTGTTGAAACTAAATTAATTCCCGTATGAACAAGGGTGGAAACAGTTGATTTTGTTGCAATTGAAACAGAAAGCTTTTTATCGTTATAAAAAAGGTCATCCCCTTTTCTTTTAACATTAATTCCCATATCCTCTAAAGTTTCTTTAATGATTGAAATAAAAAGCCTTTGCCTTATCACCATTTCTCTTAAATTTGAATTAAAAACTTCTATTATAAAGTTTGCCATTTTGTCGCTTTTAATGGGTTCATTGTTTATAACATCTTCAATATCAACCATTTCTGTTAAATGAACATCAACAGGGCCCCTAAAACAAACAATGGCATCTCCTTTAATGTGGAAATTTTTGTAAATCCAATGAGGGGAAAGTTCTGAACCTGTATATTTAATTTCTTTATCTATAAATAATTTTTCCATAATTTAAGTTTATTTAAAATATGATATTTAGCAAGTTTTTGTTACCTGATTTTACAATTGCGCTATATAGCCTTTTGCATGATTCGCACTTTCCGCAGTGGTTTTTGCCTGTTTTTTTAATTGAATTGTAACAGCTTTTTAAAAGTGAAAAATCAACGTTTAAATTAACCCCTTCTTGAATAATTTCATATTTTTCCAAATTGGCACACGGGGCCAAAATTTTTGGTTTTTTTAAGGTTGAAAATTTAAAAAATTCATTTGCAATATTGTTAAATTCAACTGAATTGTCGCTAAAAGTTTCGGCTTCTTCTTTGTTTGCGCCGAAAATAATGCAGTCTAAATTAAGGCTGTCACAATACATTGCAGCTATATTTAAAAATAAACCGTTTCTGTTTGGAATCCAAACGGCTTTCATTGAATTTACCCCTAATTCTTCAAATTCAAGGGTTTTAGAAGAATTTGTAAGGGCATTATTTGAAACTTCTTTTAAAAAAGGAAGCTCAATTATTTTATGTTCAATATTAAATTTTGATGTAATTTTTTTAGCTGCCCTAATTTCATCTAAAGCTGCTTTTTGCCCGTAATCAAAAGTTAAGGCTAAAACAACATCGCATTCTTTTTGCGCCATATAAAGGCTAACCAAAGAATCAAGCCCTGAAGATAAAAGAATAACCCCTTTTTTATTCATCTGTTTCTTGTCTTTCATCTTCATATTCTCTGTAAATTTCATCAGCTTCATCTTTTGCTGCAACTGGCAAAGATTCATCTTTTAAAATTTCAAATAAAGCCTCTTTTCCTTTTAGGTTATAAAGCGCAATAACCGCGTTTTTAATAACTTCTTCATCAGTATCCTTTAATTTTTCTTTTATAAATTCATAAGCATTTTCATCTTCAGAATTCATAAGGCATTCAATTGCATTAATTCTAACTCTTGGCGAATCGTCATTAAGAGCGTTTTTAAAAGCCGTAATAACCCTTTTGCTGCTTTGAAAATTAATTTTTGTAATTGCTTCCATCACTCTTTCTTTTAAGAAGGTGAATTTATCCAAGAAATTTTTCTTTGCCTCTAATATTGTTAAAAACGGGTCAATTGCTCTCATATCGCCAATCATACCCAAGGCAACTGCAGCAGATTCTCTTACATAAACAGATTTTTCATCTTCATCTGATACAACATTTATTAAAGATTCAACCGCAATTTTGTCGCCGATTTTGCCTAAGGCTTCGGCTGCTTGAAAGCGCATTTTGTAATTTGCTGATTTATCATTCAAACAATACAAAAGAACGGGGATGCATTTTTTATCCTTATAAAATGAAATTGCTTTTATACAAAAAGTTTTAAGGTTAATAACTTCATTTTTATCAACTCGTTCATCAAATTTTTTGCTCATCAAAAAGTCAATCAAATCATCCAAATTTTCTTCAAATTTTAATGTTGCAACTTCTTGAATGGTGTTTTTTAAAAGCTTAATGTCGCTTGATTCACATAAAATGCTTCTTAAAAGCAATGTCAGTTCGTTTTTGTCATATTTATTTTTTATTTGGTCGAAAAACTTATCAGGGTCAAATTCAGCCTGTTTTAAAATTGTTTGAAATTCGGTTTTGGATTCAAGAGATAATTTTTTTTCTTCCATCGAATAAAACCAATAACAACTAACCTTAACTTAAAGATACTATAAAAAAGCTCTAAATTCCAAATATATTCTTTTTTTAGTTCAAATTTCTTAAAAAATATATATAGCTTAAATAACTACCCGATAAGGCTATTTTTAAATATTGATATTTATATTTTTATATAGTCTAAAGAAAGGAAAATTGAACTTATTTTAAAGGCTATAAAAAGGCGGCTTTAGGCCGTTTTAAACTTTTTTCATAAAAAAAAGGGAGTTTATTAAAAACCCCCATTTCCCCATTAAAAAATCTTTTTCAATACTTTAGTATGAACATTTTTGCATTAAATAAAATAAGATGCAAGAAATTTACAATAATTTTTTCTATCTTTCTTAATAAAAGTTAAAAAATAAAATTGTTTTTTAAATAAAAATCATTAAATTGTAAGCTATTATGGGCGATTGTACGAAAAACTTATATGAAATTTTAGATATTGGTTATAATGCAACAAAAGAAGAAATTAAACTTGCATATAAAAGGCTTGTTCGAATTTACCACCCCGATGTTAACAAATCAAAAGACGCTGAAATTAAATTTAAGCTTTTAAATAATGCTTATGAAATTTTATCTGATGAAATTAAAAGAAAAAATTATGATTCCCTTTTAAATATAAAAGTTTCAAACTTTAAAAAAAATGAAATTTTATCGAAAGCTAATTTTTCATATAAAAAAGAAGATTCTTATAAAAAAGAAGAAATTCTGCCGGATAATTCTTCCATTATAAAAGAAGTTAAAATAACAGAACAAGAAGCCAAATTTGGCACAATAAAAACGGTAAATATTTTAAATAAACAACTTTGCCCAAAATGCATGGGTAAAAAATTTATAAACGGTTCAAAATGTTCTTTTTGCCTTGGTGAAGGCGAAAAAAAAGAATTAAAAAAAATAGACATTGAGATTAAGAAAAACCTTCAAACAGGCGAATATATTTATGTTGGAAAAATTAATTCAAGCGCGCTTTATGATAAAAAATTATTTTTAAAAATTTTGGTTGAACCAGATAAAAAACTTTATTTTGAAGGGAATAACATTATAGTTTATGTTGAAATTCCTTATTTTGAATGTATTTTGGGGGTAACAAAAGAAATAAGCATAAAAGATTTAGGCCTTGTTTCATTTGTTGTTCCCCCTTTAACAAAGCCTGAAACAAGAATTAAATTAAATGTTGGCAAAAATTATAAGGGAAATTATTTTGCACAAATTAAAGCCCTTTTTCCAAACGAAATAACAGATGAAGAAAAGAAAATTTACCAAAAATTAAAAGAATTAAACACTCTAAAATAAAAATATGCTAAAATTGGTTTATGACACAAGAACCATTTAATGAACCAAAAGTAAGCGTTATTATAACCTGCTACAATTTAGGCAGGTTTTTAGCTGAAGCAATTCAAAGCGTTAGGCGCCAAACTTATAAAAATTTTGAAATTATTGTTGTTAACGATTGCTCAACTGATAATACAAAAGAAATTTTAGAAAATATTCAAAATAAAGAAGAATTAAAAATAATAAACCTTGAAAAAAATTCGGGGCAGTTTGGCGCATTTTTGGAAGGTTTAAAAGTATCAAGCGGCCAATTTGTCGTTATGCTTGATGCAGATGACATTTTATTGCCCGATTTTCTCTCTGTTTCTTTAGATGTTCATATGAAAACATCTGTTGCATTTACAAGCACGGCCCAATTTGAAATAGATGAAAATTCAGCAATAATCTCGCTTAATTCAAATGCAAGCCCGACATTTAAAAACGAAGGCTTTGAAGATAAAATAAAATCTTCGGATGAAATTTTTAATTTATCAAGATTAAATGAAAATTACGAAGTAAAAGTTCTTGATATTAAAAAATGCCCCTTTGGAAGCTGGAACTGGAACCCCACAAGCTCTGCTTTAATGAGAAGGGCGCCTTTAGAATACCTTTTAAAATATAAAACCCCACAAGATTGGAAAAAAGGGGCAGATAAAATTGTTTTTTCATTTTTGCATTTAATAGGGGGCTCTGCCACAATTTCAGCGCCTTTAATGGCTTATAGAAGGCATAATACAAATTTATCTTCAGCAAACCCTGTTTTAGGAAACTTTAGATACCTAAAGCCTGAAACAATTAAGCTTTATGTTGGTTACAACAAAAGAATAAGACAAGATGTTTTAAGGTTTATTTTTGGAAACTATTCTTATTTTTGTTCCCAATTTAACCCTTTAAATGTTAGAAAAATGATATTCAGGGTTATTTTTTCATTTGACAGACACACCATTAAAAGAATTATAAAATCATTTTTTGTTAAATAATTCTATTCAATGCCCGTTTTAACCGCAATAACGGCTGCTCTTGTCCTGTTTGTTGTATTTAACTTAGTAAAAATGTTTTCAATATGAAATTTAACAGTGCTTAAGCTTAAAACAAGTTCGTTTGCAATTTCACTGTTATTTAAGCCTTTTACAATTAATTTTAAAACCTCAATTTCTTTTGGTGTTAAGTTAAAGTTTTCTTTTCTTAATTCCATATATTTTCTCCGTTTTTTTATTTGCTATCTTCTTTATACCACGACTTTAAATTAAATATGGGTCACATAAATTACCGTTGTTTAATTTTTACAAAAATTTATTCTTAGCAAGGTTTTAAAGAATGGCTAAAAGCATTGTTAATGTTGAATTATAGCGAATTATAGAAATTAAAAAAATAATAATTAAAATAAAAAATTATTTGAAAAAATAAAAAAATAGGCTAAAAATATGAATAAAATTAACAATTAAAAAAAGGCGGCTTAATTTGCCGCCTTTAAAAACTAAACTTCAATATATTCTTTTAAGCGTTTTGAACGGTTGGGGTGTCTTAATTTTCTTAAAGCTTTTGCTTCAATTTGTCTGATACGTTCTCTTGTAACGCCGAACAATTGGCCAACTTCTTCCAATGTTCTTTGTCTGCCGTCATCCATACCAAATCTTAATCTAAGAACATCTCTTTCTCTTGGAGATAAGCTTGATAAAACTTCTGCCAAATCTTCTCTTAAAAGTTCATGGGCAACGGTTTTAACAGGGGCATCCGCATCTTTATCTTCAATAAAATCGCCAAGGCGTGAATCTTCTTCTTTGCCGATTGGAGTTTCAAGTGATAAAGGTTCTTGAGCAACTTTAATAATTTCTCTTAATTTGTTGATTGAAATGCCCATTTCAGCTGAAAGTTCTTCTTCTGAAGGTTTTCTTGCCAATTCTTGAGCCAATTTTCTTGTAACTTTTTTAAGTTTATTAATTGTTTCAACCATATGAACAGGAATTCTGATTGTTCTTGCCTGATCTGCAATTGCTCTTGTAATTGCTTGTCTAATCCACCAAGTTGCATAAGTTGAAAATTTATAACCCCTTTCATGGTCAAATTTTTCTGCAGCTCTGATTAAGCCCAAATTGCCTTCTTGAATTAAATCTAAAAATAACATTCCACGGCCAACATATTTTTTTGCAATTGAAACAACAAGCCTTAAGTTTGCTTGAACAAGTTTTCTTTTTGCAATAGCGCCTTGGTTTCCGCCTGCAACAATTTTTCTTGCCAAATCAATTTCTTCATCAGCCGTTAAAAGTTTAATTCTGCCGATTTCCCTTAAATACATTCTGACAGGGTCATCAATAGAAATGCCTTTTGGCGCTTGAAGATCGTCTTCTGTTTCATCTTCATCGGTTTTTTCATAAACAGAAGGCGTCAGGGCGGAATCAATTCCAATTACGCCATGGCTTCTTATGATATTTGAAATATTATCTGTTTCAAGTGCATTAGATTCAAAAAAGGTATCATCCAGCGAATCTGTTGCTTTATCAATAATTGCTATTGAAGAATCTTGATTTTTCTTTCTTGTCATTTATAAATGTTCTCCATTCTTAAT
>CALYDL010000009.1 GCA_944325145.1 Candidatus Gastranaerophilales bacterium
GGGGTGAAAGATATGGCAGAAATTTTTAACAATAAAATTAATTTTTTAAAAGCGCTTGCCATTTTAATTGTTGTTTCAGGGCATTTAGAATTTTCTTTAATTCCAATGTTTCCGCCATATTCATTTCAGGTTATTTTATTTTTCTTTATAGCAGGAATGCTTTTTAGGGAAAACTACGGTTTTTTTGAATTTATTAAAAAAAGAATTAAAAGTTTAATGATTCCATATTTTTTATATGAAATTTTTTATATTGGAATTACATTTTTAATGGCACCAATTGTGGGCAAATTCTGGGGTATGAAGGTTAATTTTTATAATGAATTAATTATGCCCTTTTTAACGGGCCACCAATTAGATTTAATTTCGCCTTTGTGGTTTGTGCCTTGTTTATTTATAACTTTAATTTTATATAAAATTTTTTCATACATTAAATTTTGTGATGGGGTTAGATTTTTCTTTTATTTAATCCTTTCGTTTTTTGCAGCAAGTTTAGATAAATTTTCTGATAACATTTTTATTCTTCCTTTTATAAGAAGCTTTTTTGCCATATTTTTTGTTCATTTGGGGTTTATTTATAAAAATAAAATTGAAGAGAAAATAAACATTTTTGCTCCAAAAATTTTATATTCGGTTTTAATTTTACAGAGCATTTTATGGTTTTTTAACAAAGATTTTACGCCAATTGATGGTATTGGGCTTCATTACCTTTTAGTTTGGGGCAAATTTTTTAACCCCTTTGTTTCAATTTTAACAAGTTTAACAGGAATTTATATAAGTTTATTTATAGTAGATGTTATTTTCCCTTACCTTAAAAATTGGAATTTTCTTCATAAAATAGGGCAAAATAGTTACCATATAATGGCAAACCACCTGCTTGTTTTTAATATTTTAACTTATTCATTTTTATATATAAAAGGAATTCCTTTTGATGTTAAAAATTCAAATGATATTTACTGGTTTTATTTTCCTCTAAAAACAACGTATTTTTATTTTGTTGTTGGAATTATTTCAACCGTTTATTTTGGCGAATTTTTAAAGTTTTTAAAAAGAAAAATCTTTGCTATAAAAGAATTTAATAAATAAAAAAGATTAAAAATAAAAAAGAACCTTATTTTTTAGGTTCTTAAATCATCTTTTTAAATGGAGCGGGACTCAACTGTCCCTTATTGCTTATGCGATTAGGGACAGTTAGTGCACAAGCAAGAGGTTACTCGTCTTTAAAATATGAAAAAGATTAAAAAATAAAAAAGAACCTTATTTTTTAGGTTCTTAAATCATCTTTTTAAATGGAGCGGGAGACGAGGATCGAACTCGCGACATCTTCCTTGGCAAGGAAGCATTCTACCACTGAATTACTCCCGCAATTGCGTTCCGTATTATCATAATACTTAATCAAAATTTTCTGTCAACAGTTTTTGTATTATAAAAACCAAAAATATTTTAAATTATGTATTTTTGTATTAAAATATCAAGTATAAATAAGTAAGGAGATTATGTATGAGAGATTTATCACCCCTTCATAAGGCAAGATTGGGCTATAACCCTAAATTAGCAGGTGCTCTTCAAGAAGGAATCAAAAACGTTAAATTTACATTCGGCGAAAAAACTTCTGCCGTAAAAGACAAAGAAGATATTGAAAAACTTTTTAAAGATGTTTATGGCGGCCCGATTGTTTCTTTTTCAAATGCGGGTGAATCGCTCAAAATGGAAAATAAAAACGTTGGCGTAATTTTATCAGGCGGCCAAGCCCCCGGCGGTCACAACGTTATTGCAGGTTTGTATGATGCAATTAAACAAGCAAACCCAAACAATAAACTCTATGGTTTCTTAGGCGGCCCATCAGGCATAATTGATGGCAAATATGTAGAATTTGACGATAAATTTATTGATGCTTACAGAAACACAGGCGGCTTTGACATTATAGGTTCCGGCAGAACTAAACTTGAAACAGAAGAACAATTTGAAAAATCATTAAAAGTTTGCCAAGCGCTTAATATCAACGCAATTGTTATTATTGGCGGCGACGATTCAAACACAAACGCTTGCATGCTTGCTCAATGGTTAAAAGCCAAAAACACAGGTATTCAAGTAATTGGCTGCCCAAAAACAATTGATGGTGACCTTAAAAATTCACAAATCGAAATTTCATTCGGTTTTGATACAGCTACAAAAACATACGCTGAACTTGTTGGTAACATTCAAAGAGACGCAAACTCAGCTAAAAAATATTGGCACTTTATTAAATTAATGGGAAGGTCTGCAACACATGTTGGCTTAGAAGTTGCTCTTCAAACACAACCAAACATTGCTTTAATTTCAGAAGAAGTTGAAGCTAAAAAACAATCTTTAAAATCAATTGTTGATTATATTACAGATGTTGTTGTTAAAAGAGCTGAAAAAGGCAAAAACTTTGGTGTTGCCCTCATTCCTGAAGGGTTAATTGAATTTATCCCTGAAATGAAAACAATGATTCAAAGCTTAAACGACCTTTTAGCTGTTTTAGAAAAAGACGAAGCTTTTGTTAACGCAGCAAACGAAGCAAAATATGAAATCATTTCATCAAAATTAGACAAAGATAATGCTTTTGTATTTAATTCTCTACCTTCTTTAATTAAAGCTCAATTATTAATGGATAGAGACCCCCACGGCAACGTTCAAGTTTCAAAAATTGAAACAGAAAAACTTTTAATTGAAATGGTTAAAGAAAACCTTAAAAAATTAAAAGCAGAAGGCAAATACAACGGCAAATTCTCTGAACAAGCACACTTCTTTGGTTATGAAGGAAGATGCGCTATGCCATCTAATTTTGATGCAGATTACTGCTATTCATTAGGCTATAACGCATTTGCGCTTATCTTGGCAGGTTTAACAGGTTATTTATCAAGCATTAAAAATTTAACAGCACCTGCAGCTGAATGGAGGGCAGGCGGTGTTCCATTAACCATGATGATGAATATGGAAAAACGCCACGGCGTTATGAAACCTGTTATTCAAAAAGCACTTGTTGAACTTGATGGCCCTGTATTTAAGGAATTTGAAGCAAACAGAGAAAATTATGCTCTAAATGATTGCTACATTTTCCCGGGCGCTATTCAATATTATGGCCCAACAGAAGTTTGTGATAACACAACAATCACGCTTCAATTAGAACAGAAGGTGCCTGCAAAATGCTAAAATGCGGAATAGTGGGGCTTCCAAATGTTGGAAAATCAACCCTTTTTAACGCTTTAACCACATCTGATAATGCTCAAAGTGCAAATTATCCTTTTTGCACTATTGAGCCCAATGTGGGTGTTGTAAACGTGCCTGATGAAAGGCTTTATGTTTTACAACCAATGGTAAAAACAGATAATGTTGTTCCTGCCGCCATTCAATTTGTTGATATTGCAGGGCTTGTTAAAGGCGCAAGCAAAGGGGAAGGTTTAGGCAACCAGTTTTTGGCAAACATTAGAGAATGTGACGCTATAATTCAGGTTGTAAGATGTTTTGATGACCCAAACACAATTCACGTTGCAGGAAGAATCGACCCTGTTGATGACATTGAAACAATAAATACAGAGCTTGCCTTAGCTGATATTCAAACATTAGAAAACAGATTGAAAAAAATCACAAAAACTGCAAAATCAGGCGATAAAGAAGCGGTTTTAGAAAATTCAATCATAGAAAGAATAATGCCATACCTTGAACAAGGGCATTTTATTAATGTTCCTGAATTATTCGATGAAGAAGAACAAAAAATAGTAAAAAGTTTCTTTTTACTTATGACAAAACCTGTTATTTATTGCGCCAATGTTTCTGAAAACGATTTATTAACAGGTAACGATTATGTAGAAAAAGTGAAAGAATATGCCGATAAACAAGGCACTAAAACTGTTGTTATAAGCGCACAAATTGAATCAGAACTTGTTTCTTTGGGAAAAGAAGAAGCAAAAACCTATCTTCAAGATTTAGGCGTTGAAACTTCAGGCATAGATAAAATGATTAAATCGGCATACGACCTTTTAGGCCTTCAAACCTACATAACTGCAGGTGAAAAAGAAGTTAAAGCTTGGACTATTAAAAAAGGCACAAAAGCGCCTCAAGCAGCAGGCGTTATTCACACGGATTTTGAAAAAGGCTTTATTAAAGCAGAAGTTGTTTCTTATGAAGACTTTGTAAATTCAGGCGGCTGGGTTCAGGCAAGAGAAAAAGGCCTTGCACGACTGGAAGGCAAAGATTATATCGTTCAAGACGGCGATATAATGGTATTTAGATTTAATAACTAAAACCTAAACCCCTTAAACTTAAGGGGTTTTTTAATAATAAAAATTGCACCAAAATGTATTATCTTGGTGCATTTTTGTTCTTTTTATTATCATAGCATTGTTTTTAGGTTTATTCAACGGGTGTTATTTTACCCTGTTTTTAATTTTTTCTTTTCTTTTATTCGCTTATTATCTTTCTTTTCACCCCTTGCAACAAATTAATACATTTTGTTGCGTTTGAAATTAATCGCACATTAAAAGCAATGATATTTTACCAATATCAACAATACTTTTAAAATCATCTGTCTTTACCGAAAGGTGAAGTGGAGCCAAGTGTAGCAATTGTTTGTTTTTTTAATTTAATCTTTTAATTTTAATCATCATAAGCTTTGCGAAACGGCGACTCTGAACAACTGAGGGGACAGATGATTTTAAAAGATAAGATTAAACTTATTCATTAAGCCTTGTTTTCTTTTCTTTTTGGTTCGTTTTTCTTTTCTTTGATAGGCGTATGAAAAAAGAAAAGAAAAATGAACAAAGCAAAAAAAATAAATAAAAAAACAAATTAATGAAAGGATAGTTTATGTTTAAAAGAGGTTTTACATTAGCAGAAGTTTTAATAACTTTAGCAATTATTGGTGTTGTAGCTGCAATTTCTATACCATCTGTAATAAGTAATTCCCAACAACAAGAATTTAAAACAGGATTAAGAAAAGCAGTCAGCGTGCTAAATTCAGCCATCGCCATGAACATGGCAATAGATGGGGAATCTCCTTATGATAATGCAAATCTGTACGGCTATTTAATGAAACATATGACAATAATAAGCAGTTTTACAAGATTGGAAGACAGATTTTATACACAAATTCCTGAAACAGGTGAAAACCACCATAATTCTGCGTTTTATACAACAGATGGTATGCGTTTTGAAATTAGGAGTGGTGCAAATTATACATTTCACAAATTATATGAAAGCAATGTATACGCTTGTTTTGGTGGTTCTTCTGGCGGATTAAATATTATTGAAAGCCAAACATGTGGCGGATGTGGCAGCTATGGTTTAAACAACAATGTTGACGGTACAACAAAGCCGCCATGCATTATTATGGTCGACGTCAATGGTGATAGAAAACCAAATCCGGAAAACATAAATTGTCATCAGTATGAATGCGGAAAGGGCTATAAATATTCGGATGCAGAAGGCACAAAGCTTACTGATGTTTTTACAATACTAATAACAGACAAACAGGCAATTCCTTATGGCGTTGCGGCACAAAGGGCTATGTATCAGGCGCAAGCTAAAAAATAATTATCCTTTCATTTACCCCTTTTTAAATAAAGGGGTTTTTATTATAAATTTACACCTTTTGATGGATGAAATTATATATTTAGATAGTCTAAACTGTTATTGTTGAGGTGTATAGTATATGGAAAAAGGTTGTTCAAATTGCCCTAATAAGGGGGCGGAAGTTTTTGTTCCGCAAACAAACGGTTCGATATCAAATTCTCTAATTCAAAATTGGACGCAGCAGGCGTTTGAATGTTACAGTATTAATTGCGACTGCGCTTTATGTTCAATAGACAGAAAAAAATATTCATTTGTCTGTCAAATGCCAAAAGTTATTAAAGAACTTTTGAAAAACAACATTCAACCCGATATAAGTTTATTCACAGGCTAAAAATTCCGTTTGTTAATCTCCTTTCTTGACACAAAACAACACTGTTTTTAAGAAAAATGCCCGAAAAACGCATACTTAAAGACTCTTTAAGCCCTTAAATTAAAAGGGCTTTTATTTTACCTTGTTTTTTCAAAGAAAATTCTTAAGGCATCATTTTCGCCTTGAGGAATAATAATTTCATCTTTCAAAAAGCTTTTATCTTCTTCATTTCTTTGGAATTTTAAGCTATTTGAATAATAAATTTTATTCATTATAGTTAAAATTAAAAATATAACAAGTGAAGATATAACAACGCCAAGCATTGCAAATGCAAATTTTTTCAATGTAAATTTAAGGTTATCATTAGTATCTTCTAAAACATCTTTTCTCACTTCTTCATTTGCATTTGGTGTCATCACTTTAACATCTTCAACTTTTGGGGTTTTAACTTCTTTTGTTGAATTTTGAATTGCTTCATCTATTGTTAAGTCAATATCATTGTTTTGAATTTCAACCCCTTGTTCAAGTGAAAATGCAGCGTCATTAATGTTTGCACCCAAAATTAAAGGTGCAAACATTAAAATTAAAATTATTAAAATTTTATTCGCTAACTTCAGCACTTGTTGCCTTTCTTGAAGTTTTTCTTGTTGTTCTTTTTCTTTTTGGTTTTTGAACTTCTTTAACTTCAGTTTCTTGTTTTTGTTCAACTTCTTTATTTTCTTCAATTATATCAGAAGTTTTTGTTTCTGTTGAAGTTTCAGTTTGAGTTTCTTGTTTTTGTTCTTTTTTGCCCATCTTTTTAGCTTTTCTTGAAACTCTTTTTTGAGGCTTTGTTTCTTTTTTTTCTTCTTTTATTTCCTCTGCTTTTGGTTCTTCTTTTTGAACTTCAGCTTGAATTGTTTCAATTTGAACAGCTTCATTTTGAATTGGTTCAATTGGAACTTCAGTAACAGTTTCAGATAAAATTTGATTCATAACTTCTTGAACTTCAGGGGATAATTCGCCCTGTTCTTTTTTCATGTTTGAATCTTTGTTTTCATTTTGGAATTTATTATTTTTGAAATTATTTCTTTCGTTTTTATTAAATTTATTATTTTTATTTTTTTGGAAGTTGCCGCCATTGTTATTATTTTGGTTATTGTTTTGGCTTTGGAAAGGCCCTTTAATTTTGTTAATTTTCGCCCTTTGTTCGCCCGTTTGCAAGCTTGACATAAATTTCAAATCTTCAATAACAAAGCCTTGGCCTTGGCATTTATCACATTTTGTTGTAAAGATTTCAGAAATGCTTTGGCCTTGTCTGTGCCTTGTTAATTCAACAAGCCCAAGGTCAGAAAGCTGCCCTATTTGCGGTTTTGCTTTATCAGATTCAAGCGCAAGTTCAAAATATTCAAGAAGTTTTAATTTGTCTTCCCTTGTTGCCATATCAATAAAATCTACAACAACCATGCCGCCAATATTTCTTAATTTTAATTGCCTTGCAATTTCATCTGCGGCTTGAAGGTTTGTTTTTAAAATAGTTTCTGCTTGAGAACCTGAACTTGTAAATTTGCCGGAGTTAACATCTATAACGGTTAAGGCTTCTGTTTGCTGAATAAAAAGGTATCCGCCCAAAGGAAGGTTAACTTTTGTTTGAAGCGCATTCATAATTTCTTTATGAACACCTTCTGCAACAAGCAGAGGGTCAGAACCTTTGTGCATTGAAACTTTAACTTTCATATTCCAATGCTGCAACAATTGAGATGTTCTATGAAGCGCAAAAGACGTATCTACAACAATTTCATCAGTGTCTTCGGTGCATGCTTCTCTTATAACTTTGTATAAAAGGTCTTGGTCACGATACAAAAGACAAGGGGGGTTAGATGTATCTGCCGCAGTTACAATAGAATTCCATTTTTCAAGAAGCATTTCCATATCTTCTTGAATTTCTTGTTCACTTTGCCCCTCGGCTTCGGTTCTTACAATAACACCCACGCCAACAGGTTTTAGAAGGCTTACAATAGATTTTAGCCTTGCTCTTTCTTTATTTGAAACAATTTTTCTTGAAACGTTAATGCCTGTTTCATCAGGTAACAAAACAAGAAATCTGCCCGGTAAGCTTAAAGAAGTTGTAACCCTTGGGCCTTTGTGCCCTGTCGGTTCTTTTACAACTTGGACAATTAATTTTTGTTTTGGCTGAACTTTTTCTGTTAATGTGCCTTTTCCTTGAATGTCATCTGCGTGAATAAAGCCCATTTTATCTTTCATGCCAACATCCACAAATGCAGCTTCGATACTTGGCAAAACGTTATCTACAACAGATAAATAAACATCCCCTAACAGTACATCGCCTTTTGTAATAAAAAATTCGGAAACTTTGCCATTTTCCATAACGGCAGCAATGCTGTCTCTTTCAGAAATCACAATTTTTTTTGACATAATTTTTAAATCCTTATTTAATTTTAAAAATTTGCACTTTTTTGCCCTGAAAACGAGCCAATGCGCTATAAAAAGCAGCAGTACAAAAAATTAAAATATGCTATACCTTGTTAATTGGTATTTTCAACCCTGTGACAAACGCACTTTGAAAATTACCACAAATAAATGATACTACATTTATATAAAATTTGAAATACCCTACATTTTGTTTACTATACATTTGAATTTAATAACGTAAACATTTATTAAATAATTTGCACAACTATTTTTTTTGTGTAATAATTCAAAACGTTAATAGTCTAACCATTCCTTTCTTGACTTATGCGGTTTTTGAAATTTCAAGGCCGCATTTTTATTTATTAAGAAATTTTGTATTTTAAAATTCGGATATTAAAATATTAAGTATGAGAATTTTAGGAATTGACCCCGGCATTCAAATTACAGGCTATTCGATTTTGGATGTTGAGGGGGAAAATTACAATATAATAGCCTCAGGCAGCATAAGAACAGAAAAAGAACAAGGAATACAAAACAGGCTGTCTGAAATTTTCCATGACATTATAAGCATTTGTAAAATGTATGAACCTGATTGTGCCGCTATTGAAGAACTTTTCTTTTTTAAAAACCAAAAAACAATAATTCCCGTAGCTGAAGCAAGAGGAGTTATTTTAGCCGCTTTAAATGAAATGAACGTTTCTATGGGGGAATACACTCCATTAGTTGTAAAACAAGTTATAACAGGCCATGGAAGAGCAACTAAAGAAGAAGTGAGAGATATGGTAAAAAGGTTTGTTGAATTAAACAAAAATACAAAACTGGATGATACAATTGATTCAATTGCAATTGCAATTTGCCATGCCAGAAACCTTGAAGCAAAGAGGGGTTAAAATGGAGATTATAAGCTTTAAATATTTAAAAAGTTTAGCAATTTATTCTGCAATTTTAGGGGCAGCCTGCGCCATTATTTCTTTAATTCCTTTTTTAATGCCGATTATTTCTTTATTTTTCCTTCCTTTTTTAGGGGCAATTGCACCAATAGTTTTACTTATAAAGCTTGATAGCTTTAATTCAAATGAAAACAAAACTTTTGCAATTTTAGGGGCAATTTCAGGCTTTTTTATGTGCCTTTCATATTGCGTTGTTTTTGTTCCTTTGGTTTTTATAATTCACCTTATTTTTAAAAGCTATTATGATTATGGCGTTCAATATTTGAATTTATTTCTTTCTATTTTATTTTTTATTATGATTGCAATTGTTTACATTTTAACAAATGCGGTTTTAGGGCTTATTTTTGGAATTATTTTTAATTATATAAAGCAAAATAAGCAAAATGTTTGATTTTTTCTCCACTAAAATGAGAAAATAAAATTATGAGAAAAGTTAAGCTAAAAAATATAAAAAGGTTTAAATTCGGCGCACCCTTATTTAGAACAAATATAAGGGCAGGGTTTCAAAATGTTATAGACGATGACATTGAAAAAAGAGTTTCATTAGATAGAATTTTTGAAATTCAAAGCCCATCAACCTTTATATTCAGAGTTTCGGGCGATTCTATGGTAGATTTTGGCATTTATGAAGACGACCTTGCCATTGTTAAAAAAACAACAGATATTAAAAACAATGATATTGTTGTTGCAAACGTTGACGGCGCTTATACAATTAAAATTTACAAAGAAAAAGGCGGAAATATTTGGTTAGAAGGGGCAAGCCCAATGTATAAAAACATAAAACCAAAATTTAAGCTTGAAATTTTTGGCAAAGTTATAGGCATCACAAGAAAAATATAAATGGAAAACATTTTACTTATAGACTGTAATAATTTTTTTGCCTCTTGCGAAGAACTTTTTAACCCGTCTTTAAAAGGAAAGGCAATTTGCGTTTTAAGCAATAATGACGGCTGCATTGTTGCAAGGTCTAACGCTGCAAAAAATTTGGGCGTGCCTATGGGAATGCCCTATTTTATGGCAAAAAAGAAGTTTAAAAATGTAATTTATTTATCAGGCAACCTTAAAAAATATTCTGAAATTTCAAAAAGAATAATGAAAAAATTATACGATTTCACCCCATCTGTTGAACAATATTCAATAGATGAAGCTTTTTTAGATATAAAAGGCTGCTTAAATTGCCACAAAAAAACACCCGTTGAGCTTGCAGTTCAAATAAGAAAAGAAATTAAAGAAGAAATAGGAATTGATGTTTCTGTTGGCGTTTCAAAAACAAAAACTTTATCTAAAATTGCAAGTGAAATTGCAAAAAATCAAATAAGAAAAAATATTCAAACAAAAACTTTAGGGGTGTATGAAATAAATGAAAATAATTTAGATAAAATTTTGGAAAATACCCCCATTCAAGAGGTTTGGGGGGTTGGGAGCAACCTTCATAAATTTTTTAGAAAACATAACATTATAAATGCTAAAATGTTTGTTAAGCTTGATGATGATTTTATCCAAAGAAATTTGGGGAAAAAGGGCTTAGAATTAAAAATGGAACTTATCGGGATAAAAGCTTATCAAGTTATTGATTATTACGTTGCCCCAAAAAGCATTTCAAAAAGTTCGTCATTTAAAGAATTTACAACAGATAAAGCCTATATAATAAACGAATTAAACGGCCATCTTCATAGGGTTTGCATAAAATTAAGAAGTCACAATTTAAGAGCAGGCGTTTTATCTGTAATGCTTCGAACAAAAGATTTTAGAGTGGATAGTGAAAAATTTGTTTTTGATATTCCAAAAGACAGCGAATTTGAACTTTATGAAACAATGCACAGGCTTTTTAATTTTTTGTATAAAGAAGGGGTAATCTACCGCTCATCAGGAGTTACCGTTTCAAAATTAACGGATAAGGAAGATATTCAATTAATTTTATTTGAATCTGATGCTGATAAAAAGAAAAAGAAACTATCAAATGCTTGGGATAAAATTGAGCAAAAATTCGGCTATGGGGCAATTTCTGTTGGTATAAAAAAGAAAAAAGAAGAAGAAAAATAACAAATTTTACTTTATATGCATGAGTTCAAACCTCCTTAATTAAAATATAATTGGACAACGGAGGTAGTCAAATATGATAATAACAAATATTGAAAACATACCCGGAATGGCAATTGTAGCCCAATATGGACTAGTAACAGGAAGCACCGTTAGAGCTAAAAACGCAATAAAAGATTTTGGTGCAGGATTAAAGAATATAATTGGTGGCGAGTTAAAAAGTTATACTGAACTTTTAACAGAAGCAAGAAAAGAAGCTGTTGAAAGAATGAAAATGCAAGCAAAGGCACTTGGAGCAAATGCAATTATTAATGTTAGATTGGCAACTTCTTCAATAACAGCCGGTGCTGCAGAAGTTTATGCATATGGAACAGCTGTAAAAGCAGAACCAAGAGGATAATTCATGATTGAAATATTAATACTGCTCATAGTAATTGTAATAACTTACGTTACAGGCACTATTATTGAAAAAAATCATTATAAAAGCATTATAAAAAGAGAAATTGCACTTATAAAAAAACCCATAATAAATGCAGGTGCAAAAACTTGGAATACCAAAAAGAAAATTAAAAAAATTGAACTTGTTTCAGGTGAAGTTGTAATTAGTGGCGATTACTTCAAAAACTTTGCAGCAACATTAAAAAGCATATTTGGCGGAAGACTAACATCATTTGAATCAATTTTAGATAGAGGCAGAAGAGAAGCAATTATAAGAATGAGAGAAAGCGCAAAAGACGCGAATTTCATTATAAATGCAAAAATAGAATCCGTTATGATTAACGACTACTACACAAATAAAGGCGTTCCTCAATGTGCAATTATTGCTTACGGCACTGCAATAACATATGAATAAAAAACTTCAGGAAAAATATCTAAAAAATATAGAAGGCAATGTTAATGTCGGAAAAATAGACAGCGGCGTAGAATTCATCTTTCTTGTTGTCGCCTTGTTTGCAATAATAGGCGTATTTAGCATGTTTGCCGACAATTTAATAAGTTTTTGTATTGACAGAATGCCAAATGAAACTCAAGTCCGACTGGAAAGGGCGATAAGCCTTAATATTAAAAATTTAAACATTGTAAATGATGCAGACACGGGAAAATTAAGCGCTATCGTGCAAAAAGTTGTTGCAATGGATTCAAAGCTGCAAAGAAAATCAAATTTTCCGATATATGTAGTTAACAACGACAAAATTAATGCCTTTATAGCACCGGACGGTGCAATATTCGTTACATCCAAATTAACAGATACTATCAAAAACGAAGAAATACTCGCTTTTGTAATAGCCCATGAGCTTGGACATTATGCAAACAGAGACCACCTAAAAAGCATTGGTAAAGAGATAGCAAAATTTATTGCAACAACAGCATTATCAGGCAGCAACAGCACTCTTGAAACCACATTAAACGGCATATCTGGTATACATGAGCTAAAACATTCAAGAAAGCAAGAAAAAAAAGCAGATAAATATGCAAGCAATGCAATATACAAATTATACGGAAGCACAAAAGGCGGGGTAAATTTTTTCAAATTACTTAAAAATAAAGAAAATTCGCCATTATTTATAGAATATTTATCAACACATCCAAGCACAGAAAGCCGAATTAAAGCAATTAAAAAATTTAAGAGAAATTAAACAATTGCAAAAAAAGCATATTTTATTATAGAATCAGTGCATACAATATTCCGGGATCGTCTAGCGGCAGGACAGCAGACTCTGGATCTGCTTACGGTGGTTCGAATCCATCTCCCGGAGAAAATAAAAAGACCGAAAAGCTTAAAAACTAATCGGTCTTTTTTATATGGTTTATTTTTTATCCTCTTTTTGGAATTCTCATTGCATAGAATGACCTTAAAACAAAGATTATTGCAATTAACAAAAATACTGCGCCGGCAATTTTTGAATATTTCATAAATTCGCTGCTGATTGCAATTTCCATTGCAAGAAGCCCAAACAAGGTTGTGAATTTAATTATAGGGTTCATTGCAACAGATGATGTATCTTTGAATGGGTCGCCAACGGTATCACCCACAACGGTTGCATCGTGGAGAGGCGTTCCTTTTTCTTCAAGGTCAACTTCAACAATTTTTTTGGCGTTATCCCAGCAGCCGCCTGCGTTTGCCATAAATACAGCTTGGAATAGACCAAAAACTGCAATTGCAATTAAATAGCTTACAAAGAATGAAACAGGAGCGTTACTTGATGTTGTTGGAGACGATAAAAATGCAAGTGCAAGAGCAAAAGCAAAGAGTGCTACAAATATGTTAAACATGCCTTTTTGAGCATATTGCGTGCATATTTTAACAACTTCTTTTGAATTTTCAAGGTTTGCTTTTTTATCATCAGCTTCGCCCAGTTTAATGTTCTTTTTAATAAATTCAACCGCACTGTATGCGCCTGTTGTAACAGCCTGCATTGAAGCACCACTGAACCAATAAATAACGGCACCGCCTGTAATAAAACCAATTAATGTGTATGGGTTTAAAAGGTTCAAAATGCTTTCAGGTGTGATATTTAAGGTTTCTTTAATTACAAGAATTAAAGAGAAAATCATAGTTGTTGCACCAACAACGGCAGTTCCTATTAAAACAGGCTTACTTGTTGCTTTAAAGGTATTGCCTGCACCGTCATTTTCTTCTAAGTATTTTTTAGCATTATTGAAATCGGGTTTAAAACCATATTTTTTTTCAATTTCTTCGCCAATATTAGGAACTTCTTCAATTAATGATAATTCATAAACTGATTGAGCATTGTCCGTAACAGGGCCATAGCTGTCAACTGCAATTGTAACAGGGCCCATACCAAGAAAGCCGAACGCAACAAGGCCAAATGCAAACACTGAAGGATAAATCATAATATTATCTATATAAAGGCTTGCAAAATAAGCAAGGCCCATTAATAAAACAATAATTGCGCCAATCCAAAAACCTGAAAAATTACCTGATACAATACCTGATAAAATGGTTAAAGATGCGCCGCCTTCACGAGAAGCAGTAACAACTTCTTTTGTGTGCTTTGCTTTTGGGCTTGTAAATATTTTGGTCATTTCAGGAATTAAAGCAGCACCTAATGTACCACATGAAATAATTAAAGATAAAATGAACCATAAATTATTTTCTATGCCGCCAAGCAGCCATTTACTTACAGAGAATGTCATTATAATTGATAAAATGGAGGTTAACCAAACAAGGTTTGTAAGTGGAACTTCAAAATCAAACCTTTTATTTTCACTTTCGGATTTTTTAGCATAAAAATGAGTGATGATTTTATTAAACCAATATGCAACAACAGAAGTTGCAATCATCAAAAATCTCATAGTGAATATCCAAGCTAAAAGTTGAATTTGATATTCTTTAAATACACCCAATAAAATGAAGCTTACAAGCGCAACGCCTGTTACACCATAAGTTTCAAAGCCATCAGCCGATGGGCCTATTGAATCGCCTGCGTTATCGCCTGTACAATCTGCAATAACACCGGGGTTTCTTGGGTCGTCTTCTTTAATTCCGAATTGAATTTTCATCAAATCAGAACCAATATCTGCAATTTTTGTAAAAATACCGCCTGCAACTCTAAGAGCTGATGCACCTAAGCTTTCACCGATTGCAAAACCAATAAAGCAAGCACCTGCAAGGTTCCCCGGCACAAACAATAAAATTACAAGCATTAAAATTAATTCAACTGAAACAAGCAAAACCCCAATGCTCATGCCGGCTTTTAAAGGCACATTCAAGCAATTTAAAGGTTTTGATTTTAAGGCTAAAAATGAGGTTCTTGCGTTTGCCAATGTATTCATTCTGATGCCAAACCAAGCAACCAAATAAGAACCTAAAATGCCTATAACAGACCATAAAAGAATTAATAAAACGCTTTTTATGCCCATTTTTTCTAAAACACCAAAGTAATAAGCAATACAAAGCGCAATTAAAATTTCTAATACGATTAAAAATTTGCCTTGTTGAACAAGGTATGTTTTGCAGGTTTCAAAAATTGTTGTTCCCACTTGTTCCATTACAGGGTGAACAGGAATTTTTTTAACTCTTGCAAATTCAATTAACCCGAAAATTGCCCCGATAACAGCAACACCGATACCAACCAACAAAAGGTGATAATTAAAACAATCTGTTTTAAAATCGGGAACTACAAGCGAAGCTTCGCTTGCAAATACGGGAGTTGAAAAAAGCAAAACGGCAATTAAGCTAAATGCCTTTTTTAAAAAATTTTTCATAAAAATTCTTCCCTTTATAAACTCTAATTCAAACTGAATTATAATATATGATTGCGGTTTGTGGCAAGGAAAATAGGGAAAATTCAGCCAAAAGGAAGATTTAATTTAAAATATCTCTTAATTTTTTAATTTTATCTCTAATTTCAGCCGCCCTTTCAAAATCTAAAAGTTTAGCTGCTTTCATCATATCTTTTTCAAGTTTATTTAAAAGTTTTGGCAAGTCTTTTTTGTCTATTTTTAATTCGGTCATAGATTCTGCAATAATATCTTCAACGTTTCTATAACTTTGAACAAGCGCCAATAAATTATTTTCAACGGGTTTTTTAATTGTTTTTGGGGTTATATTATGGTCTTTATTATATTTTAATTGAATTTCACGCCTTCTTTTTGTTTCATCAATTGCCATTTTCATGGAATCTGTTATTTTATCTGCATACATTATAACTTTGCCGTTAACGTTTCTTGCAGAACGCCCTATTGTTTGAATTAAAGATGTTTCGCACCTTAAAAAGCCTTCTTTGTCTGCATCCATAATGGCAACCAAAGAAACCTCAGGAACATCAAGCCCTTCTCTTAAAAGGTTTACACCAATTAAAACGTCAAAAACACCGAGCCTTAAATCTCTTAAAATTTCAACTCTTTCTATTGATTGAATTTCAGAGTGCAAATAGCGAACTTTAACGCCTTTTGAATTAAGATATTCAGATAAATCTTCGGCCATTTTTTTAGTTAATGTAGTTACAAAAACTCTTTCATTTTTTTCAACCACTTTTTCAATTTCATTAATTAAATCACTCACTTGCCCTTCTGTCGGGTGAAGTTCAATTATAGGGTCAACAAGCCCTGTGGGGCGAATTATTTGCTCTACCATAGAATCTGAAACTTCTTTTTCAAAGTCGCCCGGCGTTGCTGATATAAAAATTTTCTGGTTAATTTTTCCCCAAAATTCTTCAAATGTCAGGGGCCTATTATCTTTTGCACAAGGAAGCCTGAACCCGTAATCAACCAAAACATCTTTTCTTGAAGAATCCCCAAAATACATTCCTTTTAATTGGGGCAATGTTACGTGAGATTCATCTATAACAACAAGAAAATCTTCTCTGAAATAATCCAATAAAGTTGCGGGGGGAGTTCCTTTTTCCCTTCTTTCCAAAATTCTTGAATAGTTTTCAATGCCGGAACAATAGCCCATTTCTTTAATCATTTCAATGTCATAGTTAACCCTTTGCTCCAGCCTTTGAGCTTCAACAAGTTTATTTTGAGAATAAAGTTCCCCCAAGCGTTCTTTTAATTCTTCTCTAATCATCCTTATGGATTCTTCTTGGTTGTCATCATCCGCTAAATAATGAACTGCAGGATAGATAACAGTTTCAGAAACGGTTTCTATAACTTCGCCTGTTGTTGCATCTATTCTTGAAATTTTTTCAATTTCATCGCCAAATAATGAAATTCTTGTTATAACTTTTTCAAAAGCAGGCATGATTTCAATTAAATCGCCCCTAACTCTAAAGGTTGCTCTTTTTAGTTCAACATCGTTTCTTTCATATCTTGTTAAAATCAGGTGGTTTAATAATGCTTTTCTATCTATTTCATCGCCAATATGAAGTGTGACAGCACCTTTAAAATAATTTTCAGGCAGCCCCAAACCATAAATGCAGCTAACAGATGCTACAACTATAACATCGTTTCTTTCATATAAACTTCTTGTTGTGTTGTGGCGAAGCCTGTCTATTTCATCATTTATGGAAGCCGTTTTTTCAATGTAGGTATCTGTTCTTGGAATGTAGGCTTCAGGCTGATAGTAATCATAATATGATATAAAATATTCAACCGCATTGTTTGGAAAAAGCTCTTTAAATTCGCCGTATAATTGGGCGGCAAGCGTTTTATTGTGGGCAATTACAAGAGTTGGTTTTTGAACTTTTTCAATAACATTTGCAATTGTAAAAGTTTTGCCTGAACCTGTTACCCCTAAAAGCGTTTGATTTTTAAAACCTTTATTTATGCCATCAACCAATTCTTTAATTGCTTTTGGCTGATCGCCAGATGGCTTATGATTTGATACTATTTGAAATTTATTTTCTTTCGGCATAAATAAATTGTTGCACTTAAAATGTTAAATTTCAACATTTTCATGGTTTTCAACAGGTTTTAGAGATTGGCCGATAGCTTTTTCCAAATTTGCTTTAGCGCTATTGTAGGTGTATACGTTTGAAACGTATGCAAGTTTTGCATTTTCATAAGTTACTTGAGATTCTTTTAATTCAACCGCATCGCAAACGCCTGCTTTATATCTTCCTTGAGATAATTCAAAGCTTTCTCTTGCTTGCTGCACTGCAACTTTAGAAGCCGCTATTCTTTCTCTTGCATCGTTTAATTGAACGTATGCTGTTTGAATTTCATAGTAAATATCATTAACAGAAGCTTTGGTGTTATATTGCTGTTGTTTCATCTCAGCCTTTGCCTGTTTAATTTGAGATGTGATTGTTACAGGGTTTATAACAGGAAATTCAAAATAGCCGCCAACTGAATACCAAGTGGCATCTGTGAAATGGTCTCTGCCCCCCATAGAAAGGTCAGCTGAAACTGAAATTTTTGGCATATATGTTTTTTTAGCTAATTTAACATATTCATCTGCCATTTTCATTTGTAAAATTGCCATTTTAAGATCAGGGCGAGCTTCATTTGCAATTTCAATAGCACCTTTCATTGTAATATCGGTTGCTTCATAAGGCATAACCGTATTTACAACGTAGGGTTCAATAAACGGAGTTCCCATAACATTATTTAATTTAGAAACTGCAAGGTCAACCGCATTTGTTGCTTCTATGTAATTTGCCTTAGCATCTGCCAAATTAGCTGATGCTATTGTTACATCAACTTTTGGTCTTGTGCCGATTTCATAGAAAGCACGCGCTTGTTTATACATTGTTTCATATTGTTCAACCGTTTCTTGCCTTACCTGTTTTGCGCTTAGTGCGTATAAAAGGTTATAATAAGCGTCTTTAACATCGCAAACAACAGAATTTACAACAGATTCAATATTTTGTTTTGCATTTTCCCATTCAAGTTTATTAATTGTATATTGGTTTTGTGTAACACCAAAGTCATAAACCAATTGAGAAAGTGAAATTGTGCCAAGCAAATATTTTGTATAAGTTGGAATTTTAAAACCGGAAGGCATACCTGACATATCGGGTTTATTTCTCATAATGCCCGTTGAAGTTGAAAGGCTTGGTGTGTAGTTTGCAATTGTTTGAACTTTGTTTTCTTTAACCGCAGATGAATTTGCATAAGCAGCTTGAATTTTTGGGTTATTATTTAAAGCAAGTTCAAGGCAATCTGCCAAAGATAATTCTTCTGATTTTGAAACGGCACCTTGAATTGTAATGTGTTTGTCTTCAACATCGCCAACAGGGTAATAACCGTTTTCGGGAATTAAATATTCAGAATAATCGTTTTTATTTTTCTTTTCTTTTTTTACTTTCCTTTTTTCAAGCTTTTCACCTTTTTTATCTATGGTTATTTCTTCTTCTTTGTTATTTTCACCTGAAACTGCAGGAACTTCTTCCTTAATTTCTTTTATATTTTCTTCAACTTTTTCTTTTATATCTTCTTTTGTCTGAACGGCAGCAGGTTCCTTTGCATCTTGAACAACAGGAACAGGTGCTGTCACGTTTGCATCTTGCTCAGAAATTAATATCGGTTCGCTTGCAATGGCAATATTAACTGATAGTGCAATTGGCAATATAAAATATAAGAATTTCCCATAAAACTTTTTATTGGAATTTTTCATTTTCTCTCATTTCCTCAATGTGTTTTTGCTTTCTTAATTTACTTTGTTCTTTTGCTCTTTCTCTTTGATTTTGAATGTGAGCATAAAATGCGGGAACTAAAATTGCACCAACGGTAACCGCAACTATCATACCGCCAAATACTGCCGTTCCTAAAGATTTTCTGGATTCAGCGCCGGCACCTGTTGCTACAACCAAAGGCACCATACCCAAGATGAACGCAATACCTGTCATCATAACGGCTCTGAACCTTATATTAGCAGCCTCCATCGCAGCTTCATATACAGTTTTGTTTTCGTCTTCCCTTGCAACTTTTGCAAACTCAACAATCAAAATAGCTTGTTTTGCCGCAAGGCCTATTAACATGATAAGCCCTATTTGAGCATAAATGTCAAGTTGGTTTCCTGTAACATATTGAAGGAAAAGTGCCCCCAACATTGCAATAGGCGTAATTAACATAACGCCCACAGGCAGCATCCAGCTTTCATATAATGCAACAAGGAACAAATATACAAACACTAAGCTCATTAAAAGAACAGATGCTGTTTGGCCTGTTGATTCAATTTCTTGCAAAGATGTACCGGACCATGCAAAGCTTAAATCAGACTTTAATTTATCTTTTGAAATTTTTATCATTTCATTAATTGCATCACCTGAAGATTGACCTTTTGCAGGGTTACCTTGAATTTGAATTGCATTATACATATTGAACTTAGTAACACTATACGGGCCTGTAACAGGTTTAATATTTAAAACTGAACTTAAAGGAGCAGATTTGCCGTCGTTTGTTTTGATATAGATTTTATCCATATCAGACGGAACACCCCTGTATGGTTCATCTGCTTGCATCATAACCCTGAATACCCTGCCTTGAAGGTTGAAGTCGTTTACATAATAAGCACCAAATTGTGATGATAAAGCTGCAACAACTTCTGATTCAGATATATTTTGAGCTTTTAATTTTTGATAATCAATATCGATTAAAAACTGCGGAATATTTGCGTTGAATTGGGTAAACACGCTCGATAATTTAGGGCTTTGGTTGGCTGCCGCCATAAGCTGAACAGCTTCATTGTATAATTCTTGAGAAGTTCTTCCGCCTTTATCCAACAATTGATATTCAAAGCCGCCGAACATACTCATACCTGATATTGCAGGAGGAACGAACGTTACAATTTGGGCTTCATTATATTGAGATGTTATTTTTGCAATGCTCTTTTTATAATCAGCCAGTGTTGTTGCCCATCTTGCCTTTTCTTCTGGGCTCATAAATAATTTTCTTAATTTTGAAGGGCCCTTTCTTTCTTCAAAAGATTGGAAAACCGTGAATATCAAGGCTGTGTTATCACCGTTCATACCGATGATACCGCCAATTTGCCTAATACCCGGAAGTTCCATTAATTGTTCTTCAATTTCTTTTGAAAGTTCTGAAGTTTTTGCTAAAGAAGTACCATCGGGCATAATTATGTTTGTCAAAATTGCACCCATATCTTCTTCCGGTAAGAACCCTGTTGGAATCAACCTAAACAAGCCGCCTAAGCCTGCAAGGATTAAAACGTAAACCAAAAGAGTTTTGCCGCCGCGTCTTATAAAGTAATCTGAGCCTTCTAAGAAAACTTTTTTCACTCTGTCAAAAAACCTGTTATATTTTTTAATGCAGATTTCCCAAGCTGAAGCTATAAATTCACCCCAGGCTCTGATTTTTTCTTTTGTGGTTTTAGGGTGGCATTTTGACCAGTAATCAGTATATAATTCTCTGAATTTTTCATGGAAAGTTCTTGTTGGAATTTCATCTTTACCCCTTAAAATTGTTGCGCAAAGCGCAGGAGCCAAAGTTAAAGCTACAACAACCGAAAAACCGATTGAAGCCGCAATTGTAACAGCAAATTGCAAGAACATTTTGCCTGAAATACCTGAAATAAAACAGCAGGGAACAAATACTGCCATCAAAACAAGAGATGTTGCAACAACAGCACCTGTGATTTCTTGCATTGAAATAATTGTTGCTTCTTTGGGGGAAACACCCATTTCAATGTGCCTTTGAACGTTTTCAACAACAACGATACTATCGTCAACAACAGTACCTACCGCTAATACAAACCCAAATAAGGTTAGAGTATTAATCGATATGCCGCACACGGCAAATATTGCCAAGGTGCCTATCAAAGAAACAGGAATTGAAACGAATGGAATTAAAGATGTTCTCCAATCGCCCAAGAACATATATACAACGATTGTAACCAATATAACCGCAAGAACAATTGCATGAACTACTTCTGCCAATGATTCTTTAATGGTTTCTGTTGTATCTCTTAATATTTTATATCCTATACCATCAGGAAAACTTTTTGATAGTTCAACCATCTTTTTATTACAATCGTTTGCAACTTGAATTGCGTTAGCGTCTGATAATTGCATAACAGACATAACCGCAATTTCTTGACCATTCAAACGGCCGATACTTGCATAACTTTCACCGCCAAGTTCAACTCTTGCAATATCTTTAATTCTGATTGAAGAACCATCTGTATTAGACCTTACAATAATATTTGCAAATTGTTCAGGCGTTGTTAATCTTCCTGTGGTTTTTAGGGTTATTTTCATTTGGTGTTTATTTACCAAAGGCTCAGCACCAATATCACCTGCAGGAATTTGAACGTTTTGACCTTGTATTGCTGTTTGCACTTCTAATGGCGAAACATTCAAAGCCGCCATTTTATTCGCATCAAGCCAAACTCTTATAGAATAATCTCTTGCACCGTATACGTTAACTTGGCCAACGCCATTTACACGGGCAAGTTCATCTTTTAAATAAATAGATGCATAGTTTGAAACATCAATTAAGTTTTTGGAATCATCGGGTGAATAAACGGCATACATAACAAGGCCGGCACCTTGTGTAGACCTTTTTGTAGTTAACCCGTATCTTTGAACATCAGACGGAAGCCTTGGTGTTGCCAAAGAAACCCTGTTTTGAACGTTTACAAGCGCCATATCAGGGTCTGTACCCGTTTTAAAGAATACGTTTAATTGATAAGTACCGTTGCTTGAAGTACTTGTCATATAAATCATATCTTCTACACCGTTTACTTGTGCTTCAATAGGTTGCGCTACGGTTGATTCAACAACTTCTGAGCTTGCACCTGTATATGTAGCTTGAACAACAACCTGAGGCGGTGTAATATCGGGGTATTCTTCCAAAGGAAGGTTTTTAAGACATATAAGCCCGACTAAAACTATAACCAGTGATAAAACTATGGCAAATCTTGGTCTTTCTATAAAAAATTTGGCAAACATTATTTAATTAATCCTCTTGTTTTTTTGCTTCGTCTTTTTTTGTTTCAGCATCATTTTTATCTTCTGTCTGTTTTTCGATTATATTAACAGGAACTCCGTCTCTAACTTTTATAATGCCTGTTTCAACATATTTTTCATTTTTATCTATGCCGGATTTAATAATCCAATTGTTGCCTTGTTGGCCGTCTGTTTCGATAGATCTTTTATGGGCAACATTATTTTCGTCAATTACAAATAAATATCTTCCGTTTGTATCTTGAAGAACAGCAGTCATAGGAACAGCCATTCTTTTAATTTTCTTATTTGAATAGACTTTAACGCCTACAAAATCTCCGGGGATTAAAGTTGATTCAGGGTTCGGGAAAGTTGCTCTCAAGGTAATTGAACCTGTGGTTTCTGATATTACGTTATCAAAGAAATCCGCATTACCTGTTTTATTGTAGATAGAACCATCGGGAAGTTTGATTTCAACTTTAATCGGTTTTTTATTTTTAGAATCAGGAATAATTTCATCTTCTTTCAAAGAAGCAAAAATTCCGGAATCAAGAGAATATGTTACATAAATTGGGTCAATGCTAACAACTTTTGTTAAAACCGTATTTGGAGATGACAAGAAGTTGCCGACAGTTACAACAGGCAAGCTGATTTTACCTGTAATAGGCGCTGTAACTCTTGTGTATGATAAAAGCCTTTTTGCATCATTAACGGCAGCAATGTTTGCTTTAACCGTTGCATTTGCAGCATCTCTTGCAGCAAGTGCGTTATCATATTCAGATTTTGAAACAAAATCGTTTGCTACAAGTTCTTTTGTTCTTTCAAAATCTTTTTGAGCTTGGTATTGTTGAGCTTTAGCAGTATCTAAGTTTGCTTTTGCCTTATCATATGCAATTTGAAATTCTGTTGGGTCAATTATGTATAATAATTGGCCTTTTTTAACCAAATCGCCATCTTTGTAATGCTGGCTCATAATCATGCCTTGAACACGAGCAATTACATCTGCCGATTTCACCGCAACAACACGGCCCGGGGCTTCAATAACGCTTGAAGTTTCAATTTCAAAAGGCGTATTTGCCTCAACGTTTGGTATCATTGATTTTTTAATTGCTTCTGATTGTTCTTTTTCAGAATTTTTTGTTTCAAAAAACCTATATGCAATACTTAAAAGCAAAACTAAAACTATTGTAATTGTAATTGTTAACTTCTTATTCATTTTTTTCACCATATTAGAATATACAATTGATTAATAACATAACGATATTAACACTTAAAATAAGCTTCGGGCAACATTACAGGCTACTCCATTTGTATGATTTTATGTGCAGCTTATTTAAAATGGTAGCATTAATGTGTTTCTTTTGCAACATGTTTCTTAAAAAACATATATAAGGAGTAGCAAATTTTTTTATTTATGGTTTTTAAAACCCAAGTTAGGTGAAAAAGTCCGGAATAATAGCATATATAACGAAAAGAATTTGAATATTACCCCATAAGACAGTTTTTTATTTAAACTTTCAGCGGTTAATTCTTGGAATAAAATGCTTCAAGATAAGGTAAACAGTTTATTAAATGAGATTATTAATGGATTTTAAAGAATACGTAAAAAAAGTAAACAAAAAAGTAAGAAAGGCTGACAAAAAGGCAAAAAACCCTTTTTTAGAGCGCAGTTTTGCCTACAACCCTTTTATGAGTGCAATTGAACAAACCTACATTTGGGTTGAACAGAAAAAATGGCATTAAGAATTGTTAATGGTTGCATTTAACTTTTCTCTTTATGATACGATAAAATAAAATCGGAAATTAAGAGGAATTTATGAAAACTTTAAGCCTTGTTATACCTGTTTACAATGAAGAAAGAACTTTAAGAAACATAGTTTCTGAGGTTATAGAAAAAATAAAATCGGATGAAATTAATTTAGAATTAGTTTTGGTTGATGATTGTTCATCTGATAATAGTTTGAAAATCGCAAAAGAAATTGCAAGTGAAATTCCTTTTGTTAAAGTTTTTCACCACGAAAAAAACCAAGGAAAAGGCGCAGCCTTAAAAACAGGCTTTATGAATGCAACGGGGGATTATATAGGCATTCAAGATGCTGATTTGGAATATGACCCTAAAGATTACCTCAAGCTTTTAAAACCGCTGTTAGAAGACAAAGCAGATGTTGTTTACGGCAGCAGATATTTAAAAAGAGATACAAGGCGCATTTTATATTTTTGGCACACCTTTATGAATAAAGGCTTAACCCTTTTAACAAATATGTATACAAACCTTGATATAACAGATATGGAAACTTGTTATAAACTTTTTAAAAGAGAAGTTATTCAAGAAATTGCACCGAATTTAAAAGAAAACAGATTCGGTTTTGAGCCTGAAGTTACAATTTATGTTTCAAAAGGAAAATATAGATTATATGAATGTGCCATAAGTTACAATCCAAGAACCTTTGAAGAAGGCAAAAAAATTGGCGCAAAAGACGGTTTAAGGGCCTTATATTGCATTTTTCACTATGGCGGCCACGTTGCACCCGTTCCAATGCAAATTTTATTATACCTTTTTATAGGCGGCGTTTCAGCTATTGCAAACATTTTATTCTTTATGATTTTTAACCACTATAAAATGGATTTAGTTTACAGTGTTTGGTTTGCATTTATAATTTCTGCAATGATAAATTATTTCCTTTGCATTGCAATTTTATTCAGACACAAAGCAAGATGGACAACATTTGGCGAAATTGTTTCATATATTATAACCTTAATCATTATGGGCGCGCTTGATTACATTTGCACCTATGGGCTTATTTTTGTTGGGCTTTCAAGCTTTTGGTCAAAAACAATTTCAAGTTTAATTGGCGTTGTCGGCAATTTTGTTTTAAGAAAATATTTTGTATTTCAGGAAAAAACAAAAAAATGATGCTTGATATACCTTTAAAAAACATTCTGACAGCATTAAAAAATAGAGAGCTTCCCATAGCCAAACTTGCAATTTTAATTATAATAATTGCAGGGGTTATTTTAAGAATTAAAATTTACCTTTTTAACCAAGGTTTATGGGGAGATGAGCTTTCTTTAGTATATTACAATTTTATGAAAAAAAGTTTTTTGGAACTTTTTCAACCGCTTAACAATAATCAAGTTGCCCCGCCATTATTTTTAATTACAACAAAATTCTTTTTTGAAATGGGAAGAAGCATTAATGCTTGGCTGTATGCAGATTTAGGCGCAAAGTTTTTTCCTTTCATTTGCTCCTTTTTATCTGTTTTTGGGTTCTATTTTCTTTTAAATAAAGTTTTTAAAAATAAAATTTATATAGCAATTTGCACGCTTCTTTTTTGTTTTAACCCGATTGCACTAAGTTACACGCAAGAAGTTAAACAATATTCAACAGACCTTTTATTTTCAATTTTGCTAATTTATACTTTTTATTCAATTAATTTTAAACAAGATTCAATTAAAAAAATTTCAATATATTCTCTTATATTATTAATTTCAATATGGTTTTCAACTTCTGCTATTTTTGTTATTATGGCAGGTTTTTGCTATTTAATATTTGATTTTATAAAAAACAAAACTTACGATAAAAAGTTCTTATTTTTCGCTATTCCGTTTGCTGTAAATTTTTTAATTTGGTATTTTATATATTATCTTCCCGTTAAAGAGTTAAATTATGAGTATATGTTTAATTTTTGGGGAAAAGAAGCGCAGAAATTTTTAGTATATGATGTTTTTGGAATTTTTAACCACGAGCTAAAGGCTTTAACTTCTTTTAATTATATTCTTCCCGCCCTTGGAGTTGGAATTTTAATTTTAATATATAAAAAAGAATTAAAAATTTTAGCATTAACAATTTTGCCTGTAATTTTTTGTTCAATGGCTTCTTATATGTATTTTTACCCTTTTGAATTAAGGTTAATTTTGTTTCTTTTGCCATCAATTATAATAGTTTCAACTTCATTTTTGCTTTTAATTGAAGAAAACAAGAAAAATGTTTTTGCGATTTTTATTTTCACTTTAATTGCAACAGTCTTGCAGTTTGAACATTCGGTTTCAGAAAATATATATTTCAAAACAAGCGTTAGAAAACAGGTGGAATATATAATTAAAAACAGAAATAAATTTGAAAAAATATATACATTTCATATTCCTGAATTTGAGTATTATTCCAAAATATTAAATATGAATTTAAAATGTATTTCTTTATATTACCCGTTTGAGAAAGAAAAGGCAGATTTATTTGTTAATTCTTTAGAAAAAAATAAAACACACCTTCTTTTAATACCAACACTTGCAGGGCTAAGCGAAGAATTTCCGATAAATATGAAAACATATATGAAAAACAATGAAAAGGTAGAAATTATTGAAACAATTGCTGCTTCAAACAATGGTAATTTTTACATAATGAAATTTAGAACAAAATAAAAAACCCCTTATCATTTTGACAAGGGGTTTTTGCTGTGTATTAAAATTAAAACTATTTAATTTCAACAGTAGCGCCAGCTTCTTCAAGTTTTTTCTTGAGTTCGTCAGCTTCTTCTTTTTTAACGTTTTCTTTAATCGGTTTAGGAGCGCCATCAACTAAATCTTTAGCTTCTTTTAAGCCAAGACCCGTGATTTCTCTAACTAATTTAAGTACCGGAATTTTGTTAGCGCCAGCTGAAGCTAAAACAACGGTTACTTCAGATGGAGCATCAGCTGCAGCTGCATCAGCAGCACCGGCAGCAGGAGCAGCAGCAACTGCAACAGGAGCAGCAGCTGAAACGCCGAATTTTTCTTCCATAGCTTTAACTAATTCTGCAGCTTCGATTAAAGTTAATTTTTCAATTGATTCTAAAATAGCTTCTACATTGCTCATTATTTTTTCTCCTTATTTTAATTTTTTCTAACTTACGCTTTTGTTTTTGCTACTGCATCGATTGCTCTAACCAACGCGCTCATAACGCCATTGACAGAGTAAACAATGCCTGAAGCGGGTGAATTGATTGAACCGAGGATTTTTG
Organism: Candidatus Gastranaerophilales bacterium; assembly: GCA_944325145.1. Classification (GTDB taxonomy): domain Bacteria; phylum Cyanobacteriota; class Vampirovibrionia; order Gastranaerophilales; family Gastranaerophilaceae; genus Galligastranaerophilus_A. The sequence continues at coordinate 27,617 of CALYDL010000009.1, forward strand.
CATAAAGTTCTTCTTTTGAAGGAAGATTTGCAAGTTTTTTTGCTTCTTCAGCATTTAAAAGGTTGCCATCCAAAACAGCGCCAACTATTTCGCCTTTTTTGGATTCTTTAATGAATTTTGAAACAACTTTTGCAGCGGCAACTTCATCGCCAAAGCCAAATGCAATAGCTGAAGGGCCTTTTAATAATGCTTCGATGGCTTCAAAATTTGTGCCTTTTGATGCGATTTTGCAGAGTGTGTTTTTTGTTACCGTGTAATCGCAATCTTCTTTTTGCAATCTTCTTCTTAAATCGGTAATTTCTTCAACACTGTATCCGCGGTAATCGGTAACAACCGCAACTTTAGCATTTTCAAAACTTTTTTTGAAGACTTCAATTTTTTCGTTTTTGAAAGCTTTTGTTGTCATAATGTTAACCTTTCTTTTGGATGTTTACATAAAATAAATTTTGTATGCACAAAAACGGTAAACAACTATAAGGTTTTGTTTTCTACCTGAGCAGGAGATTAAGACAAAAAATGCCGCCTGCCGTCTTTGGCATAATATAAAATTATACAAAACAAAAAATATTGTCAATTCAAATTTATTTTTTGTAACAAAGCTTTGAAAAAGCTTAATATTCATGGTAATAATTGAATATATCCATTTTTTAAGATGATATATATGGAAAATTCAAAAGAAAAAATCGAACACAACGTAAAATTACGGCAGTATTTGGGACTTATTAATAAAATTGCCAAGGTGGAGTATAAATCAATGGCAGCTCAACATTTAATAGAATTTGATGAGCTTGTTAACATTGGTATACAAACTGTTGATGTTTTATTTTTATCACATGAAGGAAACAAAGAAGAATATAACGAATCTTATTTAACAACCGCAATAAAATGGGCAATAAGAAACGAATTAAGGCGCCGTTACCGCTGGCATGGGGTTAAAATTCACAGCGAAAGCGGCATAGAACCTGATAAAAACGAATTAAGAGAAGCAATTTATAAAACCATTTTATCAACCGATGAAATGCTAGAAAATGAAAAGCCGTTTGAAGTTAAAGACCAGAGAAAAAACCCCGAAGAAACCTGCGAATTTAACCAAATGTCCATTATGCTTCGAAAAGCAATAGCAGAACTTCCAAAGCGTGAAAGAGAATTGATTGAAGCAAAATTTTTCAAAGAAAAAAAACTAATGGAACTATCTGAAGAATTTTCAATTTCGGCTTCAAGAATTTCAAGAATTATAAAATCCGGCCTTGATAAAGTTCGTGATTATTTAATTCAAAATGATTTAACATAAAATTACAAACAGGTTTTCTTTTTAATGTTTTCTTGGCATTATTGTTTTTGTATAAAACATTTTTAAGTTATGAAAATAAAACCTGAAAATTATAATTATCACCAGCCTGAATTTAAGGGAATATACAACAATAAAGCTTTTTTAAAGGGTTTAGAAACAATATCTGACCATGGAACAAGCTTTGTTGCGGGTGTTTCATTGGCTTCTTCTTTGTTTTTAAGGCCTCTTGCGATACAAATGGCACCAAGCGTTGAAAAAGAAAATAAAAAATATGCAGGCGTAAATTCCGTTGCATCGGGAATTGCAAGATTTTTAACAGTTGAAGCAATTGCACTTCCCATTGAAAATGCAATTAAGAATATAGATAAAAACCCGAATAAATTCTTAAAAAAAGAAACAATGGATAATTTAAAAAACGGGGCAAAAAGCCTTGTTGAATCAAAAGATTATAAATTTGCAACGCAAGTTTTAAAATTGGGGGTAAATTTTGTAACAGCAATACCGAAATCAATGCTCACAATTGCTCTCATTCCAATTATTATGGATAAATTTATAAATAAAAAAAATAAAAATTTACCTGATACCCCTTTAAAAAAAGAAAATTATGACCCTGTTTTTTCACCATTTTTTAAAGGAAACATTCAAAATAAAATTTCAAGCGGTGTAGGAAAAATTTTAGATATTAAAGAAGTTCAGGGGCTTATTCAAAAATACAGCAAAAACGACCAAAACATTGCAAGAAATATTTCCATGGCAACGGATGTTTTGTTAACTTCAGCCTTTGCAATACAAACAAAGAAAAATAAAAAAATCGAAGAAGAAAGAAAAAAACCGCTTATTTTAAATAATTTAATTTCAACAGGAATAACGCTTTTGGGGGGTTACACAATTGATAATTTAATTCAAAAAGGCGGAAAAAATTTCCTTGAAAAATTCAAAAATGCGAACAAAAACAACCCCAAACTTCCAAAATACATTGAAGGATTAAACATTTTAAGGCCTACTCTTATTTTTGCAGGGTTATATTACGGAATTTTGCCCATCGCTTCAACATTTTTGGCGGAAAAAACCGACAAACTAACTAAAAAATCAAGCTTTCAAGGAAATATTTCCTGATTTTTCCCCTTTTTGTTCTTTATTATATGAAGCAATTTTTGTTGCAAACAAAGGCGTTAAAATTCTTTTTGCACCAATCGAAGCTAAAACAAGTGTTGAAACCGCATTAAATGCAGCTTTTGCATTTTTTAATTCTTTGGGGCTGTCTTTTAGCGATTTAAAAAGTTTATCAGTAAAGAAACTTTGGAATTTTTCACTTGAAACAATAAACCCTGCGCCAATTTGAGTTACTGCAGTTGCAGCACAAGTTGCAGCATCCATTTTTGCTGTGAAATTTTTCTTTTCTTTGGGAATTTCATCATTATTTAAAGTGTTTTTAACTCTTAGAGCATATGCAAAAACGTCTTTTGAAACGCTTGTGATTAACAAAGTTCTTGCTAAAAATTTAGGGTCTGTTGCACTTTTTACAATATGATTTTTAACAATGGAAGAATTTGCAATGCTTGAAGCAACTTTTTGTATCATAAAGCGCCTCCTTGTTTATTTTGTATCGGAACAGCACCTTTTGCGTGGTTTAAAAAGGTTTCAATATTTGGCATTTTAACCATTTTTGAAGGATTTTTTGCAGCCCTTTTTTCATAAATTTTATTCATTATTTTTGGGTGAATATAATTTTCAATTGCGCACAAGAATGGCGTTAAAAGAAGAGCGGCAACAAAACAAATTCTATTTTGAAGGTGAAATTTATTTTCGTGGGCATGTTCAAAATTTTTAAATGATTTAATAGCAGCCGTTTTAATTTTATCATCCGCACCATCTAAAATTTCAACAATGTCTTCAGCTGCTTTTTTTGTATATCCGCCATCTTTAATACTTGTTAAAAAATCTTTGGATTTTTCTTTTATTTTAGGTGTTTTATCTGCAATTTTTTCAAATGTATCTATAAATTTTTCTCTTTGAAGTTTTTCATTATAAGAAAAACCTTTTCTTGCATTTTTGGCTTTATCAAAATAGCCTTTATCGGCTAAATCTCCCACTATTTTTGAACCCGCCATTAAAACGGGAACTTCTAAACCCAATTGAATAAAAGCTGCAACGGGGTTTTTAAAAGCCGAAAATTCTTTATTTTCTTTTGGCTCACTGCTTGCAAGCATAATAACTGCAGGCACAACAACGGCTTTTCCCAAAAAATCGCATGCGATACTTGTGCCTTCGCCTATATTACCTGCTTTTGCAAATTTTTTTGCTATTTTTTCGGATAGTTTTGAAGCGCCCGTAAAATTTGTTTGATTATTAATGCTTATGTTATTTTGAACTTTCATGGTAGGTAATGGTATAAAAACCGAAAATATATTTTTTTAACGTCATTTTAAAAGTTGATTATTTTAATTGAAATTGATATTATAATATAAACGATAAAATAATTATTTGTTATATTGTTTATAAATTAGGGAATTATATTTTTATGAAAACGGATAGATTTTTTGTAGTTGAGATTGTTGATAAATTCTCAAGAATGGTGATGTTATTTTTTGCAGGGTTGGTTTTAGGCGCTGTGCTTGCATTAGGGTATTATTACGTTTTAGAACCCTCAATTGGCGCAACGGTTACATTCATTGCAATTTATTGTGCAATTTTTGCCACCTATGTTGCAGTTACCAATTCTTTAAGAAAAATAACAAAAGTGGAAATTTTTAAAGATAAACTTTCTTTTGTTTTTGAAAAGAAAAATGAAATTTCATCAAGAAAAGATGTTTATTATAACGACATTAAATCTTACAAAATTTCACCTTTAACAGATAAAAAAAATGCCGCTACAGAAAACCCTGATAAAGATAAATATTCCCTAAGAGTTTTTGGTTTTAAAACAGATGCGGAATTATTCAACGGTGAAAAAATCACATTTCAAGACAGCTGCTCTGACGGTGTTTTAATTTATTCACCTTCATATATTTACAGAATGATTGATGTTAAAAGGTTTAACCCTAATTTTCCTTTAATTTTAGAAAATTTTGAATCTAAAAAAGAACCGGAAAACTTCAATTACCAATTCAAATATTATGAAGAATTAAACAAAAACCTTTCATTATTCCAAAACAAAAGATATTTAATGTGCTTAATTAAATATACTTTAATTTTCACGCTTGTTGTGGCCGTTCTCTCAGGCACTGCAATTGCTGCTTGTTTGTATTATAAAGTTTTAAAAAGCCAAGCAGATATGTTTATGTTTATTTATTCAACATTGGGCATTTTAGTTGGCATCTTAATTCCAATGTGGCTTGTAGCAGTTTTAACTTCATTGGTTGGCGGCAAGTTTAACTTAAAAGCAAAAAATACAATTGAAAAAATTATAAAAGAATAAAATGTTCGTATCGGTTGTTGCACTAATTTCAAGAATTTTATCTAACCCGATAGCCAATTTTTTTCAAAAAAAATTAACGGTGATGGAATCTTCCCTTACCGTTAATTTTTGGTCATATTTTTTTATGGCAGTTTTATGCCTGCCTTTTATTAAAAATAACCAAATAACAGGTTATAGCGGGGATTTTTATTTATATGTAATTTTAGCGGGGCTTCTTTGCTTTTTGGGCACAATTTGCCTTATAAAAGCACTTTCAATAGGCGAACTTTCTGTTTTAGGGCCGATTAATTCTTATAAATCAATAATAGGCTTAATTGTTGCATTTTTTATTTTGGGGGAAATTCCAAACATAAAAAGTTTTATTGGTTTTTTTCTCATTATTGGGGCAAGCTTTTTATTTGTTGATGAAAAAGGAAAATTTATTTTAAATAAAAGTGTATTATTAAGAATGCTTGCCCTTGTTTTTACAGGGGTGGAAGCTGTTATATTAAAACAAATTATTTTAATGTCGAGCCCAATGGTTTCTTTTATTTGGTGGGCATTTATGGGCTTTATTTTTTCTTTTCTTTTTGCGCTTATTAACAAAAAGTTAAAGCCCAATTCAATTAAAACGGTTCAAACCTGTTTTATTATAGGAGTTTTACTTTCTATTATGCAGTTATCCACAAATATTGTTTTTGAAAATTTTAATGTAGGGCTTTCTTTAGCTTTATTTCAACTATCAAGTGTAGTTTCATTATTTTTAGGGTTTAGGTTTTTAAACGAAAAAGGAATTTTAAGAAAAACAACAGGCACAATCATTATGATAATTGGTTCTGTTTTAATTTTATTAAAATAAAAATCCGACACTTTTTAAGTATCGGATTTTTAAAACTTATATTAAAAGCTTATTTTTCTTCATTCCAAGAATAAAGTTTTCTTAATTCTTTACCAACTGCTTCTAATTGGTGTTCAGCTTTTAATCTTCTTGTAGCTGTGAAGTGAGCTCTGCCTGATTTATTTTCAGCAATCCATTTTTGTGCAAATGTGCCGTCTTGAATTTCAGATAGAACTTTTTTCATTTCTTTTTTGGTTTCTTCCGTAATTAACCTTTTGCCGGTTTCATAATCGCCAAATTCAGCAGTGTCTGAAATTGAATAGCGCATTTTTGAAAAACCGCCTTGGTAAATAAGGTCAACAATTAATTTCATTTCGTGAATGCATTCAAAGTAAGCATTTTCAGGTGAATAGCCAGCTTCAACAAGTGTTTCAAAACCTGCTTGCATTAAGGCTGTAACACCGCCGCATAGAACTGTTTGTTCACCAAAAAGGTCTGTTTCTGTTTCAACTCTGAATGTTGTTTCCAAAACGCCTGCTCTTGCACCGCCAATGCCCATTGCATAAGCAAGGCCGATTTCTTTAGCTTTACCTGTTGCATCTTGATGAACGGCAATTAAGCAAGGAACGCCTTTGCCTTCAACATATTCGCTTCTAACTGTGTGGCCGGGGCCTTTTGGTGCAATCATTATAACGTTTACATCAGCCGGAGGAACGATTTGAGCAAAGTGAATATTAAAACCATGGGCAAATGCTAAAGTTTTGCCTGCGGTTAAATAAGGAGCAATTTCTGTTTTGTAAATATCTGCTTGCTTTTCATCAGGCAATAAAATCATGATAACATCAGCTTCTTTTGCAGCTTCACTAACTGTTGCAACTTTCAAGCCCGCATCTTCCGCTTTCTCCCATGATTTTGAACCTTCGTACAAACCAACAACAACTTTAATGCCTGAATCATGAAGGTTAAGAGCATGTGCATGGCCTTGGCTGCCATAGCCGATTATAGCAACGGTTTTATCTTTTAATAAAGATAAATTGCAATCTTGCGCGTAATAAATTTTTGTCATAATCATCTCTCCTTAAATTGGTATAAGTTCTTATAGCCCCTAGTGTAGCCCTTAATAAAGCATTAGTCAATCAATTGTTTTCAATATATAATTAACTTAACTGAAGGAGAAAACAAAAATTGAACAATTTGGCTGATATTAATAATGCAATTATAAATATTTCACTTTTAACCGTTTATAAGAATTTTTTGTGCGATGACGTTTGCGTAAAGTTTATTGTTTTATTGGAAGCAATTAAAGAAAATGAAGAATTTGCAAAAGTTATTGAGCTTTATACAGATTTTATTTCAGAACTTTACAAGTCGGAATTTAAAGGCGATTGGTCAAGTTATGTAAGAAATTTTGTTTTATCTGATAACAACCCTGTTTCAATTGAATGTGCCAGAAATAATTCTTCAAATATTCCGACATTTATTTTAGGCACATTTGAATATGAGCTTAGAATTTTATCCGATATTGCAAGCATTAAATTTGAAGATATAAGAGAGGTTTTGTTTGCGCATTTTCCTTTAGCAAAAGATGCAATTAATTCAATTCCTTCTTTTGATTCGTATAAGCTTTTATTTACAAAAGACCAAATTCAAGAAAGCTACAAAAAAGAAGGCTATGGCGTTATTTCAAAATATTCAGCCTTTAAATACAGCTATGATGAAATGTTAAAACCGGTTATAACGCCTGATGACATTACATTAGACAGCCTTAAACTTTATGATTACCAAAAAAACATTTTAAAAGATAACACTCTTGCATTTTTAAACGGCAAAAAGGCAAATAATATTTTGTTATATGGCGACCGCGGCTGCGGCAAGTCATCTTCTGTTAAAGCAATTGCAAATGAATATAAAAATTTAGGGCTTAAAATTATTCAAATATACAAAGATGACATTTCAAGTTTAGAAGCTTTGTGTGAATATTTAGCTAATTTTCCTTCTAAATTTATTATTTTTATAGATGACCTTGTTTTTGATGAAAACGATTCCGAATTTTCTTCCGCAAAGGCGGTTTTAGAAGGGTCTTTGGCAAAACACCCCGATAACATTTTAATTTATGCAACAACAAACAGAAGGCATTTAATTAAAGAAACATTTTTAGCTCGTGAAGGGGATGAAGTTCACCTGAATGACACAATGGATGAAGCAGCGTCACTTTCTGACAGGTTTGGAATTACAATCACATTTTCATCGCCTGACAAAAAGAATTACCTTGAAATTGTAAAACAATTGGCAGCTGAATTAAACATAAAAGAAGATGAAGAAACCTTGTTTAAAAAAGCAGAAGCTTTTGCGCTTTTAAAAGGCAACAGAGCACCCAGAATTGCAAGACAATTTTTAACAGCTTATCAAGCAAACACTTTAAATTAAACCTTGAAGTTTAATTTGGTTTTAATTATAATTAAAGCAAGTTAGTTGTATTTGGAGATTTTAATGAATATTAATTTACTTGCCTTAGAGGATGGTTTAATAGTTTTAAGCGTTGGCTTTTTCACTGTTTTTCTTTTTCTTGGCATCTTAATTTTTGCCATGAACATTATGGGAAATTTAATTAAATACTTAAATAAAATTTTCCCTGCCGCTGTTCCTGCAGGCGCTGCAGTTAAAAAAGTTTCAAGCGGCGCAGATGAAGAAATTGCAGTTGCAATTGCTGCCGCACTTTTAAGACAAAATCATTAATAAAATTTATATGCCCCTTAAATTAAGGGGCATTTTTTGTGCTTTTTTTCTTAAATTTTCTTTACAAAGTTTAATAATTATTTTATAAGGCGCAATTTTTAATACATTCTATGTTTTAGTTTATATATAAAGCTTTTTAATGGAAAAGGAAGTATTACTAATGGCGTTTTTTGGAATGTATCCAAGTAAATATATAGGCGGAAACCCATATGGGTTTAACGGCTTATACGGTTTTAATGCCCCTTCCTTTTTTAGCGGCGCTCACCCAAACAGTATAAATAATGGCGGTGTAAATTATTTTAGCGGAAATATTCAAGGTGCTCAAAACGTTCAAATGGCAGCACCAATTCAAAATACTCAAAATGTTGCGCCAAACAATAATATTCAGGCACCGGTTCAAGATACATATCAACCCCAAACAATGAACGCTCAAGTTCAAAATCTTCAAAACACATTAAATAATGCAAAAAATGAACAAGGCATTATTGGCAAGGCATGGGATGGCATTAAAGGTTTAACGGGAATTGGCTTATCTGAAAAGAAATGCCAAAAATATATAAATAATGTTCAAAATGGCACAATGAGCTATGATGAAGCATTTTCTAAAATTTCAAAATATTCAGGCAAACAAAAAAGCGGTGTTAACCTTATAACAGGTATTTCAACAGGTGTTGTAACGGCAGCAGCTCTTGGTTTTGCGCCACTTACAGGCGGAGCTTCCATTTTAGCTGCAGCAGGAATAGGCGCCGCTACAAAAGCAGGCTTAAAAACAGTTGACAGAGCAACAAACAATATTCAAAACGACGCATTTAATATAAAACAAATTGCAAAAGACGGTTTATCAGGTGCACTTGATGGCGCAGTTTCAACTGCAACAGTAGGAATTGGCAAAGAAGCCGTTTTAAGTGCAACAACTGCTAAAGAAGCAATGAAGCAAGGTGCAATTGCAGGTGCTAAGGGTGGTGCAATTTCAGGTGCTGCCATAGGCGCCGGCGATTATTCAATTGATTGTGCATTTGGCGATCAAAAATTTGAAGCGGATGATTTAATTATTAATACTGCTTATGGCGCAGTTGCAGGCGCTGCAACAGGTGCTGTTATCGGCGGAATTCAAGGTAAGAAAACATTCAAACCGGAAGGTGAAACAACACCGCCTCCAACAGGTGAACAACCAAAAGTGGAACCTAAGGTTGAACCAAAAGTTGAACCAAAAGTTGAGCCGAAAGTTGAGCCAAAAGTTGAGCCAAAGGCTGGTGAAACTCCCCCTCCAGTAGGTGAACAACCTAAAGTTGTTCCTCAACCAAAAGCAGGTGAAACAACACCACCTCCAACAGGTGAACAACCAAAAGTGGAACCTAAGGTTGAACCAAAAGTTGAGCCGAAAGTTGAGCCGAAAGTTGAGCCAAAGGCTGGTGAAACTCCCCCTCCAACAGGTGAACAACCAAAAGTGGAACCTAAGGTTGAACCAAAAGTTGAGCCGAAAGTTGAGCCGAAAGTTGAGCCAAAGGCTGGTGAAACTCCCCCTCCAACAGGTGAACAACCAAAAGTGGAACCTAAGGTTGAACCAAAAGCGGCAGAACCAACTCCAACTCCTGCAGCAGAAGAACCAAAAGTTGAACCAAAAGCGGCAGAACCCACTCCAACTCCTGCAGCAGAAGAACCCATAATTGAATCTGACCCATTAAAAGAAAATATAGCAGGCTTTGTAAGCGGCAAAAAAGCGGGCGTTGCGCCGCAAGATGCTGCCAGCGATAATTTAAAAGATAATATTACAAAAGTTGTAACAGATAAAAAACTTGGCACTCTTGCGAAATTAAAAGGGTTCTTTGGGTTTGAAAGTTAAAATATTCCTTGTATAATTATCTGTAATGAATAATTACGGAATTTTAGCGCTTCAATATGAGCCAAGAATAAATAATATAGAAAAAAACATAGAAATTGTTAAATCTCAGCTTCAAAATTTTAGTGAACAATTAGATTTAATCATATTGCCCGAATTTTTTTCAACAGGAATAAGCCACCAAGGGTTTATGGATTATGCAGAAAATGAACAAAACCCAAGAGTTTCGAATTTTTTATCAAACCTTGCAAAAGAGAAAAATTCAAATATTATTGGCGGCACAATAATAGAAAAAGACGGGGGAAATTTTTATAACACATCTTACATTTTTAACAGAAACGGCGAAATAAAAGGCAAATACAGAAAAATTCACCTATATTCATATTTTGGCGGAAAAGAAGATGAAGTTATCACGGAAGGAAGCAACCAACCTGTTACAGTTGAGCTTGACTTTGCAAAAATTGGGCTTAGCATTTGCTTTGATTTAAGGTTCCCAATACATTTTAATAAATTAATGAAAATGGGAGCAGAAATTATAGCTTGCCCAAACGCTTGGTGTTTGCCAAATAAATCAACTAATTATGATTTTGAACTTAAAAAAAGAGAGATGAAATCTTTTGCAATAACAAGAGCAGTTGAAAATTTATGTTATTTTGCAGGGTCTTCTTTTATTGGCAGCTTAGGTTCAGGGCTTAATTCTTGTGCAAATTCAATTATTGTTTCACCTGTTGGCGAAATTCTTGCAATTGGAGAAGATAAACCCACAGCAATTTATTCAAAAATTGATATGGAGCTTTTAAGAAATTTAAGAAAAGAATTTCCGGTTGATAAAATCGACTAAAAAAGCTCCTTTTAAGGAGCTTTTTAATTTAGTTATATCTGAATCCTTGAATTTTTTTCCTGTATTTTTCTTCAATTTGTTCTTTTTGGGTTTTCAAATTATTAATTTCATTTTGCAAAATAGTTAATTTTGCTTTCTTTTGAGAAGCTTTTAGTTTCATATTAATAAGTGTATTTCTCATCAAAGCTTCTTTTTGTGCAATTTGTTTATTAATGGGTTCCAATTCTCTGTCTCTTTCCGCTTTTGTTTTATCAATCAAATCTTGCAAAGAAAGCGGGCTGTCGCTGCCTCTTAATTTTTGCTGATTTATTGTTTTCATATCGTTTTTAAACGATTCTGCAACATTTGAAAAATCATTTTGAACGGAAGCTATAAAATCGTTTCCTTGAGCGAAAGTGCAGCCTGTTAAAAACAAAACCGACATCATTAACAAAAAACTCTTTTTCATAAATTAAAACTCCTTTTTAATAGGAAAATATTACAATATGAAAACAGTTTTTACAATAATATTAATGCACGATTTAACACAACAAAAACCGCAGTCAAAAAAGCTGCGGTTTTTAACAAACTTTTAGCAAGAACTAGTTTTCGAAAACGTAGCCCATTAAAGAAGATTCTCTTGCTTTTTTAACTGCAACAGCAAGTTTTCTTTGGTGAAGTGCGCAAGTGCCTGTAATTCTTCTTGGAAGAATTTTGCCTGCTTCTGATAAAAATCTTTTCAATTTTGATGTGTCTTTGTAATCAATCACTTCAACTTTGTCTGCGCAAAAGCTGCAAGTTTTTTTCTTTTTATTGTCTTTTAAATCTTTAGCCATTTATATTTTCCTTTATTTTGTTATTTACTTTTTAAAACGGAATTTCATCCGGATCAATTAAATCTTCCGCAATTTCTTCTGTTGAAAATTGAACAACAGGCTCTTCTTTTTTGGGAGCTTGTTCGTTTGAAGAAGAATCGCCCGAGATTTTTTCTATATTAGAAGCATTAATTGTAGCAACTTTTCTTTCTTTGCCGTTTGTAGTTTTAACTGTTTCCATTTGAAGCCTGCCATCAACTATGACAGAATCATTCATTTTAACGGTATCAGCAACTCTGTCTGCAATTGCACCAATCGCAGAAACCCTTACCAAAGTTTCTTCTTGCGGGTTAATATCCACAATTAAACTTGTAATTGCAAGGTTATTTTGTGTAAACCTTTTTTCAGGGTTTTTAACCACTTTGCCTGTTACAACAATTTTTGCCAGTGTCATAAATCTTATGCCTTTTTAACTTTTGTGAAAATTGTTCTTAAGATATTTTCGTTTAATCTTAATTGTCTTTTGAAATCAACAACTTTGTCTTCAGGTAAATTTAATTTTTGAACAACGAAGTAGCTGTCCCTATAACCTTGAACATCATAAGCAGTTTTCTTTCTGCCCATTTTTTCAGTATCAATAATGCTTCCGCCCAAATTTTGAACGGTTTCTTCAATCTTGGTGACAACTTTATCTGCTTCATCATTATCAAGATTGGGTTTAATTGCTGATAATAATTCGTATTTTGCCATTTTATTTTCCTTAACTGTTTTAGTATTTTGCATATTTGAACTTATCACAAACAATTTTTATATGCAAATATAATGGTTAATTTTGTTAATTATAGTAAAATACCCCTTCAAAAACTTTCTCTGCTTCACCTGTCATAAAGATGTTTTTGCCTGAATAATCTATAAATAATGAGCCGCCGGGGAGCATTACTTCAACTTTATTATTTAATAAACCTTTTTTAACGCCGGCAGCAACAGAAGCACAAGCGCCCGTGCCGCAAGCCATTGTAATGCCGCAGCCTCTTTCCCAAACATTTACTTCTATTTTTGAAAAATTAAGAACATTTATAAATTCAACGTTTGTTTTTTCAGGGAAAATTTTTGCATTTTCAATTTTTGAACCATCTCTTTTTGCAAGGGTTTTACCGTCATCGTTTGTAAAAATTAAACAGTGGGGGTTTCCCATGCTAACAGCAGATGCTCTATAACCTTCAACTTCAAAATCCATTGGGTTTACCACATTAACAGGAATATTTTCCGCTTCAAAAATGGGTTCTCCCATATCAACTTTAACTAAACCTGAATCTAAAATTTCAGGAATAACAATTCCTCTTTTTGTTAAAACGGTAAATTTCTTTTTATTAACAAGCCCTTTTTCATAAGCATATTTTGCAAAGCAACGAATGCCATTCCCGCACATTTGAGCAATTGAACCGTCTGAATTATAGAAATTCCAGCCAATATCAGCAGCGGGCGTTTTAATAGCGTTAAAAATGCCGTCTGCACCTATTCCAAACCTTCTATCGCAAAGTTTGGCTGCAATTTCAGGGGTAACTTCAACATTTTCAACTATTATAAAATCGTTTCCGATACCATGCCATTTTTCAAATTTAATTTCCATAATCAACCTCTATTTCAATTTCAAAGCTTCTTTTCCAAGGCAAAATATATTTTACATTAAAATCTTCTTTTGTGAAATTTTTAATTTTATCTTCAAAAGGTTTGAATTTATCAAGGTTTAGTTCAAGTTCTTCAATAAAATTCTTATCTTCTCTTTTTTGAATTATTTTTCTAACATTTGCCTGATAGCCCCAATCATCTAAAAACCTTGTTATTAAAAGTTTTTTATGGGCTTTTTCGTTAAATATTCCTTCTTTTTTTGCAAAATAAGAAATTAAGCCTATAATAAGCGCGCTTCCAATTGTATTTGCGCTTGTGTTGTAGCCTGAATATGCCAATAAATTATCATTCAAACCGTTTTTAAAAATTTCTTCAATAAGCCTGTTATCAGAACCATTTGCGTTTGAAACATCTGCTATTATATATGGTGTTTCAAATTTTGGAATTTTACCTTTAAATTCATTAATGCTATCTAAAAAAACAAGTTCCCCTTGAATGTTTTGAAAATTGTTAACAAATAAAGTTATATCAGGGTTAATATTTGTAATTAGAGCATTTTTAACGCCTAAATTAATTTGAGCTAAAACGCATTTTTCAATTGATATATCTTCATATCTTGAAATTAAATTTTTAGAATCAGGATGAGAAAAAACAACATTAATTTTAACTTTTTTATCTTCTATTATTCCTCTTAATAAAAGCCCCAAGGGAATTTCATCTGCACCTGTTTTTGTTATTGCAGGAAGGTTTTCTTTTTGAATTAATTCATCTAAAACGTTTGCTTCTTCAACATTTAAGCCAAATTCGCCCGTATCGTCTTTTGAAAAAACAAGATAGTTAAAAATTTCTTCTTTTAAAAGTTCCAAATAAAACTTATTAATTTCAAAATTTCTTTTTCTTGTGTCTAAATAATCTTCTAAAATTTCATTTGGAATTATGTTGTAAACGCAATTATATTCTTTTAAAACCCTTGATTTATGCTGGTAATAAGAATATGAAAAAATTCTTTTACCCCATTTATTCCAATATTCTTTTTCTTCTTCATTTATATTATTGTTTGAAATGCGCATAATGCTTGATGTTGCATAAATTTTTAAATTGGGGTTTTCTTTCTTTTTTAATTTTAAAATTTCTTTTAATTTTAAAATTCTTGTTTTTATTTCTTCATAAGTTTCTTTACACCTTCTTGATGAAACAAGCCCGCCGTATGCAACTGTATCAAGCGATAAAACTATTAAATTAACAGGTTCTAAGTTTTGAAGCCAATCTAAAATGGCATTAATATTGCTAACTTCAACAAGCCCGCCCAATAACTCCCTGTTTGGCATAAAAAGTTTTAAGTTGTTATTTATATTTGTAATTTGTTCCGTTAATAAATATGTAATCGGGCGATTATCTATTGGAACAAATGCTATTTTGAATTCTGTCGTTTTCATAAAAATCATTTTACATCAATTACTGTTTGATTTACAATAAATTCTGTGCCGAATTTTTGGCAATATTTATCTGGGGGTTAAATGCAATTCAGCATTAGAGAAGTAATTGAAAATACAAATGCCGCTTTACTTAAAGGCGATATTGAAGCAGAAGTTAAATTTAATATATCGACAGACACAAGAAAAATTCAAAAAGGAGATTTTTATCTTCCTTTAAGAGGCGAAAATTATGACGGTCATTGTTTTATAGATAATGCAATAAAAGAAGGTGCAATCGGTTATTTTACACAAGATAAAACAAAAATTAATAATGACGCCGAATTTATTATTTACGTTGAAAATTCCCTTGTTGAATATTTAAAATTAGCAAATTACATAAGAAGAAAAATTAACCCCAAAGTTGTTGCAATAACAGGTTCTTCAGGCAAAACCACCGTTAAAGAAATGTTATTTTCGGTTTTAAACACAACGTATAAAACGTATAAAACATTTTTAAACCACAACAATGAAATTGGCCTTTGTGAAACGTTTTTCAATATGCCAATTGATACCGAATTTCAAATTGTTGAAATGGGCATGAGAAATTTAGGTGAAATTGAACTTTTATCAAACTATGCAAACCCTGATATGGGAATTATTACAAACGTTGGAACAGCACATGTTGAATTATTGGGGAATATTAAAAACATTGCAATTGCAAAATGTGAAATTGCAAGCCATCTAAAAAAAGAAGGAACTTTTATTGCGCCAAGGTGCAAAAACATTGAAGAAACAGTTAAATTTGAAGGCGAAAAAATTTATACAAGCCTTGAAGATTGCAAAAATATAAAAATTGAAAAAAACAAAACCGCTTTTGAATATAAAGATGAAACTTTTGAATTAACCGTTGAAGGTGAACACAACGTTTCAAATGCGCTTTTGGTTATAGAAGCTACTAAAAAAGCAGGCGTTACAATCGAAAACATCAAGAAGGGATTATTAAATTTTAAACCTATTGAAAAAAGGTGGGAAATTTCAAGAATAAAAGATTTTAATTTTATAAACGACAGCTACAACGCAAACCCCGAATCAATGAAGGCTGCGATTAAAACATTTTTATCAGTTAATAAACCCCCTGTTGCGCTTGTTTTGGGCGATATGGGCGAGCTTGGAAAAGATTCCATTATGTACCACAAAGAAATAGGGGAATTTCTGTCTTCCTATTGTAAAAAAGATTCTGACGTTACTATTTTAACAGTTGGGGAGCTTGCAAAATTTATTTTAAAGGCCTCTCTTTTAGAGGGAAAATCTTTTAAAACAAATGTTGATTGCGCAAAATATATTGTACAAAACTTAAAACCTGATACTACAATACTTTTAAAAGCATCAAGGTTTATGAAATTTGAAGAAATTATAGAAACGGTGAAAATATTATGATAATGACATCGGTTGCTTTTCTTATAGCACTTGCACTTGTATTATTATTAGGTGTTCCATACTTAGAATTTATGAAGAAAAAAATGTATGGGCAATATATCAGAGAAGAAGTTAAAATGCTTCATGAAAAGAAAAATAAAACCCCGACAACAGGCGGCGTTTTTATTGTGGCAGCAATTATTATAGCTTCCATAACAGCACTTTTTATGGCGCAAGAATTAACAACAAGGGCAATCATTGTTCTTATGACTTTAATTTTCTACACTTTTACAGGCTTTGAAGATGACATTAAAAAAATTAAAGAAAAACATAATGAAGGCTTAAGCCCAAGGGCAAAATTAACGCTTCAAATTGCGGTTTCAATGCTGCCTTCTTTATACATTTTATTCCAGCACCAAGCACAATTAACATTTTTTGGCTTAAACATTGAACTTGGCTTTTTGTATCCTTTCTTTGCAGTTTTTATGATTGTAGGTTCATCAAATGCGCTTAATTTAACAGACGGGCTTGACGGGCTTGCTGCAGGATGTTCATTTTTTGCATTTTTAGCTTGTTCTGTTATATCTCTTATAAATGGTTACAACGATTTAGCCATAATTTCAATAACAGCATCTGCCGCTTCTTTAGGCTTTTTATATTTTAACCGCAACCCCGCTAAAATTTTTATGGGAGATACAGGCTCTCTTGCACTGGGCGGCATGCTTGCAACCATTGCCATTATGGGCAAATTCGAACTTTGGTTAATTCCTGTTGCAATAATTTTTATATCAGAAACCTTATCTGTAATGCTTCAAGTTACAAGCTTTAAATTAACAGGTAAAAGAATTTTTAAAATGAGCCCAATTCACCACCACTTTGAACTTTCAGGGTGGAATGAAAAGAAAATTGTTACCGTTTTTTGCTTTATTTCTGCACTTGGCGGTTTAATTGCAGTTTGGGGCTTCCTTGTTCAAAAAATGTTGGAGCAATAAATTATGTTATATGATGGTAAAAAAGTTTTAGTATTGGGGTTTTCTTTAACCGGCAAAAAAAGTGCCGAATATTTTATTAAAAATGGCGCCAATGTTTATATTTCAGAATATAAAGAACAGCTTGAAAAAGACAGGGAAGAAATTCAAAAACTTCAAAATTTGGGAGTTAAAATTGAATTTGGCGGCCATAGCGATGAATTTATTCAAAATGCAGATTTTGCAATAATTTCCCCATCTATTAAAGATGACGCCCCTGTTTTAGAAAAAATTAACTGCCCCATTTATTCTGACCTTGAATTTGTTGGCAAAAACTTAAATTATGAAGACAAAATGGTTTTAATAACAGGCACAAACGGCAAAACAACAACCACAATGCTAACTTCTTTTGTATTAACTAAAAAATTTAGCGCTCCATACGTTGGAAATGTTGGCGTGCCGCCATTAGAAGTTATTGAAAAAAAACCAGATTATCTTGTTGTTGAAGCAAGTTCTTATCAATTGCATTATTCAAAAAACCTGAAACCTTATATTTCAATTTTATGCAATATAACACCCGACCACATTGCTTGGCACAACGGAATTGAAGGTTATATTAAAGATAAAACGGACATTTTAAAAAGGGCAGATAAAAATTCATATGTAATTTTAAACTATGATGACCCTTACACAAAAACTTTTGCAGATGATATAAAAGCAAATTTATATTATTTTTCATTAAATAAAATTGATTATGAAAACCTGTGTTATTTAGAAAACGGTTCAATTTATTTTAAAGATGAAAAAATTGTCGATATAAATGAAATTAATTTAGAAGGCAACCACAACTACCAAAATGTAATGTGCGCCATTATCGCATCAAAAATTTTAGGCTTAGACAATAAAACAATTAAAAATGCCGTTTGCGAATTTAAGGCGCCCGGCCACAGGCTTGAATTTATAAGAAAAATAGGAAAAACTTCTTATTATAACGATTCAAAAGCAACAAACCCCGAAGCATCAAATGTTGCAATAAATTCGTTCCCGAATAAAAAAGTGGCACTAATTGCAGGGGGCAGAGATAAAAACACTTCCTTAGATGAATTTGTAGGGTATATTAAAAAAAGCATTGAAAAAGTTGTTTTAATTGGCGAAGCAACTGAAAGATTTAAAAAAGCGCTTTTGAATGTTGGCTTTAACAACATCAAAGAAGAAAAAACTCTTGAGCTTGCAATAGATGAAGCCGCAAAAGACAACCCCGATGTTGTTTTATTTTCGCCTGCCTGTGCAAGTTTTGATATGTTTGATAATTTTGAAGCAAGAGGAGAGGCTTTTAGAGAATATGTCGAAAAGAAGTGAATATCCGAATAATTACACGGAAGAAGACAATTATATAATTTCACCGCCCGATAGAACTCTTGTTATTGTAACAATTTTTCTTGTTGTTATCGGCATTATGGCAATATTTTCGGCAGGTTCTTCAAAAGCTGTTATTGAAGAGTTATCGCCCGTTCACTTTACAATAAGGCAGTTTTTTTGGCTTGTTGCAGGAATTTTTGGAGCAAACTTTTTTGCAAAATATGATTATAAAAAATTAAAAAATTATTCAATGAGCTTGCCTGTTATTGTTTTAATTATGCTTCTTTTGGTTCAATTTACACCATTAGGGGTTACTGTTAATGAAGCAAAAAGGTGGCTTGGTTTTGGGCCCTTGCAGTTTCAGCCTTCTGAAATTGCAAAACCTGCGGTTATTTTAATGTTTGCACACATTTTTAGCAAAAATATAAACATTTTTGACCCAAACAAATTTTCATATTATTTCGTTTTTCTTTTAATGCTGCTTTTTATCTACAAGCAGCCAAACCTTTCAATGGTAATTTTACTTTTAACAACAGTTACCGTTATTTGCTTTATGTCAGGCGGAATAAACATCAGACAAATTATAACCTATTTTATGGGGGCAGTTGCCGTTATTGCATTTACTATTAAAGATTACCAAAAGCAAAGGCTTATTGTTTGGCTTGACCCAAATAAAGACCCCCACAACACAGGCTATAACATAATTCAATCTTTGGTAGCATTTGCGGGCGGCGGCTTTTTTGGCGTTGGTTACGGCAATTCCAAACAAAAATTATCTTGGCTTCCTGAAGGGCACACCGATTTTATTTTTGCCGTTATTGCGGAAGAATTTGGCTTTTTAGGGTGCTTTTTTATAATTTGCCTTTTTGCAATGTTTGTTCAAAGGGGCTTTGTTATAGCATCAAGAAGCCCTGATGTATTTGGCAAACTTGTTAGCATTGGTATAACTTTTTCAATAGGCTTTCAAGCTTTAATGAATATGTCTGTTGCAAGTTCGTTTTTGCCTGCAACAGGGATACCCCTTCCTTTTATAAGCTATGGCGGAAGCTCTTTATTTGTTTCATTATGCATGCTTGGGGTATTATTAAATATATCTAAAAAAAGAGTTCAGAGAATAAGGCCATACAATGAAATCAGATATCAATAATAAAATTTTTTTTATAACAGGCGGCGGCACAGGCGGGCACATTTACCCTGCAGTTTCAATTATTAATGAATTAATTAAAAATGGTGCCAATAAAGAAAAAATTTTTTATATAGGAAACAAAAAAAACCTTGAATTTAAAATTGCAAAAGATAACGGTTTTAATTTCTTATCAACTTCAGTTTTTGGAATGCCAAGAAAATTAAGCCCTAAATTTATTTCTTGGACATTTTGTTTATTTGTTTCAATTATAAAATGCTTATTTTACATTTTAAAATATAAACCAAATGTTATTTTTGCAACGGGGGGTTATGTTTGTGCGCCAACCTTATTTGCTGCAAATATTTTAAAAGTTCCATATATTCTCCATGATTCAGATTGTTTCCCGGGCGTTGTTTCAAGAACATTTTCAAAAAATGCAAAGGCAGTTAATTTGGCATTTTTAGAAGCTAAAAAATACATTAAAAATAAAAATGTTTATAATTTTAACAACCCCGTTCGCTCAAGCTTTTTTGAAATGACAAAAGAAGAAGCAAGAAAAAATTTAAACATTAATCATGAATTTTTAATTCTTATTATGGGCGGCTCTCAGGGTGCAAAAAGCATTAATGAAGCAGCAATTGATGTTATTAAAACTTTTAAAAACAAAGATGATATCAAAATAATTCTTCAAACAGGAAAGAAAAATTATGATGATGTTATAAAAGATTTAGAAATTCCAAATAATACAAAAGTTGAACCTTATTTTGACAATATGGCAATTCCAATTTTAGCGGCCGATTTAATAATTTCAAGGGCAGGTTCAATCAGCATTTCTGAAATTTTATCTGCTAAAAACCCGTCTATTCTTGTTCCATACCCATATGCCGCAGCAGACCATCAAAGAATAAATGCTCATTCAATTGAAGATAAAAAAGCTGCAATTTATCTTGAAGATGACGAATTAAAAAAAGGCAAATTAAAAGAAAAAATAGAAGAAATTTTAAATAACAAAGAAGAATATAATTTATTAAAACAAAATGCAGAAATTTTGGGTGCAAACTTTAAACAAGCAAACGAAAAAATATTAAACCTGATTTTAGAGGCAATTTAAAATGAATGCCGCAGAAATTTTAACAAGCAAAAATAAATTTCACATTAAACTGGGGTTAGAGAGAATGGAAATTATTCTAAAAGCCTTTAATAACCCTGAAAATTCTTTTGAATGCATTCATATAGCAGGCACAAACGGCAAGGGTTCAACTTGCACTATTATGGAAAAAATTTTGCTTGAAGATAAAAGAAAAGTTATCGGCAAATATACAAGCCCGCATCTTTTTTCATACACTGAAAGAATTTCTGTTAACGGGGAAAATATATCTGAAGTTGAACTAAACCAAATTATAAGCCTTGTAAATAAAAAAGATGCTGAACTTAATTTAGGTTTAACAGAATTTGAAATTTTAACCACAGCCGCTTTTATTTATTTTAAAAAGAAAAATGTTGATATTGCAATTTTAGAAACTGGCCTTGGCGGAAGATTAGATGCAACAAATGTTATTAAAAAACCTTTAATTTCAGTTATTACATCAGTTTCATTTGACCATAAAGAAAGATTAGGGGATACAATTGAAAAAATTGCATTTGAAAAAGCGGGAATTTTAAAAAAAGGCTCAATATGCACCTTTTTAAAAACTAACAATGGCTTTGAAACCTTGAAAAATGAAGCAATTAAAAAAGGGGCAATTTTTATTGAAGATGATTTAGATGTTATTGTTGAAAACAATATTGCAAAAATAAACGGAGAAGATTTTGAATTTAATTTAAATGGCGACTTTCAAAAAGAAAATTTGAAATTGGCGCTTCTTGCCATAAATTCGCTTGATTTTAAAATTAAAAAAGAAACAATTAAAAATGCGCTAAAAAATGTTTCTTGGCGCTTTAGAATGGATAAAATTAACTATAAAGGAAAAAACCTTCTTATAGATAGCTGCCATAACCCTGATGGTGCAAGAGTTTTAGCGGAATATTTAAAAAAATATGAAAAAAACAAAAAAATAAAATTTATATTTGGCTGCCTTAAAAATAAAGAATATGAAAAAATTTTAGATACCATCTATAAACCGGAATTTGATTTTTGCTTCTATGAATTTAATTACCCAAATGCCTTAAAATATGAAAATTTAGATGAAAAATATAAAAATAAAATAAGAGAAATTAAAAACCCTATGTTTGAAATTGAGCAAAACGATTATGAACTTTGCATTTTGGCAGGTTCAATTTATATGCTTGGAAAAATTTTTAAAGATAAAATTTAGATTGTTATATACTTTTTTCTAAAAAAACCCTGTTTTATTAAGTTTTGTAAAGTTAAATTTTTCGGCTTAAAGCTGGATATATCAAGCTTTTTAAAATTTTTACTTATTTTTTTTAAAAAAATAGTATATATTTTATACATAAACTAGCAAAATAATTTTATTTCATGTTTTATACAATAGGAACAAAACTTGGAATAAACCCAAGTCGGTAATTTTTTTTAACTATTTAAAAGCTATTATTAATAAACACGATTTTTTAGGAGAACCGGTACCAATGACGGATATATCAGGAAATTTTAGTATAAACCATCACTATGACAGCGAAATTCAACCAAAAAAAGAATGTACCGGTGAATGCTGCAATCAAGAAGCAAATAAAACTTGCGACAACAAATCGCAAGTAGACCTTGATAAACAGCCTGCTGCTGTTTCAGGCAGAGCTTTGGTTAAAAAAGCAGATAAAACAGGCGAGTATAAATTTGACCCCAAAAAAGTTGAAGAAGACGTTCAAGAATATATGTTATTGGCTCAAACTGCGCAAGATACCCTAAATTCTTTTAAAGAAGCAGGTTTTTCTGATGAAGAAGCACAAGAAAAAACCATAGAATTTATGGAATCTCTTTATTTGGGGCTAAATTCTGAAGAACAAAGTGCATAATTTTTTTTGTTGAAACTAAACCCTTTTTGAATTAAAATTTTGCCTGTAAGTTAACTTAAAAAGGCAAAATTCAGTTGCAAAATCTTATTTATTTTTTATACGAAAAAGCTTATGTAAATATAACAAACGCTTGCACAAACGCTTGCAAGTTCTGCGTTAGAGACATTAAAGACGATGTTGTTGGTGCTGAACTGTGGTTATCTGATAAAAACGTTAAAGCATCTGATGTAATTGAGCAAATTAACAAAAACAAAGATAAAATTGCCGTTCATAACGAGCTTATTTTTTGCGGATACGGCGAGCCTTTAACCAAATTCAATGAAGTGATTGAAGTTTGTAAATATGTAAAATCTTCCATGCCGAATGTTAAAATCAGAATTAACACAAACGGGCATGGAAATTTTGTTGCAAAAAGAAATTTAGTTCCTGAACTAAAGCCTTTGATAGATTCAATTTCTATCAGTTTAAATGCGCAAAATGAAGAAGAATATAATAAAATCTCATCTCCAAAAATTGAAAATGCTTATTTTGAGATGTTAGATTTTGCAAAAAAATGTGTTAGTGAAGGAATTGACACAACAATGAGTATTGTAACAGGCTATAAGCCTGAAGAATATAATATCAACCCTGAAGCTTGCAGAAAAATTGCCGAAAATATCGGTGCAAAATTCCGCATTAGAGAATGGATTGAAAACGGTTATTAAAAAGCATAAAAAAAGGAGAAAAAAATGCAAGATACCATTTTGGACAAAATTATGAAACCGAAATCAATTGCAGTTATTGGCGCTTCAACCAAAGAACACACAATTGGTTCAGATATTATGAAAAGATTACAAGAATATAAATTCAACGGTAAAATTTACCCTGTTAACCCAAAAGGCGGCGTAATTGAAGGCTTACAAGCATATACAAGCGTTTTAGAAATTCCTGAAAGTATTGACCTTGCAATTGTTGTAGTTAATGCAAAATTTGTTTTATCTACAATTGATCAATGCCACGAAAAAGGCATTAAAGGTGTTTGCATTATTACAGCAGGCTTTAAAGAAACAGGCAAAGAAGGCGCTGAACTTGAAAAACAACTTGTTGAAAAATTAAAAGAATATGGCATGAGATGCGTTGGCCCTAATTGCTTGGGCGTTGTTAACACACACCCTGATATTAGAATGGATGGCTGCTTTGCCGAATCTCTTCCTGAACGCGGCAACATCGGCTTTGTTTCACAATCAGGCGCATTGGGCGGCGGCATTTTAAACATTTTAAAAGACTTAAACCTTGGTTTTGCTCAATTTATTTCAATCGGCAACCAAGCAGATGTTAACGCTGAAACTGCTCTTGAATATTGGGAAAATGAACCTGACGTTGAACAAATTCTTTTATATATGGAATCAATTCAAAACCCATCAAACTTTAGAAAACTTGCTTCAAGAATCACAAAGAAAAAACCAATCTTAGCTCTTAAAGCAGGCAGATCTGCCGCAGGCGCTTCAGCTGCAAGCTCTCATACAGGTTCACTTGCAGGTGCAGATAAAGCAGCAGCAGCACTTTTACAACAATCAGGCGTTATAAGAGAATTTTCATTGAAAAACCTTTTTGCAACAGCTAAAGTTTTTGCAAACTGCCCAATTCCAAAAGGCGATAGAGTTGCAATTATTACAAACTCAGGCGGCCCCGGCATTATGGCAACAGATGCAGTTTGCGAATATGGCATGCAAATGGCAAAAATTACAGATGAAACAAAAGAAAAATTAAGAAGTTTCTTGCCTTCAGCAGCTTCTGTTAAAAACCCGATTGATATGATAGCATCAGCTCCAATCGAACACTACAAACAAACATTAGAAACAGTTATAGCTGATGAAAACGTTGATATGATTATTGTAATTTATCTTCCGTTCCTTGGCTTAAAAGATATAGACGTTGCAGAAGCTTTGATGGAAATTAAAGCTAAAAATCCTCAAAAACCTGTTGTCGGCGTATTTATGACAAAAAGCGAATTCTTCTCAAAATTATCTGATATGAATGTTAATATGCCATTCTTTATGTACGCAGAAGAAGCAGCAGACGGCTTAAACAGGTTAAACCAACAAAGACTTTGGATGGAAAGACCCGAAGGTAAAGTTCCTTGCTTTGATGTTGACAGACAAAAAGTTAAAGAAATTATCGCAAAATCTGTTAAAGAAGGCAGAGACCAACTTACAACTTTAGAATCAATTGATGTTCTTCAAGCTTACGGCATTAGAGCTTGCAAATACGGCTTAGCAACAAATATTGACGAAGTTGTTACATTGGGTAATTCAATCGGATATCCTGTTGTTATGAAAATGACATCAAAAACAACATCACATAAAACAGATGTTGGCGGCGTTGTTGTGAACATTCGTTCAGAAGAACAATTAAGAAAAGAATATGAAGCCTTGTTAGGCCGTCTTGAAGAAAAGGGCTTACTTGAAGGCTTAGAAGGCGTTATTATTCAAGAAATGGTTAAAGGCAACCGTGAAATGGTTTGCGGTATTGCAACAGACCCACAATACGGCCCAATGATGATGTTTGGTTTAGGCGGCGTGTTTGTTGAAACCTTGAAAGACGTTACATTTAGAATTGCACCTTTGACTGATATTGATGCAAAAGAAATGGTTCAATCAGTTAAAGCATATAAACTTCTTCAAGGCGCAAGAGGCACAACACCTGCACAAATCAACCAAATTGAAGAAACATTGTTAAGGTTATCTCAACTTGTTAATGATTTCAAATTCATTGATGAACTTGATATTAACCCGCTTTTAATTTCTGAAAAAACCGGCGAAGGCATTGCAGTTGACGGCAGAATTAAAGTAAGAATGAATGAAGCAAAAGAATTCTTAGGCTGTGAAGTAAACTGCTGCTCACAAATGGCATAAGAAATAAAAACAAATTAAAAGCTCCCTTAATTAAGGGAGCTTTTTTAATAAATAACCGTGCCACTGTCTATCGTTGCTATTCAATAAGCATTTCACTTTTCATATCTCCATTTTTTACCAAGTACCCGTTAACATCATCTTAGTGCTGCTATGTTTCCATCCTGACACGGTTCGAAGCATAATCGCCACTTAAATAAAAAATATCAACAATATTCAAAGTTCAATAACAAACCAAATAGCCCCTCATAACAGGCTCTGCACCCTGCGTAAGCTTCAGGTCAAGAGTTCGCAACGCCCCGTGGAGCACGGCACATTTATTTTAGCATAAAAATTTTTTTTATAAAACTTCTCTAAATTCATCTTTTGTGGCACCGCACTCAGGGCAAACCCAATCATCAGGGAGTGATTCAAATTCCGTTCCTTTTGGAATATTTTGAACATCATCCCCTATTTCAGGGTCATAAACATAACTGCAAACTACACAAATATATTTTTTCATAGATTTTCTCCTTTCAATTTTTTTATAAATTAAAAGGAATTTTTTTTAATCCGACATCAGTTTATTTTTTTGTCGTACAAAAAGCTTGCATTTAAAACAACCAAAATTGATGCAAAATTATGAACAATGGCGCCTGTAACGGGAACTAAAATTCCAAATGCAGATAGAGTTAGTGAAATAACATTTATTGTCATTGAAATTATAATGTTTGTTTTAATTGTTTTAATTGTGGCATTTGACAGTTTTTTCAAATAAGAAATTTTATTTGGGTCATCGCCTGTAATTATAATGTCAGAACTTTCAATTGCAATATCAGAACCAAAGCTTCCCATAGAAATGCCGACATCTGCCGTTTTTAGAGCAATTGCATCATTCACGCCATCACCTATCATACAAACCGTTTTGCCTTCTTTTTGAAGTTCTTCAATCTTCATTGCTTTTTCTTTTGGCATAAGGTTTGAATAAACCGTTTTAACCCCTGCTTTTTTAGCAAAATAGCCTGCGGTTAATTTGTTATCACCCGTTAATAAAACCGTTTCAAGGTTCATTTCATCATTTAAGGTTTCTATTGCTTTAATTGAATTTTCTTTAATTGTATCTGAAAGCGCAATAAAACCTTTTGGTTGTTTATCAACTGCAATAATAAGGGTAATTTTGCCATCAAGCCTTTTTGAATTAACCGCTTTTTTCATTTCGCCCGTTAATTCAATGTTGTTATCTTCCATAAATTTTTCGTTGCCGATATAAATTCTTTTATTATCAAGCTTTGAATAAATTCCTTTGCCTGAAAACATTTTGAAATCTTGAGTTTCATTTAATTTAAAATCTTTTGATAAGGCATATTCAACAACGGCACAACCAATCGGGTGTTCAGATTTCATCTCAGATGAAGCAGCTAAATATAAAATGTCATCAACAGAAACGTCAGAAAATTTTTCAATATTTGAAACGGTAAGTTTTCCTTCTGTTAAAGTGCCTGTTTTATCAAAGGCAAAAGTTGTGCACCTTCCGATTGTTTCAAGGCCAATGCCGTCTTTTATGATAATTCCTTTTTTTGTAGCATTTCCGATTGCTGCCATAATAGATGTTGGTGTTGCAAGAACAAAAGAACAGGGGCAAAAAACAACCAAAACCGTAACTGCTCTTGAAATTTCACCTGTTATTAAATATACAATAATTGCAAATAAAATGGCAGAAGGTATTAAAACTGTCGCCCACTTATCCACAATTCTTTGTGTGGGGGCTTTTTTATTTTCCGCTTCTTTTACCAGTTTAATTAATTTTTGAACGGTTGAATCTTTGTATTCTTTTGTAACTTCAACATCAATAACGCCATAGCAATTTGTAGTTCCAGAAAAAACACTATCGCCCTTTTGTTTATCGACAGGAATGGATTCCCCTGTTACAATTGCTTGATTAATTGAAGTTTCACCTGAAATAATGACGCCATCCGATGGTATATCTTCACCTGCTAAAATTCTTATTATGTCGCCCTTTTGAATGGTTTCTGCAGGAACAATTTCTTCTGTTACCGAGTTATCATTGATATTTAATTTTCTTGCCGTCTTTGGAACAAGATTTAAAAGTTTTGTTATTCCTTTTTTGGCTTTATCTATTGTAAGGTCTTCTAAAATTCCGCCAAGTGCCATAATAAAGGCAACTTCTGCCGCTGCAAAAATTTCATTTGTTAAAATTGCGGCCGTCATTGCAATTGAAATTAAAAGAGAGGCAGTTAATTTTTTATTCAAAAATAAATTCTTTAAGCCAAAATAAATTATAGGAACGCCTGAAATTATAATTGTAAAAACTGCAAAATCGACCATAAATGATATTTTAAAAAATGCAAAAATAGCACTTAAAATAAGAAATATCATTGAAATTACGGTCATTTTAAGACCTGATAAAATTTTGCAAATTTTTTCCAGTTTCATTTTTTATGTTCCTTGTGTCCAGCTGTTTAGGTATTCTTCCTGTTCTTTTGTTAATGTATCAATTTTTATTCCCATTGATTCTAATTTAATTTTAGCTATTTCAACATCAACGGATTTTGGAAGACAATATAATTTATTTTCTAATTTACCTTTATTTTTTAAGATAAATTCAATGCCCAATGCTTGATTTGCAAAGCTCATATCCATAACACTTGCAGGGTGTCCTTCCGCTGCAACCAAATTAACAAGCCTGCCTTCGCATAAAACATAAATGCTTTTGCCGTTGTCTAAAACCCATTCATCTAAAGAAGGGCGAATATTTTTATATTCAGCAACATGATTTTTTAAACCGTTTACATTAACTTCAACGTCAAAATGGCCTGCATTACCAACAAATGCGCCGTCTTTCATAGTTAGCATGTGGTGAACATCAACAACATTTTTATCACCTGTTACGGTTAAGAAAATATCGCCTATTAAAGAGGCTTCTGCAATAGGCATTACTCTAAAACCATCCATTGCAGCTTCAAGCGCCTTCAGGGGGTCAACTTCTGTTACTATAACATTTGCACCTAAACCTCTTGCTCTTGTAGCTGAACCTCTGCCGCACCAGCCATAGCCGCAAATAACAACGGTTTTACCCGCAAGAAGAATGTTTGTTGCTCTGATAAAACCATCCATTAAAGATTGCCCTGTTCCATAGCGGTTATCATATAAGTGTTTAGTTAAGCTTTCATTAACACCTAATGTCGGAAATTCAAGCGAGCCGTCTTTTTCCATTGCTTTTAATCTAATAATACCCGTTGTTGTTTCTTCGGTTGAACCTATGATATTTTCCAATAAATCTCTTCTTTTTGAATGAACCGTTGCAACAAGGTCGCAGCCGTCATCTATAATTAAGTGGGGTTTATGGCTTAAAACCGTATCCACATGGTTTTGGTAAGTTTCTTTATCTTCGCCTGCTATTGCATATACAGGAATATTCCAATATTTTACAAGAGCTGCTGCAACGTCATCTTGGGTAGATAGCGGGTTTGAAGCAGCCAAAACTGCATCAGCTCCGCCTTCTTTCATTGCAATACAAAGAGCTGCCGTTTCTTTTGTAACATGCACACAAGCTGTTAATCTTAAGCCTTTAAAGGGCTGTTCTTTTTTGAACCTTTCTTTAATTTTATTTAAAACAGGCATATCTTTCATTGCCCATTCAATATTTTTTTTGCCCTGTTCAGCTAAATTTATGTCTTTTATATCATATTTAACGGCTGTTTCCATTAATTTGCTCCTTTTTTTAATTTAATTTGATTTTACCATAAAATTTTTGTGGTAGAATAGCTTTAGTGTATTGCATCAATATACAAAAAAGGAGATATTTTATGAGCACAAAAGAATTTTTCACAAACTCCGAAGAATTGAAACAGCTTTATTCAGCTGCTCGTGCAACAATTACTGCACCGTTTTTCGGCAACAATGTAGAACATGTTCAAACAGTTTCCGAAGCTTACAAATTAGCTTTAAACAGCCCCGGAACAATTGAACTTACAGGCATGCCTGTTTACGAACCCGAAAAAATCGGCCTTCCAAAAGGCGCTAACCAATTATTATTCAACGATGGTACAGTTGTTGGCCGTTGCGCTGCAGCAAGAAAAATCGTTGGCGAACCAAATTGCGACCTTGGCTATTTATTGCCTATCATTCGTGAAGCAATTTACAATACACGTGACAGATTAATGTATAAAACCGAAGTTGTTGTAGGTTTAGAAGAAGACTTTATGGTTAAAGCTCATCTTTTAATTCCTGAAGGCTTTGAAAACATTATGTATTCTTGGATGTTAAACTTCCAATACATTAACGAATACTATTCAAATATGTATGCAAATTCAAGAGAAATCAACGAAGGTGACCTTTTCATTTTCTCAGATCCTGATTGGACACACCCTGATTTCCCATACGGTTTAACATTCTTTGACCCTGTACACAACTGTGCAGCAATTTTAGGTATGAGATACTTCGGCGAACACAAAAAAGGTACATTAACACTTGCTTGGGGTTGCGCTGCAAGAAACGGTTACGCTTCATGCCATGGCGGTATGAAAAGATATAACTTGGGCAACGATAAATCATTCCAAGTTGCAGTGTTTGGATTATCAGGTTCAGGCAAATCAACAATTACTCACGCAAAACACAATGACAAATATAATATCACCGTTCTTCACGATGACGCATTTATCATCAATATTCACGATAAATACACAATCGCTCTTGAACCTGCATACTTTGACAAAACTGCAGACTACCCAATCGGCTGCGCTGATAACAAATACATTTTGACTCAACAAAACGCAGGCGCTATTCAATTAGCAGACGGCAAAGTTGTTTCAATCACGGAAGATATCAGAAATGGTAACGGCCGTGCAGTTAAATCAAAACTTTGGTCACCAAACAGAGTAGATAGAATTGATGAACCTATTAATGCTATTTTCTGGTTGATGAAAGATCCTACAATTCCTCCTGTATTAAAATTATCAGGTGCTTCATTAGGTTCTGCTATGGGTGCAACCTTAGCTACAAAAAGATCATCTGCTGAAAGATTGGCAAAAGGTGTTGACCCTAACGCATTAGTTGTTGAACCTTACGCTAACCCGTTCAGAGTTTATCCTTTGGAAATGGATTATACAAGATTTAAACAATTAATCGCAGATGGCGTTGATTGCTACATCTTAAATACAGGTGAATTTATGGGCACAAAAGTTAAACCGGCTCATACACTTGGCATCATTGAAGCTATCGTTGAAGGTACAGCTAAATTCCACAAATGGGAAAACTTCTCAGACATCGAAATTATGGATATTGATGGCTTTGATGCATCATTTAGCAATAAAGAATATGCTGAACAATTTGCAGCAAGAATGCAAGACAGAATTAACTTCGTTAAATCAAGAGAAACAGAAAAAGCAGGCATCGACAAACTTCCTGCTGACGCTCTTGAAGCTCTTGAAAACGTTGTTAAACAAGTTAACGTTGCAAAAGTTTAGTTTAAAATTTGCATAAACTGATACAGCCCTTAAAATTAAGGGCTGTATTTTTATTTATAAAATAAGACTTCTTATTCTTCTTTATTTTTGCTTAATTCATAGTTAAAGATATCTACAACGGGTGGTTTCTTCAAGCTTAAAATAGCTTCCATTGCATTATCTTGAACTTCTTTATCAGGGGATAGTTCATAAACTAATTTCAAAATATCAATTGTGCCGTTAATAACTCTTAAAAAGTCGCCATTATGATAAATTAATTCTTTTTCTCTTAATTTATTCATAATTTCTCCCCAGCCTTGTATTGCTTCATCTCTATCATCAGGGAGTTCGGAAAATTCAACAATATAAGGTGCAAGGTTTGTGCTTATGGGGGTTGGTTCTTCTTTTATGCCATGAGCCATTTCAAACTGGTCAACATCATCAACCAAATTTAAAATTGGCGTTAGAGAATCATTCAAATAGGCAACATCACCCTTAAATTCTCTTGAGGGGTTTTCGTCTTTAACATCTGAAAACATTGAACAAATTGCAATTAATTCTTTTGGTGACATTTCACTTAAATATTTAGGGTCTAAGAGCATTTCTGTCATAATAATTTCATTTATGCCAAAAACGCTTTTTGCAAGTTCGCCTTTTTCGGTTCTTGTATATGTTCCGTCTTCATTTTGTTCAACATAGCCAAAGGATTTCAATATATCAAGCCTTTCGCTAACAACATTTTCATTTCTTTCAATACTGTCTGCATTTTGGTGCCCTGCGAACGTTCTTAAGAGCATATCATCAAAATTGTTCAAATTTCTTTCGGATAAAATTGAAGCGTATGAAATTTGATATTGGCTTCTTATTGCAGTGTCTTTTGAAGAAGTTTTTTGAACGTAGGTTTCATATTGTTCAAGGTCATATGGAATTACAATAACGTTTCCTATTTCATCTTTTCCTCTTCTTCCTGCACGGCCCGAACCTTGTTTAAAGGAAGCGTTTGAAATTTCCGTTATTTCAGTGCCGTCAAATTTTTCCATTGAAGGGAACACTGTTGTTCTAAACGGCATATTAATGCCTGCAATTAATGTATCTGTTGCAAAGCAAGCTTTAACAAGCCCCTTTCTTGAAAGTGTTTCAACAAGGCTTTTATAGGCAGGGAGTTTTCCTGCATGGTGAACGGCAAAACCTTTCATTAGGCGTTCTAATTCCATATCATCAAAATCTGAGCCTAAATATACGCCTTTTTCTTTTGCTTTTTGAACCTCATCATAAACCATTCTTGATTCTTCCGGCGTCAACAAGCTTTCAGAATGGTCTGCCGCTTTTTGCATTTCTTTGTTGCAGCCTTTTTTGGAAAAAATATAAAATAGGGCGGGGGTCATTTTTTTATCGTTTAAAAGTTTAATAACTTTGCTGAATTTCGGGTTATCAACAAAACTTCCTTCCGGTTCTTTTTTAATTGTGGTTGAACCTTTGTTTGATAAAATAAGCCCGATTG
The DNA here is from genome assembly GCA_944325145.1 of Candidatus Gastranaerophilales bacterium. Lineage (GTDB taxonomy): Bacteria > Cyanobacteriota > Vampirovibrionia > Gastranaerophilales > Gastranaerophilaceae > Galligastranaerophilus_A. The sequence goes on from CALYDL010000009.1 coordinate 60,076, forward strand.
CTTCCGCTTTATCTTTATCTGCACCCGCTTCTTTTAATTTTTCTGCCAAATAACCTGCATTAAGTTCATTTCTTCTGCCGGCTAAACTTCTTAAATATTGAGCCAAAGCATCATAATCTTCTAAACCTAAAATCTCACAGGCTTCTTCAGCTACTGCCAATTGGCGGTCTGAAGAATTAATTTTGTTTTCAAATTGATAAAGGTCTATTTTATGAGTTTTGGCAGCTTCAAGTTGAAGTTTTCCTTCTTCGTTTTGAGTTAAAATATATTCTCTTAAAGGAACATGCCTTTCAGTTTCAGGGACATTTACAAGGTGGGTTGGAATTTCACCGTTTAATTCAGAAAGCCAAGCTTCAATATCTTGAGCATTTGAAGCTGTTGCAGAAAGCATCATTTGTTTCATATGGCTTGGAGTATTCATAACTGATTCTTCCCAAACAGTGCCTCTTTCTCTGTCACCCATATAGTGAAATTCATCGTAAATAACACCGTCGTAATCGGCATATTCAATATCTGCAATTCTTTTATCACTTGATAAAAGCGAATTTCTATATATTTCTGTTGTCATAACAAGAATGGGGGCATCGGGGTTAATTTGGGTATCACCTGTTAAAAGCCCTATATTATCTGTATTTACAAGGTTTCCTTCTTCATTGTATTCTCCAAAAAGCTTTGAAAATTCTGTATATTTTTCATTACTTAAAGCTTTCAAGGGGGATAGATAAATTAATTTTTTACCTTTATCTAAAGCATCTTTAATTGCATATTCGGCAATTAATGTTTTTCCTGTTCCTGTCGGAGCTGAAACAATTGTTGTTGCATTTTCTTTTGTATAAGCATCAATTGCTTCTTGTTGGTATCTATCAAGGGTAAATTTACCGTGGGTTTCTTCAAATGGGGCAGGTTTTTCTTTAACTTCATCAGGCAAATCTATTGACATTAATTTGTCGAAATCAAAATAAGATTGGCTGAAAGGATGAGAACTTTTTGCAGATTTATTAATATTAAAACCCACTAAAAAAGGGTCGTAGCCGTCTTGAATTTTTGAACCGTATTCAAAGTAGAATTCAGGCGTCCAACTTGGCCTTTGGCATCCTTCTTTCTTTTCGTGTTTTTGTCTTCTTTTGCTTCTGCCTTCAAAATTAACTGAATTTAAGCGATAATTTTCTAAACTTACAACCCTCATTATATACCCTTCAAATTAACTGTTATCAATGCTTTCGAATAAAAGGCAATAAAGAAATTAAGGACAAAGCTATTGCAGAAAATGCTAACCCTGCACTAACTTTGCCCGCATTTAAAGTATTTGTTCCCCCTAATTTCATAGTGTCGTTAGGGTTTTCATAGCTTGATATGGTATCTCTAAGGGAGACATTAGGCAGCTTGTCTGGCGGCGTAACGGCTCCAAAATTCAATTTCGCATTCTTCATAGAATTGTTTTCGGTCCCAAAACCGAAATTAATAGACGAAAAAGAACTATTCAAACCACACTTCATTAACTATTTTAGCCTTTTATTTGATTTTAGCTTGAAAAAACCGCTGAATAAATTTTATTGCTAAAATATGAAGGTTTTGTAACAAATTTGAAACTAACAACCGCAAGTAAGCCCTGCACAAAGGTTTATATTTTGCCCTGTAATTCCTTTTGCGCTATCAGAGATTAAATATTTAATTAAATTTGCAATTTCAACAGGTTCAACAAACCTTTTTTGGGGAACTACATCAAGGGTTTCCATTTTTTCTTGTTCATTTAAAGCGGCGTTTGTTAACGGTGTTTCAACCCAGCCTGGGGAAATTGAATTAATTGTTATATTGTATTCGGCAAGCTCTAATGCCAAAGACTTTGAAAACCCGAAATATGCAGATTTTGTAGCACTATATAAGCTTGCGTTTGCTTCTCCAACAACTCCTGAAATTGAAGCTATATTAACTATTCTGCCGAATTTTTTTTGTTTCATATAGGGGACAACAAGGCTTGTTAAATAATAATGCGATATAAAATTAGAATTAAAAATTTTAATTGTTTCATCCAGCTTCATTTTATCTATCGGTGAATAAAGGTATTCGCCCGCATTATTTATAAGTATATCAATTTCGCCAAAGTTTTCTTTGACGTAATTATAAAGTTTATTAACATTTTTCGGGTCAGAAAGGTCTATACTTAAGTAATTTTCAATATCAAGTTTTTTTCTGCCCGTTTGAAAGACATTGTAACCTTCTGCTTTTAGTTTTTCTGCTGCAATTTTGCCTATTCCTGATGAGGAGCCTGTGATTAATACATTTTTCATTGTTCTTTTAATTTTAGCCCCGTTAAATCAATTTCAGTAAATTGCTGCATAATACTTTGAATGTTTTCATAAAGTGTTTCTCTTTCATCAGGAGAAAGCTGGCGAATTGCTTCTACAACCCTATGAATATTAGGGTTTTTGTCATACCAGCGGTTGTATTTTCTGGGATCGTTTTCTTCAACAATCTTCAAAAATGCAACACAATCCATGCTGATTACTTTGGGAATAGCGGCTAAAATATCAATAGCCACTTCAGATTGCACTTTTTCATCCAAAGTTTCAAGAAGCGTCATAAATGCGCTTAGGTACCTGTCTTTGTCATACCACCTTAGATTTCCCATATTCTAATTATAACAAGTTTTTAATAAAAATAGTATAAGTTTTGTATTTTTTTTAGAAAAAACTTGCCAAAGATGAGAAAATTCAATATAATCAGACACATATAGAAAGGGGTTCTACAATGAACAAAGAAGAATTAGTACAAGAAGTTGCTAAAAAAGCAAAAGTTACACAAAAAGAAGCAGTTGAAGTTTTAAACAGCTTCATCGAAACAGTACAAAAATCAGTTTCAAAAGGTCAAAAAGTTACATTAGTTGGCTTTGGTACCTTTGAAGCTCGTAAAAGAGCTGCAAGAACTGGCCGCAACCCTCAAACAGGTAAAGAAATTAAAATTGCTGCAAAAACAGTTCCTGCATTTTCAGCCGGTAAAAAATTCAAAGAACTTGTTAACAAAAAATAGTTTTTAGAGTTTTTTGAAAATAATTTGAAGCGGTATGGTTTCCATACCGCTTTTATTTTTGTTATTGCAACCAAATAAGAAAAATTATAGAATATAGAAAGATAAGGGAAAAAGAATGCTTGAGCTTTTAATTTTATACATTTTAAACAAATATGATTGCACTATTTATAAAATTCAAAAATTAATAGGAGAAATGTTTTTTATATTTTCATGCCCTTCTTTAGGGGCAATTAACCCTGCCCTTAAAAGGTTGGAAAATTTGGGGTGCGTTGAATATTCTTCTTTTATGTCAGATGGGGGAAAACTTTCTAAAACATACAAAATAACGCCCTTCGGGCTTAAATATTTAAAAGAAACAATTTCTTTATTTGATTTCAAAAATTCTGCGCACATGCTAAATAACGCAAAAGTTTGCATAAGCATTTCAGACGTTTTAGACAACAAGCAAAAAGAAGATTTTTATTTTTTGGTTGTAAATAAATTAAAAATTTTAAAAAAAGACATTGAAAACAACTTATCAAACCCTTATATTTTATACACTGAAATTCAAAGAAAAGTTTTAGATGGCACAATAAAAGAAATAGATGAGCTTATTTTAACAATTGAAAAATAACCATGGTATAATTTTTTTATGGAATTAAAAAAGCTTTCAATTATAATAGGTTCGCTTGTTTTAGCTATTTTTCTTTTTTTGGCGGGGTTTTTATTCATTTTTAATTCAGGCCATAAAAAAGATTCTTTTACATATTACAAACAAGGAATTGAATATTTTGAAAAGAACGATTTTCAAAATGCCTATTACAATTTCACAAAAATATATCCAAATTCGCCCCTTTTTCTAAATGCACTTTATAAACAGGCAAAAAGTGCTGAAAATGTGGGAGATTACAAAACTGCAATTAAAAAATATCAAATAATGAATAAGCTAACCAAAAATAAAAATATTTCCCCTTATATTTTGTGGCGTTTGGCAGTTATAAACTATGAAAACAAAAACGAAAGAAATGCAAAAAAATATCTTCATAATTTAAGAGATGAATATAAAACAACGGAATATGGAATCGCTTCTAATTATTACCTTTCAAAATTAACAAAAAACAAAGAGGAAGAAAAGGAATATCTTCTTGATTACATTAAATATTCACCAAAAGGAAGGTTTATTAAAGAAGCCTTAATTGAAATTTTAGGCGATAGTGAAATTAAGCTGAATGATTATGAAAAATTGATTGTAGCAGATGTTCTAACCAAAAACGGCGCATATAATCGCTCTATTGACCTTTTAAAAAATGTTCCCATTAATTTATCATGGGTTAGTTTAATAAATTCATTAGATAAATTAAATTCCGGCAAAAACATTTTAAAGGTTGCAAACAAGGGTTTTAGCTTTGAAAATTCAAATTTTGATGAAGAAACCCTTTTAAATACGGTTAAAATTTACCTTAAATATGTTCCATCGCCATTAAATGGTTTAAATGAAATATATAAAACAGCAAATGATGAAAGATTAAAAGGCCTTGCGCTTTACTTAAGCGCTTCTTATTTGAATGAGGAAGAGGCAGCAAGAAGAAAAATTAAATTTGCAGAAAATTTTCCAAATTCAAAATATGCACAAAATGTTTTATATGAACTTGTTATAGACAGCTTCAAAAACAATAAAACCATTCTTACTTTAAAATATGGCAAAAAATATATGGCGCTATATAAAGACAAAAACCAAAGCCCCGCTGTTTATTATTATGTTGCACTATTAAAAAAGAAAAATCTTGATAATTCATATAAAGAAATTGTTGATAAATTAATGGCGCAATATCCGAGAAGCTATTTTGCATATAGGGCTTATTCAACATTAATTGATAAAAACTTTTCAAACAAAAGAAATTTAAAAATTTCAAAAAATACATTCATTCCATACCCTTATAAAGAAGACAAAAAAGAAAGGCAATTTTTTGAAAATTTAGCAAGAACGGGTGATTTTAAAAGCTTTGAAGATTTTAGAATTCAAGACCCTTTAATTTTATCTTGGGTTGAATATAAAAAAGGAAACAGGGCCCTTTCAAGCGTTCTTGCAAGAGATTATATAAACGATTTAGAAACTGCGCCAAAACAAGGAAGTGTAGCTTATAAACTGGCATATCCCATTTATTACAATGAAGAAATAAATAAAGAAGCAAAAAAGAAAAATTTAAACCCGTATCTTATTTTAGCTTTAATAAAAGAAGAAAGCCATTTTGACCCAAATATAAGAAGTAATGCAGGCGCAACAGGTTTAATGCAAATTATGCCGACAACTGCTGAAATGATTTCAGGCAAAACATATACAATTGAACAACTTCAAGACGAAGATTTAAACATTGCTTTAGGAACTTCTTATTTTAAATATTTAATGAATGAATTTTTAGATAATGAGCCATTGTGTGTTTTATCTTATAATTCGGGCCCAAATGCCGTTAAGAAATGGCTTTTTGAACATAAACAAAATTCAATGGATGTTTTAGCAGAAAGTATTCCCTATTTTGAAACAAAAAACTATATTAAAAAGGTTTATACCGCTTATTGGAACTACCTTTTAACTTATGAAAAAGTAAAAATTTAATTTATATATTTTTGAATTAAAAGTTTTTTCAGGGCTTTTGCATTTATTGCGTCAGGTTCTATTTCAAGCAATTTATCAAGGTAAGATATGGCTTCATTATATTTTCCCTGCTTCTTTTTAGCTGCAGCCATTGCAAATAAGGCGTCTATAAATTTTTCATCTAATGAAAGCGCAATTTCAAGGTCTGAAACCGCATTTTCAATTTTTGGGTTTTGAATATCTTTTCTTGATAGAATAATTCTTGCTCTGTTATAATAAGCATCTGTCATTTTAGAGTTTAATTGAATTGCTTTTGTATAATCAAGCATTGCCATATCCCACTTTTCAAGTGCTTGATAGCAAGCTGCACGGTAAAAATATGAAACTTCAAAATCATTTTTTATTTCAATTGATTTATCTAATTTTAAAATAGCGTCATCAAATTTACCTTTATAAAAATCATCAATTGCTTCATCCAAATAAAATTTATATTGAAATTTTTCTTCCATATTTTATCCTTTTTTAAAACGGCAAAATAAACAAAATTATATTAACCAATAAAACAAAAATAATACTGAAAATAACGCTGTAAAAAAGAAAATCTCCTTTTTGAACCGTTTGTTTTTCAAGTTTTTCTTTTTTTATTTTTTTAGGGCTTTGTTCTTTTTTTGCTTTTGTTTTTGGTTTTTTATCTTTTATAACTTTTTTCTTTTTAAAATCTGCTTTTAAAACTTTGTTTTCATCAGTATTTTTGGCAAATTCAGCTATGTTTTTAACTTCATTTTTTAAATCTTCGTTTTCTTCTTCTCTTATTTTTTGATATTTTTCGCTGAATTTATAGGTTTTTCCGGTCATTAAAAGGTCTATACTGTAATGACTGTTTAAAATTTTTTTGTTTGCGCCGTTTTTAACCGCATAATTTAAAGAAGCTTCAAACGCCCTTTGAAGGCATTCAAGGGCAATGTTGCCGTTTAAGGGAGTGGCGCTATCGTGAACTGCCAAATTGCCCTGTTTTTTTAAGAAATACATATCATCCAAAAATTCTTTTTCAACTTGGTTTTCACCCATAATATCTTTTAGGGTGCCTAAAACCTCATCAAATGTTTCTTCTGTTGTTCTTCTGATTCCAAGAACGTTTTTTGCCATTATTTCTGCAAACTTTCTTGTTTGTGCGATTGTTTGCTCAAAATAGCCGTCTCTATATAGCTTTTCGGCATCATCTATTATATTAAAAAGTTTTTTATCTTTATTTTTTAAAAATTCAAAATTTGATGTCATAGAATG
>CALYDL010000010.1 GCA_944325145.1 Candidatus Gastranaerophilales bacterium
GTTTATTACTGTTTGTAACAAAGATTAAATCTTTTTATCTTTTTTGCCGTTATGTTTATTAGAAAACAGGAAGGGTGAAATTGTGTCTGAAAATTTGAACATAAACGGCTATATTTGCGCTAACGGTAAAATTTACGATATTTTGAAATCGGAAAATGTATCTAAGGCAGATTTAGCCAAGCTTGATAAAAATTCCGATAATAAAATTTCAGAAGATGATTTTGCCGAATTTACAGGCGAAGAAGAAGAAATAACATATAGTAAAAACCCAAAAATTGCTTCTCTTCAATATCAACAAGAAAGAGAAGAAGAAAAAATTGAAAAATATCAAAAAAGAATATCCGATTTAATGGTTTTAAGGAATAAAACCAAAGTTAATATAGCAGGCGTTTCAAATGAAGAAACAGTTAATTCTCTAACTTCCAAATTAGATAGCATTCAAAGTGAAATTGATGGCTATAATTCAAAAATAATTGAATGCATTAGCAATTTAGGCTCAATAAATGTATCTATAATTCAAGCCCAAATGCAGGCTGCAAACGCTTTAAGCGGCACAAGTGCTTCAAATGGCGCAAATGCTTCAGCTTTAAATATGGCTCAAGGAACAGCATCTGCAGGCAATACTACTTCTTCTTTAAATGTTCAAACGGGTTCTGGAAGCGACCTTATGGCAGTGACGGGTGATCTTTCCATTTGCTTGGATAGAGTTGCAAGCAGCCTTGGAACTTCAAGACAAGGTGCCGCAGACTACATTACAACACTTTGCAACACTGTTGGGAAAGGCTATTTTGACCCAAAAGTTATTTTATCTCAAATTTTTTCAGAATCATCCGGCATTCAATCTTGCTCAACAACTGCAACTTCAGATTTCGTTGGCTTAGGGCAAATGTCTGCCGTTGCTGTTCAAGAAGTAAATAATCAATTTGGAACAAATTTTACATTTAATGATATGAACGATGCCGCTAAAAACTTAGAAGCAATGGTTTATTTAATGACATATCAATATGAAAGATACGGCCACAACTTGGGAGCAGCAATAACTGCATATAACGTGGGGCATTATTCAGGCACCGTAAACGGTTATGCTCAAAAAATTCTATCAAGAGTTTAATCTTTATAAAATTCATCTGCTTCATCTGTTGTCATCGGCCCTTTTGAACGAAGAATATCAGAGGCTTCAGATAATAAATTAACGGTGTTATCTTCATTTATTCCTTTTGAAATTAGGGCTGTTTGATAAACTTTTGGAAAGTTTATGCCATAGCCATTTGCTAATTGCGAATAATAAAACCTTTCATAATCAATTGGCATTTTAACTGTCCAATTGTCTTTGTCGGATTTTCCTGAAATATTTATTCTTTCTTGCATTCCAAATAAATCAGGCAGGGTAAAATATTGTTTTTTTGTTGTAAAAATTTCTGCCAATTTTGCTGTTCTAAAGTCTTCTTCCTCTTTTTCTTTTTCAGGCTGGTTTTTATAAGAATCAACATTATAGCCCAAATGGTTCATACCTTCTTTTAATGTGGCAGCTAAAATTGGCGTGTGCGCTTTTCTTCTTTCTTCGTTTCTTGACATATTAACCAAAGAATCATTATCGTGCGAAGTTGCGCCAATTATAAATTTACCATCCAAATAGCCTTGGTTTTGAACTAATTCTCTTGGGTTTTCGTTATATTCCGCATAAGCTGTTGAATAAACATGGGGGTAAATGTTTTTTGTCAGTTCTTTGCCTCTTTCGGTGTTAAAGCCTATTAATTCCAAAACAAAAGTTTCAGGCTCAACATCTTTTCCTTTGGCATCTCTTGCTGCAAGGTTCATAATATCTAAAATTTTATTATCAACACCTTTAACATTTATTCCTTCAAGGTTGTCGTTATAAATAAAAGGTGTTACATATTGCCAAAAAGCATCCAGCCTAACGCCGTCATAATTTTGCATAAAGGTTTTAAACTTTTGATATAAAAGTTTTCCGACAGGGCCTAAGTTTGAAAAATTGCAGTCTTCATTTTCATTAATTAAAAGTTTTGAATAATCAAGTGCAGGTGAGCCCCAGGGCTGAATATTGTTTGTTTCGGGGCAAAATGGGTCAATTCCCCCTGTAAAATAATCTTCTAAAAAGCATTCAGGGTTTGCCCAAACTTCTTTTGGCGAAAAACAAACAAGGCAATCGCCAAAAAGTTTAATGTTATCATCATTTAATTCTTTTTTGGTTTCTTTGTGTTGTTTATGCGCTAAAAACTGGCAAAAAAGGTAAAAATCGGCCTTTTCTTTTAATTCTTCAAGCCTTTTTTGCCTTTCTGTTTCAGAAACTTTATCTGAAAATAAGAATTTATCGGTGCAGCCCCAATTTTTCCAATCTGCACCTTTTTTTCCTTTTGAATGATATTCATCTGCAATTGCATCAAAATAAGTTTCTTTTACAATTTCAAGAGGAACGGTTCTTTTGAATTCTTGGTATTCCCCTTGCAATTTTTGGGTTTTTTTAGGGTTTGAAATAAAATTTTCATAAGCTTTTTTTAGCCCTTGAAAAATTGCACCGTCTTTGTTATTTCCAAGTGCGTATGAATAATTTGCCTTATATTCCCTTTCTTCTTTATTTAAGGGGTAATTTTCATCAAGGCTTTTTATAAAATCATAATCAAGCAAGCTGCCATATTCTTCCTCGGTTAATTTTTCAAGCGAAATTGTTTGCAGGCCCAATGTAAAAGTTGTGCCCGAATAAGGCGAAGTTGTTGGCTTAAAAGTTGCGCCATCAGAATAATAATCTAAGTTGCTTTGCGGCCCTGCTTGAATTTTTGATATGGAAGAATTTTCTTTAACAAAATGAATAAAAGGTATAAAAGCAGCTGAATTCATTGAAGACAGGCCATAGTTTTCATTTTTGTTTGAGGGCGAATTAAAATCAAAAACAATGGCAGATGTTTCTTCTAGCCCCAATTGGCTTCTTGCATCTTGCATTGCTTTAGAATATTTTTCTTTTTCTTTTGTGGTAAAAGCCCTTTTAAAAGATATATTATTATAATTAATTGAATTAATTCGCATTCCTTATTCCTTGTTTTTATTTAAAACCAATGAATTAATTTTTTTGCAAATTAAATACTTTATAAAAAATTCATCTTAAATTATAATTTTTTTAACAGATTAAAAAATTAAGGAAAACAAAAATGAACATTAACGAAAACTATTTTAATTTGGAAGAAAGCTACCTTTTTTCAACAGTTGCAAAGAAGGTGAATGAATTTATTCAAAATAACCCTGATAAAAAAGTAATAAGGCTTGGTATTGGCGATGTTACGCTTCCTTTATGCAAAGCCGTAATTGAAGTTATGCACAAAGCTGTTGATGAAATGGCAAAAAAAGAAACATTTAGAGGCTATGGCCCGGAACAAGGTTATGATTTTTTAAGAGAAAAAGTTCAAAGTTATTATAAAAAAAGAAATGTTGAACTTGAACTTGATGAAATTTTTATATCTGATGGCGCAAAAAGCGACCTTGGAAACATTTTAGATTTATTTTCAAAAGATAATGTTGTTTTAGTTCCGGACCCCGTTTACCCTGTTTATGTTGATACAAACGTTATGGCAGGCAGAAAAGTTATTTTTGCAAACGCAAATGAAGAAAACGGCTTTTTGCCATTGCCTGATAACAGCCAAAAAGCAGATGTAATTTATATTTGTTCACCAAACAACCCGACAGGCGCTGTTTATAACAGGGAACAGTTAAAAAAATGGATTGATTATGCAATTTCAAATAATGCCGTTATATTGTTTGATGCTGCTTATGAATGCTTTATATCAGATGAAAACCTTCCAAAAAGCATTTTTGAAATTGAAGGCGCTAAAAATTGCGCAATAGAATTTTGTTCACTATCAAAAACTGCAGGCTTTACAGGCACAAGATGCGGTTACACTGTTGTTCCAAAGGCTTTAGGAAAATTAAACAAATTCTGGTTAAGGCGCCAAACAACAAAATTTAATGGCGTTCCATATATAATTCAAAGGGGCGCTGAAGCTGTGTTTACTGAAAACGGCCAAAAAGAAATTAAAGAAAACATTAATTACTACAAAGAAAATGCAAAAGTTATTTCTGAAACGCTTGATAGGTGCAATATCTGGCATGTGGGCGGCAAGCATTCACCCTACATTTGGTTAAAATGCCCGAATAATATGAAATCTTGGGAATTTTTCGACCTTCTTCTTGAAAAAATTCAAGTGGTGGGCACCCCGGGGTCAGGTTTTGGCAAAAACGGCGAAGGCTTTTTTAGGTTAACTTCATTCGGTTCAAAAGAAAACACAATTGAAGCTATGAAAAGGTTTGAAGAAGCTTTTAAACCATTAAATGTTTAAGAAAATAAAATCGGCTTATTATAAAAAATAAGCCGATTTTTTATTGCAAAAATACAAGTAAATGCTGATAAAACTTTGAACTTCCATGCTAAAATAAAGAAAATAGCGAGGAAAAATGAATAAAAAAGATTTATCAGAACGTGATATTTGTACAAAATTTATAACACCTGCAATAATAAAATCAGGTTGGGATAAAGACACGCAAATTAGAGAAGAAGTTTCTTTTACTGCAGGAAAAGTTATTGTTAGAGGAAAGCTTGTTTCACGTGGCAAAGGTAAAAGAGCTGATTATATCCTATATTATAAAAACAATATTCCCCTAGCTATTATTGAAGCAAAAGACAATAAGCATGGTGTAGGAGCAGGAATTCAGCAAGCAATAGAATATGCAGAAACTCTTGACATTCCTTTTGTATTTTCTTCAAATGGTGATGCTTTTTTATTTCATGATAGAACGGTTGATTTGGGCAAAAAAGAAATAGAATTACCCTTGGATAAATTCCCAACACCTCAAGAATTATGGAAAAAATTCAAAAAATTCAAACAAATAGAAGATACAGAAACAGAAAAAGTTTATACCCAAAACTATCATAAAGATGTTTCAAGCAATAAAGAACCAAGATATTATCAAAGAATTGCAATTAATAGAGCAGTAGAAGCAATTGCAAAAGGACAAGATAGAGTTCTTTTAGTTATGGCAACAGGTACAGGCAAGACTTATACTGCATTTCAGATTATTTGGCGATTATGGAAAGCTAAAAAGAAAAAACGAATTTTATTCTTAGCTGATAGAAATATTTTGGTTGATCAGACCAAAAGTCAAGATTTCGCACCATTTGGCGATAAAATGACAAAGATTACAAAACGCCATATTGATAAATCTTATGAAATATATTTAGCCTTGTATCAAGGAATTACCGGAAACGATGAAGACAAAGACGCCTACAAAGAATTTTCGAAAGATTTCTTTGATTTAATTGTAATTGATGAGTGCCATAGGGGAAGTGCAAAAGATGATTCAGCTTGGCGAGAGGTGTTAGATTATTTTTCATCTGCTACTCATTTAGGTTTAACTGCAACGCCTAAAGAAACAAAAGAAGTTTCCAATATCGAATATTTTGGCGAACCTATCTATACATATTCTCTAAAACAAGGCATTGAAGATGGTTTTCTTGCTCCATACAAAGTTATTAGACCGATAATTAATATTGATATGGATGGCTTAAAACTACCACAAGGCACAATTGATAAATATGGAAATGAAGTTCCTGACGAGGAATTTAATGTAAAAGATTTTGATAAGAAAATTGTTGTTGATGAAAGAACAGAACTTGTCGCAAAAAGAATAACTCAATACCTAAATAATAATAACAGATATGATAAAACAATTGTTTTCTGTACTGATATTGACCACGCAGCAAGAATGCGCCAAGCTTTGGTTAATGAAAATCCTGATATGGTAGCAGAAAACTCAAAGTATATAATGCAAATTACAGGTGATAACGATGAAGGTAAAAAAGAGCTAGATAATTTTATTGACCCTGAAATGACTTATCCTGTAATTGCTACAACTTCAAAGCTAATGACAACAGGAGTTGACGCTAAAACCTGCAAACTTATAGCAATAGATAGCAACATCAATTCAATGACAGAATTTAAACAAATTATCGGTCGTGGAACACGTTTAAGACCTGATTATGGTAAATGGTATTTTACTATTCTTGATTTTAGAGGTGTTACAAGACTTTTTGAAGATAAAGATTTTGACGGCGAACCTGTTCAGATAAAAGACGTAAAAGAATCTGAAGAAATGCCAAAAGATGAGCAGACAAAGGAGGAAGTTGAAACTTTGATTGATGAACTTCCTGAAGATGAAACCATTGTTGAAATTCCACCAAATATTGATATTACCGATGTTGAAAACCATACCAAAAAATTCTATGTGAATGGGATTGAAGTTGTGCAAGTAGGTGAAAGAGTTCAATATTATGGCAAAGATGGCAAATTAATAACAGAAAGCCTTGTAGATTACACTAAAAAGAATCTAAAAGCACAGTTTGCGACAATGGATGATTTTATCAAAAAATGGACAGAAGCCGATAAAAAATCAGCAATTATTGATGAACTGATAGAACAAGGTGTAATGCTTGATGAATTAAGAGAAGAAGTCAAACAAAAAACAGGCAAAGACTTAAGTGTTTTTGATTTGATTTGCCATGTAACTTTTGATATGCCTCCATTATCAAGAAAAGAAAGGGCACAAAAAGTTAAGAAAAGAAATTACTTCGCTAAATATTCAGAAAAAGCAAGAAAAGTTCTTAATGCTTTGATAGATAAATTCTCTGATGGCGGTATTGAAGAAATTGAGAATAAGGAAATTTTGTATTTCCAGCCTTTTGATGAAATAGGCACACCAATGGAAATAATCAAAGAATTTGGTGGCAAAACCAAGTATGAAGAAGCAATAAAAGAACTTGAAAAAGAACTCTTTAATGATAATGAGGTCGCTTGATGGAAGTTGCAAATTGGATAACAGCAATATCGACTTTAGTAATGGCTATTGCAACCATTGTAATGGCTGTAGCTGCTTGGCAAGCCAAAAATGGCTTCATAAAACAACGCGGGTATGAAGACTATTTGAAGATAACCGAACTTTTGGATAATTGTCAAAGAAAAATATTATTTTTACCTGCTGAATTAGCAGATAATAGTTACAGAAAAACTTATACTAAACAAATGACAGACTCAATAAACAAAATCAATAGAATGATTAAAAGTGTGCAAAATTATCTGTCTAAAAATAAAATGCTGGAATTATCCTTGCTATACAAAGAAATACTTAAATTTCATACTCAACTTATACAAGAATCCTGCAATTATGAAGGACTTAAATATGCTCATAATTATTATTTAGAGAATATGAGCAAAATAAAGGGAGAAGATTGCATTGAACAGTTACTATTGAATGCAAAAAAGAATATGGAGAAAATAAGCTAAATGCCAAATATATCAAGTGTAATAAAATCAATACAAGACATAATGCGAAAAGACACAGGTGTTGACGGTGACGCACAAAGACTGTCGCAAATCGTTTGGATGCTGTTTTTAAAAATCTTTGCTGATAAAGAAGATGAAGCAGAGGTTATGAAAGATGATTATAAATCTCCGCTTGATGAAAAATATCGTTGGCAAAATTGGGCTCAAGATGATGAAGGCTTAACGGGTGATGATTTAATCGATTTTATTAATAATGACCTGTTCCCGTACTTGCAAAACCTTGAAAATGATTCAAATAAACAAGCCTTGATTATAGGAAATATTTTTCAAGATACTTATAACTATATGAAATCAGGCACACTATTAAGACAAGTTATCAATAAAATCAATGAAATTGACTTTAATTCAAGCGAAGACAGACACCTTTTTAATGATATTTATGAGCAACTTTTGCAAAGCCTTCAATCTGCAGGCAATGCTGGAGAATATTACACTCCAAGAGCCGTAACTCAATTTATTGTAGATATGGTTGACCCAAAACTTGGTGAAACAATCCTGGACCCTGCTTGCGGTACGGGAGGTTTTTTAACTTGTACAATAGAACACTTAAAAAAACAAACAGATACAACAAAAGAAGGTGAAATCCTTAATAACTCTATATTTGGAATAGAGAAGAAACCGCTTCCGCACCAATTATGCACAACAAATATGATTTTGCATGGAATCGATACTCCAATAAATATCAAAAGAGATAATACCCTATCAAAACCGATTAATAATATTTCCCCTGCTGATAGAGTAAATTGCATTGTTACAAACCCACCTTTTGGCGGAGTTGAAGAAGACGGGATTGAAACAAATTTTCCAGCAGCTTATAGAACAAAAGAAACAGCAGATTTATTTTTGCTCTACATTATTGCAAAACTAAAACCTCAAGGCAGAGTTGGAATAGTTCTTCCTGACGGAGCACTATTTGGCGAAGGTGTAAAAACAAGAATAAAAGAAAAACTTATGCAAGAATGTAATTTGCATACAATCATAAGACTTCCAAAGAGCGTTTTTGCACCATATACATCAATTAATACAAACCTTTTATTCTTCACAAAAGGCGAACCAACAAACGTTACTTGGTTTTATAGGCTTGATATGCCGGATGGGTATAAGAATTTCTCTAAAACAAAACCAATGAAAAAAGAACATTTTAATGAAGTTGTTGAATGGTGGAACGATAGAAAAGAAATCAATATTGACGGCTTTGACAAAGCTAAAAAATATTCAATTCAAGAAATTAAAGAAAGAAATTATAACCTTGATTTGTGCGGTTATCCATACGAAGAAGAAGAAATCCTGCCACCAATGGAACTTTTACAAAAATACCAAGAAAAACGAGCTGAGGTTGATAAAAATATTGATGATATCTTGAACCAAATCAAAGCTATGATTGGGGGCGCAAATGCCAATTAATTTAAATAATATTAATTGGCAAGATATAATCATACCTTTTGCTTCTGCTTTTGCGGGTGCTTTTTTTGCATATAAATTTAATGCTTGTAGCGAAAACAAAAAGCATGATGAAGAAAATTTTAAACAGTTTAACTTATTATTAAATCAAGTTAATGTTGTATGGATTGCATTAATGAACTATAAAATAGTTTATTTATCTGAAATTGAAAAATTGATAGATAAAGACAATCAAAAAGCAGTTAAAAAAACAATACTTCCTCCTGATGTAATATTTAATGCAAATATAGAAGAAAATATTTTTTTAGCAAAATATAATTTTCAATTTTTATCTTTATTATCTGAAATAGAAAAACAATCTATATTAACTCAAAAAATGCTGAATGTTTGCCAACAACAATTTAGTGAAAATAATAATTGGGTTAAATTGCCTTATGAGCAAGTTAAATCTAGTATAGACACTTTTAAAACAACAAAAAATTTTGTAGATAAAATCCTTTCATACTTGTTGTTATTAAGAGAAAAGCTATTAGAATGTAAAAATCGGTATTTCAGATTTTTATATACCGATGAAAGAGATATTTATATGAATCATTGTTTTGATTATTTAATTCCTGATGTTTATCAATTTCAAGAAATAGTAAACTTTTCAAAAATAATGGAACAATCTTGGGTAAAACAACCTTGTTTATTAGATTGTCTGAAACTATATAAAGATAAAATATTTTTTAAATTTAGTTCATTTTTAAAATTTATAGGAATAAACAATAAATGAAAGCACAAGATTTAAAAAAATCAATATTACAATATGCAGTGCAAGGAAAACTTGTCGAACAAAACCCTCAAGATGAACCTGCAAGTGAACTTCTAAAACGCATAAAAACTGAAAAAGAACAACTAATAAAAGAAGGCAAAATCAAAAAAGAAAAACCACTTCCGCCAATCACTCAAGACGAAATCCCATACGACCTTCCACAAGGTTGGCAATGGATAAGACTAGGAGAGTTAGGTATCACAACGACAGGCACAACACCTTCAACAAACAAACCAGAATTTTTTGGAGGAAAATATTCTTTTGTAAAACCCGCAGATATAACAAATTCTGGCGAAATTATATACAATAAACAAACATTATCAGATTTAGGAATAAAAAATGGCAGATTTATTCCAAAAAATTCAATTTTAATGGTGTGCATTGGCGGTTCTATTGGTAAAGTTGGCTTTACAAAAAAAGATTGTTCGTGTAATCAACAAATTAATGCTATTACTCCATTTATTGAAGAATTAGCAGATTACATATTTATTGCTTTAATTTCTCCATTTTTTTACAATAAGGTGTTATCAGTTGCACCACAAACTACTTTACCCATTATTAGCAAAGGCAAATGGGAATCTTTAATACTTCCTCTCCCCCCACTAGCAGAACAAAAGAGGATTGTAGAGAGGTTGGAAGAAATTTTACCTTTGGTTGATGAATATGGTAAGAATGAAGAAATTTTATCAGAAATGAATCAAAAATTGCCAAAACAAATCCGCCAATCAATTTTGCAATACGCAGTGCAAGGGAAATTGGTGCCTCAAAACCCAAATGATGAGCCTGCAAGTGAGCTTTTAAAACGCATAAAAGCGCAAAAAGAACAACTTATAAAAGACGGCAAAATCAAAAAAGAAAAACCCCTTCTGCCAATCACTCAAGACGAAATCCCATACGAACTTCCACGAGGTTGGGAGTGGGTAAGATTAGGTGGAATATGCAAATTAGAGCAAGGGGCAAAAGTCAATAATGTCAGATTGCCATTACTTAATGCAAGGTATCTAAGATATAGAACAGATAAACAAATTTTATCGGATGGACAATTAGTCCAAAAAGATAGCTACATTATATTGGTTGATGGAGAAAATTCCGGAGAAGTATTTAAGGTTTTTGAAGATGGTATTATGGGCAGTACATTTAAATTATTGTCAATTAATAGTAATACAAATATTGATTTTATTCTTTATATTCTAAAGTATTATCAGGATGTATTCAGGTATTCAAAAAAAGGTGCTGCAATACCACATCTGGATAAAGAATTATTTAAAAATATTGTGATAGGTTTACCACCCCTAGCAGAACAAAAGCGAATTGTCGCCAAAGTCGAAGAACTTATGAAGCTTGTAGATATGTTGTCATGAAATCTTTTCAATAAAAATTTAATTTAACATGATAAAATTAATTAGAAGCCGATTTTTGAACAATTTATTTTGTTTGTCGTTTTAGCTTGCAGGAGGGGGAATTTCCAATGAAAAAATCATTTTATTTATTTTTACTTATAAGTTTTTTATTTTTTGGCGCAATGCAAGCAATTGCGATTAATTCCTATGACAAATACGGCTCAAAAACAGGAAGCTATCAAAAAACAAACTATGGCTACACTCAATATGATAAATACGGTTCAAAAACAGGAAGTTACAGGAAAACAAATTCAGGATATAACAAATACGATAAATACGGTTCAAAAACCGGGAGTTTCAGAAAAACATCATCAGGCTATGATGAATATGATAAATATGGCTCAAAGGTTGGAAGCTACAAAGAAACAAGCAATGGAACCGTTATAAAATATGATAAATATGGCCAAAGAACAGGCTCATTCAAAAAAGATTCAATGGGAAATATAACAGAATATGATAAATATGGCGTAAAAAGGGGAAGTTATAGGTAATTTGGGCAATTAAAAACTTTTATTTTATGCTATTTTAAATAAAAAAAGGGGGCAAAATGGTTTTTGAAGGTTTAGATGAAAACGGCAATGAAAAACAATATAATTTAGATGAATTTTTAGGAAAAAAAGTTGTTTTATATTTTTACCCAAAAGATAACACAAAAGGTTGCACCCAAGAAGCCTGTGATTTTAGAGATAATTTTAACCGCTTAACCCCTTTTGCAAAAGTTGTTGGTGTTAGCCCGGACAGCATTAAAAGCCACAAAAATTTTAGAGAAAAACAAAGCTTAAATTTTATTTTATTATCTGACCCGGAGCACACTTTAGCTGAAAAGTTTGAAGTATGGAAAGAAAAATCAATGTATGGCAGAAAATATATGGGAATTGAACGCTCAACTTTTATTTTAGATGAAAAAGGCAATATTCAAAAAGAATGGCGCAAAGTTAAAGTAAAAAATCATGTTGATGAAGTTATTAATTATTTAAAAAATAATTAATAATAATCATTATTTTCTTTTTTTATACATTCCATGTTAATAATTGTTACGTTAAAAAACAAAAAAACAACAATTATAAATAAAACCAGTACTTTATATAGTTAACATTATAAGTTAGGAAAGAAAATATGGGTATAGAATCTGTTTCAGGCCGAGTTTATGTTAATGAATATAATAATAATGCAACATCAGGGCAAATTAAAAAAGCTGAACAAAATGAAAGTATATTTACGCAATTTACCGATTGGTATAATGACAAAGAATGCACCGATACAAATGATGACGGCGAATTAAAAGCGGGCGAATTTGTTGAAGAATATGCAAAAGGTTTGTTTTTGGGAATTGCAGACACGGTTGTTGAACACCCTGTTATGACAGGGCTTGCAGTTGCAGGCACGGTAGCTGCTACGGTTCTTACAGGGGGTGCAATTGCGCCGTTTTTAATTGGTGCAGGCATTGTAAGTTCAGGGTTTGCAATAGGCAAAGGCGCTTATGATTATGCAACGGCAGAAACAGACGGCGATGCCAAAACTGCCGCACGCCAAATGGGAACTGGCACAACGGGCGCTGTTCTTTCGGTGTTTGGTGCAAAAACAGCGCTAAATTCAGCAAGTGCAGCAGGTGTTAAAAGTGCTCAAGGTGCAGAAAATATGAATGCGCTTCAAGCAACAGTGCAATGTTTTAAATCAGTGCCCGAAGCCTTAAAAGTAAGCGCTTCTAATGCTAAAGGTAACATCTTAACGCTTGCAACAGGCACGGTTCATAAAGGCTCAAACAAACTTCAAGGCGGCAAGGAAGGCGTGAGCAAAGCAACTTCTGCCGATGTTAAAAAGCTTGATTTAAGCGGCACACAGGAAGAAGTGCTTGCAAGATACAGTGATTCAGGCATGTTCGTAGGCGATGACGGCAACTATTATATTCCAAATAAATGGAGCGCAAATGAACCTTATCTTGCAAAAGACGGAAATGTTCTTATGAAATATGATACCGATGACTTTGCGGTTTGTGCAAAAAATATATTTGAAAAATCATACGGAACAACGGAAAGTTATAATTCAGGCAACTTCCAATATTCAACGGTAGATTCTCTTAAATCGGACGCTTATATAAACGCTACAAAACAGGCTCAAACCAAAGGAATTACACTTCCTGAAGGAACAAAGGTGCAAACGCTTGAAGGGCCAAGAACGGTGCAAAAAGGTGAAATTGTAGCAATAGATGTTGAGGGTAACCCATACGTTCAGCCTGTTTCTAAATTTGAATCTAAAAATATTTTATCGGATATTACATTAAAACCGAATAATTTAGCTGTTGACAGCGCAAAAAATACGGTTAATACCGCCGTCATCGAAACAGAACTTGATAATATCGCAGAATAGAAATTGTTAAAGTTAAAATTCGTTAACCTCAAAAAACAATTTTTGTTTATCTTTCTGCTGCTGTTTTTTAATAAAACATAAAGACGGAAAAATAAAAGAAAAAAGGGTAGAATAGTTTGAAAATATTTTCAAATAATTTAAATTTTAAAACAGTTGAACCTATAAATTGCAAGCCTTTTTTAAACTTACATTTTATGGGGCAGTTAAATGAAGATAAATTTCAAAAAGATGAAACTTTTGCAGATGACCCGATGAGCTACATAAAAGCCAGGTTTCAAGATACAGAAAAAATGGCAAAATATTTGCCTAATATTTGCATTGCGCTTTCAAAAAATGATGAAAATTCAAGAAATATAGCGGCATTAATTGATTATGCATCTAAAAACAATATGACATCAGATTTTATGATGGATTTATTAACCAGCCCAAAATTAAACCCTTCCATAACGGAAGAATTAAAGGCGAAAGATGTTGAAATAAAAACCTTTAAAAATAAAAAAGATGCAATTCAAAATTCTAAAACCGGGGAAGTTTTTTGTTTAGCTGATGAAGATTTCATTTCAATTAAAACATCGGATAGTGAAATTTCCCCCTTAAAAATTACCCCTGAAAGTTATAAAAAGCTTTTCCCGCCGGTTAAAGGCAAAGTTACAACACAAAATTTTCATCTGATTGTTATTTATTAGGGGTTTTAAACGCCATGATGAATAACCCCAAAGGAAAAGCTAAAATTCTTTCAATGTTTGAAGAAAAAAATGGCAATATCTATCTTAAATTTGAAAATGGCAACATAGAGCACGAATTTAAAGGCGGCAATTTGCCCGATGATGTTGATTTTCTAAGGCTTGCAAACGGTTCATCGGGAATAAAAATGTTTGAATGCGCTTATGGAGTTGAACTTGAAGAAAAAAACCTAAGGTATGGCGAAAAAGAAACTTTAAGCCATGCTAATTCAATGCTGCCCCCATATTACCCTAAATATTTAAATACTGCAGATTACCTGAGGGATAAAAACGGTTCCATAGGAAAATTCATGCAAACTATGGGTTTAGAAGATATTGAAAAATGCAATTTAAAAACCCCAAACGGGCAAAATAAAATTATGGATTCTTTATATAACCTTAACGGTTTTGAAGATAAAATTTTTGTTGCAGCATCAAATCAATCGCCGACAAAATTACAAAACGGAATAACAACAAAACCAAACCATGCTTATGTCATTGAACCTTATATGGAAGATGGAAGAATAAAATTCAGGCTGTATAATTCTTCAAATTCGGCATTTTATTCTGATATAAATTTAAGCGATATTTTAAATTCATTTTCAAGAATTTATATAGGAAAAATTACAAATTAAAATTCAGTTGTTCAAAATCAACGGGGGAGTTTTCGGTGTTTAAATTTGCAATTTTTACCGTTTTGTTTGAACCGTGGTAATCGCTTCCGCCTGTTGTTTTTAGGTTATATTTTTTAGCGCAATTAAGAAGAAAATTAATTTCATCTTGATTATATCTTGAATAATAACATTCAAGCCCCATAATGCCGTTTTGAACCATTGTATCAAGTTTTAAAAGAAATTCTTCTTTGCTTAAATGGCTTTCGCCTTCGCCGCCCAAAGGGTGCGCCCAAATTGGAATGCCGCCTGCGTTTTTAATTGTTTGAATGGCTTTGGTGCCATCAAACCTTGTGTTTCCTGTTTTGCAGCCATCTAAATATTTTTTCATAGCAGAAATGTTATCAGTCGCTAAACCCCTTTTAACCAAAATATTTGCAAGGTGGGTTTTAACAACGCTATGTCTTGAATAGAGCCAATTTAGCTCATCAATTGTAAATTCAAAGTTATGAACATCTTTT
Organism: Candidatus Gastranaerophilales bacterium; assembly: GCA_944325145.1. Taxonomy (GTDB): domain Bacteria; phylum Cyanobacteriota; class Vampirovibrionia; order Gastranaerophilales; family Gastranaerophilaceae; genus Galligastranaerophilus_A. The sequence goes on from CALYDL010000010.1 coordinate 15,240, forward strand.
AGATATTTAATTCTTGTTTCAAGCTTTTTTCTTCTTAAAATTTTTCCTTCTTCAATTAATTTTTTTAAACCTTCGTTATTTATATCTACAAAATAGCCTAAAATGTGGCATTTTATGACATCTAAAAGGCAAGTGAGCTCAACCCCACAAATAAAGCCTTTATCAAAATATTTTTGCATTTCAAAGCAGCCTTCCACTGTGTCATGGTCAGTTAATGCGAAAATTTCAATTTTTTCTTTTTTAATTATTTCAGAAAGTTCAAAAACGGTGTCACTGCCGTCAGAATTATTGCTATGCAAGTGAAGATCAAATTTTGTCATTTTTATATTCTTTTTAAAATTAAAGATGTATTTATTCCGCCAAAGGCAAAATTGTTTGTCATAATGCAGTTAACATCAAGGCTTCTGCCTTCATTCATTATATAATCAAGCTCGCCGCAGTTTTCATCAACATTTTCTAAATTCAAATTTGGTGAAAACCATTTGTTGTTCATCATCATAATGCTTAAAATTGCTTCAATAGCGCCGCATGCGCCCAAAGTATGCCCTGTATAGCTTTTAATTGTGCTTATTGGAGTATTGTTTTTGCCAAAAACATCTTCCACGGCTTTTGATTCAGCTATATCGCCATTAATTGTGCCTGTTCCATGGGCATTAATATAACCTATATCAGATGGGTTTAAGTTAGCGGAATTTAGGGCAAGTCTCATAACATCTGCCATTTTGTCTTTATTTGGGTTTGTTATGTGGTTGCCATCCGTATTTGTTGCAAAGCCCACAATTTCAGCGTAAATTTTAGCACCCCTTTTAATTGCGTTTTCATATTCTTCTAAAATTAAAGTTCCTGCGCCTTCACCAATTACAAGCCCGTCTCTTTCTTTATCAAAAGGCCTTGGGGTAAGATTTGGGGTTGAATTTTTAGAGCTTGTTGCATATAAAGTATCAAAAACGCCAACTTGTGTGGGGTGAATTTCTTCCGCTCCCCCTGCAATCATAATGTTTTGATAGCCGTCTTTAATTGCTTCGTAAGCGTACCCAATTCCCATAGAGCCTGATGTGCAGGCGGTGGAAGTTGGAATAAGCCTGCCATTTGTTTTAAAATAAAGGGAAATATTAACGGCTGCTGTTTGGGGCATCATTTTAATGTATGAGCCTGAATTTAGGAGCTTCACTTTTTTATCAATGCACATTGAATAAAAATCTAATAGGGCATCCATTGAACCCATTGATGAACCATAGCTGACACCTGCAGTTTTTACAATTTCATCTCCTAATAAATTAGCATCCGTTAGGGCATCTTCTGCGGTTTTAACAGCCATAACAGAAATTCTGCCCATTGTTCTTGTAACTTTTCTTGTAAAATGGCATGGTATTTCAAAACCAACCACAGGGGCGCCTAATGAGGTGTTTAACCTATCATATTCAGTTAATTTTTCCCAAACCTGAACGCAATTTTTATAGGTTTTAAGCCTATTAAATGCGCTATCTAAGGTTGACCCTAAGGGGGATGCTATTCCTAAGCCTGTTATTACAACTCTTTTTTTCAAATGTAAAGCCCCCCATTTACCCCTATTACTTGGCCTGTAATATAGCTTGCTTCTTTGGATAAAAGGTAATTTGCAAGGCTTGCAACCTCATCTGTTTTACCCATTCTTTTCATTGGAATTGATTTCACAATTTCAGGGGGCAGTTCTTCTGTCATATCGCTTTCAATAACCCCGGGCGCAATGCAATTAACGGTTATATTTCTTTTTGCAACTTCACGGCTTAGAGCCTTAGTGGCGCCAATTAACCCTGCTTTAGATGCGCTGTAATTAACCTGCCCTCTATTTCCCGTTTGGCCTGAAATTGATGACATTACAACAATTCTTCCTTCTCTTTTTTGAATTAAAGGCATAATTAATGGTTTTAGCACATTATAAAAACCGTTTAAGTTTACATTAATAACATCATCCCATTCACAATTTTCCATACTTGGGAACGGGTTATCTTTTGCAATTCCCGCATTTAAAATAATTCCATAGTAAACCCCGTTTTTTTCAATGTCATCAAGCAAAATTTTTTCACATTCTTCTCTATTTGAAACATCAAATGAAAGGGTTCTTGCATTTACCCCTAATTTTAAAATTTCTTCTTTTATGGGGTTTAACCTTTCTATATTTTTTGAACAATGCAAAACTATATCAAACCCGTTTTTTGCAAGACAAATTGCACAAGCTTTTCCAATTCCTCTTGAACTTCCTGTTATTAAAACTTCACTCACTTTTCAATAATTCCTCAATGCTTTCGCCCTGATAAACATTAACGGTGGCGCTTAAAACCTCGTTATCATTATTATCATATATTAAACAATCAAAAACAACAATTTCATTGTCACTAAAAACTTCATGGGCTTTAACTTTATAATCAATTCCTTCAATAAAATAATCAATGTTATTGTTATAAAGCCTTGAACCCAAAAGCAGCCCCGGTTTTGGGCTTTTGCAGCCATTTTTAAAATAAGAATAGCAGCCAATGGTTTGTGCCATAAATTCAATTCCTGCTAAAGAATTTATCCCTTTATCTTTTTCAAAAAAAACTTTTTCAGGGTAAACACTAAAGGTTGATGTCAGTGAATTATTTTCAATATCAATATCTAAAATATCATCCAATAAAATCATGGGCTTTTTATGAGGAAGAATTTTTTCTAAGTTATATTTTTTATTCATCATCTACCCCCAATAAAATTGCCGTGTTTGTGCCGCCAAAACCAAAAGATGTGCAAAGGCAGGTTTTTAATTTTTCTGTTACCGTGTTTTTATCTGCTAAAAATATTTTCGGTATTGTTTCATCATAAAACCCGTCATAAATATGCGGAAAAACTTTATTTCCCCCGTTTTCTAAAAGTTTAGCACAAAGCGCAATTTCAATTCCTGCAGCTGCCCCCAAACAATGCCCCGTTAGAGGTTTAGTTGAGCTTGCAGGAACTTTATTTCCAAAAATTGAACTTATTGCAACAGCTTCCATTAAATCATTTGCAATTGTTCCTGTGCCATGCAAATTAATGTAATCAACATCAAAATTTCCGTTCATTGCTTCTTTAATTGCCCTTATTGCTTCAATTCCATTTGGGTCAGGCGTTGTTGAATGGTAGCAATCAGTTGTTTCGCCCATTCCTTTTACTTTAATTTTGCCCCCTTGTTTTTGAAGAATAAAAGCAGCGGCTGCTTCACCAATGTTTATTCCGCATCTGTTTTTACTAAAAGGGTTTGTTTGGTTTTTGTCTAAAATTTCAAGGGAATGAAACCCATATAAAGGAAGCTTTGAGATTGCATCTGTATTAATCACAAGAACGGTTTTTGCAAGGTTAGAATTTAAAATTTCATCTGCAATTAAAAAAGCTTTTATTCCAGATGAACAAGCCGTTGAAACTGAAGTATAAAAATTTTTAAGCTTGAAAAATTTATGAATAAATTCTGCAGGGTTTCCGATTTCAAAATGTTTGGGGTTTTTTGTTATTTCATATTCATTTACGCCTGTATTTGTTGTAGCGCAAACAACCGCAAGGTCGTTTTTGTCATATTCTTCAATATTCAATGGTTCAATACATTTTAATAAAATTTGATTGCATCTTATATTGTAATCTTCATCTTCAATTGTTGGCAATTGAACATTAATTTTTGCAATTCTTCTTTTATTTTCAATACAAAATAAATCCGCTCTTCCTAAAAGCGCATTTTGAAAAACTTCATCAATATTACTTCCTAAATTGCAAATTGCATTATATTTAATAATATCCATTTGTTGTATAATTTTACCATGGAAAATAGCTGTTTTTTTGTAAAAGATTTTTATTTTATAAAGCAAAATGATGAAATTGACCTTTCTTTCATTCCGCCTCTTATAAGGCGAAAATTAAGCAATATTGATAAATTAACGGTTTGCGCCATAAATAAAATTTATAATGATGAAGTGGATGAAATTATTTTTTCATCGAAAGTTGGGGAATTTGACAGGCTGAATTCCATTATTTCTCAATACCAAGAATTTGATGAAGTTTCGCCTTCAACATTTTCAGGCTCTGTTCATAATTACCCTGTCAGCTTTTTTACCCTTTTTAAAAAAATAACAATTCCATACCATGCGCTATCATCGGGTGACGATTCTTTTTATATGGGGCTTATAAAGGCAATTATTTCAAAAAAAGAAAACGTTTTATATGTTTATTCTGATGATGTTACAATTTCAATTTTAATTACAAAAAAAGAAGGAAAGAAATTTAACTTAAATGAAATTCCAAAATCTCCAAATGATTTTATAAATTTAATTGAAGGGCAAAGTTAATGAAATTTATAAGGTCAGCTATAATTACATTTTGCTTTATTGTTTTTGGAGTTGGGGCAATATTTTTAAATTTTTTAATTTTTCCATTTATAAAACAAGATAAAATTTTGTGCTCTAAAATAATTCATAATTCTTGGAAATTTTTCACCCGTTTTTTATCAATTGTGGGGCTTATTGGGGTTGACATCAAGCATTTAGAAAAAATTGAAAATAAGGTTATTGTTGCAACTCACCCGAGTTTTATTGATATTGTAGTTTTAATCGGGCTAATTCCAAAAACCACCTGTTTTGTAAAAAAAGAATTAACCAAAAATTTTGTTATGAAAAATATAGTAAACAGCATTTTTATATCTAACGACCTTGAAATAGACGATATGAAAAAAGAAACTAAAAAAATGCTTGATATGGGCTTCAATTTAATAGTTTTCCCCACAGGTTCAAGGCACAGAAAAAATGAACACCCGAAAATTAAAAAGGGTGCAGCAACAATAGCTTTAAATGCAAATAAAGATATAATCCCAATTGAAATAACGACAAGTGAAGATTTTCTTTTTATTCACCAGCCCTTTTATGCGGCAGGCAAAAAACGGGTTATATTTGAAATTGAACAATTAGAGATGATTAAAATTGAAAATTTTCAACAAAAAACAGAAATTGAAAATAAAAAAGAACTTACAAAAGAAATTGTAAATAAACTTTATAGCTGATATAATTTTCTTATGGAATTAAATGCTGAAATTAAAAATTTAATTATAGAGGCGCTTCAATTAGAAGATATTACGCCTGATGACATCATTGATGATGAACCTTTATTTGGCGATGGCTTAGGGTTAGATTCAATTGATGCCTTAGAACTTGGCATGGCAATTAAAAGAAAATATAAAATTACATTATCTTCAAACAAAGAAGAAAACAAAAAATATTTTTATTCGATAAATACATTAAGTGATTTTGTGAGATCTAAAATTAATGGCTAATTATACAAAAGAAGACATTTTTAAAGAATTAAAAGATATATTAATTGAAGAATTGGAAATAAACGAGGCTGATATTAATATGGATGCTAATTTATTTTCGGATTTAGACCTTGATTCAATTGATGCGGTTGATATTGCAGTTAGAATGCAAAAATTCACCGATAAAAAATTAAGCCCTGAAGAATTTAAAAAAATTAAAACAGTTGGCGATGTTGTGGAAGCTACCTATGGGCTCATTCATAAATAAAATTAAAAAATTGAATGGTTTTTTGCCTTTTTTAGGGCTTATATTTGTTATTGTTGCGCATCATTTTACGGATATAATTTATTTTAAATTTTACCCACCCATTATGAATTTTTGCATTTTTTCTATCTTTTTTTTTCTTTATTTCAAAAATATACAGTTATTCAAAAGCTTGCGCTTAAAATGGAACCTGACATAACAGATGTTACCCTTAAATATACAAGAAATTTAACTTATATTTGGGCAATTTTTACATTTTTAAATTTTTTGGTTTCCATTTATACGATTTTTTTACCGAAAGAAATTTGGGCGCTTTATAACGGGTTTATTTCATATTTTCTTGTCGGGCTTATTTTTATTATAGAATATATTGTAAGAATTAATTTTAAGAGGAAGTATGGCAAATAATTTCTTTGAATATTTTGAATCTAATAAATACGATAAGAAAATTATTTTAAAAAGTTCAGATAAAAATTATTCCGTTTTAGACGTTAAAAACCTTTTAAAAAACGGCTATTTTGGATGTAATGAAAATTTTCAAATTATTCTTAATACAATAAAAAATGTTTTAGATGATAAAGAATATATTTTTCATTTTTCAACAAGCGGTTCAACTTCAAATAAAGGAAAGATTATTGAAAAAAAACTATTAAATTTTGAACTGGAATGTAATGATTTAACAAAACAATTAAACCTTAATAAATATGAAAATTTGGAATTTTATACAACAACCACGCTAAACCATATTTATGGCTTTTGCTATCAGTTCATAATTCCTTTTTTAAACGGGAATGTTATTAATATAGATAGAATAAATTACCCTGAAGATGTTAACTTTGAAAATGCCGTTTTAATAACAACGCCTTCATTTTTGGATATGATGAAAAGGTATGATGTTAAACCAAAAAATAAGCTAAAAACCATAATAACGGCAGGTTCAAAAATTAAAGATGACCTTTATAAATTCGCAGAATCCATTGCAGATAGAGTTATTGACATATATGGAAGCACGGAAACAAGCACAATAGGCTTTAGAGAAAGTTCAAATACAAATAAATTAACCCTTTTAGATGGGGTTGAAATTATTTCTACGGGTATTGACGGCACAACAATAAAAACAAATTATTCAATTCAAAATCTTCAAAATATTGGAGATAGAATTAAACTTGATGGCAAAAATATTGAAATTTTAGGCAGAATGGATAGAACCCTTAAAATTCAAGAAAAAAGAATTGACCTGAACATTTTGGAAAACAAAATTAAAGAAAATGAAATGGCTGCTGATTGTTTTTGTTTTGAACATAAAAATAAAGCTGCCTGTCTCTTAATTCCAACAGAAATTGGCAAAAGGGCGCTTTTAAATGAAGGAAAAATTGAAGTTATTAAAAAATTAAAGAAATTTTTAAAAGATGATTTTGAAATTATTCCTCAAAGGTGGAAATTTTATGATGAAATTCCAATTAATGAAAGAGGGAAAATAAATAAAGAAAAAATAAAAGAAATTTTTAATTTGAATTTATCTTTACCATTAATTTTAAATTCCAAAATTGAAAAAGAAAAAGCAAGGTTTGAACTTTGCTTTTTATCTGATAGCAACTTTTTTAAGGGGCATTTTGAAAATTTCCCGATTTTAGCAGGTGTTGTGCAATTGTTTTATGCAGATTTTTTCATTAAAAGGGCATTTAAAATTGATTGCCACGAAGGGCAAATAAGGAAAATTAAATTTTCAAATATAATTCGCCCGAATAAAAAAGTTCAATTAAATTTAATTAAAAATGAAAAAAATGTATCTTTTGAATATATTGATAATAACAAAGCTTATTCAGGTGGAGTATTTCCAATTAAAAATTATTTTGTAGGATAATTTTATGAGAGAAATTAAAACAAGAGCAAAAATTAAAATTCCTTTTTTCGACCTTGACCCGATGAATATCGTTTGGCATGGCAACTATGTTAAATACATTGAAATTGCAAGGTGTGATTTTTTCAAAAAAATTAACTATACCTACGATGAAATGAAAAAAGACGGGGTTATGTATCCAATTGCAAAAATGGACTTTAAATTTGTAAAATCTGCCAAATTTGAAGATGAAATTGAAATTGAAACAACTTTAAAAGAATTAGAACCTGCAATTATGTTTAAATACATTATTTATCATAATAATGAAAAAATTTTGTGCGCAAATACAATGCAAATAGGCGTTTCAATTGAAACGGGGGAAAGCTTGTTTAGTGCCCCCGAAAAATTAAAGAAAGCGATTGATGAATTTGTTGAATAGAATTTTAATTATTTTATTTTGTTTTTTTATTTGCCTGAAAGCTGAGGCAAATGTTTTTGAGCACCCAAAACAATTGAACTATATTTTTCAAAAACTGCCTAATTTAGAAAATGTAAATTGTAAATTCTACCAAGAAAAAATTTCAAACGGGGTTAGTTTAAAATCAAGCGGCGATTTTTATTTTGATAAAAATAAAGGGGTTACATTTTATACAACATACCCCATTAAAACAACAACAACCTATAATTCAAGCAGTTCTAAAAAAATTAATGATATAATAAGTGCAATAATAAACAAAAACTATAAAAAACTGGAAAAAGATTTCACCTTTTATTATGAAGAAGGCTGGGCTTTAGGGCTAAAACCAAAGAAAAATTCCCCCGCTTTTAACTACATTAAACAAATTGAAATAAAAGGAAATCAAAAAATGATAACAAATATTGAAATAATAACAATTGATTCAATAACAACAAAGATCAGGTTTCAATGATAAAAAAAGTTCTTTTTATAATAATTTCAATCTTAATTTTTATAGCCGCTTTTTTTGCGGCAAAAACCCCTGAAGTTAATCTTACCGGTGCTTTTTTAGATAAAAATTCAAACCTTGTGAAACTCACAAACCTTTCATCAAATTATTTAACCGTTATTTTTGAAGCAGAAAATAAAGAAGATTTAGATGAAATTCAAACAGGGTTTAAAAAAGAAAACTTAAATTATAGAGAAATAACAGATATTTATAAAAATTACCCTGAAAATTTTTTATCTGATGAAATTAGAAATTTAATTATAGAAAAAAACTATAAAAAACTGGATGAAATTGGTTTAAACCAGCTATACAGCCCTTTTTCATTAATTTTAGCGCCAATAAATTTTGACCCATATTTATTATCAACAAATTATTTATTGTCTAAAAATTTAGATGAAACAATAAAAGAAAAAGACGGCAAATTTTATTCAAAAGAAAATTTTAAAATAAAAGATAAAAAACAAATTGAAAACTTTTTAAAGCTTCAAAAAGAAAATGAAAAAGGGAAAATTTACCTTGCAGGGGCTCCCATTCATTCTTATTTAACAAGCGAAAAGTCTTCTTTAGAAATTAATTTAATTTGCATTATTTCAACAATAGCTTTGATTTTGCTTTTTAAATTTTATTTTAAAAATATAAAAATTTTAATTCCTGTTATTTTGAGCATTTTATTTGGGTTTTTATTTGGGTTTTCAATTTCAACATTAATTTTTAAAAAATTGCACATTTTAACATTTGTTTTTTCAACCACATTAATTGGTATAAGCCTTGATTATTCTCTGCATTCTTTTTTAGTTGGCGATGAAAAAAAATTTATTAAAAATTTAACCGTTTCAATGCTAACAACAGTTTTTGCGTTTTTAATTCTTCTTTTTTCAGATATGGAAATTTTAAAACAAATTGCAGTTTTCACATCTTTCGGGCTTATTGGAGTTTACCTTTTTGTTGTTGTTTTTTTATATGGCAAAATAAATCTGCCCCCTAAAAAAACATTTGAAATTGAAAATAAAAAAGTAAAAGTTGTTTTAAGCGTTTTTGTTTTATTGGTTTTAATTTTGGGCGGAATTAAAATTAAATTTAATGATGATATAAAAAATTTATATAAACCAACAAAAAAATTAGAGCTGGCTGAAAAAATTAATTCTGAAATTTTTAATTCAAAACAGCCGAATTTTATTTTGGTTGAAGGAAAAAATTTAGATGAAATCCTTCAAAAAGAAGAAAAATTAAACATCAAAAATTCAATTTCAATTTCAAATTTTATTCAATCAACAAAAAAACAAAAAGAAAACCAAAAGCTTGTTCAAAATTTATATAAAAATAATTTAGATAATTATGCAACATTTTTATCTAAAAGCGAAATTCAAAAATTAAAAAATAAAGAATTTAAAATTTATGATGTTGAAAATTTCCCTTTAAAAAAAGATTTTATGCTTGATAATTCAACAAGTTTTATTATGACAAATGAAAAAATAAATGGTTCAATTAACCCGACAGCTGAAATTACAAAGAAAATGACAGAACTTAGAAAAGAAATTTTATTTTTAACTCCCGTTTTATATTTAGCTTTATTTTTATTTTTAACAGTTTCATTTGGAATTAAAAAAGGGGTTAAAATAATTGCCCCGTCTTTAGTTGGCGTTTTATTTTCAATTTGTTTTATGGGGCTTTTTAATATAGAAATAAATTTATTCCACATTTTATCTTTAATTTTAATAACAGGTTTTAGCCTTGATTATTCAATTTTTAGGGCAAATTCAGGCAGTGGTTCAAAGTGTGCCGTTTTTGTTTCATTTTTATCAACCGCTTTTTCATTCCTTTTATTATCAACTACAAGCTTTAAATTAATAAGTTCAATCGGGCTTACTTTATTTTTGGGTGTTACCGTTTCATATTTATTAAGCTTATTTATGGTAAAATCGAATAATGAAAAGTGAAAAGAAACATAAACTTATAGAGGCTTTATCCGAAGCGCAAAAAATTGCTTTTTCACCCCTAATGTTTCAGGCGGTTAATTGTTTAATTGAATTGAACATTTTAAATGAAATTGATTGCCGCCCGCAAACAAAAAAAGAATTACAAGATAAATTAAATTTATCTGATTACATTTTAACAACCCTTTTAGAAGTTGCCCTTATAAATAAAATTGCAGAAAAAAAGGAAGATAAATTTTACATAACACTTATTGGTGAAGCCCTTTTATACGATGAGATGACAAGGGTTAATTTTAATTTTACAAAAGATGTTTGCTATATTGGCGCAAATAAATTAAAAGAATCTTTTTTATCTGAAACGCCATTTGGTATAAAAGAAATTTTTAAAGAAGCAAAAACAATTTACCCTTATATTTCAAAATTGCCCGATAAAATGAAAAAAAGCTGGTATGAATTTGACCATTATTATTCAGACAATTGCTTTGATATTATTTATAAAATGATAACTCCAATATCAAAAATAACAGATATTGGGGGCAATACGGGTAAATTTGAAAAAGTGGTTTTGAAAAATAACCCAAACCAAGACATTTTAATGGTTGATTTACCTGAAAACATTGAAATAATTAAAAATGACCCTGAGCTTTCAAATTGCAGCTTTTTTGCAACGGATATTTTAGATGAAAAACAAGAGCTGCCAAAGCTTTCGGGCGCTGTTTTTATGAGCCAATTTTTAGATTGTTTTTCAAAAGAACAAATTAAATTAATTTTAAATAAAATTTATAAAGCAAGCTCAAGCGATATTAAGGTTTATATTTTAGAACCCCTAATTGACAGGCAAAAATTTGAAGGCGCAAAATATTCAATAATCCACACTTCGCTTTATTTTACCTGCATGGCAAACGGCAAAAGCAAAATGTATAATTATTCAGATTTTGAAGAATTAATTAATGAAACAGGCTTTGAAATTAAAAATTCTTATGACGGGCTTGGGGCGCACGATTATACATTAATAGAATGCGTGATAAAAAAATGAAAAAATGGTTTCAATTGCCTGAATGCGCCGCAGGCAAAAAACGCCTTCTTTTAAGCTATTTTTTATATAAAATTTTTGGTTCTTCAATTTTAAGAATCATAGCCTTTTTTGTTTCGTTGTCTGTTTTTTTGTTTAACAAAGAAAGAAGAAATTCATCAATTAAATTTTATAAATTAATTAAAAAACCGCCAATTCTAAGCACATACAGGCAATTTTTTAATTATGCAAATTCTTTGGTTGATAAAATAATTTCTTTTTCAGGAAATTTTGATACAAATAAATTTATTTTAAAAAACGACCCAAACATTTATAAAGGCGCATTTTTTATAACAACCCACATTGGAAACATTGAAATTTTAAGGTGTTTAATTGAAAAATTTGACAATTTAAGAACAAATATTTTTCTTCAAGGAAATTTCTGTGAAACCTTCAACAGCTTTTTAAAAACGCTTGAAATAAAAGTGAATGCAGATATTTTCCCTGTTGAAGAAATAGACATTGAAACATCCATAATAATTTCAGACAGGCTAAAAAACGGCGAAATTGTTTTTATGGCAGGAGATAGAATTTCAGCCCAAAATGAAAATAAAATTTATGAAGGGGATTTTTTGGGCAAAAAAATTCAACTGCCACTAGGCACACTTAAATTTGCACTTATGATGAATGTTCCCATTTATTTTATAGTTTGTGCTAAAGAAGGAAAAAATTATATAGTTGAGGCTGAAGAATTTATTTCAGAGAAAAACAAAAAACAAGAAAAATTGGATGAATTAAAACAGGCCTACCTAAAATTTCTTGAAAAATATACCCTTAAATACCCATATCAATTCTACAATTTTTACCAAATGTGGGATTAAACATCAAGGGAATTAAAATTTTATTTAACCAAATTAAAATTTATTTATGTTTAATTCTATTTGGTATGAAAATTTAACAAGGCCTTTTTTATCACCGCCAAAGTGGCTTTTTGCCCCTGTTTGGGGAATTTTATATTTAACAATTTTTATTTCTTTTATTTTATATTTTCTAAAAAAAGATAAAAATAAACGAAAAGGCTACATTTATTTTTCAATTCAAATTATTCTTAATTTCTTGTGGACACCTGCATTTTTTGGAATGAAAAACATTTTACTTGCTCTTATTATTATAATTTTATTAGATATATTTTTAATTTTAACAATTAAAAATTTCTACCCAACATCAAAAATTGCAAGTTTACTTTTAATTCCATATTTAATATGGACACTTTTTGCAACATACCTAAATTTTAGCTATTTTATTTTAAATTAAAATAAAAAATTAATTCATAATATTTTCATTTAAGCTGCCTTGCCTGTAACCTTTTAAGTCAAGCAAAATGTCTTTAAAACCAATATCAAAAAAGCTTTTTAAAATTTCATCTTTTTTATTAATTAAATTTTGAAAATCATTTGGTAAAATTTCAATTTTTGCCGTTTTTCCGATAATTCTAACTCTATATTGAAAAAAACCATTTCATATAAAATGTTTTCAGCTCTATCTACCATTAAAATTTTTTCTTTATCTATTAACTCATTATATGGAATTCGTTTCAATTCCTAATTTAATTACACCTAAAAAACGGCACTTGCTGCAGTAAAGATAATTAATTTTCTTCTATTTAAACTAAATGGAATTTTTTCTTTCGGCTTAATTCCATAATGAATTCCATTTAACTTGCATTTTCCTAAACATTTCATGCAGTTTATACAAATTTCATTATCAACAAATTTTTCTTTTGAATTAATAGCGCCTGTGGGGCAAGCTTTTTTAAAACCTTGCCCATTGCAATTTCAGATTGTGAATTTACATACATATAGGCTGTATCAAAATAATTTGCGCCCTTTTGCATGCAATATTCAACCATTTTGTCTAATTCTTCCATATCAATATTGTTTCCCCTCATAGGAAGCCTCATGCACCCTAAAGCCAAAAGGGGAACTGTTATATCTTTATATTTTCTTCTTGTTATTTGGTTTTCGGATTTTATTAATTCTTTTTTGTTGCAGCCCCCAAAAGTGTGGCGCCGCCTGCTAAAATCGCAGAATTTATAATAAATTCTCTTCTTTTCATGGTACACCCTTATTTTTATTTTTTAAAAGCAAAGCTATTTTGCATTTTCTTCAATCATATTGTTGAATGAATCTATGATATCAACCGCGCTTTCTTCTTTGTTTATTGTTTCATCCGCTTTTTTGTTCACCCCGTTTTGCAGTTTAATTATTCTTTCCATATCAGAATCCACTCTGTTTATAATTTCAGGGTTAGAAAATTCTTTCAAAGTAACTGAAACCATAACAGGGTCAATTGCTTGTACAAAATCGTTAATAATAACCGCAACATCAACCAAATCTTTTACCATGCCGGCTAAATCATTAATTCTCATGGATTCAACCGCAACTATGCCTTTAATTTCAGGGTCATTTGTTGTTGGGGGAAGAAGCTCAATTGATTTTGAACCCCCAAGCCCGTTAAATGCAACTTTTGCTCTTGTCATATCGGGAAGTTTAACATTTTCTTTTGTTATTCTTATTTTGCAGATAATATATTTATCTTTTCTTTTTAATTTAACCACATGGCCCACGTTCATTCCCATAAAACGAACGGGTGACCCTTTTACAATGGAATCAATATCTTTAAATAAAATGTTATAGCTGTTTGGTTTTTCAAATTTGTAATGGTTAAACATTGAAAGCCCAAATACAATTGCGCCAATTATGCAAATTAAGATTAAAATTTCAACTATAACTTCTTTTTTCATTCACTTTCCATTGTTAATTTGTTTAATGTACAGTTCATTAACTAAAACGCAAACCAAGCTTGCAAATGCAGGCCCTAAAATAACCCCTATAAAACCAAGGAATTTTGCACCTATTAAAAGTGAAACAATTATTAATAAGGGGTGGATATCCATAAACTTACCAAACAATAAAGGCCTTGTAATTTGGTTTTGAAGCCATTGAGCAATAAGCATTATAACCAAAGTTAAAACCATATAGCCAATTCCGCCGTCATAAGCAGTTATCAAACCTAAGCCTACTGCTATTGTTGCGCCGACAACGGGGATTAAATCTGTTATAAATGTTATAAAACCAACTAAAAGAGGGTTTGGGTGCCTTATGATTAATAAGCCAAGAAACGTAAAAACGCCGACAGCTACCATAGATAATAACTGTGCTACAACATACCCCCCAACTTTTAGGGTCAAAATATCTAAAATTTCTTTTGCTTTTCTCTTAAATTTTGGCGGGAAAAATGCTAAATAAGCTTTTTTCATATGGTCTGTATCTGTGCACAAGTAAAACACCATAATTGTTACCATTAAAATAGATGTTATTGAATTTGCAATAACTTTTCCTGCAGATAACCCTTGGCTTAAAATGTTTCCTGCAAAAGATGTGAGCATTGCGCCAAAGTTTTCAAAGCCGTTTGAATTAATAAAATCAAGCAGGGAATAATTAAAAACTTTAAAGTTTAAAATGTGGTTAACTTTATCCATCTGCATTGGGGCGCTATCAATTAATAATGCCACTTGATTAACAGTTATTATTGTTAATGGAATAAAAACAAGCAAAATGCCAACTAAAACCATTAATAAAACTAAGCTTACAGCTAAGGTTCTCGGCATAAATTTTTGAAGTTTATCAATTATAGGCAACAATGAAGCAGAAATTATAAACGCTCCAAAAAACATTATTGCAATATCAACAATGCTTCCTATAAAAACAAGCGCCAGAATTAACATAATAACAAATATTATTGTTTTATACATATTTGAAAAATTGCTTGTGAACATAAATTTTTAAACTCCATTATTATATAGTTTATGTTACAATCATTAATGAATTTTAGCAAGGAGAAAGAAGGATATGCCCAATACCATAAATCAAAATATTAAACCGTTTAATACAAAAAGAAACCAACAAGGCAATCTTGAAATTTCAGGATGTGATACGGTTAGTCTTGCAAAAAAATACGGAACTCCCCTTTATGTAATGGATGAAGTAACTTTAAGAAAAATAGCAAGAGAATATAAAGATGCTTTTTCAAGCTATAAAAAAGTTAATATGATGTTTGCAAGCAAGGCTTTAATGACATCTCAAATTGCAAAAATTCTGCACGAAGAAGGTTTTGGCTTTGACGTTGTTTCAGGCGGCGAAATTTTTACGGTTCATAATGCAAATGTTGATATGAACTATGCAACCTTTAATGGCAACAACAAAACCTCTGATGAAATTGAACTTGCGCTAAATCTTAATGTAGGAAGAATTAGTGTGGATAATTTCTATGAAATTAAACTTTTAGATGAAATTGCAAAAAAGAAAAATAAAATTCAAAAAATATTATTAAGAATTACCCCCGGCATTGAATGCCACACCCATGAATATATTCAAACAGGGCACTTGGATTCAAAATTCGGGTTTGATTTAACCCAAATTGATGAAGCTGTTAATTTAATTAAAAACGAATGCAAAAACCTTGAAATTAAAGGTTTGCACGCTCATATAGGTTCTCAAATTTTTGAAACACAAGTTTATTATGATGAAATCGGCGTTTTAATTAAAGAATTAAAAAGAATTAATGAAGTTCATAACTTAAATTTAGATGAAATGAACATAGGCGGCGGCCTTGGAATTACTTATACAAGCGAAGATTGCCCGCCTTCTGTTTATGAACTTGCAGATGTTATTTTAAAATCTATTAAAGAAAATTGCGCAAAATATAATTTTGATGAACCCGTTTTATATATTGAACCCGGCCGCTCAATTGTGGGAACTTCGGGGGTAACTTTATATACAATTGGTTCCTATAAACAAGTTCCAAAGGGAAGAAAATATATTGCGGTTGATGGCGGTATGGCAGATAACCCAAGGCCTTCAATGTATGGTGCAAAATATTTGGCTGAAATTGCAAATAAAAAAGAAAATGAAACTTTTGAAAAAGTAACCGTTGCAGGCAGGTTTTGTGAATCAGGCGACATTTTAATTAAAGATATTGAACTAAATTCACCTGAAACAGGCGATATTCTATGCGTTTATAATACAGGCGCTTACGGCTATTCAATGTCATCTAATTATAATAGAGTATTAAAACCCGCTATGGTACTTGTAAATTGTGGGCAATCTGATATTATTATAAAAAGAGAAACCTATGAACAACTTGTTCAAAATGATGTTCTGCACTAAAAAAATACAAGGGAAGAAGTGGAATTTACAGCGTTTATACACCAATATATTTTAAGGCCCTTCCATGAGTTTATGACACAAACTGTTGGCGTAAATTATGGTGCCGCCACTATTGTAAATTTCTTTGAAATTCTCTTTTTAGCAGGCGTTTTAATATTCTGCTACAAAAAATATATAAGAGGAACGCATTCTGAAAGCTTGGTTAGAGGCTTATTTGTTCTTTTAATTTTATGGGGAATATCTGAACTTTTAATTAAATTCAACATTCAAATTATCGGTATGTTTTTAAAAATGCTTGTAACATTTATTACCGTTAGTTTGATTGTTATTTTTCAGCCTGAAATGCGCCGCTTTTTAGGGTATATCGGCCAGAACGATTTTATTGTTAATATGTTGTTCAACAAAAACACAGAACCTGTGGCGAGCAATGAAATTAACGTTGTTAAAGAATTAATTGAAGCTATTAAATATTTATCAAAAACAAAAACAGGTGCTTTAATTGTTTTAAAAAGCAAAGGTGAAACCTTAAATCATAATGATGTCGGAGTTAAATTGGATGCAAATTTATCTCAAGAGCTTTTACTTACAATTTTTCACCCTAATACTCCGCTTCATGATGGTGCCGTTATTTTGGATAAAGATAAAATTATATACGCAGGCGCTTTGTTGCCTTTAACAGAAGACCCAAAATTAAGCTGGAGATACGGAACCCGCCACAGAGCAGCAATTGGCATAACTGAAATTTCAGATTGCGCTTGTATTGTTGTTTCTGAAGAAACAGGCGATGTTTCAATTGCAACTTCAGGCAGCCTTAAAAAATATGAAGATTTGGGTGCTCTTAAAGCAGATTTAGAAAGAATTTTAGGCTATGCCAAAAATGAAGACGAAAAGAAACAGTATATTTTTAAATTCGAAAATATACTTCCTTCAAAATATCAATAAGTTTAATTTGCGCCATATTTTTTAATTAATTTATTTATATTTTTATTAACTTCTAAAAGCCCTGTATAGGTTGTTAAAACAACAAGGTCTTCGTTTTCATTTAATTCTTCTATGGCAGCTTCAATTCCTATTGTAACTTTATCTGTTGAATCGAATGTTTCAATTAAAACAGGGTTAACATTTGCATATTTTAGCCTTAAGGACATATCATAAGACCTTATTCCTGTTGTATAAATAACATTTGAAAAATCGGATAAACTTTCAAAGTCTGCATCCCAAAGCCAGCTAACGTCTCTGCCATCTGCGTAGTTATCGTTAATTGCAATAACCATTCTTGAATTTTTTAAATTTTTCAAACCTCTTAAAACTTCGCTTGCGCCAACGGGGTTTTTAATTAAATGAATTGTCATCACCCCGCCGTTATTTAATTTTACTTTTTGGTGACGGCCAAAAACAGGCGAATATGAATTTAAGGCTTCTTCAATAAAATTGGGTTCAACGCCTGATACAAGGGCCGCTGCTATTGCACCAAGTGCATTATAGGCGTTATACAGCCCGCTTAAATTAACCTTAAATTCAAATTTTTCATTTTTATAAGTAACATTTAAAATTGTTTTATCGGGATATACAATTGCATTTGCCCTAACATCGGGGGTTTTTCTTTGGTTATGGCAGCTGCAATACCAAGCGCCCAATTGTGCATAAAACCTTTTTGTATATAAAATGTTTTCACCGCATTTGGGGCAAGAGATTGTTTCTTTTGGGCTGTTTGAATTTTTTTCATAATCAATATATTCAATATTTTCAAACCCGAAATAAATGAATTTATCATCGTTATAGTTCAATTTTTCAGTTATTTCAGATAGCGAAGGGTCATCTGCATTTAAAATAATTTTGATATCAGGGTTTAGTTCAATGCCTTTGATTATTTTTTTTCTTGCAATGTCCATTTCGCCGTATCTGTCCAATTGGTCACGGAAAAGGTTTGTAATTAAAATGTAATCAAAAACAAATTTGTTTGAAATTGTAGAAAAATATGCTTCATCGCATTCTAAAACAACGCCATCCATTTTTTTAACATTGTTGCCGTCTCCCCCATATAAACCTTTTGCAAGTGCTGTTACAATGCCGTTTGGCATATTAGCGCCAAGCTTATTGCTTATAATTTTTAAGCCTTTTTTGTCTAAAATTTCAGACAAAATGCCCGATGTTGTTGTTTTGCCGTTTGTGCCTGTTACTGCAAACCTTGGGTGGCTTATATATTCAGCGCATTCAGCTAAAAAATTGGGGTAAAACTTTTGAACAATTTTTCCGGGGAAACTTGTTGCTTCAAAATTGAACAATTTTAGCGCTTTTGAAACTTTATTTGAAAGTTTGATGGCCTCTATAAACTTTGGCATATAAAATACTTCTACCTTACGATATTTTTTCATTAATAAAACAATTATAATACAGTTATATGCAAGTTGTTTATTTTTTAATATCATTTGTTGAAGTTATTTTAACAATTGCCTTGGTTTTTTATTTAATAAAGGCAACAAAAACGCTTGATGCAATTAATTTCAAAATGAATTATAAAATTAAAAAATTTGATGATTTTTATGATTTAATAACTAAAATTTTAAATTTTTCAGCGCTTAGCTTTCAAGTTTATAAAAAATACAAAGGTTCAATCAAAGAATTTAAAAATATTGCAAATGCTTTTTTAACAA
The DNA here is from genome assembly GCA_944325145.1 of Candidatus Gastranaerophilales bacterium. Taxonomy (GTDB): domain Bacteria; phylum Cyanobacteriota; class Vampirovibrionia; order Gastranaerophilales; family Gastranaerophilaceae; genus Galligastranaerophilus_A. The sequence goes on from CALYDL010000010.1 coordinate 34,416, forward strand.
TTAAAAAAATCATTGATACTTATGCGCTTCTATCAAGCTTGGCAACGGTTAAAAAGTTAAGTTTTCTTTTGGTTTTGAAAAAACTTTTATTTAAAAAATAGCAATTCTACTTTCAGCTAGTCACAATTATTGCCGTTTTGTGTATTTTTAGTTTGAAATAAATTATTTAAACTAAAAACAAATAGCCCTATTTAAGGAGTGATTATGCTAGTTGAAAAAAGATATAGAGAGAATGAAAACTACGCTTGCCAAGAATTCAAGGGGGTTTTAAAAGAAACAATACCTTGGCTTGAATATTTGGCAGATGAATATCATTGCGCAGTAGTTAAAAAAGAATGGAGAAGCAAATATAATAATTATGTTGTATATGATTATGAGCCTTTTTGTTCTGAAGGTTTTGAAATTAATATGACATTAAGCTCTTCTTCGCCTGAGTTCTTAAATTTTGTTAAATATTTGTATGACAAAAAAATGTCTGTCATAAATTATTTAAATAATTGCATTGATATTTAAACCCCTTAAATTAAGGGGGTTTTTTAATAATAAAAATTGCACCAAAATGTATTATTTAGGTGCATTTTTGTTCTTTTTATTATCATAACATTGTTTTAGAGTTTATTCAACGGGTGTTATTTTACCCTGTTTTTAATTTTTTATTTTCCTTTATTCGCTTATTATCTTTCTTTTCACCCCTTGCAACAAATTAATACAAAAAGGTGCAATGAATGAAAAGATTGTACTTTTAAAATCAATTTTAATTGAAAGGTATTTTTTATTTTTTTCTTTTGTTCATTTTTCTTTTCTTTTTTCATACGCCTATCAAAGAAAAGAAAAACGAACCAAAAAGAAAAGAAAACAAGGCTTAATGAATAAGTTTAGTCTTTTCTTTTAAAATCATCTGTCCCCTCAGTTGTTCAGAGTCGGGGCTGCGTTATTAATTAAGAAGATTAATTTTAAAAGTGATATGTTAAACCTAAAAAAGGTCACTCCCGCCCCGACGCCTCACCTTTCGGTAAAGACAGATGATTTTAAAAGTATCATTGGCGGAAAAAAGTTAAAAGTTAAAAACAAAAAAAACAAAGCAAAAACAATAAATTAATGAAAGGATTAAAAATGAAAAGATTAAGAGGTTTTACGCTGGCAGAAGTTTTAATAACTTTAGCTATTATTGGTGTTGTTGCTGCAATTTCAATTCCAAGTGTTATTTCAAATAGCCAACAACAAGAATTTAAAACAGGGCTTAGAAAAGCTGTTAGCGTCCTTAATTCAGCAATAACAATGAATATGGCAATAGATGGCGAAAGCCCTTATGATAATGCAGATATTTATAATTATTTGCAAAGACATATGAGTATTTTAAGTTCAACAAAATTTCTACCATGGCGCAATAATATAAATGGTAAAAATAGTGGCAACTTGAACTCGGCTTTTTATACAACAGATGGTATGCGTTTTGAATTTATTTGGAGAACAAATGATGGCAGGGAAACAGGCGTCAGGCTTCATGAATCAGATACTTTGGCTTGTATAGCAAAATATGATACATACACTTTGGTCAATGACCCAAATCAAGGAACATCTATTGCTTGTGGCGGTTGTGGCAGTTATGGTTTAAAGAATAATCCCAATGGCACAACAAAGCCCCCTTGCGCTGTTTTAGTTGATGTAAATGGCGACAGAAAGCCCACTCCAAACCGTGTGTTTTCAAATTATTCTGAAGCTTGGGAAGAGTCAATGAAAGGAAACAGCGTAAAATATTGGATTCCTGACATAAAAACCAAAAGAATATATGATATTTTTACAATTTTAATAACTGAAAGCGGAGCCATTCCCTACGGTATAGTTGCCCAAAAAGCAATGTACGATGCGCAGAAGTAAATTTTTAAAAAATTACAAAATGGGTAAAATTAAAAGACGGAGGTTAATTTATCTGTATATTGTATTGAACCTCAGATTTTTCTTGGAGCTTTTTAAAAAGATTAAAATTATTCACATGTGATGTGCAAAGCGATGTTCTTAAGGGTCTGCCTGTAACTATAACGTCAAAGAGCTTATTACTGTTCTGTTTGTACTTAACAAATAAGGCAAGCAGTCTGAGAAAATCGTGCCCGTTAATATAATTTCTTTTATCGGTTTTAATTTGAAGTTTTAGCATATTTAAACAATTTTCAAATTCATTAATTTGGCTACATTTTGCATTTTTATTTAAATAAGATTTAATGAATCTGACACAGTCAAATGCGGGGGACTCATTTTTAAATTTTATAAATTTGTCTATATCAAGCCATTTCATCTTCCAATTTAGAAATTTATTTGCTGCCCTTATTAGAAATAATTCATTCAGTATTGTTTCAAAATCGGCAAGAAGTGAAGAAATTTTTTTTTCAACTTTTAATGAACAAAATAATTTAAAAAATTTCTTTAAAATTTTTTCTTCAAAATAATACATTTCCATGCAGGAAAAATCTGTTTTTATAATTGTATCAGCCTGATTGTTTATATTAAATAGAACATCTGTATCGGCATCAATAATGCAAGATAGGTTATTTTTGCATTTATATTTATTCTGTGCATATTTTGCGATTGCAATTACACGGCCTCTACTGCCGTCATCAGCATTTCCGCTATATATACTGACTATTTCTGAAGGCACATTAATTTCATCTGCAAGAAAAATTTTTGCGCCAATAAAACCGCATTCTTGACACAAATACCAATCCAGCACATCACGGTCATTAGGTCCTTCTACAACTATGTCATGGATAGAAGGCTCAAGCTCTAATGTCATCAAAAATTCGTCAAGATTTTTTCTATCATATGGTATCATTATTTAATGCCACCAATTTTAGAATCAAGCTTATTGACACACTCTCTATATTCTGTTAAAAGTTCTATAGAATGTGTTGCAATTATGAAAGAAGAATTGCTTCCTTCTGTGCAATCAAGCAAAGTTTTTAGCAGGTTTCTTTTCCATTTAATATTTAATGATAATTCGGGTTCGTCTATTATTAATAAGTTTGATTTATCTCTTGAAGCAATAGCATCACATAACAAAAGCAGCAGCTGTTTTTCGCCTGAAGATAACTGCTTAATGTTCAATTTTTCATTATTTTTATTTTTGATTTCTATTCCTTCGGATATATTAAACGAAGCGGTTTTATCTGTAAAAAACCTTGTGTTTAAATTTGTTATAAATTTATCTATGACATTTTCAAGTTTACTTAAGGCTTTAAATTTTGCTTTCATACTATCGATGTAAGGGTCTATTATTTGTTTTGCAAGGCGTAGATTGTCTGTTGCTGCATCCAATGCGGCAGATAAATCAGCTACTTCTACTTCGGGCATAAGGCCGTATTTTGCATATTTTTTACTTTCGTCATTTAATTTTTCTAGATTTGATTTTATTGTCTCTATATTAACAGATGCCTCATTTGTGGTTTTAACAGCAAGGCTTTTTAAAATATTGGTATAAACCTTGTTCATAGACTGTGAACCCTTATCGGATGCAGCTAGATTTTGTTTTCCAAACCAATCAACAGCAGCTTTGATTGCTTTTTTCAGTTTTTCATTTAACGAATCGCCTTCATTATCATCAATATAGTATTGTGGAGAAAACCTTCCTGAATTAATATAATTATCATTATTTACCACAGAATTCAATTTTCTGTCATCTGAAAGAAAATCAGCAGAAATACCGTTTAATTTAAGCAAATTTAAAAATTTTAAATACGAAGTGCCATCCTGCGCCTTTACAGGTGCAGAAAAACTGCCGTTATCATTCAATTCTGCAAGAAAATTGTGTTCTAAAATTTTTTTACCTGATTTAAAAAATTCTGCTTTATAAGTTCCGATAAGTTCATTCTTTTCTCTTGAAAGGGCAATTTTTACATCATTTGTAAATTCAATTTCAAAAAAAGAAAACTTTTTGTTGCATATGCAAGATTTATGCCCCTTGTTTACCTTTGTTGAGAGAAGGTAGTATACAATTTCAAGAATAGTTGTTTTGCCACACCCGTTATCTCCATACAAAATTATTAAATTTGGATTGATATCATTGCTTAAAATCGTATAATTGTATGTACCAAATAGATTTTCAACCTTTATTCTTTTTATATAGCTTGTTTTTGGCATTCGGTATCCTTTTTTATTAAACTTCCATAATTTTAAGGTCGGGGCTGATTTTAAAATCTGCAAAAACAGAAGCTTTTATATCATCAATTGAATACATCGGGTTAATTTCAATTAATGTCATAATTCCGTTTTGAAATTCAAAAACGCACCTTTCGGTTACAATCATATCAACTTCCTTATGTGCGGTTAAAGGAAGTGTGCATTTTTTAACAATTTTAACCGTGCCTTTAGATAAATGTTCCATTGCAATAATAACTTTTTTGGCTCCAACAACTAAATCCATAGAACCGCCAATGCCCGGGACAAATTTATTTGGAATTAACCAGCTTGCAAGGCTGCCTTCTTCATCAACTTGTAGTGCGCCCAAAACAGTAACGTCAATGTGGCCGCCGCGCATCATCATAAACGCCATTTCAGAATCAAAAAAGCTTGCGCCTTTTTTAATACCAAAAGGAACGCCGCCTGAATTTATTATTTTTTTATCAACATATTCGCCTTCTGCTTTTTTGCCAAGGCCCAAAACGCCGTTTTCAGAATGAATGATAATGTTAATATCGTTTGGAATATAATTTGCAACTTCATTTGGAAGCCCAATGCCCAATGTTACAACATTTCCGTCTTTCAATTCTTTTGCAACACGTTTTGCAATAATTTCTCTTATTTTTTCTTTTGATAATACAGCGTCAACAACCGGTGCCATCTAGTTTTCTTCCTTATTTTCAACAATGTAATCTATAAAAACGCCGGGGATGATAATTTCATTCGGGTTTAGGCAATCAACAATTTCATCTGCTTGAACAACAACCGTATCTGCTGCAGTTGCCATTGTTTGGTTAAAGTTTCTTGTTGTTCCTTCAAAAGCCACATTGCCATATTTATCAACGGTTGTGCCGTAAATAAACGCAATGTCTGCGCCCAAGGGTTCTTCAAAAATATATTTTTTGCCTTTTACGGTCATAGTTTCTTTGCCGTCTTCCAAAATTGTGCCAACACCTGTCGGGGTTAAAATGCCGCCAAGGCCTGCTCCGTAAGCTCTGATTTTTTCAACCAAAGTTCCCATAGGCAAAATTTCCACTTCAATTTTGCCTTCCATCATCTTTTGGCCTGTTATAGGGTTTGTTCCAATATGAGATGTAATTATTTTTTTAACCTTGTCTGTTGCAATTAATTTGCCCTTATCAACGTTTGGATACGAAGTATCGTTTAAGACCAAAGTTAAGTTATTGGCATCTGTTTTTGTTAATTCGTCTATAATTTTATCCGGCGCCCCGCAATCCAAAAAACCGCCAATCATAACGGTGGAATTGCTTTTAACAAGTGAAGCAGCTTCTTTTGTTGAAATAATCTTTTTCAAAATAACATCCTTAAAAATTGATTATAACAATATTATCATACAAAATATTTTTTTAACAGTATATTAATTTTCGCCTTCATTGTTTTCTTGAAGCTGTTTATTTGAATTAATTATTCTTCCTTCTTCATCATAATAAAGAGTTGTAATAGAGCCATCAGGGAAAAATCTTCTTGTAATGCTTCTTTGTTCTGTTGCGGGGTCAAAAATATCAACTTGTTTTATTGCAAAATTGTTTCCTTTTCTTTGGAAAAGCATTGATGAAATTTTTGTTTCAAAATCTTTATAGATATCCATAAAAATTGTATTTGTTGCAAATTCTCTTATTTCTGCAGCGCACATTTTATCAAAATTTACAATAACATCGGGGAACATTTTGCCGTCTTTATGGTGCTCAATTGCAAATCTTTTTCTTGTAACACCGTCATAAAATGTTTTTGTGTCGCCTTCTGTTTTTCTTATTGTATATGGGTGTTCTTCATACATAAATTTTCTGATTGGCCCTGCGCCTTGGTTATAGTCTGTTGTTTCAAAGCCAAAATCTCTAATTATATTCACACCGTTTTTATTTTTGTTAACCGTTCTTTTTTCTGCTTTTGCATAGGGCATTTGGGTTGCGGAATCAAAATAGGTTACGTTATCTTCAATTGACCTGTAAGGTTTTGCGTCTTTATTATAGAAAATAACTCTTCTTTCTGCTTGTCTTGTTTTGTCTTTTGAAGTTGTATCAAAATGAGTTTCTTTTGTGCCGTTACTTGTTCTTTCGCTTATTCTTGTTGTATATCCGAATAAATTACTGAAAGTTTCGCCAACATCTGTTTGTTCTCTATAAGGTGTTATGCCGTCATCTTCATATTCTCTTTGAACATGCATTACAGTTGTGCTGTCATTTGGGCCTTTATACCCAATTAATGAAGAATGAACAAGGTTGCCATCGGGGTTGAATTCTTCCATATATTCAATATCGCTTGTTTCGTTTGCCCAAGCAAAGGTTTTGCCGCCATAAACATTGTTAATTTCAGAATCTTTTTTCAGATGAATAAAAATATCATCCATATCGTCTCTTTGGCTCCAAGATATGTTAACGGAAGTTTTTTCGCCGTTATAATATGTTGAAACAACTTGCATGTTTTTGGAATTATTAACCATTCTGCCTGAATATGGGCTATTTGAATCTGTTCTTGCAAAGCCGAATTTCAGGCTGCCGCCTTTTTGAACAAAGGTTTGCTCATCCATTGGGGCAAAGTTAAACGTTGAGCCGAAAAAAGACGGGCTGTTGTTTAAATTAATGCTTTTTGTCGTATTATTATATTCTTTAATTTGGGGTTTAGTGTTGTTAATTTGCCTTGGTTGATTAAAGGCAGCAAACGAAATTTTTGATATATTCATTTTTTATTTTCTCTTTACTTCGGACTTTTGTTTTAAAACATGTGAAAAAAAATTTTTTCTATATATATGGTAATAAATTTGAATTAAAGTTTATTTAATTGTAAAATTAATTCCATGATTTCTTTTTTAGGCAAATGCGTTCAAAACTTCATAGATGCTGTTAAATATACTCTTAAAGGAAACGTAACTTTTAAAAGTGTTATTTCTCAAGCTGCAATTATAGGGTTTGATTCTTTGGGCATTTGCTTAATGATTGTTATTATAGCATCATCTGTTATTGCGCTTCAGGTTTCAAAACAGTTTTTATTATCCGGCGCAGATGATTACATTGGCGGCTTTTTAGGAATCGCCCTAATCAGAGAAATTGCCCCGGGGTTTGCGGCGCTTGCAATGGCTGCAAGAGCAGGAACCGCAATAACAGCGCAAATTGCAAACATGAAAGTTACATCTCAAGTTAATGCCATGAAAGTTTTAGGGGTTGACCCTGTCGGGTATTATTTTGCGCCAAGAATAATAGCGGCTGCTTTCAGCTGCCTTTTTGTTGTTATTTTGGCAGAATTTTTAGGGGTTTTAGGCGGCATGGTTGTTTCTTATTATTCAATAGACCTTCACCCGAATCGCTACTTAAATTCTGTTTGGTTAATGTTTAATACAAAAGATATTTATATAAGTTTATTAAAAGGGTTTTTATTCGGTGGAATTATTGCAACCGTTTGTGCAACGGTTGGTTATGAAACAGAAGGCGGTGCCAAAAATGTTGGTGATTCAACAACAAGGTCTGCCATTTTGTGCACCGTTTATTTGCTTTTGGCAGACCTTTTAGTTGGTTTTCTTTTTTATACAAGCAACCCTTAATTTATTTCACAAATTCAAGAAATTTTGCTTTTAAAACATCAAATGCAAAGGGTGAAAGTAAATCTATGGGCGAAATAAATTCTTTTTTGCCTTCTTTAACTAAATAAACGGTAGGATACCCTTCCACTTTATATTCTTTAACGTATTCTTTGTTTCTTGGGTCTTCTGCGTTTACATAGGCAACAGCGTATTCTTTTTTAATTTGTCTGTCTTTGGTTAATTTTTTAAATGTTGGAGCTAATTTTTGGCAATAACGGCACCAATCTGTGTAAAACCAAACAATAACAGGTTTTTTTGTTTGAAGCGCCTTTTCCATTGATTGGCCTTTGTCGTAATCTCTTGAAATAACAATGGGCCTATTTTGAATTGCTGTAATTACATTGTCTGAAACCAAATATAAAAGCATGCCTGTATTAACAAGCGAAATAATCAATGTGGTTATAATTAAAGTTGAAAATTTTTTCTTCATTTTTATATTCCTTCTTTTAACATACAACACTTTTTAAACTTTTTGCCGCTTCCACAGGGGCAGGGGTCGTTTCTGCCTATATTTTTAAATTTATCTTCATTTTCTTCTTTTTTGTTTAAAACTTTAGAAAAAGCTTTTGAATTATATAAAACAGAAACGGAAGAAAACCTTAAATTATCTTTGTATTCTTCTTTATAGGTTTCAATAATTTCGTTAATATTTTGGAAATTTTCACCCGTTGTTTCGTTTACTATTGAAACAAAATTTTTAAATTCTTCTTCTTTTTTAATTAATAATGAAGGGGGAATTTTGTCATCAACTAAAAAATATTTAATGCATTCGCTTTTGTTTTTAACATTTTCATTTTTTAAAATGCTGTTTAAGGTTCCTAAAAAAGGAACTACAAAAAGCCCTGTGTCTGAATTTGAAAAAAGCCCTATATCATAATTTTTTTCGCTGTTTGAAAAGCCGTAAAGTGCATTTTGCATAAAGTTTTCGTTTTCAAATTCTTCAACTTCAAAAAATTCAAAATCGCCATCAAACCTTCTAAATTCAACTTTTTCATTTTTTGCGCCTGTATGATAAAGGTAAAAATCATTTAAAATGCTATCTATATCTTTATTTGAAACAATAATTTCATCACAATTAAAACATTCAACAAAAGAAGAATGAAAACTTAAATTAGATTTCTTAATTTCTAAAAGTTTTTCTTTATTGTTTAAAACTGCAATCTTTGGGTTTTTAATAATGCACTTAACAGCTTCCAAGTTTGCAAAATATTCTCTGAATTGGCCAAAAACATCAAAAATTTCAAGCAAATAAAAGTTATTATCAAGTTCAAAAACCCTTGCTTTCATAAAATCATAAAGCCCGATTCCTCTTAAATTGGTGGTTTTAACCAAGGGAATTAAAGTATAATTTGTTTCTTTTGTAAGGTCATAAACATCGAATGAATTTTTTGAAATTTTTTCTGTTCTAAAAACTGAAACATAGCTTTCTTTAAGTGCTTCAACGGTTTTTTTATCGGCATCCGGCGTTTTTTCAATAAAATAATCCAAAACTCTTTTGCCTGTTTCCATTTTGCCTTCTAAAATGTAATCAATTAAAATATCATTTAATTCAGATTCTTTTTTGATTTCAATTTTATTTTTAATTAAGTAATTTTCAAATTCTCTGCTTAAGGGTTCATCTTTTACAATAAAATCTATTAATGAATCCATGGTTTTGCTTATAAGCTCTGTTGTTTCAATAATTGCAGGCATAAAGTTTAAATTTCTCCCCTTTTAAAATAAATTAAATATTCAACATTTCCTTGTTTTGCGCCTTGAATGGGTGATTTTATAACCCCTTGAAAATCAAGCCCTAAATTTTTGGCGTATTCTTTAATATCTTCTATTATTTTATTATGAATTTTTTCATCTCTAACAACACCGCCTTTTTGAATTTCTTCTCTTTTTGCTTCAAATTGGGGTTTTATTAAAAATACGAATTCTGAATTTTTTTGTACAAAATTAATAATGTTATCTAAAACTTTTTTAATTGAAATAAAAGATAAATCCATGCTCATAAAATTTGGCATTTCGTCTTTTGGCATTGTTTCTGCGCCAAAAATATCAGAAAATGTGCAATTTTTAACGTTTGTTTTTTCTTTTGATACAACTCTTTTATCTTCTCTTAATTTCCAAGCAAGCTGGTTGTAGCCGACATCAATTGCATAAACCTTTTTTGCCCCGAATTGGAGCATGCAATCAGTGAAACCACCGGTGGAAGCGCCCATATCAATACAAATTCTATCTTTTAAATTTATATTAAAGGCTTTTATGGCGCCTTCCAATTTTAAGCCGCCACGAGAAACATAGGGCATAACTTTTATTTCAATTTTTTCTTTTTGCTCAGGGTCAAAAAGCTTACCGGGGTCAAATTGTTCTCCTGCTTTATCAACAATTTTTTCCCCGATTTTAACATTTCCTGCTAAAATGGCAGCAGCAGCCGCATTTTTTGTTTCAAAATAACCCTTTTCAAAAAGTATTAAGTCTAAGCGCTTCTTCATTTTTGAATATACATTTCTTCTTGCAGGGCACAGCCTGTAATTTCACTTGTTACAAAAGTTACTTTCTTAACGGGGCCGTTTGCTTCAATTTCAAAAACTTTTGGTGCTTGCGGGCTTCTAATTAAATTTTGAACATTTTCATAAACTTTGTTTGGGTCATCCAAATATAAAATAACAGGTGCAATAGAACCTTTAACAAACACTACAAACGCTGTTTTTTGTGTTACTTGTTGGTTATTAAATTGTTGTTGTGCCATTTTAAAATTCCTTATTTTTTATATACCAAAAAAATCTTTTGCCGTTTTTGTTGTAACTTTATCAACATGTTCCGCTGTTATATCTTTTAAAAGTGCAATTTCTCTTGCAATAAAAGGAAGATATTCAGGGGTATTTTCTTCTCCTCTCATTGGGTGCGGCGCCATATAAGGGGCATCTGTTTCTAAAACTATATTTTCAAGAGGAATATTTTTTACAACTTCTTTTAATTTTCTTGAATTTTTAAAAGTTACAACCCCGCCAATTCCAAGAAGCCAGCCTTCTTTAATGCAAGAATTTGCAAACTCAAGAGAGCCTGAAAAACAATGCATTATAACTTTTTTAATTCCCGTTTCTTTTAAAATTTCAAAAGTATCCAAGTGAGCTTCTCTTGAATGAACAATAACGGGTAAATTAAGGCTGAGCGCAATTTCAATTTGTGTTTTAAAAATTTTCTTTTGTTCTTCTTTTTGGGTTTTATCCCAATAATAATCAAGCCCAATTTCGCCTATTGCAACAATTTTTTTATTTTCTTTTGCAAGATTATAAATTTCTTTAGATGTATTTTCCTTATATTCCAAAACATCTTCAGGATGCACGCCAAGAGCGCCATATATTTCATCATATTTGGCGCAAAGGTTAATTACATCATCAAAATTTTTGGGTGATGACGTTGGCACAACAATTTTTTCAACGCCTGCTAAAACCGATTTTTTAACGGCTTCATCAGGGTTTTTTAGCATGTCAATGTGAGAATGTGTATCTATCATAAGTAAATTTTAACAGATAAACATTCTTTTTGCTAAATTTATTAACTTTTAGTCAATTTGAACGATAATCGGCCTTGTTAATTTTTCAATTAAACTTGAAATAAAACTTACATCTTCTTTTTTGCAAGCTTTTTGTTTCAGCCCCGCAATTTCTGCAAATAAAGGGTTGTATTCCGATAATTCAGGGTCAAAATCAAAATTTTGGTTTTCCATTTTTTAACCTTCCATAAATTGTCATCCAATTTATTTTTCGGTTTAAAATCTTTATTTCTTTAGCATTTGTATATTTATGTTAAAATTAATTTTATGGAAGTAAAAATTAAAAATTTAGATGAAACAAAACTTTTAGCCGAATGCTTTGCAGAAAATATTAAAGAAAAAGGGGCATTTGTTTCTTTGTTTGGTGATATAGGCGCAGGAAAAACAGCTTTTACAAGGTTTTTATTGAAAAATTTGGGCGTTGTTGAAGATGTTACAAGCCCAAGTTTTGTAATTTTAAATGAATATAAAACCAAATTTTTCCCGATTTACCATTTTGATCTTTACCGTTTGGAAAATGAAGGGGTTCAAAGCGTTAAAGATGAACTTTTAGCATACAGTGAAGATAAAGTTTTAACCCTTGTTGAATGGGCAAATTTCGGCGAAGGAGAACTTCCTGTTGATAAAATTGAAATTAATATAAAATATGACCTTGAAAATTATTCATCTGAAAGAATTTTTGAATTAAAAGGAACAGGCGAATATTTTGAAAATGTTGTTTTAAAAACTGTTGAAGAATTTAACAAAAAAAGGAATGAAAATTGAAATTTTTAACAATTGATACCGCTTTAAATAAAAGTTATATAGGCCTTTTTTTAGATGGCAAAAAAATTATAAAAGAAATTGAAAGCGATGAAAAAAACTACCATAGCGCCTATTTAATAAAAGTTTTGAAAGATTTATTAAATGAAAACAGCATTAATATTAATGAAATTGAATTTATTGGTGTGAACGTTGGTGTTGGCAGCTTTACTGGAATTAGGGTTGGTTTGGCGGTTGTTAAAGTTATAGCTGACCAATTAAAAATTAAAACAGCTTCATATACAACATGTGAAGTTTTATCAAAGGCATTAAACAATAAAAATGTAATGCTTGATGCAAGAAGGGGTTCTGTTTTTTATTCAAAAGACGGCATTAATATGGATTTAATTCCATATAATAAGGCATTTGAAATTTTAGAAAATGGCGAAGAATTTATTTCAGATAATCAGCTTTTTAATAATGAAAAATTTGAAAACTATAAAAATAAATTAATTAAATATGAAGAAAAAAACCTGAATATTGCTGATATTGAAATAGAAATAACAAAAGAAAAAATTGAAAATAATTTGCTGTTTGAACCATATGAAATAAAACCAAACTACATTCAAACAGCCCCTGTTTTTTTAAAAAAGTAAAGATTTTTCTTACTTTTCTTGACATGGTTTTTATGAACGGTTACATTAAAACTATATCACCAACTATTGGATAAGAGGCAAGAACAACATATGTGCCGTATTGGGGCAATTAAATCGAGTGAATATTTTCATCCTTCAAAAACCCTGGAATTAATGCGTTCGCAGCAAAAAGGCCATGATAACTCAGGCTTTGCGTTTGTTATGCAAGATTTAGGGGGAATTTTTGAACCATATAAAGATTTACCTTTATTATCTATGGCATGCACCGATAAAGGGGTTAGAATTGCAGAAGATATTCTTCATTCAATCGGGTTTACAAGAATTTTGCAATGGACGCCGGATATAAATAAAACTGCGCAGAATTTGCAAATAACACCAATGCCAAACTATATTTTCGGCGTTTTTAATTATCCGAAATTATATAAATATGCAACAAAAGAAGAAAAAGAAGAATTATTGCTTGATACAAGGCTTAAATTAAGAAAAGCTCTTGAAGAAGAAGATGAAGGCTACATTTATTCTTTTTGGCCCGATATTTTAATGTTAAAAGAAATCGGCAACCCTAAAGATATCGGAACTTATTTTAATCTTCACACACCAAATAATGATTTTGTTTCAAAAATTATTACCGTTCAATGCCGTCAAAACACAAATTATGACATTGTAAGATACGCTGCACACCCGTTTTTCCTTCAAGGCTATACGGTTTTAGCAAACGGTGAAAATACTTTTTATGAAAAAAATAAAAATTTCCAAAAAAGCTTACATAAAGGCTACATTGGTTTTGAATCCGATTCACAATGCTTTTTATACACGCTTCACTATGTGAATAAAATTTTAAAATGGCCGCTTAAATATTATAAGCACGTTATAACCCCTCTTGAATTTGAAGAAATGCAAAAAAGGGAAGACAGCGAAGTTTTATTGAGAATAAAAGCTTCTCTTGCGCATTTGGAAATTAACGGTCCAAACACAATAATTGGCGTTTTACCTGATGGAACTTTATTTGTAACTTGCGATTCCAAAAAACTTCGCCCTGTTGTAATAGGTTCTGATGATAAAACAATTGCAATAACAAGCGAAGTTACAGGCGTAAACGAAGTTTTACCAAAGAGAAATTTTGAAACCGATATATACCCGAATGAACGTGAAATGGTTGTTATCGGAAATGATTTGAAGGTGCAAAGATGGCAACAGTAGATATTTCAGGAATAAACAAAGAAGATTTAATTTGGCAAATCGAATATGATTCCAATAAATGTGCACTTTGCGGTAAATGCGTTGCAGCTTGCACTTTTGACGCAATAAAATTTGATGTTCAAAAAAGAAGAAATATTAAATCAACAGAATGTATTCCGACACCTGAAAAATCTGAAACGGCGCTTCCTGTAATAAAACAAGTTGTAACAAAATCAAAAAATTGTGTGGGTTGCGGAATGTGCGCTAAGGTTTGCAATAATGGCGCAATTAAACCTGTTTATAATGAAAGAAACAGGATGAATGTTAAATATAGAGCACTAAACGCCGAATCCCCCAAAAGAGGCGGCAGAACCAATTTGCACACAGAAGGAAGAACCTTAGACAAAATTAAAGTGGGCAGAATTTCTCAAATGACAGACCCTTCATTGGATGCTATGCGCCACACATTTGAACTTTTAGCGCCTTTTGGAAGGGTAATGCCTCCTGAAAATCTTCCTTTTGAAATTGACCCGATGGGAAATCTTTCATTAACCAAAAAAATTCCTACAACAAGATGGATATACCCCATTATAATCGGCGATATGTCAATAGGCGCACTATCTCCAAGGTTATGGGAAGCAATTGCAATTGCGGTTGCATACCTTAATGAAGTTCATAATATTCCAATCAGAATGTGCTCGGGCGAAGGCGGCGTGCCTGAAAAATTATTAAGGTCTAAATATCTTAAATATATGATATTGCAAATCGCATCAGGCCATTTTGGGTGGAACAGAATTATAAATTCAATGCCTTATATGACAGAAGACCCCGCAGGCATTTTAATTAAAATAGGCCAAGGCGCAAAACCTGGGGATGGCGGCTTATTGTTGGCTAAAAAAGTTGCAAAACACATTCAAGAAATAAGGGGTGTTCCAAAATCAGATTTATTATCACCCCCAAACCACCAAGGGCTTTATTCAATTGAAGAAAGCGTTCAGAAAATGTTTCTTTCAATGAATGCAGCATTCAAATTTAGAGTGCCTGTTGCAATTAAAGTAGCAGCTTCGGTTACATCTGTTTCTGTTTATAACAATTTGCTTCGCGACCCATACGACATTGTTGGCGGCTTTTTCTTAGATGGTATTGCAGGCGGAACGGGCGCTGCGCATGAAACATCATTAGACCATACTGGCCACCCGATTGTTTCAAGGCTTAGAGATTGCTACAATGCTGCAGTTCACCAAGGAAAACAGGGGCAAATTCCACTTTGGGCTGCAGGCGGCTTAGGAATGAAGGGAACTTTGGCGGCAGATGCCTTCAAGATGATTTGCTTAGGTGCAAACGGTGTATTTACAGGAAGATTAATGCTTCAAATTGCAGGCTGTTTGGGCGATGATTATAACAGATGTAATGCCTGCAACACAGGCCTTTGCCCCGCAGGGCTTACAACACAAAACCCGATTTTAATGAAAAGGCTTGATATAGATAAAGTTGCACAAAATATTGTTAATTATTTTCTTGCAACTGATATAGAACTTAAAAAATTAATGGCGCCAATTGGTAATTCAACATTACCTGTCGGTCGATCTGACGCCCTTGTCACAGTTGATAAAAGCGTTGCAGAACGCTTAGGCATACAGCATGTCTGCTAAAAATAAAGGATAATATGAACACTACTATAATTGACACTCTGCAAGATAATAAAAGGCTTTCAACAAAAGAACTTCTCGATATAATTTATGAAAAAATTGAGATGGGCTTTAATGAATTTAAAATTTTAGCTTCAGGCCAGCATGATATAGGCGGCCCCCTTTGGTCAAAAGACGGCAAGCCATTGGTATTTCACATTACAAACCCCGGTCAAAGAGTGGGTTCAATGGGTATGGCAGGCACAAAAATTATAGTAAAAGGTTCTGCCCCTGCTGATATTGGCTGGTTAAATTCGGGCGCTGAAATTACAGTTTTAGGAGATGCAGGCGATACTGCAGCACATTGCCAAGCTTCAGGCAAAATTTATGTTGCAGGAAGGGTTGGAACTCGCTCAGGCGCTTTAATGAAGCATGACCCCAAATTTGAAGAACCTGAATTTTGGGTGTTAAAAAATACAGGCTCATTTTCTTTTGAATTTATGGGCGGCGGCCGTGCTGTTGTTTGCGGTTATGAATGCGAGCACTTAGAATCTGTTTTATCTGATAGAAGCTGCTGCGGTATGGTTGGCGGCGTTGTTTACGTTAGAGGAAACGTTAAAGGTCTAACCAACGATGTTGATATTTATGATTTGGATGAAAGCGATAAAAACTTCTTAAAATCAGGCTTGATGAGGTTTTTAGGCGAAATTGACAGGCAAAATTTATATGAAGAATTAACTGAATTTTCTAAATGGAAAAAAATTCTTGCAAAACCTTATGACAAAAAAGTTAAAACCGTTCCATATTCAATTAAAGAGTTCAGAGAACAAAAATGGGTTAAAGACGGTATTTTTTCAGAATTTTTCGGTTCATACAGCGATGTTATAGATGTTGTAAATACAGGCGATAACAGGCTAAGAACCCCTTCTTGGGAAAACAATCTTAAAACTCCGCCATGTGAGTTTAATTGCCCTGTTTCAATTCCAACCCAAAAAAGAATTGAATTAATTAGAGAAGGTAAACTTTCAGAAGCCCTTAATTTAATTTATGAATATTCGCCTTTTCCTGCAAGTGTTTGCGGCCAAGTTTGCCCGAACCTTTGTATGAACGATTGTTCAAGAAAATATATAGATGAGCACATTAAAATTGCACCACTTGGTATAAAATCATTTGAAAATGTTGATATAAAAATGGTTGAACCATATAAAAATAAAAAAGTTGCAGTTATTGGTGCAGGTGTTGCAGGGCTTTCTTGTGCTTGGACTTTGCAAAAAGAAGGCTATAATGTTGAAGTTTTTGAAAAAGATGATGAAATTGGCGGCAAATTAAGGCAAGTAATTCCATCTGACCGCTTAAACCAAGATACATTAAATGCAGAATTAGAAATAATTAAATCATCAGGCATTAAATTTAATTTGGGAATAACAATCGATAGTGATGAATTTGAAAGAATTCAAAAAGAATTTGACGTCGTTGTTGTTGCAATTGGTGCGCATAATCCTGCCGTTATTCCAATTGAAGGCAAGGAAAGGCTGATTAAGGGCTTAGATTTCTTAAAAGAAATAAACAAAGGAAACAAAGTTAAAGTAGGCAACAATGTTGTAATTATTGGTGCAGGCAACGCCGCAATGGATGTTGTAATAGGCGCTTATAAAACGGGCGCTAAAAATGTTACTGCAATAGATATTCAAAAACCTTTGGCTTTTGATAAAGAAATTGAACATGCAAAATCATTGGGCGCTAAAATTTTATACCCATGTTTTACAGAAAGCGTTGATGAAAAAGGTGTTCACTTGAAAGACGGAACCACCTTAAAAGCAGATACAGTAATAATTTCAATTGGCGATAGACCAATATTTGATTTTATCGATGAAAAATACTTAAATGAAAGAAAATTCCCTCTTGTAAATAAATTCCACCAGTCGGAAGTTTCTAAAAAACTTTTCTTTATTGGCGATTGCACAGGCCAAGGCCTATTTTGCGATGCAATTGGAAAAGGTAGAGAAGTTGCAATAAATATTGATAATTTATTCGATAAAAAAGAATTAAAAGAATTTAAAACAAAAGAAAAAATTTCATTGGATGAAGTGAAATGTGCATATTATCACACCCTAAAAGGTTCAGACCTTTATGCGATGGATGTTTTGGATGAAAAAGAAAGATGCTTGAGCTGCGGCGTTTGCCGTGATTGCAAAATGTGCATGAATTCTTGCCCCAAAGGTGCAATTGAAAGGGTTGAAATGGGTGATGATTTTGCTTATATTTCAGACCCTAATAAATGCATAGGCTGCGGAATGTGCGCAGGTGTTTGCCCTTGCGGCATTTGGAAGATGACAAACAATATTGAAAATTAAGCCCTCGGGTGGCTTGCTTCATAAACTGTTTTTAATCTTTCCATTGAAACATGGGTATAAATTTGAGTGTTTGCAATGCTTTGGTGCCCTAAGAGTTCTTGCACAACCCTTAAATCTGCCCCTTTTTCAATTAATCTTGTTGCAAAAGAGTGTCTAAAAATGTGCGGGGTAACGTGTTTGTTTAGTTCAATTGAATCAACAACCGTTTTTAGTGCTTTTCTTATGGTTTGGTTTTGAAGCCTGTAACCGTTATTATTTATAAATAAAGGGCTTTTGCCGTTGTGTTCTGTTTTATGAATTAAATTTGAAACATTTTCAATATAATTTAAAAGAAGCTCTTTTGTTTTATTTGGAATTAAAACAATTCTTTCTTTTGCACCTTTACCAAAAACTCTTATTTCATTTTGTTCTAAATTCAAATCTTCATAATTTAAGCCCGAAAGTTCTGAAATTCTCATTCCCGTTACCCATAAAAGCTCAAATATCACTCTGTTTCTAAAGCCTGCGGGGCTTGAAATTTTGATGTTTGTTAAAATGTTTTCAATTTCATCTTCAGTTAAAAAATCGGGCAAACTTTTTGGAAGTTTTGGGCCTTTTGTTGTGTCTGTGGGGTTGTAATCCACAATTTCCATATTGTATAAAAACCTGTAAAAAGCCCTAATGGAAGCAATTTTTCTTGCAATTGTGGTTTTTGTGTAATTCATCTGTGAAATAAAATAAAGGTATTCAGAAAACTTTTTAGCATCAATTTCATTAACTTCAATTTCATTAACCCAAATCAAAAAGCATAAAACATCAGCCGAATATGCCCTTATTGTGTGAGATGAAAAGTTTTTTTCCAATTTAAGGTAGTTTTCAAAATTTTTTAAGTAATTTTTTGATTTATTATTAACAGCCATATTTCAATTATACATATATTTTTTAAAATTAATATAAATTAAGTATTTGTTTATTGTAAAAAAAATTATAATATAATGTGGTAATTCCCTATTTTTAAGTTAACATAGATTTATAAATTATAAGAAACGGAATTGAATTGGCTAACAACTTTGAAAGTTTAAATAACCTTGAAGGAAGCATTAGAAAATCTTCTGTTGTGCAAGAAAGAACAGGCCTTGTTGCGGTTCATATGTACAAACAATTTTTAGATTTTCAAAAATCTAACCAAAACACTGCTGAAATTTTTATAAGAATGGCAGATGTTATGGATCAGGTTGTTGAATCTTTAAAACAATCTTTTAGCGTTAGAAACATTCCATCCGGCAACATTTACTATGAAATTGATTCCACAAAAACAATTGCAACAATAAACATTTTATGGCACACAATAAGTTTTACATCCCGCTTTAATATTGCACCAAAAGCACTTCCAAGAGAAGGCGGCAACCCGCTTTTTTGCGGCAGAATTTTTGCTATAAACGGCAACTTTGCAAATTTAATGCAAGGAACAAACGATTATGACGGGCAGATGAAAATTTTATTAGATAATGAAATAGCTTCCCTTTATGTGCCTGCAGAAAAAAACCAAAGCGTTATTATGACAATTAAACACAAAGATAACCAAGAATATTTCTTATCCCACGTGGATGCGCCAAGAGATTTTCTTTTAAAAGTTATTGAAATTGTTTGCGCAGGCGGCCAATTCCACGAACAAAGCCCAAAAACAAATTTCTTTTTCTAAATTTTTTCTAATTCATAAATTATAAAATTCGGGTTTTCGTTTTTGTAATATGGTTTTAAAATTAGCCTGTATTTTTTGCCGAAATAAACAGGAAACATTTTTCTATCGGATATTCCTAAATTTATTTTGTTCTCATTTAATGAAGCTGCAAATTCATCTATTAAAAAAGTTCTTTTTTCTTTTTTCATATAGTGCTTATATTCTTCTTTTGAATATTTTTCATCGCCAAAAACATTATAAATTTTGGTTTCTTTTAAATAAGGCATAATGCCTGTTGATGTTTGAGAAAAATTATCAAGTGCATATATTTTTTTGTTACCCTCAAATAACCCTTCTTTTTTTATGATTTCATAAATTTCTTTTGTTCTTGAATGGTAAACTTCTGATAAAAAGAGAGTATCAAAAAACATTGTTGTTATTGTAAATAATGAAATAAGGGCTAAAAATAAAACTTGAAATGGTTTTTGAAAAATGTTTTCAGAGTTTTTATCCATTTTATATAGCCAAACAGCTGAAATTAAATAAACGTAAAAGAAAAGGTAGTGCCACCAAGCGCCTGAATATTTAAAAGTGAATAACAAAAACATTAAAAGGTATGTTGTTGTTAAAAAGAAAAAGCTTCTTTTGTTTTTAAACAAAAATAAAAATGAAAAAAGAATGGTTAAAAGCGCAATTAATGCAGTAATTTTATTAAAAATATAGGAAAAAGTTAAATGTTTAAAATCAATATAATAAAAATATGTTATTAAATTATAGAAAAATATTTTTTCTTTAAATAATGCTTCAACATCGGGGTGGTATGCGCCAAATAATTGAACAAAAACTAAAATTGCACCAAAAAATAAAATTAAAAATGAACAAATTAAATTCTTTTTATCAATTTTTTCTTTTAAAATATCAAAAATAAAAATTAAACCTAAAGCAAATGCTCCAATTAAAGCCATTGCAGATGTATTTGCAAGCAAAATTAAAAGAAATGAAATTAAAATTGGTTTTTTTATTCTTTCTTTCCATAAACTTAAAATTAAAAATAAAAATAATAAACCAATTGAATAGCACCTTGCAACTTGCGCAAAATACCAAAAGATAGGAAATGAAAATGTTATTAAAACTTTTTCCAACCTCTTAAATGGTGAAAACTTCCAAAAAACAAACAAAGAAAGAATGCAAAATGCCCAATTTAAAATATACATTGAATATGGGTAAAACAAATTGTTCTTTGAAAAAGGCATTAACAAAACGTGCCAAATAAAAAGGTGCCCTTCAAATTTTTCTATCTTAAAAAGTTCAATTAAATTAAAACTTTTAGAAACCATCCAAGCGTGGGCTTCATCAAAAAATGGGGTTCTATTTAACATTAAAATAAATGTCAAAATGGCAAAAACGGCAAAAATTGCCCAAGATAGGGTTTTTGCCGTTTTATCGTTATTTTTTAAATTAAGGTTCAATTAATTTTCCTTTATTTCACGTTCAAGGTCGGCTAAAATATTCACTGCATTTGTAATATCTTTAGCAGAACCTTGCGCCATATTCGGTTTGCCGCCGCCGTTGCCGTTCATCAGCTTTGTAATTTTAGAAACAATATTTCCTGCAGAAATTCCTGCTTTAACAAAACCATCAGTTACTTTTGAAATTACAACAGCGCCGCCTTCAGCTTTTTTGCAGCAAAGAACAATAATTGTTTCACCGCCCAAGCGTTTTGCAAGCATTTCAACGCTTATTCTGATAGCACCTAATGGCATATCTTCTGCCATAGAAATAAAGAGTTTGCCTTTTTGGCCTTTAATTTCAACATCTTCTGCTTTTGAAATTAAAGAATCAAATTTAGCTTGAGTAATTTTATTTTCAAGTTCCGTTATTTTAGAATTTTGCTCCTTAATTTCATCTGTTAATTTTTGAATTTTAACTTCAATGTCTTCAGGCTTAATTTTGTTATTTTGTGCAATTTCAAGCAATAAATCAGCTTTTTCGTTTAAGAAATTAAGCGCTGCATCAGAACAAAGCGCTTCAATTCTTCGAACACCTTGAGAAATGGCACTTTCTGAAACAATTTTTGCAAGCCTTAGAGTTGATGTATTTGAAACGTGTGTGCCGCCGCAAAGTTCTTTAGACACTGTTTCTTTATCATTTGAAAATGAAACAACACGAACCTTTTCGCCGTATTTTTCGCCAAATAACGCCATAGCGCCCGATTTTTTGGCGGTTTCAATATCCATAATTTCGGTTTTACCGAATAAACCTTCTTTAATCCATTCATTTATATATTTTTCAGTTTTTTTAATTTCATCTTTTGTTAAAGCTCTTGAAAATGAAAAATCGAACCTTGTTTTATTTTCTTCAACCCAAGACCCTGCCTGATGAACTTCATTTCCTAAAACTTTAATTAAAGCAGCTTGAAGAAGGTGTGCTAATGAATGGTGTTTTTTAATTTCTTCTCTTTTTTGAACGTCAATTTTGGCTTTAACGGTTTCGCCTTTTTTAATTGAGCCAAAACCTCTATGAACAAAAACTTTACCTGCCTTAAAGGTTTTATTTACTTCAAAATATGAATTTCCGGATGTAATAAGCCCAAAGTCGCCGATTTGGCCGCCTGATTCAGCATAAAAAGGTGTTACATCCAAAATAACATCTGCTTCATCATTTTCAATAGAATCAACATCGTTGCCGTCTTTTACAATGGCTAAAACTTTTGCATTTTCTTCATTTGATTCATACCCTGTAAATTTTGTATCAGGGTTATTTGTATAGTTAAGGTCATCTGTTAAAACAACCTTTTGCATTGAAGCCCTTGCCATTTGTTTTTGGTTTTCCATTTCTTTTTTATAGCCGGCTTCATCTACTTTAAGGCCGTTTTCTTCAGCTATTTCTTTTGTTAATTCAAAAGGAAAGCCAAATGTGTCATACAATTTAAAAGCATCTGCCCCATCAATTGTATCTTTATTTTCTTTTTTCAAATTGGACATAATTTCTTCAATGTTATGATAGCCTCTATCCAGAGTTAATTTAAACCTTTCTTCTTCAAGTTTTATGGTTTTTAAGATTTTTTCTTTGTTTTCAATTAATTCAGGGTATGCATCACCATAATTATCAATAACTTTATTTATAACAGGTTCCATAAAAGGAAGCTCTAAACCGAGTAAATACCCATGGCGAAGCGCACGTCTTAAAATCATTCTTAAAACGTAACCTCTGCCTTCATTTGTG
Source organism: Candidatus Gastranaerophilales bacterium (assembly GCA_944325145.1). Lineage (GTDB taxonomy): Bacteria > Cyanobacteriota > Vampirovibrionia > Gastranaerophilales > Gastranaerophilaceae > Galligastranaerophilus_A. The sequence continues at coordinate 57,168 of CALYDL010000010.1, forward strand.
GGCAAAATGCCATCTGCTATCATAAAGGAAACACACCTTGCATGGTCCGTTACTATCCTTAATGAAATATCTGTTTTTTCGTTTTCTTTATATTTTTTGCCCGAAATCTCAGAAACTTTATCTATGATAGATTTTAAAAGGTCTGTTTCAAAAGTAGATTCAACCCCTTGGCATACCATAGAAATTCTTTCTAACCCCATGCCTGTATCAACGTTCTTTTTATCCAACGGGCTTTGGTTTCCTTGTTCGTCTTGGAATAATTCCGTAAATACAAGGTTCCAAATTTCAACCCAGCGGTTGCATTCACAAGTTGCAATTGAACAATCATCGCTGCATTTTAAGTGTTCGCCAAGGTCATAATGAATTTCGCTGCAAGGCCCGCAAGAACCTGATGCCCCGGGGGGCCCCCAGAAGTTGTCTTTTTTGCCTTTTCTTATAATTCTATCTTCAGGAACTCCAACTGATTTCCATATTTCAAAGGCTTCATCATCATTAAGGTAAATTGTTACCCAAAGCTTTGATTTATCAAGCCCTAAATATTCTTTGCTTGTAACAAATTCCCAAGCCCAAGGAATAACTTCTTTTTTATAGTAATCTCCAAAGCTGAAATTGCCGAGCATTTCAAAAAATGTGTGGTGTCTTGGTGTTCTGCCTACATTTTCAATGTCTGAATCTTTGCCGCCGGCTCTGGCGCATTTTTGGCAGCTTGTTGCTCTTGGCGGGTTATATGGGGGTTTTTCAAGCCCCAAATAATATGGCATAAATTGAACCATGCCTGCTGTTGTGAGTAAAATTGTCGGGTTATCAGGAATTAATGATGAACTTTTAACCCTTGTTGAATTATGTTTCTTTTCAAAGAAACTTAAAAACATTTCTCTTATTTCAGCTGAAGTTTTCATTATTTCTACCTTTTTATTAAATATTTTTAGCTCAATATTAGCATAAACAATAATATTGTTCAAAAAACCGATTTTATTTGACACAATTAATTAAAAACGCTATTCTTGTCTTTGTTAGCCAAAAATAAGGAAAAAACAATGTCAGATACTTTAGATGAAATTATTTGCCCCGCTTGCCATAAACCAATGAAAAAAATTTATTTGGAAACCCAAAAATTTAATGTTGATATATGCTTAGATGGCTGCGGCGGAATATATTTGGATAATAGAGAAACAAATAAAATTGATGAAAAACAAGAAGATATAACCCCAATTTTAGAAGCCGTTATAAATAAACAATTTGAAAAAGTGGATGTAACGGCTAAAAGAATTTGTCCTGTTTGCGGCCATTTAATGGTTAAAAATAATTCAAGCCATTTAGGCGGCGTTCAAATTGATGAATGCTACAATTGCGGTGGTAAATTTTTTGATAAAGATGAGCTTATAAAATTCAGAAATGAATTTGAATCGGAAGAAGATAGAATAAAAGCTTTTAACGAATATTCAAAATCTATTGTTGCATCTGCAAATGCTGAATTTTTGGGCAAAAAAACTTATGGCTCCATGATAAATGACATAATAAAAAGCTATAAAGAATTTAACTAAAAAAGAAGGCGGTCGCCAAACCTAAAAGCTCGGGTGTCCGCCTGAAATTTCGTATATAATGGAGGAAGGAGTGGAAAAGAGAAGAACTAACCACTTATAATATTCCACACATTTGGTATATATAACATATATAAAAAATATATTTAATTTTCTTTACATTTTAGAAACATTATCGTTAGATGTAATTGTTGTGTTTAAATTAACGGTTAAAATTCCGGATAACGGTATGCCGCCTGTTATGGGCGGTTTGTTTGTTATTCTGCCTTTTAAATACATAACGCTTGATGAACCGCCATCTAAATTAATTGCGTTTGTGCAGCCTAATTTTTGCATAAATTTTGCTGCTTCATACAAACTCATTCCCACAGATTGCGATTCTCTGCCGTCAACTGTTGCTAAAATAAGTTCATTATCTTTTGTATAGCCAATTAGTGTTCTTGGGTTTCTTCCCATAATATTTGTCAGTTTTTCTTCTTTTGCATCAATAAAAATCTCTCCGTCTTTAATTAAAAATGGGCCGCCTGATATTATATGCTTGCTGTTTTTAAAATGTTCAGGGTAAATGGTTTCTAATTTCAGGTTTCTTTCTTTTTTAATTTTTTCAATAATTTTTATAGGGGCTGATAATACAAAGCCGTTATTTGGAATTTGAATCGGGTCTATATAAACTCCTGAAATTTTTCCGTTTAAAACAATTGCGTTTGCCCCGTATTTGGGTGGTTTTGGTGCTGTTTTTCCCCATTTGTCGGTATATATTATTGAATGAGTTGAAAGGGTTCTTGGTTGGTTTAAGTTGTCTATTTCAAAGCTTGTTTTTCTGTTTTTTAAATAAAATTTTATATCGGTTTTACCTGTTGAATAGCTGTTATCTTCATTTATGCCAATTGCCGCTCTATTATAAATGGGCCCTGTTAAAACTTCTTTATTTATAACAAGCGCCCCTAAAGGAACCCCTGTTTGCGGTTTAAAATAGCCCCCGTTTATCGCCGCAATTGCGTTTGTTCCTGAAATTATATTTTGAATTTTTACTCTTGAATTTAGCTTTGAATTAGACGCTGTTTGCGGCCTAATTTCAAGGTCGGGGTTTAATTTTGTGTTTATTTCCAATACATTTACTCTAACTGTTGAACTGCCGAGCGGCACAAGCCCTTTAGCGTGAACCATTCCGTTTTCAGGGAATGTTATTGTAAATTTTGAATATTTTGCTCTTTTTGCTTGCGACCAATTGTTAATTTCGTTTTGTAAAATAACCGCAGGGTCAATTTTTGCGGCAGCTCCAATATTTATAACTTTATCTTGTGAAAAAGTTTCGCTGCCGTTAAAAAAGCCGATTGAAAGCAGGCAAAGAAGAATTAAATTAAGGTTAATCCAATAGGCCAAAATAGAAATAAACCATCTCCTGCAGGATAACATTTTGCCATCTTGCCAAAATGAAACCAAAGATGATTTAGCCGTTGTCATTTTTTTACCAGTCAGTAACTTCTTTTTTGTAATTTTTTAAGGGATAGTATATGAAATTCTCAGATTAATTACGGCTTTATACTACTATTATAGCATAAATAAAAAAATAGCGCAACCCCTTTATTTATCGTATTTCTGACACTTATTGTTTTTATAAAAAAATAATTTATGTTACAATTTGTTTCAATTTAGGCAATTATTTTAATTCAGATGTATTAAAAACTTGTAGTTAAAATTGTGGTGTTTTTATGATTAATAATTCAATATCTTTCGGCAATTCTGAATCAAAAGGTTTAAGTGTTCTTGGTGCTGTTAAAGATTCCGCTTTAAATGTTGGCTTAACTGCAGTTGCAGGCGGCGCAATTGGCGGTGTGGCAGGTAAAATTGCTTCCCTAACGCCTTATACACCTTCAAAAGAAGCCATAAATATGCAATATGGCGATATGTTTTTAAAAGCAACAATGAAAGAAGAACTTCCCGATTACATCGCAAGAAAAGGCGATGATATAGTTGATTCGGTTAAATTGGGAGCAAAGCTTTTTAGGAAAGATATTGAACTTGGAATACAGGCAAAAAACGCAGAACAACTATATGAACATGTTAAAACACTTCCCGAAGCCGAACTAAGGGGCGAAAAAGTTCAAGGCGTGCTTAAAGAATTTTTTGAAGGTACAGCTGAAATGATGCCGGTTGATAAGGCTTCCAGAGAACAGTTAATGGATGGCATTAAGGCAAGATATCAAAAAATGTTAAGAGGCTCGGATTCTATTAACAAAAAGTTTCAAGGCCTTCAAGAAGTATTCACCGATGCCGTTTCAAAAGATTTTAAAATTCAAGATATGGTTGAAAGAAGCGCAAGAGATTTAAGAAAAAATGCAATTATAGGCGCAGGCATTGCAGTTGGTGTTGTTGGCGCATTAGTTTTAAATATATTAAAAACATACGGCGTTATCGGAAAAAGGCAAAATAGTGCCCCTGCAAATAATTTAGCAGGAGCACAGAATAATATTTCTCAGCCTCTAAAAACAACTCAAGGCTAAATTTTCCATAATTTTTGATGTTAGGGTTGAAAAATCTTTCTGATTTTGTTTTATAACTCCTAAAACCTTAACATCGCCTGAAAACATTTCAATCATTTCTTTAACCCTTGTAATAACAGGGTCTGTTGTTTTTTCAGGATATTTTGAAATTACAATTCCTAAAACTTTGATGTCGTTATTTATAAGACAATCTATTGTCATTAACGTGTGGTTGATTGTGCCTAAATCCGGCCTTGCAACAACAATTGTGGGGAGTTTTAATTTTTTAATAACATCTATCATCAAAACCCCTTTTTTAACGGGAACATAAATGCCGCCTGAGCCTTCAACAACAACATTTTGGCATTCTTTTTTCATTAATTCGTAATCTGAAACAATTTTATTTAAATCAAATTCAATATTGTCTATTTCTGCTGAAATTAAAGGGGTGGAAGGTGTTCTTGTTACGTAAGAACTTTTGGTAACAATGTTATCGCCTGCAAGCTGCACCGAATCGGCATCATTTAAAATTCCTTCAATAACGCCGGATTGAAAAGGTTTTAAATACCCAACAGTTTCATTATGGTTTGCAAGTTCCTTGCAAATTCCTCGGCAAACATAGCTTTTGCCGACATCTGTGTCAGACCCTGTTACAAAAATGTACATAATCAACACCTCCTTCAACGCTTTTTAACTATTATATCAGATTTTTTGCTTAATTAAAACAAAAAAATACCGCTAAATTTAGCGGTATTTTAAATTTATTCAATATATTCTTCATCTATTTTTAAGTTTCTGTCTATATGCATTATTTCGCAATCACAGTTATCAATATTTTCCATTTTTTCTAATAAAGTTCTGAATTTGTCTTCTTCTTCAACTTGTTCTTTTATAAACCATTGAAGAAAAACTTCCGTTGCATAATCTTTTAGGTTTCTTGATAATTCAAAAAGTTCGTTGAATTGGCTTGTTATAAACTGTTCATGGGCTAATGCATTTTTTATTGTATCAATTGGGTTTATCCAGTTCGTATCAGGCGCTTCAATTGCGTATAAAACAACTTGTTCGTTTCTTGCAACAAGGTAGTTATAAATTTTTCTTGCATGGTTTAATTCTTCTTTTGCCTGTTCTTTTACAACTTTTGCAAAACCTTCCATGTTTATGTTTATAAAATAGTTGCTCATTGCAAAATACAAATATGCCGAATACATTTCTTTATTAATCTGTTTATTTAAATGTTCAAGAAGTTTTTCATCCATTTTTATTCCCCCTTGCATTCAAAAAGCCCGTGGATATTGCAATATTCTTCTGCCGTAAAATCATCATCGGCTAAGCATTTAATAATCATCTCGGGTTCTTCATTGGGGTTTAGATATTTTCTTTTAATATATCTTTTATCTTTTGAAATAGCTTCTATAAATTGAATGTAGTGTTCTTTTTCCATAGGATGAGGCACTGCACCCACCTTTATAACGTGGCTTGAACCTAAATGTTCAATAACAGGAATGTGTTTTTCCCCTGCTCCGTCTTGTTCGCCTGCTTTTAAAAGCTTCATATCTTTGCCGCAGCAAACTAAAGTTCCTTCTCCCTCAATAACAACTTCAACAATGTTGCCGCAAGCTTCGCATTTGTATAAGCTTAATTTTTCTGTCATAATTCCCTCCTTTTTAATTAATTTTTCTCTAAAGATGAACAAACAAAATCAGACAACTGTATTTAGCTTAGAATATATTTTTTAAGCAATTAATTTTGTGTTTGGGTTTTATATCAAAAAAGGAGAAATGTTATGATTTCAAAATTAGGTGCAATTAGAGCAGATATTAAAAAACCGATAAAATTTGTTACCAAAAAAGGAAAAGATGTGATTGCTGATTCTATGCAAAAAAATGGCATTCAGTGGGAAAATGTAGGTCAAATTTCCGGAAAAACAGTTAACACCTTTTTTGATGATATAAAAGGCGTTGCAGGCAAGGGTTTTAAAAAAGTAAACCCCGATGATACTTTTGAATATTTATCTGCCCATGGCGCAAGCGAAATTAAAGATGCAAGCGGCAAACCCATTTTTCAATATGTTGAAAATGTTAAAAACCCGATTAAAGAAGTAATAAAATCTATTGCAAATATGATAAGAAAATAGGCTATTTTTCTTTTTCTATTTTTCTTATGTTTTTATAGCAATAGCCAAAATAAATTATAATGCCGATTAAAACCCACAACGGGAATAAAATGGCGCTTGTTCCAAGTGTAAACAAGGAATAAACCATTAAACCGCCGCAAAAAAGTATTCCTAAAATTGGAAATAATGGAACAAAAGGAACTTTAAAGGGTCTTTTTCTTTCTGGGTCTGTTTTTCTTAAAATTAAAACTGCAATGCAAACAACAGTGAAAGATGCAAATGTTCCAAAGTCGCAAAGTTCGGCTGAAACGTTTAAATCCATAAACAATGCACCAATAACAACAATTAACCCTGAAACCCAAGTTATAATGTGCGGTGTTTGATATTTTTTATGAATATCCTGTAAAATTTTAGGTAAAAAACCATCTCTGCTCATTGCATATAAAATTCTTGTTGTGCCTAATTGATAAACAAGTAAAACCGAAGTTAAACCGGCAAGTGCTCCAACAGATATAAAACCTGCAATCCAATTGTTTCCTGTTGCGCTCATGGCAGCTGAAATTGGCGCTAAAACATTAATTTTATCAATAGGAACCATGCCGCATAAAACAAGAGCAGTTAAAACATAAACAATTGTGCATATAATAAGTGTGCCAATTAAGCCTATGGGCAAGTTTCTTTGAGGGTTTTTGGTTTCTTCTGCTGCAGTTGAAATCGCATCAAAACCAATGTATGCAAAGAAAATTATAAACGCACCCGATATTATTCCGTGGAACCCGTTTGGCGCGAAAGGAACCCAGTTTTCGGGTTTTACATAAAAAGCACCTGCAAAAATAAACATAAAAATAACCGCAAGTTTAATAAACACCATAACGGTCGCTGTTCTTGTAGATTCTTTAATGCCTCTTACTAAAAGCATTGTAATAATAAGAACAAGTAAAATTGCAGGAATATTTATTGCTAAAGGAATAAAACCAAATAATCTCGGTATTTCAACACTAGGGTCAAGCCCCATATCTGTATAAATTGAAACTGCTGTTCTGTAATCATTTATAAGGTAAATGGGAGGATTAACAAGCCAAGAGGGCAGAATGTGGGAAAAACCCCTTAAAAATTCAAAGAAATAGCCGCTCCAAGCAGATGCAACGGTTATATTTCCGATTGCATATTCAAGCATTAAAACCCAGCCTATCATCCAAGCCATAAATTCGCCCATAGTGGCATATGTATATGTATAAGAACTTCCTGCAACAGGAATCATAGAGGCAAATTCAGAATAACAAAGTGCCGAAAAAAGGCAGGCAAGCATTGCAATTACCATTGATATAATAAGTGCAGGGCCTGCTCCCAATGATTCGGGGCCGCCTGCTGCCGCAACACCAATGATTGTAAAAATGCCTGTTCCTATAACAGCTCCTATACCTAGCATTATAAGGTCAAATGCGTTCAGCGTTTTTTTAAGGTTTGCATGTTCTGCGGTTTTTAAAATTTCATCCGGAGATTTTTTATTTAAAAGGTTTGTTTTAAAGGTTTCTAAATTAAATGCCACTTTTTATTCTCCGTCTTTTCTTAAATTTTTATAGCTGTACCCGAAATAGAAAACTATTCCTAAAATTATCCATAAAGGAAATAAAAATCTTGATGTTGTTAAAAATTTCATTGAATATAACATAAGCCCCGTGCAGCAAATTATGCCCATTAAAGGAAACCACGGTGAAAAAGGAACTTTGTAGGGGCGAGGCCTTTTGGGGTCTGTTTTTCTTAAAATTAAAACTGCAACACAAACAATAATAAATGATGTAAAGGTTCCAAAGTTGCAAAGTTCGGCTGCTGTTGAAATGTTTAAAAATGTTGAACCAATAATACAAATTAGAGCTGCTAAAACCGTTATTAAATGCGGAGTTTTAAATTTGGGGTGAACCGCTTGCAAGCTTTTTGGCAAGAATTTATCTCTGCTCATAGCGTATAAAATTCTTGTTGCGGCAAGCATTAAAACCATTAAAACAGATGTCAGCCCCGTTAGAGCGCCAATTGAAATTAACCCTGCAACCCAATCTTGCCCGACAGAACTAATAGCGTGAGCTATCGGTGCTTGTAGGTCGATTTTATCAATTGGCATAATGCCGCATAAAACAAGTGCAACTAAAACATAAATTATGGTAGTAATTCCAAGAGAACCAATTATACCAATAGGAAGGTTTTTTTGAGGGTTTTTGGTTTCTTCTGCTGCTGTTGCCAAGGCATCAAACCCAATATATGCAAAGAAAATTATAAATGCGCCCATAAAAATGCCGCTAAAACCGTTTGGCGCAAAAGGTGTCCAGTTTTCAGGTTTTACATAAAAAGCGCCTGTCACTAAAAACAGAACAATTACCATTATTTTAATTAAAACCATAAACCCTGCCATTTTAGCAGATTCTTTTATTCCTTTAATTAAAATTCCCATAATAATGAGAGTCATTAAAATTCCTGGGAAATTAATAGAAACAGGAATTCCCAAAATGTGAGGAATGTTTAGCGCAGGGTCAATTCCTTTATCAACAAGAATGCTTGCAGCTGTTTTATAATCGTGGATAAGCCAAACAGGGGGGTTTACAATGAAATGGGGCAAGTATTTTGAAAAACCTTGCAAAAATTGCATAAAATACCCTGTCCAAGCAGATGCTACCGCAATGTAGCCAACCAAATATTCAAGCATTAAAACCCAGCCTACAATCCAAGCTAAAAATTCGCCCATTGTGGCATAGGTGTATAAATAAGCGCTTCCTGCAACAGGAATCATAGAAGCAAATTCGGAATAGCACATAGCAGAAAACACGCAAGCTAAAGATGCCAAAACCATTGAAACAACAAGCGCAGGGCCTGCACCGACAGATTCGGGGCCGCCTGCTGCTGCAATACCAACAACTGTAAAAATGCCTGAACCTATAATTGCGCCAACGCCTAAAATTATTAAATCAAGCGCCCCAAGCGTTTTTTTAAGCCCTGCAGAATTTGCAGATTTTAGCATTTCATCGGGGTTTTTCAGTGTGAACATATTTTTGCCCAATTTCATAAGGGCGTTCATTTCTTGAGAATTGACTTTTAGGTCCTCAGAAAGGGAGTTTATCCCCTGAACGTTTTTTTCTTCCATTAGCTTTTATTAATCCTTCGGTTTTTTTTATAAGGCTATTGCTTTAAAAGCGGATAACCAAGTTTCTCTCTTTGTTTAACATAAAGTTTGGCAACTTCGGATGCCATTTTTCTTACTCTGTTAATGTAATTGATTCTTTCATCTTTGCTTATAACACCTCTTGCATCAAGCAAATTGAAAGTATGTGAACACTTTAAAACCCAGTCATAGGCAGGAAGAACAATATTTGCTTCAATACATGAATAGCTTTCAGCTTCAGCTAAATCAAAGAGTTTAAAAAGCCTTTCAGGGGTTGAATATTCAAAATTATATTTAGATTGTTCAATTTCATTTTGCAGGTAGATATCGCCGTATTTGAGTTTTTTATTCCACATAACATCAAAAACGGAATCTACGTTTTGAAGATACATTGCAAT
>CALYDL010000011.1 GCA_944325145.1 Candidatus Gastranaerophilales bacterium
TTTTCTGACCCATTGGGACTTAAATTATCAGATTTATTTACCATTATGATTACAGACAAACAAGCAATTCCTTATGGTGTTGCAGCACAAAGAGCTATGTATCAAGCGCAAGCTAAAAAATAAAGCGTGAGCCAGAGCGAAGCGAAATTCCGTAGGGTGAAGCAAGCGCAAGCGAGCGAAACCCGCCAAGGCAAACGATTGACGGAGCGACTGAAACCTTTTTAAGGTTTCAAAAGCGAAGTTCAAAATTAGTGAGCCGCTAGGAATTTCAAGAGGGCTCAATGCGTTGAGCATTGAGCGCAGCTGTTGATAGCCGCCGTTATGACGAAGTGAGCGAATGCGAACGAAGGAATGAACAAATCTTTGATTTGACAGGCGGGAAAAAAGTTTAATTCTCTTGAATTTTGCTTGTGGTTTTTAAAAAAGTTTAATTCTCTTGGATTTTGTTGGAGCTTCGCTTTTTGGCACTCCGCTTCAAATTCCTTTTCAAGGAATTTTGCGCTTCGCTAAAGCTTCGCACCCGTCGCACTTCGGGCTTTGCCCTACGTGCTACACAAAATCCGCTATCTTTTCATTTGCCCCTTTTGTAAGGGGCTTTTTTTTAATTTTAAACTTGTAAGTTGGGGTTTCTACCCCAACATAAAAAATCCTTTATCAGATAAGTTCATTTTGCAATTTGTTCATAAGTTCAATTGCGGGTTTATATTCAGGGTTTAAATTAAGCGCTTTTTTAACTTCAAAAAATGCTTCTTTTTTATTATTTTTTTCATTCATAGAAAGCGCTGAATAATAATAATATTCAGGGTTTTTAACATCTAAAAATGAAAGCATGAAAACTAAAGTGTCTAAATTTTTAAAATCTTTATTTTTATAGCTATTTTCAAGCAAAATATCCCAAGTATTAACATTTAACATATTTATACTTAAAGATTTTGCCGTATATCTTTTTTTGTTTTGAGAATTATCGTTAAATAAATTATTTGCAATTATGTAATACTCATTAAAAGCTTTATTGTCGATAATTTCTTTTTCTTTTTCAAGCTTTGCAATTTTCTTTTCATCAGCATTCATTTCATTTAAGGCTATATAAGCTTTTAATTTGGCTTCGTTTTTAAATTCAGTATTAAAAAGTTTTTTATAGCCTTTATACGCTTCTTCATATTGTTTATTTATAAAGTTGCAATCAGCTAAGCCCATTAGAGTTAAATCAAATTTTTTATCCATTTCATAGCTTAATAAAAAATCATCATAGGCTTCTTTATTTTGGCCAAGAGCCAAATGCGCCATTGCTTGTAGAGTTAAAATTTTGGGGTTATTTTTGTTAAAATTTAAAATATTGTTTGTTTCTTTTAAGGTTTTATAATAGTTGCCCGTTAAATAATAGCAATAAATTTGGTAGAATTTTTTATCAGAATCATTTTTTGCTAAATTCATATTAATTTGTTGTTTTAAAATATTAAAATCAACCGCAAAATAAATTGAAATTAAGTTGCTGTTTTCTAATGTTTCAATAAATTTAAGCGCTTCTTTATATTGTTTTAGTTGGTATAAAGTTTTTGCCTTAAAATAAAGATATTGAGCGCATTTTGGGTTTTTATCAAGCGCTTTATTAACGTAAATTAAAGCTTGGTTATATTGCCTGCATTGAAACATTGCTTGTGCCATCATAAAATTGGCATAGTCTGAATTTTCCATTAAAATTGTTTTTTTAATTAAATTAAAAGCAACTTCTTCGGGGGAATTATTAAAATATATTGAACTGTAAGCTTTTACAAGAAAATTTTCTTCTTCTTTAGATAAATTATAAGATGGGCTGTATGCTTCTTTTAATTGTTCAATTTGGCTTGTCATTTTGTTTTTGCCTGAAATTTTTGAAACTGCGGCATCGCCAAGGCTAAAAAAGCCATATTCATAAAGCTTTTTAGATAACATTAAAAGAGAAATGTTTTTATCTAAGGAATTAATTGTGTTGTTAAATTCATTATATGCAACAACAACATTGCCGTTTGTTAAATTTTGAACGGCATAAAGGTAATTTTCTTTTGAATCGTTTCTAATATCAGAAACAAAATCTGAATTATTTTGATAGTTTATAATGTTTTCAATAATAAGAGCTAAATTAAAAGAATCTTCAACAGCAAATGATGGTGCATTTGTCTGCACCATAAAAACAAATAATAAAGAAAATAATATTCTTTTTTTCATTGTTTTTGCCTTAATTTCTGCCTGTTTAAAAGATATCATACAAGATTATAATATTTATTGAAAATATTAACAAATCTTTCTTCTTCTGTTGTTAATTTCCTGTTTTCGCTGTTTTTATAAAGCCCATATATATCAGACATTTTAAATTTTGATAAAACAAAATTGTCTGTTTCTTCAATTTTTTTATTGCCTATAATAACATTTAAAATTTTATTTGTTTCTAGAGACATAAAAACATCAACCACATTTTTATCAAAGTGTTTGTTTTCACCTTTAATTAAAATATCCAGTGCACTTACAATATCCATTTTTGAACGGTAGTGCCTTTTGCTTGTAATAGCATCAAAAACATCAGATACTGCTAAAATTCTTCCGCCTAAAGGAATTTCTTCGCCCTTTAAGCCTAAAAAATAACCTGTGCCATCCCATTTTTCATGGTGGCTTGATGCTATTTTTGCAACGTTTTTAAAATATTTAGAAACATAAATTCTGGATAAAAGGTCATAGGTTATTTGAGCGTGCTTTTTAATTTCATCATATTCTTCTTTTGTAAGCGTGCCTTCTTTTTGTAAAATATGATCTTTTATGCCGATTTTACCGATATCATGAAGAAGCGAAGCCTGCCTTATAATATCAAGTTCATCTTCATTCATCCGCATTTTTTCACAAATTAAAACCGCATATTTTGTAACTCTTTCTGAATGCCCTGCGGTTATTTTATCTCTGGCATCTATTGAAGCTGAAAGAGTATCTATAAAACTTGATAAAAGCTGCTTTTGTTCTTCTATAAATTGTTTTTGTTTATTAAAAAGTGTGGCGTTTTCCAGTGCAATACCTGCAGATGAACCTATTGCAATTAAAAGGTCTTCATCTTTTTGGGTAAAATGCCCGCCTTTTTTATTTAAAACTTGAAATGCGCCAATAATTTCATGGCTCATATTTCTTATAGGCATACAAAGAATAGATTTTGTTTTATAGCCCGTTTGAAGGTCTATTTCTTTATTAAACCTTTTATCGGAATAAACATCTGTAATATTTATGGTTTCACCTGTTTGAACAACGTATCCTGCAAGGCCCAATTTTGCATCAAACCTTATTTCTTTTAAATCCATACCAAGTGCAACTTTAGACCAAAGCTCATTTTTTTCGGTATCTAAAAGAAAAACGGTGCATCTATCTGCGTTTAGTGCAAGGTTAATTTCTTTTGCAATAATTGTAAGCAATGTATCAAGGTTTGTTTCAATTGCCATTGTTCTGCCTACTTTTAATAGTGCAAGCAGAGGGTCATTTTTATGATCCGGAATAAAAGAAGGCGGTGCCAAATGAATTATTCTTTTTTGCTTTGCCTTTTCTATTGCAGATTTTACAGTGTTTAATTTATTATCAAATTCAAATTCGCCATTTTTTATAAGTTGAGCATTTTTAATAAAATCAATTGCATCATCAAAATTTTCTTCTTCAAATTCCATTAGAGCAAAAATAAATAAATTAACTTTTTGCGCCAAATAAAGGTTTGATGAAACCGCCAAATATTTTGCATCATTTAGCATCATATAGGCTCTATAACTGTTTTTTTCAACACACCTGTATTTTAGATAAGCAAAAATACTCATCGCAATTGAAACAAGTTCAAAATCTTTAATTGCAATCGCAAATTTTCTTATCTCGTCAACTTCTTTAAGATAAGATTTTTTAATTTTTTCAGGGAAATTAAATATAATATTTAAAAGACTATCCTTAATTTCTTCCTTATTTTGGGTTTTTTCAATAAAATTATTCAAATTCTCTTTTCCAAAAATTGCAGCAATTTCATTATACAATTTTTTTTCGAATTTTTCCACTTTCAATTAAAACCATTAAAACAGAAATATCTGCAGGCTTTACACCGCCTATTCTTGAGGCTTGTGCTAAGGTTTTTGGCTTAATTTTATTTAAAAGTTCTTTTGTTTCTGTTGAAATTTGTTTTATTTCCATAAAATCAATATCATCCGGGATTTTTATTTTTTCAAGTTTATCAGATATATTAACTTGGTTTTCTTGCCTTTCAATGTAGCCTTGATATTTGATTAAAATTTCAACTTGTTCTTCAATTTCTTTTTTCAAATATATATCATCAACGCTAAAATTGGGCTTATAGCCTAATTCTTGAATTAAGAAATAATCAACATCAGGCCTTTTTATTAATTGGTAAGCGCTTTGCCCAATTTCAAAATTTTGCCCTAATTTATTCATTATTTCTTTATTTTTGCTATTTGCTGCAATTTTAAAGGTTTTTAAGTTTTCAATTTCTTTTTCAATATTTTCTTTTTTAAATCTAAACCTTTGAATATCTTCTTCTTTCACAAGCCCTAATTTATAGCCCGTTTCCATAAGCCTGAAATCGGCGTTATCGCTTCTTAAAATAAGCCTGTATTCAGACCTTGAAGTTAGCATTCTGTATGGTTCCAATAAATCTTTTGTAATTAAATCATCAATTAAAGTTCCAATATAAGAACTTTTTCTTTCAGGTTCAAAAAATTCTTTATTTTGAATATAAAGTGAAGCATTTATGCCTGCAATTAATCCTTGAGCAGCCGCTTCTTCATAGCCTGATGTACCATTAATTTGCCCTGCCAGAAACAAGCCTTTAATTTTTTTTGTCATCAAAGAACGGGTTAACTCAACTGCAGGAACGGAATCATATTCAACGGCATAGGCAGGCTTTATAACAGAAACATTTTCTAACCCGGGGAGTGACCTTAACATTTTAAATTGAACATCAATAGGTAAACTTGTTGAAAAACCTTGAACATAGGTTTCATAAGTTTTTTCGCCTTCAGGTTCTATAAAAATGTGGTGAGATGGGTTATCTTTAAACCTTACAACCTTATCTTCAATAGAAGGGCAATACCTTGGGCCTATCCCATGGATTAAACCTGAATATAGGGGTGATTTATCCAAATTATCTTTAATTATTTTATGTGTTATTTCTGTTGTTCTTGTTAAATAACAAGGAACTTGGGGCCTAAAGCATTTTTCTTTTCTAAATGAAAAGAAATTATACGTTCCGTATTTATCAATGCTATCAGGCGGTTGAATTTGAAGTTTTGAATAATTAATTGTTCTTGAATCAACCCTTGCAGGCGTTCCTGTTTTAAGCCTTTTAATCGGAAACCCTGCTTTAACTAAAGCGTCACTTAAGCCGACTGCAGCACGTTCTGCCAGTCTTCCTGCCGAAAAACTTTTTAAACCTATAAAAATTTTCCCGTTCAGGCTTGTTCCTGTTGTTAAAATAACGGTTGGTGAAAAATATTCAACGCCTAATTCATCAATAACGCCTTTTATAATGTTATTTTCAATAATCAAATCAACAACTTGAGTTTGAATTATTTTTATATTTTCTTCACTTTCAATAAATTCTCTCATTTTTAATTTATAGAGAATTTTATCCGATTGCGCCCTTAGGGCCCTAACCGCAGGGCCTTTAGATGAATTAAGCATTTTTAACTGCATATAAGTTTCATCTGTAATTCGGCCCATAATGCCACCAAGTGCATCAATTTCTCGAACCAAATTAGATTTAGCTGGACCCCCAACAGCAGGGTTGCAGGGCATAAGCGCAATATTTTCAATGTTTAGCGTCATAAGCGCAACTTTTGCACCCAATCTTGATGCCGCAACCGCCGCTTCAACGCCTGCATGGCCTGCACCAACTACTATACAGTCAAATTTAAACATTTTTATTTAGCCGCCAAAGGATTTTTCAAAATTGATAAAACTTCATTTGTGCAGTTAACACCGCCAGCTACTCTTGCATCTTTTTTTACAATAATATCAAGCTTTTTTTGAACTCTTACTTTTTCTGCAGCTGCAGAAACTTTTGCTTCAAGTTCAGCTTCATATTTTTGTTTTAGAGAAATTACTTCTTTTTGTTTTAATTGAACTTGGGCTATTCCTTCTTTTCTTATTTTTGCTTTTTCAGCCTGGGTTTTTGCAGCTTTCACCTGATTATCTTTTTGTTTTGCATAAGTTACAATTGCAGCGTTTTTAGTTTTAAGAGTTTGAGTATATTTTTGAGCTAAAGGATAATTTTTTGAAATATAAGAATAATCTACATAACCAACTGCGGCAAATGCAGCATTTGAAATTGTTAAAATTGAAATTACAGATAATAAAGACAATATTTTTTTCATTTTTATCTCCTTATATTTTTCTTGCACCTTTATCTTCAATAGTATATGTATGAATTAATGAATTAACATTAATGTTGTTCCAATTTGTTTCTACTATTTCATTAATTTCATCAATATTTTTGCCGTTTGAAATAATAGCAATAGATGGGCCTGCACCTGCTAATGTACAGCCTAAAACACCATCTGTATGCTTTAAACTATCCATAATAGAATTTAGCCCGGGGACTAATTTCATTCTATATGGCTGATGGAGCCTGTCTGTCATTGCAAATTTCATTAATTCTTCATCTTGAGTGTAAATTGCTTCAACAAACATTGCAGATCTTCTTAAATTATAAATTGCATCTTTCATAGGAACACATTCAGGCAAAACAGAACGTGAAATATCTGTTGCAAGTTCAAAATCGGGAATACACATTGTTATTTTCCAATTTTTTGGCCATGGAAGTTTTCTATATGTAACAGAACCTGTATCTTCAACTTCTGCAATTGTCATTCCGCCAAAAAATGCAGGGGTAACATTATCGGGGTGGCCTTCAATTTCTGTTGCAATAGATAATAAAACATCATTATCTGCAGGGTGCCCTAAAAGTTCATTTGCTGCAATTAAGCCTCCAACAATAACAGAAGCGCTTGAACCCATTCCCCTTGCAACAGGAATGCCTGTTTTAATGTTTATTTTTAATTCGGCAGGCGTTTGGCCAATGTAGTTATATAAAAGTTCAATTGCTTTATATACAATGTTATTTTTATCTTTTGGAATATTATCCGAATCATTATCTAAAATGTTAATTTCAATGCCGGAGCCGGGCATTATGGTTTCTTCCAATGTAATTGTGTTATAAACAGGCAATGCTAAGCCAAAACAATCAAAGCCGCAACCAAGATTTGCAACGGTAGCAGGAGTTTCAACACTAACTTTCATTTTTACCTCACTTGAACAGGCATAATTAAGCATAAATAGCTGTCGCCTGAATTTTCTTCTTCCGATTCTTCAGGTTTTATAACCGTTGCAGATAAATTTGTTGACATTTCAATTCTTATTTTTTCGTTTTGAATATTCCTTAAAACATCAAGAACATATTTATAGTTAAATGCAATTAAAAGATTTTCGGAAATGTATTGTATATCCATATTTTCTTTGGCAGAACCGGCTTCCGGGGTATCTGTGCTTATTTCCAAAGAAGAATCTTCAAAGTTAAATTTCATAATATTTGTTCTGTTATTTACCATAACAGAAACTCTATCTATTGTATTAATTAATTTTTCCCTGTCGATTGTAGCAATTTTTTCATTTGTTGTAGGAATTAATTGCTGGTATCTTGGGTAAGTTCCGTCAATTAAACCTGATTGGAAAAATATATTTTCAAATTCAAATAAAATTCTGTTTGGTAATACAGTGAATTTAACAGTTTTATCATCAACAAGAGAAATTAATTTTGATAATTCCATTAATGTTCTGTATGCACAAATAAAAGTTAAATTTTCACCTTTTGAATTAATGGGAATTCTGCTTCTTGTTAATCTGTTGCCATCTGTTGCAACTGTTTCCAATGTATTTTCATTAATTGTAAAGCAAATGCCCGTTAAAACACCGCCAACTTCATTTTGAACAGCTGAAAATGCGGTTTGTTTAATAGCTTTGTTTAAATCTTTTGTTAAAATTTCAAATTGTTTTTCATCTTCATTTAAGTTTGAAAAATCACTTCTGCGATAAACATTTGGAAATTCATTTGGGTTTAAGGTGATAACATCATATTTTGTTTTTTCGCTTTTTATTACAATAACATTTGTTTCTTCATTTAATTCAATTGAAATATCTTTATTATCGGGCAATTTTGTTATAATTTCTTCAATAACTTTTGCGCCGATTGCAATTTTACCTTCTTTAACAACTTCTGCATTTGTTGTGTAACTTATTGATAAGTTAAGGTCTGTTGTTGTTAAAGTTATTCTATCTGTTGAAACAGTTTCAATTAAAATTGAGGATAAAATCGGCTGTACGCTTCTTGAACCGACAATACCTTTAACTGCTTTTATTGAATTTAAAAAGACATCCTTTTTGAGAATTATTTTCATATTTTTAATTCCTTATATTTTAAATTAATTATAATATAAATAATTAATAATAGTAATAAAGAGATAAAAATTGTTCAAAACTCTTAAAAATATTGCTGCTGTTAACTTATAGAATTTTAAAACCTGTTCAAAAAACTGTTAAAACCTGTTGAAAACTGTTCAAAACTTTTTTGTTTTTGAAACCGTTAAACAAATTAAATTATAAACACCTTTTTCTTTAAAAAGCGAAGTTAAATATTCAAGCGTAGAGCCTGTTGTCACTATATCATCCAATAAAATAACAGGGTTATTTATATTAAAATCAACATTTAATTCAAAAGAATTTTCTATATGATGCAGCCTTTGTTTTCTTTTTAATTTATACATTGGCTTTGTATATTTTGTTTTTCTTAAAGCGGTGGAATTTAGCTTATAGCCTGTAATTTTAGCTAAATTTTCAGCTATTAATAAAACATTATCATATCCTCTTTTATTATAATTTTTAGTGTGGGTTAAAACAGGTATTATAATTGCACCTTCAAGGTTTAGTTCGTTTGTTTTGTTGTTTAAAATTTGTTGAATATAATCGGCTAAAAACGTTGCTAAATAATAACTTATGGCTTTATTATGTTTAAATTTTAAACTTTGAATTAATTTTTTAATAACTCCTTCATAATAAAACGCAGAATATACAGGATAATTATTAATAACCCCTTGTGCAAAAGGTGATAAGTTTTGCACAAGTTTTAAACAGGTTTTGCACAAAATTCCATCATTAATTTGACAGGCACAATTAATACATTTTCTTTTATAAATTAAATCTAAAATTTCTTTTATTAAAATTTTTGTATAAGAAGCTAATTTTTTTGCGTATGACATTTTTCTATTATATAATTTTTCTATGACAAAGAGTATTTTTGAAAAATCAGTTAATAATATTTCAACAAAACCCTTATTTAAAACTGTTAAAAACTATGATGGCGAATTTAAAAGGCAAGGTGAATTAAACCTTCCTGAACTTTCTGAAGTTGAAGTTATGCGCCATTATAAAGAATTATCGGATAAAAACTTTTGTATTGAAAAAGGCTTTTACCCTCTTGGTTCTTGCACAATGAAATATAACCCGAGAGTAAATGAAGAAACTTCAAGCTATTTTGGTTTTTCAAACCTTCACCCAAGTCAAAGTGATGAAGATAGCGAAGGTTCTTTAGAATTGATGTATAAATTGCAAGAAGCCTTAAAAATTATTACAGGAATGGATGCTGTTACCTTGCAGCCAATGGCAGGTGCGCAAGGTGAATTAACAGGCATGATGATAATTAAAAAATACTTTGAAAAAAAAGGTGAAATAAGAAAAAAAGTTATCATCCCTGATTCTGCCCATGGAACAAACCCTGCAAGTGCTGCTATGGCAGGTTTTGAAATTGTTGAAATTAAATCAAACGAAAAAGGGCTTGTCGATATTGATGAATTAAAAAAAGTTTTAAATTCAGATGTTGCAGCCATTATGATGACAAACCCAAATACATTAGGTTTGTTTGAAGAAGATATTCTTGAAATTTCAGAATTAATGCACAAAAATGGTTCCCTTTTATATTATGACGGTGCAAACTTAAATGCCATTATGGGCTATTCAAACCCAAAAATTATGGGTTTTGATGTAGTTCACCTTAATTTGCACAAAACCTTCTCAACCCCCCACGGCGGCGGCGGCCCGGGAGCAGGGCCTGTTGGTGTTGTTCAAAAATTGGCTGAATTTTTGCCCCTTCCTTTTATTGAAAAACAAGGTGAAAAATATAAAAGAAATTGGAATAAACCTGATTCAATAGGAAAAATAGGCGCATTTTTCGGTAACTTTAATGTTTTGGTTCGTGCTTACACCTACATTTTAATGCTTGGGCGAGATTTAAGAAAAGTTTCAGGCGACGCTGTTTTAAATGCTAATTACTTGAAAGAAAAATTAAGGCCATATTATAATTTAGGCTATGAAACAAAAAGCCTGCATGAATTTGTTTTAACAACGGAAAATTTGCATGATACAGGTGTAAACACACTAAAAATTGCAAAAAGGTTAATGGATTATGATATTCATCCGCCAACCGTTTATTTTCCTTTAATTGTCCATGAAGCAATGATGATTGAACCAACTGAAACCGAATCAAAAGAAGTTTTAGATAATTTTATTGATGTTATGGTTAAGATTATGAAAGAAATTGAACTTGAACCAACTAATTTCGATAATTACCCGTCTAAAACAGAAACTAAAAAAGTTGATGAAGTTTTAGCCGCAAGGCATCTTAATTTAAGATATAAAAATGAAAACTAATTTAACGCTAGATGATTTTAACTATAATCTGCCTGAAGAATTAATTGCAAAATACCCGACAGAAAAAAGGGATGAAGCAAAAATGCTTGTTGTGGATAAAATAACGGGCAATATTGTTCATAAACATTTTTATGATTTTGTTGATTACCTAAACCCAAATGATGTTCTTATTTTAAATAACACAAAAGTTATTCCTGCAAGGTTACTTGGCAAAAAAGAAACAGGCGCAAATATTGAAATTTTTCTGACAAGATATTTGGGCGAAAACGACTGGCAAGCAATTATAAGAAACTCTAAAAGGCTAAAAGATGGCGATATTGTTATAATATCAGACATTTTAAAAGTTTTAATCAAAAAAAAAGGTGAAGCTAATAATGATGGCAATATTCCTGAACATTTAGTTGAATTAATTTATTCAAATGGTTCAATGGAAGATATTTTAAATAAAACAGGGAAAATTCCCCTTCCCCCATATATTCAAAGAGAAGCTGAAGAAAAAGACAAAGAAGACTACCAAACAGTTTATGCAAAAGTTTCAGGCTCTGTTGCAGCGCCAACTGCGGGGCTTCATTTTACAAATGAAATTTTAGAAAAAATTGAAAAAAAAGGAATAAAAATAGCTTATGTTACCTTAAATGTAGGCTTAGGAACGTTTTTGCCCGTTAAAACAAATGATATTAATAACCACAAAATGCACACAGAAAGCTATTTTATTCCAAAAGAAACAGCTGATATTATAAATAATAAAAAAGGCTCTCTTGTGGCTATTGGTACAACATCTTTAAGGTGTTTAGAAGCAAATTTTAAAAAGTTTGGCAAAATAAAAGAAGGATATGATGAAACAGACATTTTCATCTGCCCCCCATATGATTTTAAGGTGGTTGATAAACTGTTAACCAATTTTCATCTTCCAAAATCTACTTTATTAATGCTTGTATCTGCTTTTTCATCAAGAGAAATAATTTTAAATGCATATAATGAAGCAATTAAAAATAATTACAGATTCTTTAGCTATGGAGATTGCACATTTTTAAAATGAATGTAAGCTTATCTAAAATTTTTAAAATATTTTTTTTAATAGGTTTGCAGCTTTTAGGGGGCGGATACGTTATTATGCCTTTATTAAAAAAATATTTGGTTATAGATAATAATTGGCTAAAAGAAGAAGATTTAATTGATTATTTAGCTCTAAGCCAATGTTTACCGGGGCTTATTGCATTAAATATAACAATTTTTTCAGGCTATGCATTAAGAAAAATTTTAGGTTCAATTGTTGCAGTTTTTGCGCTTACTCTATCACCTTTTTTAATAATTTTACTTATAGCAGGGTTTATTTATAATTTTGCAAAATACCCGATTGTTCAAAACGCTTTTTTTGGAATTAGGCTATCTATCATAGTTTTAATTTTTTATATGATAAAAGACATTTTTACAAAATCGGTTAATTCAAAATTTACTGTTTTTTTATTTTTATTAATTCTTTTATCAAACATTTTTCTACCCTTGGGCCCATCAAGTTTGGTTGTTTTAGCCATTTTAATTTCAATATTTTTCGGGCTTATTCAAGATAAAAAAGAAAGGGCAAAATTAAAATGATTAAAACTTTGCTTTTACTTTTTATTGAATATTTTAAAGCGGGAATTTTTTCTGTTGGCGGCGGGTATGCTACTTTGCCTTTTTTATATCATATGGCGCAAAACTATGATTGGTTTACAACAAAAGAACTTGTAAATATGATTGCCATATCAAATGTAACCCCAGGGCCTGTCGGGCTTAATATGGCAACTTATGCGGGGTTTATGGCACAAGGGCTTATAGGAAGCCTTGTTGCAACCTTTGCCGTTACAATAGGGCCTTTTATTTTAGCAATAACAGTTATTTATTTTCTAAACAAATTTAAAAATTCAAAAATAATAAAAGATATATTTTTAGGCCTTCGCCCAACAAGCTGTGCGCTTTTATCTTGCGTTATGCTGCAATTAATTTTTGAAGATGTCATAAAAACAAAAGAACTTGTTAAAATTCCACAAAATATTGATTTTAGAGCGGTTATTTTAATTTTAATTTTATTTTTAACTTATAAATATGTTAAAAAACAACCAAGCTATGTTATTTTGATTGGTGCAATTTTAGGAATTATTTTAAATTTGCCCATTTTAAAATAAAAAAGCTATAATTTTTTTATGGAAAAGAAGCTGAATTTTATATATCCTTTTTTGTTTTTAATTTTTGGGCTTTTTATATTCTTTCATCCAATGTTTTTTGATTTTTCAAAAATGCCGGGAAATTTAGGCGATGCAAGATTAATCAGCTATTTATTAGACCATGGTTTTTTATATATAACAGGCGATAGCTTGCATTCTTCTTTTATAAATGCGCCTTTTTATTACCCTTATAAAAACCAGCTTTTTTATACTGATATTTTATTTGGCGGAACAATTTTTTACATTCCAATAAGATTTTTAATTAAAGATACTTTTTCTGCCCTTCAAATTTGGCTTATTTTAGTATCAGGTTTAAATTTTTTCTCTTTCTTTTTGGTTTCAAAAAAAGTTTTTAAATTTTCAACTTTAATTTCATCAATAACAGCGTTTTTATTTGCGTTTTCTCTGCCAAGATTTAATCAAATTGAACATTTTCAATTATTTTTGCAGTTTTATTCAATTTTTGCATTTTACTTTTTTATAACGGCAGATAAAAAAATATACAGGTTTATTCTTTCCGCATTTTTTATTTTTCTTCAATTTATAACAACATTTTATTTTGGCTGGTTTACTTTATTTGGTATTATTTTAGCCTTTATTGTAAGTTTTATCTGTAAAAATTCAAGAATAGTGTTATTTTCTTATATGAATGAAAATAAAAAAGGGCTTATTGCCTTTCTTTTAACCTTAATTTTTCTTTTAATTCCTGTTGCAATAAAATATTTAGAAGTTTCAACAGGCTTTGTTTATAGTGATTTATACCTTTTTTCACCTTTAAGCTTGTTTTTATCTCACAGCTTTTTAGATAATAAAATTGCGCCTTTTAACCTTTCTGATTTCAACCAAGAACAAATAACGGGTTTTGGAATTTTTGCAACCGCAATGGTTTTAGGGGGGTTATTTTCACTAAAAAAATATAAATTTGAAATTTCACTCTTTATTTTTTTTGTTATAATTTTCTTTTTATTTTGGCAGCTGAATTATTTTATATATTTGGTTTTCCCCGGTGCAAGCGCAATTAGGGCAAGTTCAAGAGTAATTTTTCTTTTGGTTCCAATATTTTGCTTTTTAGTTGGTGTTTGTTTTCAAAAATTGGATAAAAAATATTTTATTGTATTTTTAATTATTCTTTTATTGGAACAAATTCCTGTTAATAACGCTTTTTTATGGACAAAAGATGAACATATAAAAAGAATTGAAAGATATGAAGTTCCAAAAGAATGCGAAATTTTTGGCCTTGCTGATGAAAATGTTTATGATAATGTTGATGCAATGTTTATTTCAAATGAATTTAAAAAACCGACAGTAAACGGCTATTCTGGCTTTTTGCCTGAAATAAAAAGAGAAATCTTGCCAAAAAATTGCCTTATTAAAACATTTGAATGATTTTTATTTGGTTTATTTTCACCCCTTGTTATAATTAAAAGGTTTATGGTAAGATAAATATAACACTTAAGGAGAAATGGCCGAGTGGCTGAAGGCGGCACCCTGCTAAGGTGTTATGTGGAGTAATCTGCATCGAGGGTTCGAATCCCTCTTTCTCCGAATTAAATTAAGCACCCTTAAAATGGGTGTTTTTTTTGTTGAAAGAGGGGCGAAGCCCCAAAAAGAAATTAAGCGTCTGCCCTCTTTCTGTTTAAAAAAACAAAATCAGATGCTTTTTGGGTTTTTTGCCCAATTTGCTTTCCAATTGACTTTAAAACAAAAATATTGTATAACTTCTTTTTATGAATTTTGAAAATGTTAAAAAATATCTTGATTTAAGAAAATATATTTCATTTAACATATTGGCACTTATTGGGCTTGTTTTTTGTGCTTTATGTTTGAGTTGGGCAGGAAGTGTTAGGTCAGAAGAATATACTTATTATACGCTTCTTATATTAGTGTTTAATGCACCTATACTTTTAATATTGCTTATTACAGGTATATTTGAAGTTATTTATAAAAAATCAAAATATATAGAAAAAGAAAACCAAACAACAACCAAAAAAGAAAACAAAAAACCAAAACTCTTTATATTTTTCCTTTTGGAAATAGCTTATTCCATTTTATTTACTATTGGGCTTATACTTGTCATCTGGTTTTTATTTTATGTATTTTGGCGCTATTTATAGGTTTTTTATAGTTAATCATCAGGAACGAAAACATGCTTACCTGTTTTTGTTGTGTACCAATACCCGTCTTCGCCATTTGGGCCTTTGCCTTCATTTCCTTTTGATTTCGCTTTTTCTTTTCTTTTGTTTTTCGCTTCTTTAATCAAATGGTTATCTTTATCTTTTGAATGAAAGCCTTCTAAAAATGATATATCATCACTATTCCATTTGTCATTATTAATTTCATCTGCTGTTTTTTGAGAAGGGCTTCTATCATCTTTCTTTTCACCATCAAAACCTTGAATAAAGTGGTCTTTTATATCATATTTAACAAATGAATTAAAATTTGCCATAATTTTTTGTTTTTGTTCTTCTTTAAATTTCTTGATTTGTGTGGAATAACTGTGTGTTTCTATGTATTTTTCGGCAGGAATGGGGGTTCCTTTTGTAATTGCATCAAAATTTGAATGAGAATTTATCGGTCCCATATTATCTTCAACAATATATGTTTTTCCAGGATTTTTATTACAGTTTCCCAGTTCAAAGGCATTAAAGATTAAATCATTGGATGTTTTATAGTTTGTAATATTGCTATAATCGCTGTGTTGGATAATTTTATATTCTTTTAGATTATCAAGTATTTGTTTTGTACCGTAAGGATTAAAAGCAACTGTTTTTTCTCTAGATACCGCACCAACCAATTGCGCTAAAGAGCCGCCTAAAGAATGTCCCGTAATAGTAATATTTGCATTTAAGTGTTTTTTCTTGGTATCGGCATATACACAAATTGCATCATAAAATTGTTCGGGCACTTTTTTCATGAACATATCAATGTCGTTTTCAATATCCTTATTTCTCTCCTCTTTTCTTTTGCTAAAAAAGTCTGTTCCTGCAAATGCAAGAATAACTTCATTGGGTTTATTTTGATTAACATATACTGCATATTTAAGGCCTGAAGAGTAATTGTTGTCAAAAACTTCTGTTTTATATCTTTTTTTAATTTCCCTTTTTTGTTCGTTTTTACCTTGATTTTGTTTATTTTTATTTGTTTCTATATAAACATCCAAAGCTATTGCAGCTAAATCGCTGAGTTCATTTTCTTTTGTGCTAACCAAGTCTAACCTTCTTTCTAAAATTTACCTTATATATTCATAAAATGTTGTTTTTAATTTCATTATTCTAATTGTAACATATTGATTTTTTGGGATATTTTATTAAGCCTAAAATATTTATTCCAATTGACTTTAAAACAAAAATATTGTATAACTTCTTTTTATGAATTTTGAAAATGTTAAAAAATATCTTGATTTAAGAAAATATATTTCATTTAACATATTGGCACTTATTGGGCTTGTTTTTTGTGCTTTATGTTTGAGTTGGGCAGGAAGTGTTAGGTCAGAAGAATATACTTATTATACGCTTCTTATATTAGTGTTTAATGCACCTATACTTTTAATATTGCTTATTACAGGTATATTTGAAGTTATTTATAAAAAATCAAAATATATAGAAAAAGAAAACCAAACAACAACCAAAAAAGAAAACAAAAAACCAAAACTCTTTATATTTTTCCTTTTGGAAATAGCTTATTCCATTTTATTTACTATTGGGCTTATTATTCCATTAATTCTCTTGTTTTGTTGTCTTATAGCGTTATTGTTATCTGCATTTCATATAATGTGATTTACCTTAAAAAAGCATTTAGGGTTTTAATTAAAGCTTTATTATATTTTTTATGCTAAAATTCTGGTTATGGATAATAATGAAATTGTAAAAGAAATGCAGGAAGTTGCCCTTCAAATGTACAAAGATGACATTGAAGAAGACCCTGAAATTGAAAACGAATATTTTGATTGCTCTTGCTGCGGCGAATATAAAACAATGGCAGGCAGCATTCAATATGGCAAATACAGGCTTTGCAACGATTGCGTTGTTTTAGCCGAGGTTGGTTTTAAGTTAAATAAGTTTAAAGATATTCAAGAATTAATAGACGCTATGGAAGATAAGCGCTTAGAGGTTATGTGCGAATTTATAAAGCAGGATGAAAAATCTGTTAATAATTAATTTATTTATTAAATAACTTTAGTTGTAAGAAACTAAAATTAAATTTCCTCTTGTCCTTATTTATAGCATACATTTGTCTTATAATTGTCCATGGAGATGGAAGCTCTTTTGTTTCATAGCCGTTGTATATTGCTATTTCATCACATAAATATTTTTTAATCATATTTTAATTCTATCAAAAATTATGATATGTAAAAAGTGCACGCAATTGCGTGCACTTGCCTGCTTTTGTACCTAGGGAACATGTCTTGCATGCCTATGCCCATTCTCAACAGAGCAAGGGTACAATATTATTATATTATATCTAATTTTTGGCTTCAATATATTAAATTCAAGGTCTATAAATTTGCTACAATTAAAAGGTTATTTTAAATTAAAATTATAAACATTAACTTATGATAGAATATAACAATGAACAAAGATAAAATCACAAATACTGTTTTTATAATTTTTTGCTGTTTTCTTTTTTTATTTTTATTTTTTCACACGGCAATAATAACGGTAAATGCTTTTGTTTTGAATAATTTTAATATGGAATTGTTTTTGTTTTTGTTTATTGGTCTGTTTTTGGCAATTTTTATTTTAACAACGCCATTTTTAAAAATTAAACTTTATCAGAAAATAATTTTTGGGTTCATATTTTTATTTTTAATTTATTTTTTCCTTCAAATTACAAATAAATTACCTTTAATTAAAGAAATAAACAGCGCCAAATCTTGCATTGAGAGCGGTTTTATTTGGGATGATGCCCAAAAGGTTTGCAAAACTAACAATTAAACTAAAATTTTATGCACTTTATTGCAATTAGGGCAAGTTATTTCTGAAATTTGAAGTTCTGGCGGAATTTTTAATTTTGTATCGCAATCACAATGAATAACTTTATAATTCATTGCTTTTTTAAGGCCATCTTTTGCTTTTCTTTGCCTTAATATTCTTGTTTCTTCTTTTGTTTCCGTTTGTTCAACCAAAGGTGCAACAATCGGAATAGATTCAATATTCATTTTAATTAAATTTTTGTTATTTATAAGCGCTTTATCTGAAACAACAGCTCTATAAACTTTGTTGTATTCTTCAATGTCTGAAGCGCCCATTTGTTTTAACACTTCAATTCTTTTTCTTGTTGAAGGGTGAGTTGAAAAAAGTTCATCAAAAAAGCTTGGTTTTTCTTTTTGAAGAAAATTATGAATATACATACAAGAAACAACTTGGCAGGAATTCATTTTTTCATCTTTAATAACTGCATTTTTATCGCCAGAAAATGAAAAATTTGAAATTTTATTTAAAGCAGAAGCTAAGCCTGTTGGGTATCTTGTGTATTGGCAAGCGCAAGCATCGGCTAAATATTCCCTTTTTCTTGAAATTGTTAAATATAAAAGTTTAATTAAAATTGGTGAAATTAAGGCCAAAATTAATGCAATTAAAAGGCCTGCACCGCCGCCTTTTCTGTTTCTTGAGCGGGCAAAACCCCTTATTATGGCATCAGAAACACAAACAACCGCGCCAAAAATAACGCCCGCATACATTAAATAAAGAGAATCTAAATTTTTAATGTGTGCAATTTCATGGGCAATAACACCTTGAAGTTCATCTCTGTTTAAATTAGATAAAAGCCCGACAGTAACTGCAACAGAGGCGTTTTTTTTATTAACCCCTACGCTGAATGCGTTTGGTATTTCTGAATTTATAACATAAATTTTTGGAATAAACCCTAATGATGCTGCAATTGACATTTCTTCAACCACGTTGAATAAAACGGGCAGGTCATCTTTTTCAACAGGAACAGCGCCTGCTTGGCTTAAGAAAAATTTTGAAGCATTAAATTTTGTGTAAAATATTATTCCGATAAAACTGATAAAACTGACTAAAAGCCCGATTGATGTGCCGTAATATGTTCCATTGTACATATCGGAAGAAAAAGAAAAGCCTAAAGCGGCTCCGAAAAACAGAAAAAACAACGTTAAAATAACAAGGAAGATTGCCGTTTTTCTTTTATTTTGCTCAATTATAAACCACATTAAAATTTAACCTTTACAACTTCTTTTTCATTTTCATTGGCTTCAAAAAATTCCATATCTTTGAAATTGAAAAGCCCTGCAACAATGTTTGAAGGGAATTGTTCTTTTTTATTTTGATAGAACATAACAGAATCATTGTATGCAACTCTTGCATAAGAAATTTTATTTTCGGTTGATGTTAATTCTTCTTGAAGCTGAAGAAAATTTTGACTTGCTTTTAAGTCGGGGTAGTTTTCACTTAACGCAAAAAGGCTCTTTAGGGTTGAAGTTAATTGGTTTTCTGCTTCCGCTTTTTCTTTTATGCTTTCTGTTTGTTTCATTGCAAGGCTTCTTGCATTAACAACATTTTCAAAAACGGTTTTTTCATGTTCCATATACCCTTTAACACATTCAATCAAATTAGGAATAAGGTCATATCTTCTTTTTAATTGTGTGTCAATTTGCGCCCAAGCGTTTTTCACTGCATTTTTAGAAGAAACAAGGCCGTTATATATTGAAACAAAGCCAATTAAAATTATTAATCCAACAACAACTAAAACAATTGAAACTACCATTTAAAACTCCTATAGAACTATTTGTAAAATGTTTCGCCCAAAAATGAAACGGTTTCATTTTTGGAACCTTCAGCGCGCTTGTTAAAATATGCAGCCAATTCGCCTGCTTCAAACCAAACGCCGTGGCGGTTAATACACCTGTCTGCAATAAGGCCGTCAAGGTTAATTTTTTCCATAACCTGATTGCACTTTGGGCAGGTTTTAGGTTTTTCATTGCAATTATCTTTAGCAGGGTTAACATTCATTAAATCATCAATTAAAAAAGGAAGTTTTAATTCATGCTTAATTAAATACCATTCATCGGCATCTAAAAAGAACCCTTTACAATTAATGCAATATTCAACCTCGATATTATTTTTTTCAACCGCAATTAAAATTTTGTCGCAATTCGGGCAATTCATTTTATTTCACTTTATTATTGATATTTACACTTAATGAAATTCTTTTATCATCGGGGTTAAATTTCAAAATAACCGTATCGATAACTTCGCCGACATCTAAAATTGTGTTATGTTCATTTTGATATTGCATAACTTCAGATTGCGGCAATAAAGCTTCCACACAAGGGTAAACTTCAACAAAAGCGCCAAAGTGTTTAATTCTTGTTACTTTGCCTTTAACAATTTCGCCTTCGTGGATTTTGCCTTTTGCTTCAACCCAAGGGTCAGGCTCTAAATTTTTAAGACTTAAAGATACTCTTTGTTTGTCTAAATCTATGCCTATAATTTCAACATCAATTTTTTCGCCTATCTTAAGAACATCACCGGGGTGATCTACCCAGCGCCAGCTTATTTGAGATAAAGGCAACAAGCCATCCACACCGCCGATATCAATGAATGCGCCAAAATCTGCAATTCGAACAACTTCACCTTTTACAATTTGGCCAACTTCCAATTGTCCGAATACATCTTTTTTAACTTCTTCAATAGTATCAGAATAAACTTTTCTGTTTGATAAAATGAAATTATTTTGAAGAACATCAATTGATAATATTTTTAATTCAAGCTTAGAGCCCACGATTGTGTCTGTTTCTTTAGACCTTAAGTGTGAAGAAGGAACAAAGCCTTTAATGCCTAAAACTTCAACTAAAACGCCGCCTTTAACCACTTGAACAACGGTACCTTCAATAATTTTATCTTCGGCTTTAATTTCTTCCAATTGCTTCCAATTATATGCAGAAGCCACTTTTTTATATGAAAGTGTTAGGCGCCCGTCTTCATCTTCTTCTTTGATGATTAAAAACTCAAATTTTTCGCCTAATTTCAAAACTTCTTTAATGTCGTCTTCTTTGTTTAATTTAGCTTCTTTTTCGGGGCAAATTGCGTTTGATTTTGCACCTATGTCAATAATGGCGCCTTCGCTGTCATAGCCTTCTACAACACCTTGAACCAAATCACCCTTTTTGAAATTGTATTCATACTGTTTTAATAATTCTTCATACTGAGCATCTGTGATTAGTTTATCAGACATAATTTGACACAATTCTCCCACAATGTAATACACCCATGATAGCATTTTTTTCGCCATTTGTATATATTTGTTACAAAAAATATTAAGAATTTATATTGAATTATACTGTTTTTGTGATATAGAAGAAGCTGATTTTATTTGGAATAATTGAAAAATGGAAGAAAATTTAAAAAGCGGAATATTGTTAACAGGTTTAAGGCTTCTTTATATTTTAGAGCTTTTAATTCAAAAAAATGCTTCTAAAGATGAGGTTTTGAATTTTGTTGTTGAAAAGGCAAAAATTAAAAATTATTCCAAAGAAACCTTGAAACTGGATATAAACAGCCTTATAAAAGCAGGCTTTAAGATTAAAAGGAAAGGGGCAAGGGAAAATTTTAAATATGAACTTGAACAAACTCCAAAACTTTTAAAATTTAATAAAGAAGAGCTTGAAACCCTTAATTTTATTAAAAATGCAATTCTTGAAGTTTTGGATTACAAGGAAATTTTAGAGGTTAAAAATTTCATTTATTCAAATAAAGAATTTTTTGAAAATAACGGCCATATCTTCGATTTTATGGGCTTTAACAAAGTAAATTCAAAAATAATCGAAAAGGCGGTTTATCTTATTAAAACCAAAACTCCATCAAGAATAATTTATTCTTCCCCAAAAGACGGCAGAAAAGAATTCACAGGGTTTTTAGGGGAAATTACAATAAGGGGTGAAAAGTTATATTTAAGTTTATATGATGATTTAATTCAAAAAAAGCTTTCTTTAAGGCTTGATAACATTAAAAACATTGAAGAAACAAATTTTATATCTAAAAAATTTGAAAATAAAAAAGAAGGGTTCAGATATAAAATTACAAGAACATATTTTGAAAACAACCCAATTTTAAAAACGGAAAATTTGGTTAAAATTGAAGATGATTTTGTTGAAATAGAAAACATTGAAGAAAATGAATTTTTTGTTATACAAAGGCTTCTTACAATTGGGAAAGATTGTGTAAAAATTTATAATGAAAAAATAAAAGAAAAAATTCTAAAAACTTTAAATGAAATATCAAGGGTATATCAACAATGTCAAATTCAATAAATTCAGGGGTAAAAATATTTTCAATTCTTGATATTTTGTTTAATTCGCCAAAAAATATCGAAGAAATTTGCAAAAAACTTCTTGAAAAAAACATTAAGGCAGACAAAAAAACCGTTTCAAAATATTTAAGAACAATAAAAAAAGCAGGTTTTGAAATTGTAAAAGAAAACGGGCAATTTCACGTTGTTTCCTGCCCTTTTAAATTAAAAACGAATTCTTCAAATTGCGAAATTATTTTTTATTTAATAGAACATTTTTTTAATTGCGAAAATTCTGAGTATAAAATTTTAAAAACCAAATTTGAAAACATTTTTGAGCCAAAACAAAATAAAGAAATAAAAAAGTTAATTTCAAAAAATTTTAAAATCTCACAAACCTTGGTATCAAACATTCAAGCCATAAACAGCCTTATTAAAAAAGACAAAAAAGAAGTAAACGTTTTATATAAAGGAAAAAAATTAAAATTAACCCTAAAAGAAATAAAATTTGCAAAAAACGGAATTTTTTTATATGCCAAAAATAAAACGCTGAAAAATAATTCTTATTTAAAATTAGATTTCATTGAAAAAATAAAACCCGATAAAACAAAAACTTCAAAATTTAAAATTGAAAACGGAATAAGCTTTGAAATAAAAGAAGGTTTAGTAAAAAATTACATTTTAAAAAAAGGCGAAGTTGCAAGCTATTTAAAAGAAAAAACAATAATCACAAATTCTTATGATGAAAGAGAAGAAATTTTTTCAAGAATTTTAAAATACGGAACAAACGCAGAAATAGTTGCCCCTAAAAGAGAAAAAAACCTTTTTCAAAAAAAAGTTAATGAATTAATTGAACATTATAATTCAATGTAGCGCTCTAAAATAATATCTCTTATTTCGGTATCATTCGGGTTTGCCTGATATGCCGTTTTATAATAATCAAGCGCAAGTTCCCTGTCATCCAATAATTCTAAAATTTTTGCAATGTTAAAATAAGCATCTGCGCAATATGGGTTAATTTGTGTTGTATAAAGATACTCATCAACCGCTTCTTTAAATTTTTCCATATTCCTTAAAATATCCCCTTTTAAAAAATGCGCAAGTGCAAAATCGGGGTCATTTTCAAGTGCTTTATTCACGGCTGAAAGCGCACGTTCAAATTGTTGTTCGTTTTTTAATTGAATTGCATAAGCGTATAAAAGCTCCCTGTTATTTGGGTTTTGTTTTAACATAATCTCAAGGTTGCTTGATGTATCGTAATTGCCCTTTTTTTTGCCTGTTGATAGTGAAATTTCATAGTTATCCGGAATATAACTTGAACCGCCTTTAATTTTTGGCGAAGCCGGCGTTTTTTTAATCACCATTTCATTTTCAGAGAGCATATTTAAGGGTTTAAAATTTATTGAATAGTTAAGGTCAACAAAATCTTTTTCTATTTTTGGAAATTGATTTTGAATTTCGACAACATTAATTGAATTGTCGTAATCATAAGAAACCCCGCCCTTCATTGTATCTGCAAATGATGGCATTGAAAATAAAATTAAACAAAAAATTAAAAACTTTTTATTCAACTTATAAATTCCCCTTAAGCTTCAACTTTACCTTATAAGCAAATTCAAAAAAATCTTTCTTTTTGTTTATTGCTTTTAAAATAGAAGCATTTAACATTATATTTCCTGACAAAAACAAAGTCAAAAGGTTAAGTTTTTCGCTATATTCAAATTTTAAATCGGAAATAAGCCCTAAATGCCCGAAATCAAGCCCATCTGCAAGTTTTATTAAAGATGCAAGGCGGTTTAATTTTATTTTGTCTTTATCGTTTAATTTTGAATAAAGCTTGTGTTTTTTGGGGTTTGGAAGGCTTTTTCTGTGGTATCTTATAAGGCAGCATAAAAAAATTAAATCTTCTTCTTTAATATCATCGGGTTTATTTTCAAAAATAAACTTTGCGCCTGCTTTATGATGTTCTTTATTGTAAATTTTTTCAAAATAAATTCCTATATCATGAAGCAAAGCCCCCTTTTTTAAAAGTTCAAGGTCAGGTTCGTTATCATAAATTTGAATTTTCGGAAAAACATCTTTCAAATTTTCAAACAGCATTAGGGAATATTTTTCAACGTTTTTATTGTGGTCAAAATCTTTTGAATATTGCTTTAAAATTTCACCTGTATTCAATTTTATCCGCCCTTTTGCTCGTTTGAAAATTTAAGGTATTTATTGATTGTTTTTAAGAATGCGTTTTGTTCAAAATATTCTTTTTTCATAAATTCTTCAACGCCTTCTTTCATAAACGCTTCTTTAAGCCCCGGTTTTTCAATGGATGTAAACACAATAACGGGAATATTTTTGGTTTTTTCTCTGTTTCTTAAAATTTGAACAAATTCCAAACCGCTCATATCGGGCATTTCATAATCTGAAATAATGAGGTCATATTGAGTATTATCAAGCGTTCTTAATGCGCTCTTTGCGCTTGATTCGGATTCTGCCGTATAGCCGTTTGAAACAAGAACGTTGTTTAACAATCTTCTTGTTGTAATAGAATCGTCTACTACAAGAATTTTATATTTTGAATTGTCTTTTAATGTTAGCGATTTTGTTGAAACAAAATCTTTGGGGCTGATTGAATTTGAATTTAAAATGTCGCCAACGTTTAATAAAAGGCACATTTCACCGTTTGCAAGAGTTGTAATGCCTGAAATATTTTTAACTCTAAGCATAGGTTCAGGGAGTTTTTTATGAAGAATTTCTTCATCTCCCACAAGTTTTTGAATAATAATGCCCGTTGTAACATTTTCGGATTTTAAAACCATTATTGTGTGTTTATCGTCTTTATCTTTTTCATCTTCTTTGTTACCCAAAATTGAAGATAAACTGCAAATTGGAATTGCTTCATTGTTGTAGATAAAGTAAAATCTGTTATCTCTGTTTTTAATTTCTTCTCTGCCTATTCTTAAAACGGTTTGAATACTTCCTGCAGGGACTGCAAAAAGCTGGTTATTTTCCATAATAATAAAGGCTTTCATTGTTGCCATTGTGGTTGGAAGTTCCATTGTAACAACGGTGCCTTTGTTTTCTTCGCTGTAAACATCAATTCTGCCGTTTAATTGAGAAATTTTAGTGTGAACTATATCAAGCCCAAGGCCCCTGCCTGAAAGTTCTGTTACAGAATCGCCCGTTGAAAAACCGGGGTAGAAAATAAAGTTTGCAAGTTGCTCTTTAGACATACTTTCAGCTGCTTCAAGTGTTGCAAAACCTTTTTCAACGACTTTTTGCTTAATTTTTTCAATGTTTATCCCATGGCCGTCATCTTTTATGCTGATTACGATTTTATTTTCTTTTTGAACGGCTTTTATTATAATGCTGCCTGTTTTTGGCTTTCCTAATTTTTCTCTTTCCCTTGGAAGCTCTATCCCATGGTCAATTGAATTTCTTACAATGTGCATTATGGGAATTTTAATATCTTCAATAATTTTTTTATCGGCGGAAGTTTCTGCACCATCTATTATAAGTTCAATTTCTTTGCCTTTGTCTTTTGCAATGTTGTGAACCATTCTCGGGAACAAATTGAAAACTGTGGATAAGGGCAAAATACGCATTGATTTAACCATATTTTCAATTTCGCTTGTCGCAGTGTTTAATTTGATGTTATTTTCCTGCAATTCTTTAATTAAAACATTCAAATTGGTTAAAATATGGTTCATTTTATCGGTGTTTGCGTTATGAAAAGCAATTAATTGCTTGTTATACCCTAAAAAAGAATCTTTTTTTTGAGTAATATCACGGCCGCCTGTTAGGGTTTCTTGAATATATTTTTTTTCATAGAACTTCATATAATAGCCGATTTTATGGTAATGCTTTTGCCATTCAATAAGTTCATCTTGAATATATTTAACCATTGCAACATGCTCATGGCTTTTAATTCTTGTAACAATTAAATTGCCGATTTGGCTAACCAACTTGTCTAATTTATCGGAATTAACCCTTAGAGTTTTAATTGCAGTTGTATCAAACCCTTGCGACCAATCAAGAGGCTTTATTGTTTTTTGGGTTCTTTGCATTTTGGCAGGGTTTTCAAGTTCATATTTAATCATTTGGGCAATAATTACTGCCTTTTGATTTAAAAGTTCAATTTCTTCAACAAAATCGTTGTAAACATTTTTGGATGACCTTGCTTCAACTATTCCTGCGGTTGATTCCAAAATTTCTTTTAAGGCCTCAATGCCGTCTGATTCTAATTTTACGTTGCTTTTTTCAAAGTTTAAAATAATAGTTAAAATTGTTTGATAAATCTTTTTAAAATCGTCGTTTTGAAGCCTTGAAACAATTTCATTTAAAAGGCTTTTGGCTTCTGCTAAAGAGTGCCTGTTTTTGTTTATATCGGGAATTGTTTCTGCCGTTTTATTTATTAATTCCAATAGTTCGGCATTTTTTAATTGGTCTTGAGAATGTTTAATTTCTTCTTCGTTTGTAAATTTGTTATCGGCTGAAATTTTATAAGCATTTTCATAATAATTTTTTGTGTTTAAGCCGTTTTCACTTGCAATTTTTGTAAAAGTTTGAATAAATTCGTTAATTTTTGCGTTTAATTCATATAAAATTTCGCCGTTGTTGTTTCCTTCCCTAACGCTTTCTGCGGCAAGGTCTGATATTGCCATTGAAATATCATATAATTCTTTATTTTGAACTTCTTCAGATAACTTTGAAAGTTCGCCCCCCAATGTAATTATATCTTGCAACTGTTCAAAATCACTGTATTGGGCGCATTTAGTGTAGATGAAAATAATTGTTGTAATGAGGTCTTCAAACTTTTCAAAGTTTATTTTAAAAAAATTTTCTTCTTTTTTAGCCTCGCTTGTTTCTTCTTTTTTTTCTTCTTGCTGCTCGTTTAAATTTTCGCAAATATTAACCAATTTTTTTATGTGAATATCGGATTCTTCACTTATAAATTCGGTTTTTTGCTCAACGGTTTTTTTAATTAATTTATCAATTAAAGAAAGAGCATCTGAAATGGTATCTGTTATATTTGAATTAACCTGTAATTTTCCTTCTCTAATCAGCCCCAAAACATCTTCAATTTTATGTGCAATATTTTGAATGCCGTTAAAACCAAGCATTCTGGCAGACCCTTTCAGGCTGTGGGCATCTCTAAAAAGGTGCATTGCAACATCAATGTCATTTGGCTTTTTTTCAAGCAAAAGAAGGTTTTTATCCATTGATTGAAGAATTTCAGCCCCTTCTTGAGCGAAAATATTTAATATCTCATCTAATTCTTCCTGAAGAAATTCCATTTTTTATATTTTATTCTCCAACAACGGTATTTTTAAAGCCTTTGCTTATTTGGTTAATATTATCAAGCTTTTTAGCAGTTGTATCAAGCGTTTTGTTTGCATTTTCAAGAGTTAAATTTAAACCTTTAATATAATTATCGGTTTCATTTGTGCCTTTGTTGATTGTTTTTGAAATATGGTCAATTTCTGCAACGCTTGTTGAAATTTCATTAATAATGCCAATCAAGCTTTCAACGTTTGAACCTATATTATGCGCCAAATCAATACCCGATTCAATTTCTTTTGTGCCTTCTTCGGTTGCAATAACCGTTGAGTTTGTTGTTTGTTGAATATCTGTAATTAAAGATGTAATTTTTGTTGTTGCTTGTTTTGATTCATCTGCAAGTTTTCTAATTTCACCTGCAACAACCGCAAAGCCTTTGCCGTGTTCCCCTGCTCTTGCAGCTTCAACTGCGGCGTTCAGTGCAAGAAGGTTTGTTTGTTCGGCTATATCTTCAACCGTTCCTATGGTAGATGATATTGATTGAATAAATTCCGATAATTCAAGAATTAATTCTGCAATTGTTTGCATTTTGTGTCTTATTACAAACATTTTTTCAATGTTTGCTTTAACTGCCAAATGTTCTTCATTTGTGCGTTCTAAAGTATTAACCGTTTTATCTCTTGTTTCGTTTATCATAGAATCCATTGAATTTAATTCTTTAATTAAGTTGGATAAAACCTCGGATGTATTTTTAAGAGTATCAAAAGAATCTTTAAAGGCGTCTTTTTGTTCTTTTGATAAGCCTTCAATTTCTTTTGTTTCTTCATCTGTTTGTTCAATGGAATCAAAAATAATTCTGTCTAATTCTCTTTTATACCACCTTTTATTAATGTAAAAGGCATAATGTAAAAGCACAAGTAAAACAAGCGCAAACGCCAAAATCGCCAAAAGTTCCAATTCGCCTGAATATTTACCAAAAACCCAAGCAAATGAAATGCCAAGGGCAATAATTAGGGTGTCTATTACTTGCTGAGTGTTTATAAGCTTGTTGATAGTAGTCTTTTTGTACTCTTTTAACATGATTTCACCTTTTTCAAAAATAATGTATAATAATCCTGAGTATTATTATAGTAAATATCTTAACTTATGGCAAAAAAAGTATTAATTATAGATGATTCCGTTACACAGTTAACAAGCTTGAAAATCTTTTTTAAAAGGGAAGGCTGGGATGTAGAAACTGCCAAAAACGGTGTTGAAGGGTATGTAAAAGTTTATAAAACAGCGCCCGATGTTATTATTTCAGATGTTTTAATGCCCCATATAGGCGGGTTTCAACTTTGCAGATTGTTAAAAAGTAACAAAGAAACCCATGATATTCCCTTTGTTATGCTTACTGTTTTGGATAAAAATTTGGATAAATTTTGGGCAAGCCAATCAGGGGCAGATATGTTCTTAAGAAAAGATTTTGATATGGCAACAATTGTGGCTGCAGCGAATGAAATAACGGAAAGAATGCCTGTTTCAAATGCCGTTAAAATGGAACTTTCCACTTTTGAAATTGAAGAAGATGCCATAATAACCCAAATTAATAAAATTTTAGATGAAGAACTTATGAAAACCACAATTACAAATAAGTTCAGAACCTTAACCGACTATACAAAAGACGATAAATTTATTGCAAATCAAATTTTTAGCATATTATCAGCTATTACAGATTATGATGTTGCATGCATTTATTTTCATTCGCCGGATAATTCCGTTCAAAAAAGAATTATTTTTGATGAAGAAAATGTTTCTCTAACAGATGACTTAATGCTTGAGCTTTGGCGCCAACTATTGCCTGATAGCGCTTCAGATTTTAAACCTGAAAGAATTGAAAGCGACAAAGAAAAAGTACAGCTCAATTCAATAGACGACCTTTTATCCAAAAAAGAATTTGATTTTTATTATGAAGATATTTTGATAGGTAAACTTTGTTTCTATTCAAGAGAAAATATCCGCTGGAACAAAATGAGGTTTATGCAAACCGTTAAATCGGAATTAGATTTATTCTTAAGGCTCAAATATCTTTATACAAAAACCTGCTACCTTTCAATAACGGATGAATTAACCCAGCTATATACAAGGCGCCACTTAAAATCTGTTATTGCACAAGAATTTGAAAGAGCAAAAAGATATGGAACAATTGTAACCGTTGCTATGATAGATATTGACGATTTTAAAATGGTAAACGACAAATATGGCCATATGGCAGGCGATTACGTTTTAAAAGAAGTTTCAAAAATATTTATAAATACGTTAAGAAAAACAGATTTTGTTTACAGATACGGCGGCGAAGAAATTTGTATTTTAATGCCTGAAACAGTTATTGATAAAGCCTATATCCCACTGGAAAGGCTTAGAAAAACAATTGAAAACAGAGATTTTATCTATGACGGCAAAAAAATGAACGTAACTGTTTCAATAGGCGCTTCAACTTACGGCAAAGAAATGAGAGAAGCAAGCGAACTTATTGAAAAAGCAGACACGGCACTTTATAAAGCCAAAAAAAGCGGCAAAAACAAAGTGGTAATGGAACATAATGAATAATCAAATTGTTAATTACAACGAAGAAAGCTATATATTTTTTTCAATAGGAACATTTAACTATGCATTTAATGCAAAATATGTTCTTGATATTATGCAGCTTGTTGAATTGGAATACCCTGAATCCATGCCCGATTTTATAACGGGGCTTTTAGAATATAACAATCAAATTATAAAAATTATTGATATAAGAAACATTTTAAAATTAAATGCAACTCCATACAGCTTAAATTCCAAAATTATTATCGTAAAAACAAATAACGATATTTTTGGAATTATTATAGATGATGTTAAAGAAATCAGAAGAATTAACACATTATCATTGAATGTTCCCCCGTATGATACTGAAAAATCATATTTGGAAGCAATTTATACAGACAGAGAATTTTCAGTTACCATTTTAAACCTTGAAAATATTGAAAAGAAAATTAATTCATCATACAGCTTTTTAAGCGACAGCAAAAACAGCGCCTCTATGTTTTTGCCAAAAGATACAACTTCAAAAGAAACTCTCCATAGAAGAAGGCTTCATTATGCAAGAAAAACAAAAGAAGTTACAAACGAAATTATAAAAAGCCAAGATACCTATATAACATTTATTATAGATAACAACGTTTGCTGTATAAAAATTCTTCATGTTGCAGGGTTTTACAAATTTGTAAACGTTAAATTGACAAAAGTGCCTTGCACGCCCGATTTTATTGTGGGCATTGTGAGCTTAAAAGGCAGATACATTACAGTTATTGACCTTTTAAAATACACAGAAAACAGAAATCTTGAAATAACAAAAGAAACAAGCATTATTGTTGTTGAATATGAAGACTATGAAATTGGTATTATAGCTGATGCCATAGGCGAAACAATTGATATAGCGGAAAACCTTGTTAATTATAAGCAAGATATGCCAATAAGCTGCTTAAATGAATGTGTTATAAATAATTCAATATATTTATTCCTTGATATTAAAAAATTATTCGGGGATGAAAAACTTTATGTCAGTTGATTTAATTAAAAAAAACATTAATAAGAACAATATGAAAATAGATATTTTAAAATTTTTAATTTCTGTTTGTATTGTTTTTTTGTTTGCCATTTTTCAGCCGGTTCGTGCTGAAGAAGATTTTCAAAAAATATATGATGAACTTGAACCTGCTAATTTTGAATATATTTTTGGAATTGACCCATATCAAGCAGAAGAATACAAACAATATATGTTTTCGCCCTACCCTTTAATGAGAACGGGGGTTAATTTTATTTTTAAAGAAACGGTTATTCCCCCCGGGTTTTACCTTTTAACACCAAGAAAAAAAGACGGCAAAACATACGTTTTATTTAAAGAAAACGGCCGAGTTAAATATATGGTTCCTTGCTATAATGTTGACCTTACAACAGAAGAATTTTACGATGAATATATTCCAAAACCAAAAACCACCAAATGGCAAAGGTTTAAAACAAAGGTGGCAGATTTTGTAGGAACAATGTTTCCTGAAAAAACACAAAGAAAACCGATTCCAAAAAGTTTTATGGAAATAAACGATATAAATGGTGAATTTTGGCAAATTATATTGTATTATGGAACAAACAAATACTTTATGATTTTTAAACAAGATAAATAGGAAGCCTTATGAAAAAATTCACTTCTATTTTAGTTTCAGCGCTTATTGTAAATTTCATGTTAATTGGCGCTGCTTTTGCAAACATTAGCGAACAAGACGTT
Organism: Candidatus Gastranaerophilales bacterium; assembly: GCA_944325145.1. Classification (GTDB taxonomy): domain Bacteria; phylum Cyanobacteriota; class Vampirovibrionia; order Gastranaerophilales; family Gastranaerophilaceae; genus Galligastranaerophilus_A. Next base: position 31,789 of record CALYDL010000011.1, read on the forward strand.
CAAGAAGCAATTAAAATAACCGAAAAATTAAGAAAATTATCTGATAAAAATGACATTGAGGGCATTAAAAAATATTATTCGGATAATTACAAAAGCCACGATGGCTACAACAAAGACCAAATAATGGAAATTTTTGAAACCGCAAGAAAACTTTACCCAAGTTCAAAAACAAAAGAAACAATTAAAAAAGTAGACGTTGAGGGTGATTTAATTAAAATTTATATAGATGAAATTTCAACCACAAAGTTTACTGTTAAAGGGGAAGACGCCAGCTACACGGAAAAAGGCAAAATAAAAGGCAAAATGGTAAGTGTGGCTGATTATTCAATGACATATAAAAAAGAAAATGATTCTTTGCTTGTTGTAGCAGATGAAATTTTTTCCGAAGTAACAGATATAAGATATGGCGAAGCAATGGAAGCTGATTTTAAAATGGATGCTCCAAAAACCTTAAAACCAAAAGAAGAATTCACCGTGAAAACAACCTTAATTGTTCCTGAAGATAGAGTTGCAGTGGGTTCAATCGGCCATGATAAAATAGTTTACCCTGTGGAAAAATATTGGGATCCATATAGAGCAATTGATTCAACCGGAATTTTAGAAAGAGTTATGATTGCAAACGGCGACAATACAAATGAATATGCAAATGCTACTTACGCCTTTATTAAATCTGCAGGCCCAAAATCTAAAAGCAAATATAAGGCGGTAATTTCAGGCATGGGTTTTTATGTTCAAAGAATGAATATGGAAAAAACAAAAAATGAAAATAAAGGATAATAAAGCTTTTACAATTTATATTCTTCTAACCCTTGTTATTTGGCAGCTTATGATTAGCTTGTCTAAAATTTTTATGAATGAACATTTTTTTAAAAAAAATGAAGATTTAATTTTCTTTTTAATAACGGAAACTCAAAACAAAGGGGCAGCTTTTGGAATGTTTCAGAATAGTTCCTTAATTTTAGGGGTTTTAGGGGTTGTTGTTATTTTGTTTTGTATATTCTACGCTGCAAAATATTTTTCTTTTCAAGATAAAACAAAAATTTTATCTGCCGCAATTTTTACATCAGGCATTTTAGGAAATAGCGTTCAAAGGCTATCAGATGGCTATGTAACCGATTTTATAAAACTTACCTTTATTGATTTTCCCGTTTTTAATCTATTTGATGTTTTAATAACATCTTCTGTTTTTATTTATATTTTCTTTTGCTTAAGAGAAGAAATTATAAAAAGGGTGAAAAATTGCAAATAAAAATTGAGCAAAATGATATAAATAAAAGGCTTGATAATTTTACCGTGGAAGCTTTTTTTGATGAATATAAAATTAAAACAAATGAAAATTTAACAAGAAATATTGTTCAAAAAAACATAGTTGACGGGCTTATTAAAGTTAATTTAAAGGTTCAAAAGCCTTCATATAAACTGAAATTAAACGATATTGTTGATTTTGAAATAAAAGAAAAAGAAGAAATAACAATAAAACCGAAAAATATTCCCCTTGATATTATTTTTGAAGATGAAGATTTAATTGTTTTAAATAAGCAAAAAGGGCTTATTGTGCACCCTACAAGCAAAATGGAAGAAGACAGTTTGGTTTCTGCTCTTTTATTTCATAATAAAAAATTATCCGATATAGGGGGAATAATAAGGCAAGGAATAGTTCATAGGCTTGATAAAGACACATCAGGTTTAATGCTTGTAGCTAAAAACAATGAAGCCCATATTAAACTTCAAAAAGATATTCAAGATAAAAAAACAATAAGAAAATATTTGGCCGTTTGCTATGGCAATATTGAAGATGATTTTGGAACAATTGATAAACCCTTAATTCATTATTTGAATAAAACAGTTAAAATGAATGTGGCAGAAAATGGGCAAAGGGCAATAACCCATTATAGAGTTATAGAAAGGTTTAATTTAGCCACTTTTTTAGAATTGCAATTGGAAACAGGAAGAACGCACCAAATAAGGTGCCACTTATCTTCAATTAATCACCCCATTATAGGTGATGACTTATATGGTGCTAAAGGCTTTCAAAAAGGGCCTTTTAGGGGTTTAAAAACAATTGGGCAAGTTTTAATGTCATATTATTTGTCCTTTACACATCCAAAAAGGGGTGAGATAATGGAATTTATATTGGATGAAAAAAACTATCATCCCGATTTAATTAGAACATTGAATTTATTAAGGAGTATAAGCTAATGGGTACAATTTGCGTTATTTTAGCGGTTTTAATTACTGTTTTTGTTTTAATGACAGGCCAATACAACGATGCTGCAATTAACATTCAAATAATGTATACAGATATTTCTCTTAAACTTTCATTCCTTATAATTTGCCTTTTAACTTATGCCTTGGGCATTTTGGCAGGGGTTTTATTGATGCTTAGTTCATTTTTTGAAACTGCTTCAAGATATTCAAAATTAAAAAAGCAATATGATAAAACAAACATTGGCGCAGATGATGCCGAAGAAAAAATAAAAGTTTTGGAAAATAAAATAAAAACTCTTGAAATTGCGCTTGATAAGGCAATTAACAATAAATAAAAAATTAAAGGGGCGAAATTAGCCCCTTATTTAAACATTTTTTCCCATTTCGTAAGCTTCAATTAAGGCTTTATGGCCTTCAATATCGCTTGGCCTTTCTATGCCCAAGCCCTTAACCACGCCTTTTAATTCAGCCTTTTCATAACAGCTTATCCAGCCCATAAGCCCGTTTATTGTGCCATCTGCCGCATTTATATTTGAATCTGCCGCAGTTACAATTAAATAAATATCTTTAAATAAATAATCTGATGTATAAAGGGGGTTAGACCTGTCTATCATGGTTTTCATTTGGCCTGACATATTGTAGTAATAAACGGGTGTTACCCAAACTATAACATCTGAAAATTTCATTTTTTCAACAATTTCGTTGGCATCATCTCTTATTACGCATTTTTGGGTTTTTTGGCAAGCAAGGCAGCCTTTGCAGAAATTAATTTCTTTATCTCTTAAAGTAACCACTTCTACATTATTGCCTGCATCAGTCACACCTCTTGCAAATTCTTTTGCAATTTTGGCGGAACTTCCCCCTTTATTAGGGCTTGTTGAAATAATAAGAACATTTCTTAACATCTTAATACCTCTATCTTAAATTTTTCAAGCTGTTATCAACATCATTGATTATATCTTCAACATTTTCTAAGCCAACAGAGAATCTGACAAGCCCCGGGTTAATGCCGCAAGCTATTAATTGTTCGTCTGTTAATTGCCTGTGGGTTGCTGTTGCAGGGTGTAAAACACAAGTTCTTATATCTGCCACATGAACCTCATTTGATGCCATTTTAAGCCCATCCATAAATTTAGCGGCAGCTTGTTTTCCGCCTTTAACGGTTAAAGAAATTACCCCTGAACAACCGTTTGGCAAGTATTTTTGAGCTAAATCATAATATTTATCGCCTTTTAGCCCCGGATATCTTACTTCTTCAAACATTCCGGTTGAAACAAAATATTCAGCCATTGTCATTGCATTTTTACAGTATCTTTCCATTCTTAAAGCCAAGGTTTCTAAGCCCAAATTTAATAAAAACCCGGAATGGCCTGAAGGGTATGCACCAAAATCTCTCATTAATTGCATTCTTGCTTTTATAATATAAGGTGCAAAAGCATAATCTCTTGTATAAATTGTTCCGTGGTATGATTCATCAGGTTCTGTAAATTCCGGGAATTTGCCGTTTGTAAAGTCAAATTTGCCTGAATCTACTATAACGCCGCCAACTTGCAAGGCGTGGCCGTCCATATATTTTGAAGTTGAATGAATTACAATATCTGCGCCCCATTCAAACGGCTTGCATAAAATAGGCGTTGGGAATGTGTTATCTACAATTAACGGAATGTTGTTTTTGTGTGCAACATTTGCAAATTTTTCAATATCTAAAACTTGCAATGATGGATTTGTTAAAGTTTCTGCAAAAACTGCTTTTGTGTTTGGTTTAATTTTAGAATTAATTTCTTCTTCTGTTTCATCAACATCAACAAAAATACATTCAATGCCGAGTTTTTTTAGAGTAACTGCAAAAAGGTTTACGGTACCGCCATAAATGGAAGATGATGAAATAAAACTATCTCCTGCGTTGCACAAATTTAAAATGGACATCAAAGATGCCATTTGGCCTGAACTTGTGCACATTGCAGCAACGCCGCCTTCTAAGTCTGCAATTTTCTTTTCAACCACATCAACCGTCGGGTTTGTAAACCTTGTGTAGATGTGAGATTTTGTAGGGTCGTTAAAAACGGCGCCCACTTCATCTGTTGAATTGTAGCGAAATGTTGTGCTTTGATAAATGGGCATTACCCTTGGGCCTGCATTAACAGGAGTATAACCTGAATGTAGACATTTTGTTTCATTTTTCATTTTTTAGCCCCCTTTTTTAAGCGCCGATTCTATGCACTCTTACAAAATTTGTTCTGCTTGTAATTAAATTTGGCTGCGAACCGATTATTATTACATAATCGCCTTTTTTTAATTGAATTTCATTTATTAAAAATTCGTCAAATTTTAATAGAATATCATTTGTAATGGGTTCATCCCAATTTTTATAAAAAGGAAAAACACCCCAGCTTAAAGCCATTCTTCTTGCGGTTTTTTTCATATCGCAAATTAAAACAATGGGCACTTTCGGTTTTAATTTTGAAAGTATTCTTGTTGATTTTCCCGTATGAGAAAAAGAAAGAATTACTTTTGCGCCGACAAATTTAATCATTTTATCTGCGCCATATACAACCGCATGGCGTGTCATTGTGGATGTATCATCAGCAGGTTCTATATCATAATCAAATTCATAAAACCCTGAATTTTCTACTGCTAAAATAATTTCAGACATCATTTTAACAGCTTCAACCGCATATTTGCCCACACTTGTTTCCCCTGATAACATAACGGCATCAGCACCATCTAAAATAGCGTTTGCAACGTCAGATGATTCTGCACGGGTCGGAATAGGGTTATCTATCATAGATTCAAGCATTTGAGTGGCTACAATAACCGCTTTTTTATATTTATTGCAGGTTTTAATAATTTTTTTCTGACAAACGGGAACCTCAACAGGCGACAATTCAATTCCCAAATCTCCCCTTGCAACCATTATGGCATCAGAAACTTCAACAATTTCATCAAGGTTTTCTATTGATTGGGGCTTTTCTAATTTTGCAACAATCGGAATATCGCCGTTAAACTTTTTAACATATTCTTTTGCGGTTAAAATATCATTTTTTTCTCTTACAAAAGAAAGCGCCAAGAAATCAACATCTTCTTCAACTGCAAGTTTAATAAAATCTATATCCCTGTCTGTTACTGCATTTAAGCTTGCAGTAGACCCCGGGATATTTATTCCTTTTCTTGATTTTAAAACGTTTGGCACAACCACATTTGTTATTACTTGGTTATTTTTAATTTCTTTTACTCTTAATTGAATTTTGCCGTCATCAACAAGAATGATTTCCCCTGTTTCAACGTCATCTGCAATGCCTTTATAATCAACGGGAATAATATTTTCTTTTTTTTCGCCCGAATAATGTTCCAAAATAATTTCTTGGCCTTTTTCAAGGGGAATTTCATTATCTAAAACACCAATTCTGATTTTTGGTCCTTGCAAATCCACAAGCGTTGCAACAAAAACCTTCATATCGTCTGCAATTTTTTTAACAAGCCTAATTTTTTCTTTATGGTAATCGGAACTTCCATGGGATGTATTAAACCTGAAAACATTTGCGCCTGCCTTTATTAATTCTTTAATTTTTTCTTCGCTGTCTGTTGCAGGGCCCAACGTTACAACGATTTTTGCTCTTTTTTTAATTGTCATTTTGTTGTTTTTCTCCTTAGTTTGCTCCCCCGGGCAGTGGTGCAGCACTGTTGTTTTGAGCAGGTGCTAAATTCTGCTTAAACTGCATAACGGGGCGAATTGTTTTGTTTTTTGCTTCGGTTGCTTCTTTGCTCATAGAAGAAGGCAAGCCGTCTGTTTTGTTTTTAAATATTGCTTGCGGTTGTTGTTTTACGGGCTCTTTTTGTTGAATGTTAATTGTTTGAACATTATTTGATGAAGGTTTTTTTGTTGATGATAAATCTTCATCATCATTAAACCCTTCTGCGGCTTCTTCGTCTATAACAATAGCATTGTCGCCATGGTCTGCTTCTGTTTGTTCATTTACATAAATAGCTTCCGTGTTTTGAGTTTTTTCGCTGTTTGTAAAATCGGGGTAATCAAAAACAGATTCAGGGTAATCAGAAAGTGCAACCTTCATAAAGTTGCCCCAAACTCTTGCAGGCAAGCCCCCGCCTGTAATACCGGGGAGTTTTGAGTTGTCGTCATTTCCAAGCCAAACCCCTGCAACAATATCGGGGGAATAGCCCATAAACCAAGCGTCACGGTAATCATCCGTTGTGCCTGTTTTGCCTGCTACTTCTCTGCCAACGGCAGCGCCTCTTCCTGTTCCTTGTTCAACAACTTTTTTCAACATATAAGTCATGCCGGCAGCTGTATCATAGCTTATAACCTTCATAACTTTTGTTGGCATTGCTTCATAAATTACAACACCACGTGAATTTTCAACTCTTTCAACCGCATACGGGCGAACTCTAAAGCCGCCGTTTGCAAATGCGCCGTATGCAACTACCATATCATAAAGCTTAACGCCGTTTGAGCCCAATGAAATTGTTAAATCGGGCTGCAAGGGGGTTGTAATTCCTAAATCTCTTGCAATTGAAATAACAGGGCCAACTCCAACTTTATCAATTAAAGTGGCAGCAATAACGTTTGAAGATAGCGCTAAAGCTTTCCAAAGCGGCATTTTGCCTCTATATTTATCGCCATAGTTTCTTGGCGCCCACCTGTTAAATTGAACGGGTTTATCTTCCATAATGTCATTCACGCTAAACCCTTGCTGCAAGGCAGCAGCGTAAACAAAAGGCTTAAATGATGACCCCGGCGGCCTTATAGCGTTTACAATTCTGTCGTATTGGCTTTTTTCATAATTTTTTCCGCCAACATAGGCTAAAATTTTCCCTGTTGTGGGGCTGAATGCAAATAGAGCCATTTGCGTTTTATTGGCAGTTAAGCCTGCGCCTGATAACCCATTATTAATTGCATCATCTGCCGCTTTTTGGTCTTTATAATTTAGGGTGGTATAAATTTTTAAACCGCCTTGTGAGATTTCTGTTTCATCGAACCCGATGTCTGTAAGCTCCCTTAATACGAAATCAATAAAATAGGGAGCTTTATTAAAAGAATAAATTCGAGGCTTTTGATTTAATTTTAAAGGTTCGTCAAGCGCTTGTTTATATTGCTTTTTATTGATGTAACCTGTTTTATACATTCTTTTTAAAACTTGGTTTCTTCTTTTTATTGCAGCATCAGGGTTTGAAAAAGGCGAATAAACGCTTGGCGCCTGCGGCAGCCCAGCAATTAAGGCAGCTTCCGCTAAAGTTAACTGGTCTAAATTTTTATCAAAATAAGTTTTACTTGCAGATAATACGCCATAAGTGCCTGAGCCCAAATAAACAGAATTTAAGTACATATCAAGAATTTCATCTTTTGAAATTGTTTTTTCAATTCTATGAGCTATAATTAATTCTTTAATTTTTCTGTCAAACGTTCTTTCGTTTGATAAGAATAAAATTCTTGCCAATTGTTGAGTGATTGTGCTTGCACCTTGTTTTAATTTGCCTGCTCTTAAGTTTGTTATAACGGAACGAACCAAGCCCAAGGTGTCAAAACCTCTATGGTGGTAGAAATTTTTATCTTCCGTTGCAATAACCGCATTTTTTAAGTTATCCGGAATATCATCTATTGAAACTTTTTCAAATTTATATGCGGTGAATGTTTTAATGTTTTCGCCGTCTGAAGAATAAATTGCAGTAACAGGGTTTGGTTTAATATCTTTAAAATTGCTTATCGGTTTTAAGCTTGCAAGATAAAGGTTAAACGCCACAATAACCGCTAAAATTGCAGATAGTGAAACAACGACGATGTATGAAAAACACCCCGTATTATTTTTTCTTTTTATAGAAACTCTTTTAATTTTTCTTGTCATAATTCTGTATTTTATAATATAAATAATATTAATGCTACAATTTAATTATTGTTTAAAGTTTCCATTATATTTTCTTCAGGTTTAACTTTAAAATTGTCGCATCTGTTCCAAACTAAAGTTTCAAAATCTTCCCCGTTTTCATTTTTAAGGCAAGAACAAGTTCCCCTTAAAAGGTCAACTGTGCCATCTTGCAATTGTGTGAAATGAACGCAGTTTTGGCAAATTTTTAAAGTGAACCCGTGAACATTCATTTTTTTAGACATATTTGAAATTGCATCGCACATTCTGATTGATTCATCTGATATCATTCTTTTCTTTCTGAATCTTAAAATAACCCTTCTCATGCCATCTTCAGAAATTAAATCCATTTTGCACATAACATTTTTCTTGCCGTCTGTAACGTAAGCATCCATTGTTGCGGATTTAACATTTTTTTCTTCTGCTATGGTTTTTAAAAGTGCGCGCTTTGAAATATCTTTTGTTATTTTTCTGAAATTATACCCAAATGAATAAAACGGGTATAAAAGGAAAAGAAAAGCTTTTATAGGGTTTAATTTTGAAGCAATAAACCCTAAGCCCCAAACTATAAGGTAAAATACACCTAAATGAAGAATATATTTAAAACCGATTGTGCTTATAAAATTAAAAGATGAATATAAAAGAATGAAATATAATGCAAATGTTACGGCAACATTTGGCTGCAGCATTGATAAAACGAATTCAACAAAATACCAAGGTTTTTTGAATAAAAGTTTTGAATAATATTTAAATAATGCAAACCTAACGCCAAATCCTGCTGTTATCGGGTTATAACATTCCGCTTCAACAATGCTTTCAATAAAAGGCGAATAAACCGGCTTTATGCCGTTTGAAGCTAAAAACAGAGAATATTTTAATTCGTCTTCCCTTGTTTCAAAACAAATTCTGCCCGTTTTTTCTAAAATATCGGCTTTTACAACCAAATTATCGGAATCTATAACAGATGCAAGTTCAAACATTTTTCTTGCAATATTTACCGTGTTATTTTTAAATTCCTGTTTTGCTTCTAAAACTTTTGCTCTTACAAGATGGTTTTTAAATTCGGGAACAACGGTTGTTTTGCCTGTTATAACAGAAGAATTTTGTTCGTTTAGGGCAATATTAACATTTTCTAAATAATCTGACATAACATATCTGTCAGCACCCAAGAAAACGTAAGCATCGAATTTTGAATTAGTGATAATTTTTTCTATAAATAAATTTAAGGCCTTATTTTTTTTGAAAAATTCAGCGTTTTCTATGCAGTGAATTTGCGCCCCTGCAATGCAATCGGGGGTATATAAAAGCGAATTTGAATCTTTTGCAAAAACACAGTGAACAGAATAATTTTCTTTGTCGTATGTTTGATCATTCAGAGCATGTAACAAAGGTTCCAAGCGTTTCGATTTTGAATTTGCGAAAATAATTACGCAAAGTTTATTTTTGTTTAATTCTAAACCCTTTAATCTTTCGGGGGAATTTTCTTTCAGATAATTTTTTGTTGAAATTAACGCCTTTAAATTAATCGTTAAAAGGTAAATACCATAAATAATAAGGTATAAAAATACAAAAAATAAAATAAAATTCAATATTGAAGCTAGCATAACAAAAATATTAAATAAAAATTTTATAAAAATCCAGCATTTTTTAACTTATTTTGCTATAATTTTTTTGTACTAATATTGTAGTTTTGGAGCAAACAAAAAATGAGTGAAGAATTTTATTTTATGGATGGAAATTATGTTCCGTCATCTGAAGCAAAAATTCCTGTAAGATGCCACGCTTTTTTATACGGTACAAGCGTGTTTGAAGGCATTAGAGGTTATTGGAATGAAGAAGAAAAACAACTTTATGTTTTTAGAGCAAAAGAACATATTGAAAGAATGTTCAACAGTTCAAAAATAATGTTTATGGACGCTAAATATACACTGGATGAATATTTAGACATTATAAAAACTTTAATCAAAAAAAATGAATATAAAGAAAATTGCTATATTCGCCCCGAAGTTTATAAAAGCTCCTTAAAAATAGGCCCGGGGCTTTATGATTGCGATGATTCGGTTTTAATTTTTACAATTAAATTAGGAAATTATTTTAAAGGTGATGAACCTTTAAAAGTTTGCGTTTCAAACTGGAACAGATTGCCTGATAATACAATTCCCCCAAGAGCAAAAATTTCAGGTGCTTATGCAAATACAGCCTTAATGATAACAGAAGCTAAAAAATCGGGCTTTGATGATGCAATTTCAATTTCAGCTGACGGCAAAGTGGCAGAAGGCTCTGCAATGAACTTTTTCTTGGTTGAAGGAAATTCTCTTGTAACAACTCCATCTACAAGCAACATTTTAGTTGGCGTTACAAGAAATACCATTATGGAGCTTGCAAAAGAAGAATTAAAAATGGAAGTTGTTGAAAGAGAAATAAACAGAACCGAATTATATATAGCAGATGAAGCATTTTTCTGCGGAACGGGCGCACAAATTGCACCAATAGGCTCCATTGACCATAGACCGTTTGGAGATGGCAAAATCGGCAAAAAGACATTAGAAATTCAAAAACTATATGATGATGTAGTTCGAGGAAAAGTTGAAAAATATAAAAAATGGTGTATGCCGATATATTAAAATGTAAAAAGGAGGCTCAAATGCCTCCTTTTTTATTATGATAAGTTTTGTAAAAAAAATGTAAATTTTTCGTAACATTCTGTTATTCACATGTTAATTTTGACTTTTCAGGTTTTTTAGATAGAATGAAAATATTCACCTTTTTAAAGGTGAAAAGCAAAAGAAACATTAACAACAAGAAGTGAAGAAGGAAGAAAATGTCGGGTATTAATCCTGTAAATGTTAATTTAGGTTTTAATGCAATGAGCACAGGCAGGGGCTCGGATAATTCCCACGCATACATCGCAAGCAGAATAAACGACCTTTATATTCAAGCACTATCCCGCCAGCAAGGAACAAGTTCTTCAAGCTCCCGTTCTTTAAGACGCTTCATTGATTCAAACTCTAAAGACGGTAAAAAACTTCACAAAATTGTTTAATTACATTTTTTTGGTTAATTTTGCGTGGATAACATTTGCACAGCTTAAATAGGCTGTAAAATCGTTATATCTTATTTCAGATTCCCCATAAGGAATTTTTTTTGTCATTAATTCTTTTGCGCTTTCATTCAACATAACAAGTTTATTTAGAGCATGGCGCACCATTAAGCTTTTGTGCAATAATGGGCAGAATTTTAAAATAATTTTTTCTAATTTTCTTAATTTTTCTTTTATGTGAATTTTGTTTTCAATTTTATTTATGGTTGCATTTGCATTTTGGGAAATGGGGTTTTGAATTTCATCTTTTTCTAATAGCTTTAGAGCCTCAATTAATGCTTCTTTTTCATTTTTTAATTTATTTAAAAGCATTTCATCGTCTGAATCTTCAAGCATAAAAATTTTATCTTCAATTTTTTTAATTAAGCTTTTTATTTTTTTAATTTTTTCATTCACGCTTAATTCATCATCATTAATATCTATAAACCCTGTTTCTTGAAAAATGTTTAAATCTAAATCATTAAGCCTTTTTTGAATAATTTTTGTTTCTTTTTGTTCTGTTTCTTCAATTACATTTGTATTAAAGGGTGAAGTTTCAATTCCGCCCGTTAAAATTCCAAACGGCAAAAATTCTTCACTCGCCCCAATGGCCCTGCCTTCTTGGGGAATAGAATTTTTTTCATCATTCATAATTCCGCTTTTTTCAAGTTGCCCTAAAAGCGAATTTTTTTGATAATTTTCCGTCATATAATAATTATTGTGTATTTCAATATATTTAACACCATATACAAGTTGTATTTTTGATTTATAATTTTCTTGAAGATAAGGAATAAGAAATTATGTGGGACTACTCTGAAACTGTCAAAGAATATTATACAAACCCAAAAAATGTGGGCTCAATTGAAGATGCAGACGCAATAGGTGAAGCAGGCGCACTTGCTTGCGGCGATGCTCTGAAGCTTTATTTAAAAATAAAAGACGGCGTTATAACAGACGCTAAATTTCAAACGTTTGGCTGCGGCTCTGCCGTTGCATCATCCAGCATGCTAACTGAAATGATTATCGGAAAACCCTTAAAAGAAGTTGAAAAAATTACAAATAAAGATATTATTGAACGTTTAGGCGGCCTTCCCCCTGAAAAAATCCATTGCTCGGTTATGGGAAGAGAAGCCTTGGAAGACGCCCTAAATAATTATTACGGCTATAAAATAGGCGAAAAATCAACCGATAAAATTATATGCAACTGTTTCTCCGTTACTGAAAATGTTATTAAAGAAGCAGTTGAACAAGGCGCAAAAACCGTTAAAGAAATAACGGATTTAACTTACGCCGGCGGCGCTTGCGGCAGGTGCAAGGAAAACATTCAAAAAATAATAGATTCAATTTTGGGGCCTAAAAAAATAAATAAAGAAGAATTAACCCCCGTTCAATTTGCACTAAAAGTTAATTCTATTTTAGAAAAAGAAATTGCGCCCCAATTGGCGCTTGATAATGGCGGCTTAGAACTTGTTGATATTGAAGGCAAAAACATTTATATAAAATTAAAAGGAACTTGCGAAAGCTGCCCGAATGCAAAATCAACGGTTAAAAATTTCATCGAAAAGAAATTGAAAGAATTAATAGATGATGAAATTAATGTAATAGAAGGCTAAAAAATGAACGACAATAAAAATATAATTTATCTTGATAATAATGCAACAACAATGGTAGATAAAAAAGTTGTTGAAGCTATGATTCCATATTTTACAAATGAATTTGGAAACCCTTCAAGCATTTATGAATTGGCGCATGAAGCGCACAATGCTTTAGAAAATTCAAGAGAAGTTATAAAAGAATTTTTTGGCGCAAATGATACAAGAGAAATAATTTTCACATCTTGCGGCACAGAAAGCGCAAATGCCGCAATAAGAGGGGTTATTGAAGCAAACCCAAATAAAAGGCACATTATAACAACAAAAGTTGAACACCCTTGCGTTTTAAACACATTTAAAGATTACGAAGAAAAAGGTTATAGGGTTGATTACTTAAATGTTGATGAAAACGGTGAACTCTTAATTGATGAATTAAAAACTTTAGTGGATGATGACACCGCTCTTGTTGCAATAATGGCTGCAAACAACGAAACAGGCGCAATTTATCCTTATGAAGAAGCCGCAGAAATTGTAAAATCAATTAACCCGAATACAAAAGTTTTTATAGATGCAGTTCAAGCAGCAGGCAAAATTAAGCTTGATGTTAAAAACACAAAAGTTGATTTAATGGGCATTTCAGGCCACAAATTCCACGCACCGAAAGGTGTTGGGGCAATGTATATTAAAAAAGGCACAATAATAAAACCCTATATGACAGGCGGGCACCAAGAAAGAGCCTTAAGAGGGGGAACAGAAAACGTTCCGTATATTGTGGGTATGGCGAAAGCTGCCGAGCTTGCAATGAATGCATTAGAATTTGAAAATAAAACAGTAAAAGAATTAAGAGACAGGCTTGAAGAAGGCATTTTAGAAAATGTAAAAAATGCAAAATTAAATTCAAGAACAAAAATGAGAGTTCCAAACACAACAAACATTGGCTTTGAATATATTGAAGGGGAGCTTATTCTTCTTCATTTAGATAAATTGGGCATTTGCGCAAGCTCAGGTTCTGCTTGTACATCAGGAAGTTTAGAACCAAGCCACGTTTTAAGAGCAATGAAAACGCCTTTTACATCTCTCCATGGGAGCATCAGGTTTTCTTTAAGCAGATATACAACAAAAGAAGAAATTGATTTTGTTGTTCAAAATATGCCCATTGTAATTAAAAAATTAGCTAAAATTTCACCTTTCCAAAAAGAATTAGCAGGAATTTTGGGTGAATAATTAAAATTAAAACCGCCTTATTTAGGCGGTTTTTTTGAATTTACCCATAAAAAATGCCCCATAATGTTCATTATGTTGCATTCAAGTTCTATAACCTCATATTATCATTCTTTTTACCACTATTCAATACTTCAATTTTTCACATTTTTATAATTTTTCATTTCCTTTCATTCAATAATATCAATGCTTTTCACCTTAATACAACAAATTGAACATTTTGTTGCGTTTAAAATTAACCGCACATTAAAAAACAAATAAGCCTTTTAAAATTGTTTACTTATATTTTTCTTTGCCTATTTTCTTTCTTTGGCTCAAACGCCGCACGCAAAGAAAGAAAATAGGCAGGAAAAGAAAGAAACGTCGGCTTATCTAATAAGTTTAGTCTTATCTTTTAAAATCATCTGTCCCCTAAGCTGTTCAGAGTCGGGGCTGCGTTACTAATTAAGAAGATTAATTTTAAAAGTGATATGTTAAACCTAAAAAAGGTCACTCCCGCCCCTCCACCTCACCTTTCGGTAAAGACAGATGATTTTAAAAGGCTTGGTTGGCAGATAAAAAATTTAAAAGTTAAAAACAAAAAACAAAAGAAAAAGAATAATAATGAAAGGATAGTATTAATGAAAAGATTTAAAAGAGGTTTTACATTAGCGGAAGTTTTAATTACTTTAGCTATCATTGGCGTTGTTGCTGCAATTTCAATTCCAAGTGTTATAAGTAACTCTCAACAACAAGAATTTAAAACAGGATTAAGAAAAGCAGTTTCAGTTTTAAACAGTGCAATTACAATGAATATGGCAATAGATGGCGAAAGCCCTTATGATAATGCTAATTTGTTTGGGTATTTAACAAGACATATGTCTGTTTTAAAGACAACAGTTCGTCTGCCTTGGTATTCAACCAATAATGTGGGCTTTGGCGGATATAGCAGCAATTCTGCTTTTTATACAACAGATGGTATGCGTTTTGAATTTGAAGATGGTGCCGGCGAAAGTGAATATATCCCGCTCCATGAAACCCCAAATGTAAAAGCTTGCCCGTCAACAATACGCTCAAACTGTGGAGGCTGTGGCAGTTATGGCATTAAAACGAATGATTTAACTGGTAAACCCCCATGTTTTATTTTGGTCGATGTTAATGGTGATAAAAAGCCAACTCCTTCAAATATAAATTGTTCTTATGATAATGGATGCAAAAGAACAAATACATATAAGGTTCCAACGCCTGAATCAAAAAAAGTCAGCGATATTTTCTTATTGCTAATTACTGAAGAAAAAGTAATTCCTTATGGTGTTACTGCCCAAAAAGCAATGTATGATGCGCAAAAATAATGTGTAAGCCAGAGTGTAGGGCAAAATGATGAATTTTGCCTAAAACTGTTGAATGGCGACGTAGGATAATCAAAGCTTGTGAGTGGTAACGTTAGTGGAAGCGAACAAAAGCTTTGATACCCACAGGAGCAATAATGCGCAAGCCGTGTGTGTAGCCGTTAAAAAAATGGCAAGACGTTATCGTCTTGCCATTTTTAGGCGAAACCGTACGACACCGCCGTTATGACGAAGTGAGCGAATGCGAACGAAGGAATGAACAAATCTTAGTAAAAATAAGAAGCGGTGCGACTTTGTCGCATAAGCTCTATTTTTACTGATTTGACAGGCGGAAGAAATAATGCTTAAGCCAGAGCGAAGCTCAATGTGTTGAGTTTGTAGGTTGGGGTTTCTACTCCAACAAAGGTTTTTAACTGGTGGTTGTTGGGCTGAAAGCCCAACCTACTTTTCTTTTTGTCATTCCGTTTGGCTTTCACATTGGCGGGTTACAGGCTTTGTCTTTCACACTACGCCTCCTTTTGCCAAAATCTTTGATTTTCTCCAAAATGGGTCCTCTTTGGAAAAGCAAAATCCGCTTCTTGGATTTTGCTAGCGGTTCGCTTCTCTTGGCTGCGCTTTTGAAACCTAGCGGTTTCAGCCGCTCCGCCGTTCACTCACCTTGGCGCACTCCGTTCGGTTTCACCTCACATCCGTGCTACGCAAAATCCGCTTCTTGGATTTTGCTAGCGGTTCGCTTCTCTTGGCTGCGCTTTTGAAACCTAGCGGTTTCAGCCGCTCCGCCGTTCACTCACCTTGGCGCACTCCGTTCGGTTTCACCTCACATCCGTGCTACGCAAAATCCGCTTCTTGGATTTTGCTAGCGGTTCAAGCCGAGCAACTTCATTTCAAAAGCGCTTGTGCACTTTTTCCATTCCGTTCGGCTTTCACATTGGCGGGTTTCGCTCACTTACGTTCGCTTCACCCTACGCAAAATCCGCTATCCTTTCATTTTATGCGCTTTTTGAATATTCAAAGGCAAATTTTTATAGTTCTAATTCTTTTATTGCCTTTATAACAGCAAACATTCTTGATTGCACGTTTAATTTCATTAAAATTGCACTCACATGGGCTTTTGATGTGTGTGATGAAATGTGCAAAAATTCTGCAATTTCTCTATTTGATAAACCTTTGATAACAAGGTTTAAAACCTCTAATTCCCTTTTTGTAAGCCCATAAAAACTTTTCGAGTTTTTAAGCTCTAAAACGCTATTCATTTTTATTTCCCTTTTTATTAATTCCATTCAGATTTGAATTAATAGTATAATATTGGGAAATTATTGGTAACTGGCCAAGTTACCCGTTTTTAAACATTAAAAAAGCGCCTTATTTAGGCGCTTTATATTTTAAACTTTTGGCATATTTCTTAATTTTATATGCAATTCTCTTAACTGTTCTTCGCTTGCAACCCCTGGTGCATCAGACATTAAATCTTTTGCTTGAGAGTTTTTCGGGAATGCTATAACATCTCTGATTGATTCAGAACGAGTTAAAAGCGCAACAAGCCTATCTAAGCCAATTGCTAAGCCGCCATGGGGTGGGGTGCCATATTTAAACGCTTGAACAAGAAAATCAAATTTTTCTTTAATGTCTTCTTCAGTTAAGCCTAATGCCTTGAATACTCTTTCTTGAACTTCGCTGTCATGGATTCTGATTGAACCGCCGCCAAGTTCACATCCATTGTAAACAATATCATAAGCAATTGATTTAACATTTCCTTTGTCATTTTCAAGTTTGTCTAAATCTTCAACTGCAGGCATTGTGAATGGGTGGTGAACGGAAACAAACCTGTCATCTTCTGCTGAATATTCAAACAAAGGAAAATCAACAACCCATAAAAGGTCGTGTTTAGATTTATCAATTAAGCCTAATTTTTCGCCAAAATAAAGTCTGAATCTGCCTAAAACATCAAACACAACTTTTGGTTGGTCTGCAACAAAGAAAACAATATCGCCTTTGTTTGCATCTGCTCTTTTTTGAATTTCTGCTATTTGTTCTTCGTTTAAGAATTTAAAGACAGGAGATTTAACCGTGCCATCTTCCATATAAGTTACCCAAGCAAGGCCTTTAGCGCCAAATTTAATTGCAAGGTTTCTAACATCATCCATATCTTTTCTTGAATAATGCGCAATATTTGGAATTTTAATAGCACGAACCGTTCCGCCAGAAGCAATTACAGCTTTGAACGCTTCAAAAGTTGAAGCTTCCATAATGTCTGTTACATCAAAAAGTTCTAAGCCAAATCTGGTGTCAGGTTTATCTGAACCGAACCTGTCCATTGCTTCTCTCCAAGTTAACCTTTTAAAAGGCGGGTTAACTTCAACGCCTGCTGCTTTGAATGCTTCTTTAATAAGCCCTTCTGTCATTTTAATAACATCATCTTGTTCAACAAAGCTCATTTCAATGTCAACTTGGGTGAATTCAGGCTGCCTGTCTGCCCTTAAGTCTTCATCTCTAAAGCATTTTGCAATTTGATAATATTTTTCAATGCCGCCAACCATTAAAAGTTGTTTAAACACTTGCGGTGATTGGGGAAGCGCATAAAATTTGCCGTCTTGAACTCTGCTTGGAACTAAATAATCTCTTGCACCTTCAGGTGTTGTTTTAATTAAAATTGGGGTTTCAACTTCAAGGAAATCTAAACTATTCATATAGTTTCTGATTGCAGTTACAATCTTGTGCCTTAAAGTTAAATTATGAAGCATTTTTTCAGATCTTAAATCTAAATAACGATATTTTAACCTGATATCTTCTGAAACGGCTTCATCTTCAATAATAAAAGGAAGGGTTTTTGCGGCTGATAAAATTTTAATTTCATCAGGGTACATTTCAATTGTTCCTGTTTGAAGTTTTTCATTAATGGTGTCATCAGGGCGTTTTGAAATTTTGCCTTTAACTTGAATAACATACTCTGATTTTAATTTTTGGAAGGTTTCATAAACTTGAGGGTTAATTTTCGGGTCTGCAACAATTTGAAAAAGGCCCGATCTATCCCTTAATTCAACAAAAATAATTCCGCCTAAATCTCTTATTGTAGAAGCCCAGCCTGCAAGAGCGGCTTCTTTTCCAATCCAATTTTCATTAATTTCTGTGCAACTTTGTTTTTTGTATGTTAATTCCATTTCAATTCCTTTTATTTTAGTGTTTTAGCTAAATTATAAAATAAAAATATAATTTTACCAAATAATATATTTGTAATAGAATGTATTAAACCGGGTTGGAATTAAAAACCTTACCGGTATAGTTATAAATTAAGGAGAGAAAAGTTATGGCACTTAAAAATTTTTTATTTACATCTGAATCTGTAACTGAAGGCCACCCTGATAAAGTTTGTGACCAAATTTCAGACGCAATTTTGGATGTATTTTTAACAAAAGACCCTACAAGCCGCGTTGCAGCTGAAACAACCGCAACAACAGGTATGGTTTTAGTTTCAGGTGAAATTTCTTCATCTTGCTATGTTGATATTCCATCCGTTGTAAGAGAAACTATTAAAAGAATCGGTTACAAAGGCGAAGAAGGCGGCGGCTTTGATTATAAAACTTGCGCTGTTTTAACAAGCATAGATGAACAATCAACAGATATTGCAGGCGGTGTTAATAAAGCGCTTGAAACAAGAAACGATGTAAGCTCAACTTCAAAAACCGAAACCGTAAATATTGGAGCCGGCGATCAAGGCATTATGTTTGGTTACGCTTGTGATGAAACAAAAGAATTTATGCCTCTTCCAATTTCACTTGCTCATAGGTTAGCTTACAGATTGGCAGAAGTTAGAAAAGAAAAACTTGTTAACTATCTAAGACCCGACGGCAAAACCCAAGTAACCGTTGAATATGAAAACGGCGAACCAAAAAGAATTGATACAATCGTTATTTCAACTCAACACGACCCTGAAATAAACGGCGAATCTGACAACCAAAAAATTCAAGCCATTATTAAAGAAGATATGATGAAATATGTGATTGATGAAGTATTTAAAGATGAAAAAATTAAACCTGATTCAACCACAAAATATTATATTAACCCGTCAGGAAGGTTTGTAATTGGCGGCCCGCAAGGTGATGCAGGTTTAACAGGCAGAAAAATTATCGTTGATACTTATGGCGGCTACGCTCGTCACGGCGGTGGTGCATTTTCAGGCAAAGACCCAACGAAAGTTGATAGATCTGCTGCATATGCTGCAAGATGGGTTGCAAAAAATATTGTTGCAGCAGGCCTTGCAAAACAATGCGAAATTGAACTTGCATATGCAATCGGTTTAGCAGAACCTGTTTCTGTTCTTGTTGATACTTTTGGCACAGGCAAAATTGATGATGAAGAATTAGCAAAAATTGTTAAAGCTAATTTCGACTTAAGACCTGCAGCTATTATTAAACAATTTGAACTTCGTGAACTTCCATCTAAATTTAACGGTAAATTTTACCAAAAATTGGCAGCATACGGCCATATGGGAAGGTCTGATTTTTATGTTCCTTGGGAAGAAGTTCAAATGGCAGACAAATTAAAAGAAGCTGCTAAACAGTTTGCAGCTGTTTAAAAAGCTGAAAAATAAAATTTAAGGGGCGATATTAGCCCCTTATTTTTTTACCCATAAAAAATGCTCCATAATGTTCATTATGTTGCATTCAAGTTCTATAACCTTATATTATCATTCTTTTTGCCACTATTCAATACTTCAATTTTTCACATTTTTATAATTTTTCATTTCCTTTCATCCTTTAAAACTGGGCTTTTTCACCCCAACGCAACAAATTGAACATTTTGTTGCGTTTAAATTTAACCGCACATTAAAAAAAGCAATGATATTTTACCAATATCAACAATACTTTTAAAATCATCTGTCTTTACCGAAAGGTGAGGCGTCGGGGCGGGAGTGTCCTTTTTAGAGAATAGACAATTATTTTTTAAAATCTAATCTTCTTAATTAATAACGAAGCCCCGACTCTGAACAGCTTAGGGGACAGATGATTTTAAAAGAAAAGACTAAACTTATTTAAGCCGCGTTTCTTTCTTTTCCTGCCTATTTTCTTTCTTTGCGTGCGGCGTTTGAGCCAAAGAAAGAAAATAGGCAAAAAGCAATTAAATAATGAAAGGATAGTTTAATGAAAAAGAAAGCTTTTACACTGGCAGAAGTTTTGATAACTTTAGCAATTATTGGCGTTGTTGCTGCAATTTCTATACCATCTGTAATAAGTAATTCCCAACAACAAGAATTTAAAACAGGGCTTAGAAAAGCAGTCAGCGTGCTAAATTCAGCAATAACAATGAATATGGCAATAGATGGTGAGAGCCCTTATGAAAATGCAGATTTATATAATTATCTTCAAAGGCACATGAATGTCATAGAAACATTTCCTTATTTATCCAAAAAATTTAGCGTTTCTTGCACCGCAGGAACAACCGACTGCACTGCTAATAATTCAGGGTTTTATACTGCTGATGGCATGAGGTATGAATTTTTTAGAAACAAGTTAGATAAATTCCCTCTACATGAAAACTCTAAAATTTCTGCTTGTGGTGGTTCTACTGACATTACTAATTTGCATCCGGGGGGAACCATTTGTGGTGGTTGTGGAAGTTATGGCTTAAACAACAACACAGATAATACAACAAAACCGCCTTGTATAATAACGGTTGACATAAATGGTGATAGAAAGCCTAATCCTGCAAATGTGAATTGTAAAAGTACTGGCGGTTGTTCTGATGAAAATATTTTTAAATATTCAGATCCGCTTGGAATAAAGTTGATGGATATTTTTTCAATAATGATAACAGACAAACAAGCAATCCCCTATGGTGTTGCAGCTCAAAGGGCGATGTATCAGGCTCAAAAATAATGCGTAAGCCAGAGCGAAGCTCAATGCGTTGAGCATTGAGCGTAGCTGTTGAATAGCGACGTAGGATAATCAAAGCTTGCGAACGACAACGCTAGTGAAAGTGAGCAAAAGCTTTGATACCCACAGGAGCAATAATGCGCAAGCCGTGTGTGTAGCCGTTAAAAAAATGGCAAGACGTTATCGTCTTGCCATTTTTAGGCGAAACCGTACGACACCGCCGTTATGACGAAGTGAGCGAATGCGAACGAAGGAATGAACAAATCTTAGTAAAAATAAGAAGCGGTGCGACTTTGTCGCATAAGCTCTATTTTTACTGATTTGACAGGCGGAAGAAGTAATGCGCAAGCCAGAGTGTAGGCAGGAGTGTTGAACTCCTGCCGAAACTGTTGATTTTAATTATCCTTTCAAATAAAAGACCTGATAATTTTATCAGGTCTTTCCATTTATATTTTTTCTTTAAATATCGTTTGTTCTCTATCAGGGCCTGTTGAAATTATTTTAATTGGAACATTTAAGTAGCTTTCTAAATATTCAAGATAAACTTTCGCATTTTCCGGAAGTTCATCATAATTTTTAATTTGAGTAATATCAACATTCCAGCCTTTAAAAGTTTTATAAACGGGTTCAAAATCATAATGTTCAACAACATTTGTAGGGTATGATTCTGTTATATCGCCTGTTTTTTTGTTTCTGTAAGCTATACAAAGTTTAATTTCATCAAATGTATCAAAAACATCTAATTTTGTAAGGGCAACAGCTGTTATGCCGCCAACAAGTACGCTATATTTTGCAATAACGCCGTCAAACCAGCCGCATCTTCTTTTTCTGCCTGTTGTAACGCCAAATTCAGCGCCTATTGTTTGAATTTTGTCGCCAATATCATCTGTTAATTCAGTTATAAAAGGCCCTTCGCCAACACGTGTCATATAAGCTTTAAAAACACCAATTGCTTCTTCAATTGTTCTTGGCCCCATGCCGCCCCCAACAGCTGCACCGCCTGCTATTGGGTTTGAACTTGTAACAAACGGGTATGTGCCATAATCTATATCAAGCATAACGCCTTGTGCGCCTTCAAAAAGAATGGTTTTATTTTCTTTTGCATCTCTTAAAACATCTTGCCAATCAAAACAAACGTAAGGTGCAAAAAGTTCTTTATATTCTCTCAATTTTTCAAGAACTTCATCTTTTGTATATGTTTTAAGCCCGTAAACTTTATCTAAAGTTTTATTTTTAAGAGGAAGAATTATATCTAATTTATTGTTTAAGGCTTCATCATTGAATAAATCTTCAATTCTAATGCCTATTCTTGCATATTTATCAGTGTATGTCGGGCCAATGCCTTTTTTTGTTGTACCGATTTTGTTTTTGCCCAAATTGTCTTCGCCTGCACCATCCAAATCAATATGCCAAGGCATTGTAATATTTGCTAAAGGGCTTATTTTAAGGTTTTTTTCAAACTGTTCTTTTTTAACCCCTTGTGCCATTAATTCTTCAATTTCATTTTTAAAATTTTCAGGGTAAATTACAACGCCTGCGCCTATGAAGCAAGTTTTATTTTCATATAAAATGCCTGACGGAACAAGGTGAAATTTATATTTAACATTATCTACAACAACGGTGTGGCCTGCATTGCAGCCGCCTTGGTATCTTATAATAAAATCTGCGTTACTCGCAAGTAAATCCGTAATTTTTGCTTTGCCTTCATCGCCAAATTGGGCACCAACTACAACGGTATTTTTCATAATTTATCTCATCCTTAAATTTTATCCGAAATATATTTTACTATGAAAAAATTTTATAATAAAATAGCTGTATGCTAAAACTTTTTAATACGTTCACAAATAAAATTGAAGAATTTAAACCTATTGAAGAAAATAAGGTTAAAATGTATGTTTGCGGCCCAACCGTTTATGATAAAGCACATTTGGGGCATGCAAGGTGCTATATTACTTGGGATGTTTTATACCGTTATTTAAAATTTTTGGGGTTTGATGTCACATACGCAAGAAACGTAACCGATGTTGACGATAAAATTTTAAAAAAAGCAGATGAAAAAGGCGTTAAACCGGAAGACATCGCAAAAGAATTTTATAATTCATACATAAATTCAATGAACGAATTAAACGTTTTAAGGCCTGATATTGAACCATTTGCAACAAAAACACTATCTGAAATGATTAATATGGTAAAAGAATTAATCAATAAAGGCTATGCTTATGTTGCGGATGATGATGTTTATTTTGAAGTTTCAAAATTTAAACCCTATGGCGCATTATCAAAACAACCTTTAGATGATTTAATGGCAGGGGCAAGAGTTGAAGCGGATAATAAAAAACATTCGCCACTTGATTTTGCACTATGGAAAAAAGATGAAACCCACGGGTTTAACTGCCCTTGGCATAAAGGCCGCCCCGGCTGGCACATTGAATGTTCATCTATGATAAGAAAACATTTAGGAAAAACAATTGATATCCACGCAGGCGGAGCTGACCTTAAATTTCCGCACCATGAAAATGAAATTGCTCAATCTGAAGCTGCAAACGGCGTAAAATTTGTTAATTATTGGCTTCATAACGGCTTTGTTACCATAAATAAAGAAAAAATGTCTAAATCGTTAAATAATTTCTTAACGATAGATGACATTTTAAAAGCTTATGATTCAAATACAATAAGGTTTTTCATTTTAACAAACCACTATAGAATGCCTGTTGAATTTAATGATGAAGCGCTTTTATCTGCAAAAGCAGGCGCAAACCGCCTTATAAATTCAATTAAAGGGGTTCAATTAACAGATACAAAAGATGAGGCTTCAATTGAAGAATTTAGATGTGCTATGGATGAAGATTTAAACACATCTAAGGCGCTTGCAGTTTTGTTTTCTTTAGCAGATAAATTCAAAAAAACAAAAGATGTAAAATTTGCAAACACTCTAAAATATTTAGCAGAAGTTTTAGGCTTTAATTTTGAATTAAAAAATAAAGAATTAACAGATGCTGAATTAAAAGAACAAATTTTGCCTCTTTATAAAACATTTAATATTAATGAATATGAAAACCCGAAAAATGCTTTATCTCAAATTTTAGAAACAAGAAAAGAAGCAAGAATGAATAAAGATTGGGCAAAATCTGATTTAATTCGAGATGAATTATTGAAATGCAAAATTACAATTAAAGATTTAAAAGAAGGTTCAACTTGGGAAATTCTTTAATAAAAGGCGCAATTTATGTTGTTGCAACGCCCATTGGAAACTTTGATGATATTACATTAAGGGCAATTGAAACCTTAAAAAATGTTGATTTAATTGCAGCTGAAGACACAAGAACAACAAGCGTTTTATTGGAACATTTTGGAATTGAAACAAAGCTTTCAAGCTATCATAAATTTTCAGAATGCGAAAAAACAAATTCCCTAATTGAATTTTTAAAAGAAGGAAATTCTCTTGCCCTTGTTTCAGATGCGGGCACTCCCTTAATTTCAGACCCCGGGGGAGTTTTAATTAAAAGTGCAATTGAAAACAATATAAAAATAATTCCAATTGGGGGAATTTCTGCTGTTATAACTTTTTTATCAACCATTTCAAAAGATGGCGAAGATTTTAAATTTGTTGGGTTTTTGCCCAAAATTAAAAACCAAATTGAAAAAGTTTTAGAGGATAATAAATTTGAAAATTTAATTTTTTATGAAAGCCCGAAAAGAATTAAAGAAACAATTGATATAATTGAAAAACTAAACCCAAACGCCATTTTTTCAATAGGAAGAGAATTAACCAAAAAATTTGAAGAAATTAAAACAGGAAACATTTCAGAAATCAAAAAATATTATGAAACAAACACCTTGAAGGGTGAAATTGTTTGTATGGTTCATAAAAGCAAAGAAAATAAAGAAGATGAAAAAATAAAACAAAAGGTGAAACTCTTAAAAGAAGAAGGCTTTAGCTTAAAAGACACGGTTAAAATTTTAAATATAACAGATAGTATCAACAAAAATAAAATAAAAGAATTTTTTATTGATTAAATTTTGTAAAAAGAAGAAAAAAATTAATCAAAAATAAAAGTTCAGGGGTTTTATAAAAGCGTTAACATTTTGGTTTTAGTTCATGAATACAATCAATTTTCAACCAACAGGAATATACCCTCAAATAGCAAAAAACCCTAATTTGCTTAATTCTTCCGCAAATAATAAGGAAGAAGCCCCTGTTTGGGAAGATAAAAAATATAAAATTAAAAAAACAGCAATTGAAGCCCTTGTAATTGGCGGAATTGCTGCTGCTGCCGGTTTTGGCATTTATTATAACAAAGGAATTAAAGCCATAAAATTAAAAGAAAAAGTTATTCCAAAACTCCCTGAAAAGAAAACTTTTGAACAATACGTTAAAGAAAAAGCCTTTACCTACAAAGAAAAAGCATTTGTTGAAAAAACGTATAAAGAAGGCGTGAAATTTGAAAAAAATATTGTGGGCAAAATTCATAATGGCCTAAAATCAATAAGCGATTTTTTCAAAAACAATTTTTATAGCTATAAAACACCGCCAAAATAATTTCTGCTTATCTTCTTTTTAAATTTATGCTAGTATTTTTTTATGACGGTAATAAAAAATCTTGCGTTTTGCGATAAAAACAAATTAAAAAACCTAAATTCTTTTGTTGAATCGGAACTTGATTTATCTGTCTTTTACCCTTTTCCGGTTGACTTTTTGCACAATTTTTTGCCGTTTGGTTTAAAATTTTTGAATGAATCCTTTGTTGCAATTGAAAATAAAAAAATCAAGGGTTTAGTGACGGTTGCAAAAGCAGGTAGAAAAAAAATTAAAATAAAAAGGCTTTTGTGCGAAGAAAATTCAACCGAACAAGGAAAACTTCTTGTTAATTGCGTTGTAACTT
Source organism: Candidatus Gastranaerophilales bacterium (assembly GCA_944325145.1). Taxonomy (GTDB): domain Bacteria; phylum Cyanobacteriota; class Vampirovibrionia; order Gastranaerophilales; family Gastranaerophilaceae; genus Galligastranaerophilus_A. Next base: position 57,846 of record CALYDL010000011.1, read on the forward strand.
CTTTTTTATCAAAGGGTGTTGAATCTTTTTTTGTAATTATTGATAAAAGAAACCTTCCTGTTTTAACCATGTTTAAAACGGCTTTAGGGTTTAGCCCCCTTGCTTTTGAAACAATTTATAAAACAGAAGTGAAAGATGTTTTAGTTGGAAAAGACGATGTTAATTTTGACCATATAAGGCGCAAAATTTCATCTGACAACAAAAAAATTGCAAAACTTGTGAATGAAACAATGAATTCTTACCAAAAGGCAACTTTTTCAAAAGAAGCTTTTGATTTTAAAGTTAAATTGGGTTCAAACCTTGAACAATTTGTTGTATATGACAGAAACAAAGAAGATTTATTAGGCTATTTTTCAATTTTAAAATTAAATAAAGTTGATTACCTTCTTGATTTTGTTGTTATGAAAGGTTATGAAGGCTATTTTACAGATATTGTTAAGTATGCAAAAATTCACCTTTTAAAGAAAAATAAATTTAATTCGCTTTTGATAAGAATAAAAAGCTATTATTCAAACTACAATGAATTAAACGAAATTTTAAACATTGAATATCAAACAAGCTTTGAAAATGAAATTTTGGTGAAAGATTTTCTTATTCCAAAAAAACAATTTTCTTATGAAAGAATGATTTTTAACGATGCAACGCCTGCATTTTAATTAATTTCATTGGGTTTTGATTTTAAAATAAAAATTTCAGAATCATCTTTTTTGTTATCACCTAAAACAGAAAAGCCCAAAATATCTGTCATAAATTTGCTTGTATTTTGAATTAAATCAAACCTTGCTTTGAAAGTGGATGTTACAAGCGCTTTATTGTAATATTCCATATTGCTCATTGAATTCAATTTTAAATATGAACCCTCGCTTGTTTTTTTGTCTGTTTGGGCGTCAAAAATAATTAAAAAATCTGTTTTAATTGCATCTTTATTATTTTGAATTCTAACCGTTTTAATTGCTTCTAAAATATAGGTTATAATATCATCAAAATTGTTTGGCCATAAGCCTGAAATAAAAGCAGAATCGCCGTTTTTAACAACAGATAAATTTGGCAGCCACTGTTTTATAAGGGTTATAAAGTTGTTATAGCCCCTTTGTTTTGCATCCGCTAAATTAATTGCATTTGTTGAAGCTATAATTTCATTTATAAAATCAATTTTAAATTTTATATAAACAGAAAAATATCTATACCCCATAATATCCACAACCATTTCTCTGTGGAGTTCTTCATTAACCTTTTTTTGCAAAATTTGTTTTTTTACAAGGTCTTTAATGTCATATCTTCTATCAAGTGCTATCATTAAATCTTCAAGCCTTGCAAAAATAAAAACAACAACGCACAATATAAGCCCCATTACAAAATAGCCGTATTCTGCAATGTGATCGCCCTGCACTTGGGTTGTCGGGAAATTAGCTGTTATTGGCTGAATGAAAAAATCAAAAATCATTGCCAAACTGTTTGCAAAAGGAAAATTAAAAAACCTATAAAACCAAAAAAGAAGGTATAAGGCAGCAAGCCCTAAAGTTGTAACCTTTAAGATTTGAAAAAGGGCAAATAATGTAAAATAAAGTTTCTTCATAGCTCCATATTGTCGATTAATCTTACTTTAACTTCAGGGGTTTTTGCGGCAATTAGCATTAAAGCCCTATCATTAATTGTATCAATTTTTGTGAAATCTTCAAGAGAAACAATTTCTATATAATCAACATCAAACCCTTCTAGGTAGCTAAATGCAGTGTCGATTAAAGTTTGAGCTTCTTTTATTCCTTTATCTTTAAGTTCTTTTGCTTTTTTTAGCGCTAAAGATAAATTAACCGCTTTTTTTCTGTCATTTTCAGACAAATAAGTATTTCTGCTTGAAATTGCAAGCCCGTCTATTTCTCTTACAATGGGGCATTTTTTAATTTCAATATCAAAATCAAGTTCTTCTACCATTTTTTGAATTATAAAAAGCTGCTGAGCGTCTTTTTGCCCAAAATAGGCTCTATTTGGTTTAACCAAATTAAAAAGCTTAGATACAACTGTGCAAACGCCGTCAAAATGCCCGGGGCGAGATTTGCCGCACAAGCAGTTTACATATTTATAAGGGGGGCAAACAAGCGTGGTTTCTTTTTCTTCAAAATAAATGTTTGTATACATTTCCCTTGGGCTTGGCGCAAAAACAACATCGGCGCCCCCTTCTTTTGCAAGTTCAACGTCTTTGTCTAAGGTTCTTGGGTATTTGTCGTAATCTTCATTTGGCCCAAATTGTGTTGGGTTTACAAAAACAGAAACAACAACAATATCATTTTCCTTGTTTGCAGCTTTAATTAAACTTTTATGGCCACTATGGAGTGCTCCCATAGTAGGAACAAGCCCAATTGTGCCATTTAAACTTTTAAGATAAGATTTTAGTTCTTTCTTTGTTGATATAACTTTCAAATTCTTCACATTCATCTTCTTTCAATTGAAAACTTTCGTTTATTTCGGGGAAAGTTTGCTCTTTAACATCTTTAACGTAAGAAGAA
>CALYDL010000012.1 GCA_944325145.1 Candidatus Gastranaerophilales bacterium
TGTGGTCAAGCGGGCAATTATTAAATCAAATGACAAATGATTTAGCCCTTCCACGGTTAACAATGTTTTTAGTGTTTTGCGTAATTTCGCCTTAATTGGTTTCGCTTTTGAAACCTTTCAGGTTTCAGTCGCTTCGCCGTTCGCTCACTTTGGCGGGTTACAGGCTTTGCCTTTCACCCTACGCCTCCTTTTGCCAAAATCTTTGATTTTGTGCAAAATGGGTCCTCTTGGAGGGCAAAATCCGCTACACTTTTTGGATTTGCTTGTATTCCAATTCAACGGGGGTTTCACGGCCGAAGATTGAAACCATAGCTCTTAATTTTGATTTATCAGGATAAACTTCTGAAATATCGCCGATAAATTCTGCAAAAGGCCCTGAAATAATTCTGACCTTGTCGCCAACTTTAACGTCAAGCTCAATTTTTTGAACTTGGCTTTGGCCTCTGTGGATAATTTTCTTAATTTCTGAGTCTTTAGCAGGAATTGGTTTTTTAGATGAACCTACAAATTTTGTAACGCCTGCCGTATGTCTTACAACATACCAAGAATCATCATCCATAATCATTTCAACAAGAACGTATCCGGGGAAGATTTTTTCTTCTTTTTCAGATTTTTTGCCGCCTTTAACTTGGGTAATTGTTTTTTGCGGAACTTCAACCCTAAAGATTTTTTCACCCATGTTCATATATTCAATACGTTTTTCAAGGTTAACTTTTACCTTGTTTTCATGTCCTGAATATGTATGAACTACATACCATCTTTTTTTGGGTGTTCTTTCCTTTAATTCAGATTTTTCTTCTTGAATTTCAGGCTGAACTTTTTCTTCCATAACTTCATTTTCTTGTTGGTTATTTTCTTTTTCAGTCATAATCTACCTTTTTCTTCAACGATTCTATTTGGCTATTAATCCCAAAAGACCTTTAAAAATAATATCCATAAGATAAACCGCAATGGTAAAAACAGCAACAACAAAAACAACAATCAAGGTTTCAGCCACAATTTGGTTTTTTTCAGGCCATGTAACTTTTCCCCATTCGGCTTTAACACCTTTAAAATATGTAATTAAGCCTTCTTTAAATGATGTTGAATTTGCTTTTGTTTTTTCTTTATTTACCATTAATGTTTTCCTTGTTATAAATTCGCGCCCTGAAGGACTCGAACCCTCGACATCCGGTTTTGGAGACCGACGTTCTACCAACTGAACTAAGGACGCATAATTTTTGCCTTTTTAGCTTGGTAAGCCCCGGCCAAAAAGGCATTAAAACTATTTTGTTTCTTTATGAACAGTGTGCTTGTTGCATCTTGGACAGAACTTGTTAAGTTCCATTCTTTCTTTTAAAGTTTTCTTGTTTTTTGTTGTTGTATAGTTTCTTTCTTTACAATCTTCGCAAGCAAGAACAACCATTCTGTCGTTTTTACCTTTTATGCCCATTTGGGTTTCTCCTTTGTTAGTTATTTTCTTGACAATTAAAAATGCCCCTTTAAGGACATTCTAATTCATTTTGTATTTTATTCTTTAATTTTAACAGGAACATATTTTTTGTAAAGTGATGTTTAACCATTTAATTTGGGTTTTTTAAGTTTTCTTAAAGCAAGTTTCTCATCTTTTGAAACTCTTTTGGATTCAACAATTTTTTGAATTCCCATATTAAAAGTTTCAAAATCAATTTTTGTTTTTATTAAAAATTCAAAAGTTTTTTCTCTAAATTTAACATAACAAATTGAAATAAGCCAAGCAGCCGCCATTTTGGCATAATAATCTTTCAGATAAATTTTTTCTAAAATATTAAAAATTTCATCTATGTATTCTTCACAAACAAAATAATTTAATAAAACAACAAGAGCATATCTTATTTCAAATTCTTTTTTTGAAAAAAGATATTTTTGAATGAATGAAAAATAAAATGGCTTATTTTTATTTATAAATTTTAAACTTGAAACAAAAGAATCACACAATGACCAATTTGTAATTTCTTTTATATGCGCTTCAATAAGTTCAACCGTTGCATTTTTGCCCAATGCCCCAATAACCATGCCCTTTAGCATTGTTTCTTCAAAAAATTCTGATTTAGAATTTAAAAATTTTTCATAATCACCTTTTACAATTTCTTTTGCAAGCTTTCTTAAAATCAGCAGGCGAACACCAATTAAATTGTCGGTTTCGGGCAACAAAGATAATGAAAATTTTTTATATTTTTCATCGCTTAATTCAAACAGTTTTTTTCTAATTTCTTCCATTTTTTAATTTTACAATAAGCAATTTTATTTTGCCTTTTGTTTTCATAATTTTGTTATGAATATTTCACCCGTTTATTCAAATTATATACACCCCGCATTCACTTCAAACAACAGAACGGTAAAAGATGAAAACAATTTTGTTGTTCACAGAAACACAACAAGAATGTTTAGAAACGACCTTTACTGGCAAGATTTTGCAGATTTTCTGGAAGATTTTTTTCAAAATAAAGATGAAGTAAAAGTTTATTCTTTTGCCTGCTCCGATGGTTCCGAACCTTATTCATTAATAAGCACAATAAAAAGCAGAACAAAAAACCCTGAAAAATATTTTCCCATATACGCTTCAGATTATGACGATGAAATTATTAAAGAAGCAAAAAGAGGAAAATATGAAATTTCAACCTCGGAATTTGACGCAATGAGAAGAATAACCAATGATAAATGGGCAAACTGCTTTAATTTAGTTGATGCAAAAACAATTGAACCCAATGAAAGAACAAAATCTTGCGTTCAATTTAAAACGGAAGATATTATAGATGGGCTTGATAATGTTAAAAAGGGCCCAAAAGTTATTATGGCAAGAAACTTTTGGCCATATTTAAAAGGAAGTGACAAAACAAAAATTCTTGAAAAATTAAAAAGCAAAATGGATAAAGATTCCATTTTGGTTATAGGCGCATTTGACCAAGATGCAATAAAATTTGACAGAGAATTAGCATCAATGGGTTATGAAGAAGTTGAATACACTGATTATGACGGCTGGGTTGCTTTCGAACCGCATTTGGTTTGGAAAATTGCCTCATAATATAGAACTTTTTTACTATTGAGTTTTTTTAAATAGAGCCTTAAAATAAGAATATGGTGTTGAATTAGTATTTTTAAGGAAATTGAATATGAAAATGTTATATTTGGTTGCATTTTTCGTAGCACTTGGCGGCTTACTTTCAGGTTTTGATACAGGGGTTATTTCAGGCGCCCTTTTATATATCAATAACGAATGGGAACTAAGTGAATTTATGCAAGGGCTTTTAGTTTCAACCGTTTTAATAGGGGCTGCATTGGGTGCTGTTTTAAATGGCAGGTTTGCAGATATTTTTGGAAGAAAAAAAGTTATTTTTGTAACCGCTTTAATATTTTTTATAGGTTCAATTTTATGTGCCGTTGCTCCAAACATCCAAACATTAATGATTTCAAGGTTTATTGTAGGGTTTGCAATAGGTATAATTAATTTTTGCGCCCCTTTATATCTATCTGAAATTTCACCTGAAAAAATAAGAGGAGCGCTTGTTTCCTTGTTTCAATTGGCAATCACTATGGGCATTTTATTTTCATACCTTACAAATGCGCTATCGGCACAATTTTTTGAAAGCTGGAGATTAATGCTTTTAATTGGCGTTGTTCCTGCAATTGTTCTTGCCATTGGAATTTATTTCATGCCGGACACCCCAAGGTGGTATGTTTTAAAAGGCAGGTTTGATGAAGCTGAAAGCGTTTTAAAACGCCTGCAGCCTGAAATTGATTCTAAAAAAGAAATAGAAGATATTAAATCTTTAATTTATAAAGAAAACAAAAAAGAAAAATTTCAATTTGAAAAATGGATGCTATTACCTTTAATTATTTGTGTAGGGTGCATGTTTATTCAGCAATGGTCAGGCATAAATACAATTATTTATTATGCCCCCACAATTTTAAAACAAGCAGGTTTTAGCGATAACTTAGGCGCAATTTATGCAACAACAGGCATTGGTGTTGTAAACTTTTTAATGACATTTGTTGCAATTTATCTTACAGATAGAGTTGGCAGAAAGCCTTTATTATATGTAGGACTGACAGGCGTTGGTTTATGTTTAATTTTGCTTGCGCTTTCATTTAGCAATGTTGAAATTTTAGGTGATTATTCAAAATATTTTGCATTAGTTTCAACAATTTTATACATAATGTTCTTCGCATTTTCACTAGGGCCGATTATGTTTGTTATAACGTCAGAAGTTTCTCCTTTAAGAATAAGAGGGGTTATGATGAGTATAGCAATGATGTCTAACTTTGCATTTAATTTTATGGTTTCTCTTTCATTCTTACCAATGTTAAAAGTGTTTGGAGAATTTAATACATTTATGCTATTTGCTGTTATCTCATTTATTAGTATAATTTTTGTGCGCTTTGTAATTCCTGAAACAAAAGGTAAAAGCTTAGAAGAAATTGAAAGAAACTGGATAAAAGGAAATGTTTAAACACTTTAGAGAATCTATTTTTGTAACAATATTGGGCCTTATTGGCGCTTGGTTTTGGGCAGCGCACATTGAAGCAGGCAGCGAATTAAAAACATTATTTGTTGTTTTCTTTTTAAGTATATTAGAAGTAACCTTATCTTTTGATAATGCCGTTGTAAACGCTGTTATATTAGATAAAATGACCCCAAAATGGCAGCACAGGTTTTTAACTTGGGGTATTATAATTGCCGTTTTTGGTGTCAGGTTTTTGTTGCCCGTTATAATCGTTTCAATATTTTCAAATTTAAGCATTATAAAAACAATTCATATGGCACTTGAAGATGTAACCCAATATACTCACTATCTGCATTTAGCGCACGCTCCTTTGGTTTCATTTGGCGGAAGCTTTTTGATGATGGTTGGCCTTTCTTATTTCATAGGAAAAACAAACGAACATAAATGGCTTTATGGCATTGAAACAATTATGCAAAAAATTAATTTTAAATTTGCTTCACCTATAATTTGTCTGCTTATAATTTTTGGAATTTATTTCATTTTGCCTCCTGATATTAAAAACCAAGTTACAATAGCAGGTGTTTCAGGCGTTTTAAGCTATGAAATTATCCATGGCCTATGCAACTTTATGGAAAAAAAGCAGCAGGCATCTATGGTTAAAGGCGTTGCAACAGGCGGCTTTATGATGTTTTTATATTTAGAAATTTTAGATGCTTCATTCAGCTTAGATGGCGTTTTAGGAAGTTTTGCAATAAGCAAAGATATTGTTGTTATATGTATAGGCTTAGCAATAGGGGCAATGTTTGTAAGAAGTTTAACCTTGCTTTTTGTTGAAAGAAAAACCCTAAACCAATATATCTACCTTGTTTCGGGCGCACATTTTGCAATAATGTCTTTAGCAATCATTATGTTTATTTCAATATTTAAAGAAATAAGCGAAGTTATAACAGGTTCAATAGGTTTAATATTAGTTGGCGGTTCATTTATTTCATCTTTAATTGAAAATAAGAAAAACCCCGATAAATACGTTGCAAGAATTGAATAAAAACAAAAGCCTCTTTTTTAAGAGGCTTTTTAAATTCTATTCTATTTTATTTTATTTCATAAATCCAACCATCGGGCGCTTCAATTATTCCCAATTGAATACCAATTAATGTTTCATATAATTTCTTTGTAATTTCGCCCATATCATTCATACCCGATGGCAATTTAATTTCCTTGCCATGGTCATTAATTATACCGACAGGGGATAATACAGCGGCAGTTCCCGTTAGGGCGCATTCTTTAAAGTTGAAAAGTTCATCTACATAAACTTCTCTTTCTTCTGTTTTTAAACCTAAATAATGTTCAGCCACATACATTAAAGAACGCCTTGTAATGGATGGTAATATACTGTTTGATTTTGGAGTTACGATAGTGTTATTTTTATCAACAAAAATAAAGTTAGCACCGCCTGTTTCTTCCACTTTTGTTCTTGTGGCAGAATCAAGATACATATTTTCTGCAAAACCTTTATTGTGAGCATCAACAATAGCATGAAGGCTCATTGCATAATTTAAACCTGCTTTAATGTGGCCTGTACCATGGGGGGCAGCTCTGTCAAAATCTGAAATTCTTATTACAATTGGTTTAGCGCCGCTTTTAAAATATGGGCCAACAGGTGTTGTAAAAATTCTGAATTGATATTCATCAGCGGGTTTTACGCCAATAACCGCATTTGAACCAAACATATATGGTCTTATATAAAGTGAAGCGCCGAACCCATAAGGGGGAACGTAAGCTTCATTTGCCTTAACAGTTTTTCTTACCGCTTCAATGAAATTTTCTTTTTCAAAAACAGGCATTTGAAGGTATGAACAAGAATCCATCATTCTTTGAGCGTTCATATCGGGCCTGAAGGTTACAATTTTATTATCAACTGTTGTATAAGCTTTTAGGCCTTCAAAGCAAGTTTGTGCATATTGCAAAACTCCCGCAGATTCATTTAAAACAACATTTTCATCTTCAATTAATTTGCCTTCATCCCAGGCGCCGTTTTTAAATTCGGATAAAAACCTGTAATCTGTTTTTATATATTGAAACCCGAGTTCTTTCCAGTTGATGTCTTTTTTCATTTTGAAAATTTCTCCAATAAAACCATATGCGATTATATAATATCGTAACAGTTTTTTGCAAGAAAAAATTGTATTATTGACACGAAAAAAATTTTTATTTATATTAAAAAAGCTTTTAGACTAAGGAAGTTATTTCGATGTCATCACTATCTGAAATTATGACAACAACAATGTTTATAATGCAGATGCCCGACTGCGGCTTAGAATTTCGAATGTGAAAACATTTTTAATTCGTTTTTCAGGCCGCCAAAATAAGGCGGTTTTTTAGTTTCAAAAATTAAAAGGGCAAAAAAATGTTAAAAATAGAAAATTATAATAATAAAAAATATTCAAATAACAATTCAAAACCAACCTTCACATCAAACCCATATTCTGCTATGGATTTTGGAACAAAGGTTTTAGATAAGTTTATTAAATCGCAGGAAAATTTATCAAGCACAAGGTTTATTCAAGATACAGCAACAAACTGGGCGCCAAAAGCCATTTTTTCAAGAAGCCCTGCCGATTTTGCAGAAATGAGCTTTTTAGAATTTTTGGAATCGGGCATTTTTTATTTTGCTCCGCCATTATTAGGGGAACATTTATTCAGAAATAAAGTTTTTAAGGCAGTTCAAGATAAAAATATTAAAGATAAAGTTGTTGAATTAATTCCAAAAAGTGTTGATGCTATTAAAAATAATGAAAATTTAACAGATGCCGTTAAAAGACAATCTATTGCAACAAAAGCAGGAATTGCACTTGCATGTGCCGCTATTCCGATTGCAGAATATAACTTAAGTTTCGCTAAAAATTTATTCACCTTAAAAACATTCAATAAAGCAGATTTTAACGACATTGCAAATTTAGATAAATCAAACAAAAACAAAAAAGACGATTCAAAATTAAAAGAAAAAGTTGAAAAAAATTCAATCCGCCAGCTTAAAAAAGCTGCAATTTATTCAACAGCAGCCCTTCTTGGGGGCTTAGCGCTTGCAAAATTCGGCGCAAAATCAGATAAATTGCAAAAAGCATCTGAAATTTTATTGGAACCTTCTAAACAAATTTCAAAAGGGCTTCATAAAATAGGAATTAAAAAAGAAGGCGTTGATAAATTTTTAGATGAATACACAAAGCTTGATTTTGACGAAGAAAAAGGCAAACTGGCACTATCAAAAGGGCAATTGGCGCTAACTGCAATTTCAGGGCTTTTTGGCTATTCAAAAGCAGCTGAAGACAGGGGCGAATTAGACAAAAAAGAAGTTTGGACAAGAGTTCCTTTGGTTGTTTTCTATACAATTTTCGGAAGTGCAATGTTTGATAACGGCTTCAAAAAAATTCTTGCCGCAAAAAATAAATTCCCCGATTTAATTAAAAAAGGCGCAAACGGCAAAATTCAAGATGTTCCAAAAAGCGCAGACCTTCCAAATTTAGCGGAAAATATTTCAAAATTAAAAAATACAAATGTAAAAGATGAACTAAAACGCCTAACAAAAGAAAAAGCAATTATAACAGGTGTTCCATACGCATTTAGTTTGCTTTTTATGGGCTTTTCACTTTCATTAATTACAAGGCTTTGGACACAATACAGATACAATAAAACTCACAAAAATGAAGGCGATAAAACCGATTTTGAAACTTCGCACAAAATTTTTAATAATAAAATAAACAAAACTTTTGATGCCTTCAAATAAACATTAAAACATTTGCCTGATTTTTGGTTTTAAACAATATGGTATATTTATGGTGTACCATAGGAATTTAAAATGGAAAAATTAACAAAAAGTTTGGAAAAATATTTATCTGTTATTTATTTTTTATCAAAAGAAAATAAAAAACTTTCGCCTAAAAATTTAGGGGAAATAACAGGCCACAACGCTGCAAGCGTTTTAGAATTTGTAAAAGGGCTTCAAAAAAAAGGTTATATTGAATATAAACCTTACAAAGGAATAACAATAACGGATTTAGGCAAGAAGTATGCAAAAGAAATTGAATTAAAAAAAGAAACTGTTTCAAAATTTTTTAATAAATTTCTTCTTTTAGATGGCGAAGAATTAAAAAATCAAACAGAAAAACTTGAATATTATATTGATGCAAATTTAATTGGAAGATTTAACCATTTTCTTGATTTTATAAGCTTTTGCCCTGCTGAAGTTCCAAGCTGGTTTGATGGCATTAAAAGCTATATGGAAAATGGAGAAATGTCTGAAAAATGCGCAAATTGCATTGAAGGTTGCTTAAGTAACAATTTAAAACCAAAATGTAAAGGTTAATGATTACATAGGCAATTTTTTTTGTTCAGATGTTTTAGCTTTGTATGATGAATTCAGGTTTAGTAAATCAAAGTTTTTCATATTTCCCTCAAAATGGGGCTAATCAAGCTGTTCAAACAAACCCCATTCAAAAAAGAACAAAGTTAAGCATTTTTTATATTAACGATATGCACGGCAATATTGATAATATGGCAGGCATGATTGCAGCATCAGATAAATTTGACCGTGAAACAGGAAAAGAAAATGTTGATACTCTAAAACTTTCTGCAGGAGATAACTTTTCAGGCGGCGATGATAAGAAAAACCAAGTTGTAATCAACTTGTTAAATCGAATGGGAATAGACGCTTCAGCCGTTGGAAACCATGAATTTGATTCAACCATAAGCACATTTTATAAATTCCTTCACCCTGAAAAAACAAAATTTTTAGCAGCAAACGCTAAAACTCCAAATGGTTCAGAATTTTATAAAAATGTTCAAAAATCAACCGTAATTGATGTAAATGGCAACAAATACGGTATTATCGGCTTATTGCCCTTTGATTTGGAAAAAGTGACAGGGGCAGACGATAAAAAAATGGAAGGCATAAGGCCTTATGACATAAATGAATCCGTTGCAATTGTAAATGAAGAAGCAAAAAAATTAACCGAACAAGGCGTAAATAAAATTATTTTGGTTTCTCACATAGGAAATGACAAAGATAAAGAAATTGCCCCAAAACTCCATGGGGTAGATGTTATAGTGGGCGGCCATTCCCATACGGAAGTAAAAGATATTAAGGCAAATGAAAACTTATTTAATAACGCAGACAATAACCCCATAATCATTGTTCAAACAGGTGAAAATGCAAGAAATGTGGGCATTTTAGACGTTGAATTTGATGAAAACGGCGTTCCTGTTACTGCTGAAAACAATTTGGTTCAAACAAGCCAAGATAAAAGCGTTGTTTTGAATTATATTAAAGATGCAGCTTTGGGGAAATCTCCAAAAGTCGCAATGTTAGAAGACGTTGACCCATTGCCTGTTAACAGAAGAATAACCCCTTGCGCTTGGACAAATTTAATGGCAGATGCAATGAAAAACGAATTAAATGTTGACATTGCATTTATTAACGCAGCCAATACAAGAAAAGTTCCCCAAAAAGGAACGGTTGCTGAAAGGGATATATCAGAATCTACGCCCTTGAAAAACACTTTGCTTGTAAAACAAATGACAGAAAAAGAAATTGTGCAAGCAATAAAAGATTCTCTTCAAACAACAATGAATCACGAAACAGGCGAGCCCGGAATTTTGCACACATCAGGGTTAAGCTATACAGCTGATTCAAAAGGAAACTTAAAAGAACTTTATTTTGTAGATAAAAGCGGCAACAAAACCCCAATTGATATAAATAACCCCTCAGATAAAGCATATAGAGTTTGCTACGACAGCTTTATTGCAAAAGGAACGGAATATCCTGTTTTTGTTCCTGAAACTCAAACCCATAAAGAAATTGAACAAACTTTTGATTTTGATAAAGATAAATTATTGATTGATTACCTTCAAAAATTGCCAAATAAAGAAAATTTAACCGTTAAAGATGACGGCAGAATTAAAATTGTTGAAGAAGATGGTTCAATAAGAACAGTTGACAGTGCAAAAAAAGCAAACAACGAACCAAAACAAAATGAAGTGGCAAAAATGGCGGATGCTACACCAAAAGCTGCGCTTTTAACAAATTACAGCCCGCTTCTTTTATCCAGAATTGAAAACTTAAAATCAGCTGCTGCAATAAACGGTTACAGCGCATAAAAAAGCCTAGCTTAATGAATTTGCCCTTCTTAACCTTGCAAGCCTTTGGTATTCTTTTGATTTAAGCATAAGGGCATATGATTTTTGCTTGTTTCCTTTTTTATCCATTAAGGCAGATGCTTCCATATAATTTTGAGCTAAAGTTTCATAATCATCTTGAACAAGTTCTTCTTGTGCAAGTGTTGCATAAACTTGCAGGGCTTTTTTGTCTTCGCCTACATATCTGTAATTTTCGGCTGCTTCCATATAGGTTTTTGCAATAATTTTAGGGTTGTTCGTTTCTTTAGCAGATTCAAGAGCTAAATCGTTAAAGCTTTCAGTGCTTTGAATATCATAAATGCTTGCAAAAAGTGAAGCTAAACACCTTAGTGCTTTTGTTTTGCCTTGCGGGTTTTGAACTTCTTCAGAATCTTCAATTGCTAAAGAATATTGATCTATCGCAGGGTCAATTTGAACGTAATCATCATAAATATTGCCCATTTTAATTCTTGCTTGCGCCCTTAGGTTGCCATCTGTTGATTTTGTTGCTTTATGATAATCAATTAAGGCTAATTCAGGATAATCAAAAGAATCAAAAATTTTTGCCCTTTCAAAATAAATTGCAGATTTTAAATTAACGTTTTCTGTGCCTTCAATTAAGCTTAAGGCTTCATCATAAAGTTTTAAGGTTGAATAAATGTCGCCGCCTTCTTCAAAAACGGCTTTTCCTTGCAATAAAACTTCTTTTGCAAGCTCGTCATTTTCTGTAATTGAACTGTATGGCGAAACAGGTTCAGCCTGAACTTCCGCCTCATCAAGGTATTGTTCGGGGTAATAATCAATTTGTTCAACCGCCTGAATTGGGGTTGAATCAATTGTATAAATAGGTTCATTTGGCGCTTCTATTCCATAAGATGTTTCAATATAGCTATCTTCAGCTAAATAATTGTAAGTTTCATCCGCTTGCCCTTCTTGAATTTGGGGTTCATAAACCGTTTCTTTTTGAATTGGCGAAGAAAAACTAACCGTATCTTCCGCTAATGGTTTAATACCGCTTGCATGAGGGGTTACTTGTGCTTGGCTAAATTGTTCAGCTGCCTGTGCTTGTTTTTTTTCCGGAATTTTAACCCTAAATTCTTCGTTTACTTCATTTGGGTCTGCCTTTAAATTAATATTTTGCAAAAATAAAGCATCAACCCAATCTTGCACAACTCTGGATGGCTTTTTTAAGCTGTCTTGAATGTATTTATCCGTTATTCTTGCAGCATTTTTAAGATTAGATAGCACAATTTCACGGGAAGGGTCAGCCTTTTCGCTTTCTTTTCCAACCAAACCCAAATATTGTTCAACTTCACTAACTACATTATCAGGGGAATTAATAGCAGAAATTGTACTTCTAAAATCTTGAAGTATTTGAGAGATATTAACTTGGTTTTTTGTATAATCTATTGCAACTTTGTTGCCGTTTGGAAATCTTCTTTGATTGGGGTTTTCATCAGAAGAAACAGGCTTTTTATATTGCGATTGTTCATTTTCATCTATTGCACCTTTAGTACCCTCACTATTGTTTGGGTACTTTCTGTAATGAATATTTACAGGGTTTATTAAATTATAGTTGAACAATTTATATCCTTTTTAAGGCAATTAAAACCTATTCTCCCATACAAAGAAGTATAGCTTGATTTACCTTTCCTTTATTCATTCAAACGACCGATTTTTTTGAATTCTTACTAATATGGTTAATGATTTTTGCCGTAAAATCAAATAAATGAATTATATCTTTGTATTTTTAATTTTAATATCAATAATAACTGCAATTTACACAGGGAAAATTGAAGAAGTTACAAACGAACTTTTAAACGCCTCTCAAAGAGCAGTTCAAGTTTCAATAGGGCTGATAGGCATTATGGCCTTTTGGCTTGGCATTGCAAAAATTGCACAAAAATCAGGGTTAATTAATTTAATTTCAAAATTAATATCCCCTATTTTAAAATTGATTTTTAATGAACTGCCAAAAAATTCCCCTGCATTTTCAAACATTGCGCTTAATATAACAGCAAATGCTCTTGGCCTGTCAAACGCTGCAACGCCTTTTGGAATTAAAGCAATGAAAGATATTAAAAAAGAAGAAAATAAAGGCGACATTGCAACAAATTCCATGTGCATTTTTCTTGCAATGAATACGGCGGGTTTTCAAATTGTTCCTGCAACCGTTCTTGCAATTTTAATTGCAGCGGGCGCTAAAAACCCAACGGAAATTATTCTTCCAACCTTCATTGTAACTTTATCATCTTTTATTTTTGCAATTGTTGTAGCAAAAATTTTGGCTAAAATATGGAGAAAAACTTAAATGAAAGAATTTTTAAGCTATCTTTCCATAATGATAATTCCCATATTAATTTCTGTTATTTTAATTTATGGAATATATAAAAAAACACCCTGCTATGAAGTTTTTGTAGATGGCGCAAAAGAAGGGCTTTTTGTTGCAATAAAAATTTTACCTTATTTAATTGCAATAATTGTTTCAATTTCAATGTTCAGAGCATCTGGCGCTATTGAAATTTTATCAAACCTTTTAGCAAAACCGCTTCATTATTTTAATATACCAACTGAAACCCTTCCTGTTATGATAACCCGTTCAATGTCAGGAAGTGCAACATTAGGAATTTTATCAGACATAGTAAATGCAACGGGCGCTGATTCATACGCTTCAAAATTAGGAGCTGTTATTGTGGGAAGTTCTGAAACAACATTTTATGTTTTAGCGGTTTATTTTGGCGCAGTTGGAATTAAAAAAATAAGATTTGCACTATTAGCAGGCCTTATGGCAGATTTATTCGGAATTATTGCAGCAATTTTTGTTTGCAGATATTTTTTTAATTAGCCTGTTCAAAATTATTTTTCACAAGGTTTAATTAAATTACCACAAGAAGAAAGGCTAAAAAATGAACATTAACGGCTTAAACAATTCTCCGAGTTTTTCAGCACTTTATGTTAATAAAGAAGGAATGGGAGAAACAGCATCATATCTTACAGATTCGCTTTCAAGACAATTGGATTACGAAAAAGATGTAGATAAACTTGATAAAATGGGCGTTGATGTTGTTATTATTAAAGACCCAAAAAATGCAGAGGACAGAGCAAAAATTGTTTTTGCAGATTCTAATAACAATTTATATAAAATAAACGGCAAAGACCACATAAAAACAGGCAAAACTTATGATATAGGTTTAAGAGAATCATATTATGATGATAACTGCGAAGGCGTTATGGATGCAATAAAAGGCATTTTAAGAGGAACAATTAAAGATAAAACAACAAGACCTACAAATACTCAAAAAGAACTTCTTTCAGCGTTTCCAATCAGAGATAACGTTTTAGCAAATAAAAAACCATACGACAATCTTGAAATTGATTTTTCAGATATAGACCCGGATTATAACGACCCCGATTGGCAAAGATACGCAGCTTCAATTGATTTTGAGGCCTAATTTATAAATAAAAAAAATAACTCCTGAATTTCAGGAGTTATTTTTTTATAATTAAATTCTATCTATCTTTTTGGATTTAAAAATTCGGGGATATCCAATAAACCGCCTGTTGAAGGTTCCGGTTTATTTATTGGCTGATTGAAGCTTTGAGTAGATGTTTGTTTTGGCCCCATATCAGTAAATGATAAACCGCCTGAGAAAATATCCGCAGCGTTTATTTTCTTTTCTTGAGCTTTTGGAGGTTCGTTGCCTTTTAATTGGAAACCTGTTGCAATAACCGTAATTTGGATTTCACCTTGAATTCTATCATCAATAACAGAACCGAAGATAACTTCCGCATTATCTGAAACTGCATCATGGATAACGCTTGCAGCTTCATTAACTTCATGCAAGGTCATATCAGGGCCGCCTGAAACGTTCATAATAATACCGGTTGCACCGTTAATTGAAGTTTCAAGAAGTTTTGAATTAATTGCAAGTTTAGCAGCCTCCATTGCTCTGCCTTCGCCTGAAGCTTTACCGATACCCATTAATGCAGAACCTGAAGCTTGCATTACTGTCCTAACATCTGCAAAGTCAACGTTAATTAACCCCGGGATAACGATAATATCTGAAATGCCTTGAACACCTCTTAAAAGAACTTCGTCAACTACAAGGAAGGCATCTCTCATTGTTGTTCTTCTTTCAACAACTTCAATTAATTTGTCGTTTGGAATAACAATTAAGGCGTCAACGCTTTCTTTTAATTTTTCCAAACCTGCAATTGCTTGGCTCATACGTTTTTTGCCTTCAAAACCAAAAGGCTTTGTAACAACGCCAATTGTAAGAGCGCCCAATTCTTTTGCAATTTTAGCAACAACAGGAGCAGCGCCTGTGCCCGTACCACCGCCCATGCCGGCTGTAACAAACACCATATCGGAACCATCAAGCGCTACCAATAAATCTTCTCTTGATTCTTCTGCTGCTTTTTCACCAACTGAAGGGTCACCGCCTGCACCAAGGCCTGCCGTTAATTTAGCACCCAATTGAATTTTCTTTGGAGCTGATGACATTTCAAGAACTTGAGCATCTGTGTTCATTGCCCAAAATTCAACACCCGATAAACCGGATGAAATCATTCTGTTAACTGCGTTGCCGCCACCGCCGCCAACGCCTACAACCTTTATATTTGCTTGGTTTGAGTATCTGTCAAATTCACTTGATTTTCTATTAAAGCTGTCTAGTCTAAACTTTTCCACTTTTATTGGTCCTCTTTTCTTATTGGTTCCTTTGATAATACAATACTTAAAAATTTTTTTAAAGTAAAGTAATTATGAATATTATGCTTAAACTTTCACAACAATTCAAATAGTTAATACAACTTAACGAAAATTTAACAACTTTTTTTATTCAGACGTTTTAAAAAAGTATGAAAATTTTTGGCATTAATAACAGTTATAATTCCCCATTATTTGGCTCAAGAAAACAAGAAATAAGAGAAGCGGACAAACTGCAAAGAAAAGCAAGAGCCGAATTTCCAATGCTAAGCCAATCTTATGCAGATGATATTTATCTTTCAAACAGATATGGTTCTAAAAACCAAAGCCGTTTAGAAAGAATAACAGATATGATGTATAAAAAAATCAAACTGATGAGAGAAATGGCGGAATTTCCAAGCTATTATAAAATTGATATCCCCGAAGAAGAAAAAAGTATTCCATACATTGTCAACTTAAATATGATAAGGCAATTAAAACTCGGCAACTGCAAAGAAAACGCAATGGCAGCAATGGCTGTTTTAACCGCAAACGGTTATTTTAACAGCGATAGAGTTGAATTAATGTATAAAATGGATTTTATTAACAAAAAAACAGGGGAACTTGAAGCAAGAAAATTGTATCCTATGGATCATTCCTTTGTTATAACAGATATGCAAAAAGGAAACAAAAAGGGCGAACAAAACTATGTAATTGACCCTTGGCTTGGCTTTGCAGATGGCAAAGAAGGCGCAATTGCAAGATTTAAAGAAATTTATAAAAAAAGAGATTATTTTGAAGCGGAATCTTTTATGAGAAATATGTTCCGCTGCGATAAAAGGCTTTCAAGGGAAGAATTAGAAGAACAATATGAAATAAGAACAGGTTTTTATTTCAAAAAAACAGAACCCGATATGACAAGAGAACAAAAAGAATATTTAGGGCTCTATGCAAGAGAAGTTTATAAAAATATGTCAGTTTAAAATTGCAATTTTAATTGCATCTGATATTTTTGAAACTTCAAAAATTTGAATTCCTATTTTTAAAATTCTTTCTTTTATTGTTTTATTGTTAATTTTTGGAACAACCGCACGAATAAAGCCCAATTTATAAGCTTCTTTCAGCCTTGCTTCCAAATTATCAACAGACCTTATTTCCCCGTTTAAGCCAATTTCGCCCAAACAAACAGTGTCTTTATTTATAACGGTATCTCTTGCGCTTGTTAAAACCGCAAGCGCAACACCTAAATCCGCAGCAGGTTCAACAATGTCTATTCCGCCTATAACATTAATATAAACATCTGATTTAGATAAATTTAAACCCACTCTTTTTTCTAAAACTGCCAAAATTTGAAGCAGCCTGTCATATTCAATTCCCCTTGCAACCCTTCTTGGGTTTGGATATGGGGTAGAACCTGTTAGCGCCTGCACTTCTAACAACAAACACCTTGTGCCTTCTAATGTAGCAATAACAGTGCTTCCCGATGTTGTTAAATTTTCTCTGTCAGATAAAAATAATTCTGAAGGGTTTTTAATTTCAACAAGCCCGATATCTTCCATATTGAAAACGCCAACTTCAGAAACTGCGCCGAACCTGTTTTTAATGCCTCTTAAAATTCTTGTTGTTTTATATTTTTCGCCCTCAAAATTTAAAACGCAATCTACCATATGCTCTAACACTTTTGGGCCTGCAATGTTCCCTTCTTTTGTAACATGGCCAATTATAACGGTTGTTACATTAAACTGCTTTGCAATTCGCATTAAAATATTTGTGCATTCTCTAATTTGGCTGACTGAACCCGTTGAACTTAAAATTTGGGCGCTAAAAACAGATTGAATACTGTCAACCACAAGAAATTCAGGCTTTAGGTTTTCAATTTGTTTTATTATTTCTTCTAAACAATTTTGTTGCGTTACATAAATGTTTTCAGAATTTGCATTCAGTCTTTCCGCTCTTAACTTAACCTGCGAGGTTGATTCTTCTGCGCAAATATATAAAATTTTTTTATTTTGGCTTGCTATATTTTTAGCTGTTTGCAAAATTAAGGTTGATTTTCCAATCCCCGGGTCACCTGCCAATAAACATAATGAACCTTCAACAAAGCCGCCTCCTAAAACCCTGTCAAATTCTTCCATTCCGCTTGTAATTCTAATTGAAGTATCCACTTTAACTTCATTTATTTTTGTATAAGAAAAAGTTTCTGTACTTCCGATATTCATAGAAGAATTTTTAGATTTTACTTCGCTTTTTTCTTGAATAATTTCTTCAACAAAAGTTGAAAACCTGCCGCAATCGGGGCATTTTCCCAAATATGAAGCGGTTTCATATCCGCAATTTTGACAAACCCATTTTGATTTAACTTTAGCCATAAATTTATTATATTAAAAAAGCCCTTATTTTACATAAGGGCTTTAATTTATTTTAATTTTTCTTATTGAACAATGTGAAGATTATCTTCTAAGTCAATTTTAACTTGCTCTAACAATGTGAAATCAACTTGTTGTGATTTATGAGTGTAGAAATTGTGACCCTTAAACCCTTTAAAGCCGATTTTTTGAAGATATGGGTTATGGGTAAATTCTCTAACTTTCGGTCTTAATTCACCAACTGCTCTAAATGGAGCAATGGGTTGCCTTGTTTCAGAATCAATTAAGCTTTCTGTTCTATAAACCATTTGAGAATTTTTAATTAAGGTTCTTCCTACGCTAACTTTATCAATTGTACCTGTCATTTCGCTTCCGATTGGAATTAAAAGTGTGCGGTCTTCAGATACAAAATTAACAAGTGCACGAGTTAAAATTTCAGTTCCTTCTTTTGTTGTTCTTGTGTAAAGACAATCCATAACGCCTAATGGAATTGTTGTGCCTGCAGGAATTATTGCATAATGGTCATCAAAAATTACATTTTTAATTATATAACCATCTGCTTTCTTTGGGCCTTTTGGTTGTTCAGGGAGCTTTTCGCTTGGCTGAATTGCTGCTCTTTGAAGCATTCCGTATAACCAAACTGCAAGTTCACCCCTTGTCGCATCTTGGTTTGGAAGAATATAATCTTCATACCCCGGTAATAAAACAATTAAACCTAATTCTTGAGCTTTACCTGTTGTTAAAGTTGCCCAATAAGGAACGTCTTTTGCGTCTTTATAAACAGACAATTGTTGAAGCGCTTGTTCTTCGGTTATTTCTTTAATTGAAAGCGCTTTCATAATAACCATAATAATTTCTAACCTTGTAATATGGTTTGAAGGATAGAACATGCCATCGGGGGTGCCATGGATTAAACCGTAATATGAACCGAGCATAACGTCATAATATGCCCAGTGGTTTTCATCAATGTCTTTATATGTTGTATAAGTTATTTCGCTTAAATCACGAAGGCCTAAAGCTTTTGTTACAATGGTTGCAAATTCTGCTCTCGTAACTTTTTGGTCAGGTCTGTAAAGGCCGTCCGGGTAGCCTGCCAAAACATTTTTATCTTTAAAATACATAATAGCGTCATATGACCAATAATCAGGGCCAACATCAGGAAATTCTTCAACAGCCGTTGCTTGAATTGTTGACATAGCAAAGAAAATGGCAATAAAGCTGAATAATTTTATAAAAAACTTTTTCATGATCTCAACTGTTCTCCATTAATAATATGAATGATTTTATATTATTACACTACTTTTTGCAAGTTTTAGACTGGTTTCTAATACAGCAATATGGTTTTTAAACCTTGTAAAAAAAATTTTTTGTCAAAAAACTTAAAATTATTTTTGCAAAAGGTATTTTTCTAAAGATTCTTCCCAGCTGGGCAAAATGTTCCCGTTATCTAAAACGCTGAACTTTGGGCGCCTTGCAGGCCTTGGAAAATCAGATTTTAAAATTGGCTGAACAAAAACACTTCTTCTTTTTATATCAAAAATTTTCTTTGTAAATTCAGACCAGCTGGTTCTGCCTGAAGAACAGATATGGTATGTTCCATATTCCATATTGCCTGATAAAATGTTAACTATTTCTCTTGATAAATCTCTTGTCCAAGTTGGGCATAAAATTTGATCATCTACAACAGAAATTGAACTATTGAACATCGAATATGTAAGCATTGCATCAACGTAATTGCTTCCGCCTTTGCCATATAATGAACTTGTTCTTATAATGTAGTGTTTTTTGGTAATTTTTCTTATTTCTTCTTCGCCCATTAGTTTTGATTTGCCATAAACATTAATCGGGTTTGTTGCGTCTGTTGTTTTATATGGGGTTAATTTTTCACCGTCAAAAACACTTGCGGAACTTATATAAATTATCGGAACATCCAATTTTTTGGCAATTCTTGCCATATTTTTTGTTCCCAAATGGTTTATTCTATACGCTTCTTCTTGGTTAACTTCCGCTTGGTCAACATTTGTAAAGGCGGCTAGGTGAATAATGAAATCAAGTGAAACTTTATCCATAATTTCATTAACCATTTTAGCGTTTGTAATATCAAAAATTTTGCTGTTCGTTGCCCAATATTGAGCACCAATTGAATCAAGCATCGGACATAATTCCTGACCTAAAAGCCCCGATGCACCCGTAACTAGAATTTTCATTCGGTTTCTTTCGTTATTTCAAAATAAGGTATAACAAACTTACCTTACCATACAGTTTTTATATCAAACAATTGTGGTAAAATCAATAATTATGAAAAAAATAATATATATAATTGTAATAATTTTCATTTTTGCCTTATTTTTAACAAGCTGCATAAAAAAAGATAAAGGCTATGAAGAAGAAATTTTTAAAACCGATTTAAGGCCTTTGAATGTTAATAAATATGATTTTGAACCAAATTACACAAAAACAATTAATGGTATTGATTATTTGGTTTCAACCGCTAAAATAGGCAAGTTTGGCGGAGATTTCACCATTTCAACAATAGGCGAAGGCCCAAAAACCTTTAACCCCTTTAATTCTAACGATGCAACCTCAAGTATGCTGTCAGGCATTATGTATGACGGCCTTTTTTATACAAACCCTTATACAGGGGAAGTTGTTCCAAGGCTTGCAAAATCAATTGAAATTTTACCTGATAAAAAAACTTATATTGTTGAATTAAGAAAAGGTTTAAAATGGTCTGATGGCAAGGAAATTACCGCAGATGACGTTTATTTTACATTTAATACAATAATTTTTGGCGGTTTTGGAGATACAAGCGCAAGAGATTCAATGATGGTGAATGGAAAACTCCCAACAATTGAACAAATTGATAAATATAAGGTAAAATTTACAACCCCTGTTCCTTTTGCGCCTTTTTTAAGAAACCTTACAATGCCAATTGCGCCAAAACATGTTTTTAAAATTGCAACAGACAAAGGGAAAAATTTCTTTAGAACTTTTCAATCAACGGATATTAAACCAAAAAACCTTGTAGCATCAGGCCCTTTTAAATTAAAAGAATATATTCCCGCACAAAGGCTTGTTTATGAAAAAAACCCAAATTATTACATAATAAATAAAAACGGGGAAAAACTTCCCTATTTAAACAGATTTTTAGTTTTAATCGTGGGCGATTTAAACAACGATATTATTAAATTTGAAGCAAAAGAAACAGACACAACAACAATCCCCGGAAGCTTAATTTCAAAATATAGAGAAGATGAGAAAAAATCTGATTATATTTTATACAATTTAGGCCCCACAACAAACACAAATTTTATTGTCTTTAACTTAAATACAAGAAAAAATAAAACAAAAGGGGAATATTACGTTAACCCAATAAAACAAGCTTGGTTTAACGATAAAAATTTTAGAAAAGCGATTGATTATGTTATAGATAGAGAAAATTTAGTTTTAAATGTATTATCAGGCGTTGGGGAACCGCTTTTTACGGCAGAAGGCATTCCTTCCATATACTTAAATAAAGAAATTGCAAAAGGCCACCCTATTAATTTTGAACTTGCAGAAGAATTATTGAAAAAATCAGGCTTTTATAAAAAAGACGGCGTTTTATACGATAAAAAAGGAAATAAAGTTGAATTTGAACTTTTGACAAATGCAGGCAACACCCAAAGAGAAGCAACGGGCGTTTCAATTAAAGAAGATTTATCAAAATTAGGAATTAAAGTGAATTTTAAGCCCATTGAATTTAATTCTTTAGTTAATAAACTTTCAAATTCTCTTGATTGGGATGCAATTATAATAGCTTTAACAGGAAACCCATTAGAACCCCATTCGGGGTATAACGTTTGGCACTCAGATGGTGCCCTGCACCTTTTTAACCAAAGAAGCGAAAACGACGATAAAAAAACAGATAAATTGCTCTTTTTTGAAAAAGAATTAAATGAAATTTTTGATAAAGCGGCAATTGAACTTGATGAAGTTAAAAGGCATGAACTATACAATAAATATCAAGAAATTATAGCTGAATATAACCCGATAATTTATTTATACAGCCCGATAAATATAGTTGCAATAAGAAAAAAATTCAAAAATGTTTACCCAACAGAACTTGGCGGGGTTTATCATAATATAGAAGAAATATATATTGATGAATAAATAATACTTCATTTAACTGAGCGCAATTATTTTTGTTTGGCTGTATAATTCATAATTATGCCAACAACAGTTCAAACATTACCAAAAGCAGTAAATAAAGTTTTTATGGGAAATTTTATTAAAAGAATTTCCCAATATCTGCACGATTGTATAAGAGAAGAAGTTCAAAGCTCAACATTTAGAAACCTTAAGGGTGATAAAGAAAACAAATGGGTGTTTTTAGAAGGCAGAGAAGAACTTTTTACAAACTATGACACCCCCTTAATTGTAACAGGGGATAACCCCTATTTAACAGAATTAATGATTCAAGCGGAAGTCAGCTTGAAAGAAAAATATTTATTATACGGCTACCTTTTTTTAGTCGGCAAAAACGGCAGAGCTAAAAAGAACAACGAATTTTTAACCCCGCTTTTATATTCCCCTTGCAAAATTGAAAGAATGGGAAAAAACCTTTCAATTTCAATTCAAGAAGAAACGCTTTCTCTAAACACAGGCGCCCTTGCACAATTAATGAGAAAAGATGATGAAGAAGAAATTGATGCAATGCTTCAAGGGTTAATTGATGTTGTTCCCGAACTTCCTTTAAATGAAGAAAAACTTGAAATATTTTTATCAACTCTAAAATCTTTATTGCCTGATGTTGAAATTGAAACAGGCGAATCAGCGCATGAGCAACTTCACCAAAATGAAGAAGAATTTTATTCAAAAACAATTGAATCAGTTGATGAATTTAATTTTGATGAAATGGATTCAATTGATATAGTTAAACAAAAACCAAAAGTAAATGTAGATAAATTAATTTTAAAAAGGCTCCAATCAGTTATTTTAACAAAAAGGCCGACAGTTACAGCGGGCGTTTTGCATGAATTAACCCAAATTTCTGAAAAACCTGTTGGAACAATAAAAGAAACATCTCTTGGCGTTATTTTGGATGAATATAACAAACAAAACAAAGAAATTAAAATTAAAGAAAATGAAAATAAAACGTTTTTCCCCGTAACGCCCCTATCTTTGAGCGATTCGCAGGAAGATGTTTTGAAAAAAATTGAAACAAACGACCTTTTAGCAGTCTATGGCCCCCCGGGTACCGGAAAAAGCCAAACAATAGTAAACCTTGTGGCACACTTAATTGCAAACAATAAAACCGTTCTTGTGGCATCTAGAATGGATAAAGCAGTAGATGTTGTAGCAGAAAGGCTAAATGAACTTGGCGCGCCATATTTAGCATTAAGGGCAGGCAGAGCAAATTACCAAAAACAATTATGTTTTCAATTGGAAGATTTGCTATCTGGCAAAGTTGAATTAAATGACGAATCTTATATGGATTCAATTTTGGTTGATACACCTGATATGAAAGACCTTTTGGATGAAATTAAAAGGTTAGAAAATAACGCAGAAAAAATTATTAATTTAGAAGAAAAATTCACGGAAAATGAAATTGAAAAAGAAACTTCAAAAGGTGCAATCGGTGAATTAAGATATATAAACCACGAATTGGATGAAGGTGAAGTTGAAACCCTAAAAAAACTTGTTGAAAAATTAAAAACAAGACTTCAAAAAGACGAAGGTTTTATAAATAGAATTCTTGTTCATTTTAATTTGAAAAAAATTAAAGATATTTTGAAATTAAAAAAAGCATTTAGAGCAAAAGAAATGCTATCTCGCCTTGAAATTGAGCTTGATGTTGAAAAATTAAGCGCAAAAGCAAGAAAAATTGAACAAGAGATAATGGCAACGGGCAACTTGCACCTTTTAATGAATAAAATTAAGCTTTTAAAAGGAAAACAAAAAAAACTTGCCGTTGAAATTTTAAAAAACAAAAGAAGAGTTGCTATAAAAGAACTTCTTCAAGATCAAAAGAAAAGACAAAGACTTATAATTCATTCAAAATCGCTTGTTTCAAAAAAAGCAATGCTTCAAAACAGGCTTCTTGAAAATGAAGATTTTAAACCCTTGTTAAATGCCTTTCCTTGCTGGGCGGCAACAACTTATGCAATTTCAAATTCACTGCCTCTAAAACCTGCTTTATTTGATGTTGTTATTATAGATGAAGCAAGCCAATGCGATATAGCTTCTTGTTTTCCTATTTTATTCAGAGCAAAAAAAGCAGTTATAGTGGGCGATGACAAGCAATTGCCTCATTTATCATTCTTAGAAAAAGCAAAAGAACAATCATTTTTAAATCAATATAACATTGACGATAAATACCAATTAATGTGGCGTTTTAGAACAAATTCAATGTTTGACCTTGCAAATTATTATTCTGTTTCACCTGTTTTGTTGGATGAACACTTTAGAAGCCCGAAACCTATTATTCAATTCTCATCAGATGAATTTTACGGCGGCAGAATTAAAGTGATGAAAACAACAGATGATATTGATTGCCCGATTGAACTTGTTGTGGTTGAAGGCGGCAAAGTAGATGTTGATATTACAAGAAATACGGTTGAAGCAGAAGCTGTTATTAAAAAAATGCAAGATATTATTGCAGAAAATGAAAAAACAAACCCCGATAACCCGATTTCAATAGGCGTTGTTTCACCGTTCAGGGGGCAAGTGGATTTAATTAAAAAAGATGTAATGCAAATTTTTTCACTTGAAACAATACAAAAACATCAAATTGAAATAGGCACAGCTCACACTTTCCAAGGTGATGAAAAAGACATAATGCTTATGAGCTGGGCAATAGCGGATAATTCAAGGCCGCAATCATTAACATTTTTGCAAAAACCGAATTTATTCAATGTTGCAATAACAAGAGCAAGAAAAAAACTTATAAACTTTATTTCAAAAGCGCCAAATACAATTCCTGAAGGGCTTTTAAGAGATTATATCGAATACGTTCAAAGAGCAAAGAAAGCTTTTGAAACATCAAACAAATTAAACTTCAAAAATGATTTTGAAAAAGAAGTTTATATGGAACTTGCCCTTTATCTTCCTGATACTAACATTCAAGCAGGGCTTGAAATAGGCGGAGTTAGCGCCGATATTACAATAGATAAAATTGATATTGAAATAGATGGTGTGCCCGATAAAACAAAAGGAAGATATTCTAACATGAAAAAACAATCCATCTTAGAAAGATGCGGCTTTAAGGTTATAAGGGTTGTTAAAAGAGAATGGGATTTATCCAAAAAAGCTGTTATGGATAGAATTCTATCTGAAATTAAAGGTGAAGGCTAAAATTTTTATACAACCTTTAGCCAATATTAATGCACCTTTTTAGATAATGAAATTTCATTTTTAATTGATTATTATTTTATAAGTAAGAGCTTATAAAATGAGAAAAACAGTTAAGAATGAACAAATAAATATAAAAAAAGAGAGTGCAAAAAAGTATCTTTTAAAGTATATTAAGGAATTGGAAATCCACTTTGACTTAAATGAAGAAGAAATAAAAGATATTATTTTGCAAACTTTTTATTCCAAGTGCGGTTTATACAAAGCTGTTAAAAAAATCAGAAAGTTGTTTTTAAAATGTTGAAATTAGAAAAATTTATACCTGAAGAATTTGCATCAAATAATTACCTTCTATTTAACGATGAAACCAAAACTGCTGTTTTATTTGACCCTTCCCTTTGCTATGACAAAGTAACAGCATTTATTAAAGAAAACGGGCTTAATTTAAAAGCTTTAATTGTAACCCATGTTCATTTTGACCATTTAGGGGACATTAAAAAATATCAGGATAATTTTGAAAATATTAAAACAATTGTTCCGAAAGGCGACAAGCCATTGTATGAAAACCTTATGGTTCAGTGCGATTTATTTGGAGTTAAAAGAGTTGATAATTTCAAAGTTGATGAATTTATTGATGAAAGTTCAAAACTTTTTATAGATGATATTGAAATTAAAATAATTTCAACACCGGGGCATTCTTTTGGTTCCACCTGTTATTTAATAGGCGACATTTTAATTTCAGGCGACACTTTATTCAGGGAAGAAATTGGCAGATGCGACCTTCCCACAGGCTCGTTTGAAGATATTAAAAATTCAATTAAAGAAAAACTTTTCAAATTAGATTCAAATGTTAAAGTTTTCCCGGGGCATGGCGATAATTCAAATATAGGCCATGAAAAAGAATTTAACGCATACTTTGGATTAAGAGCAATTTATTGATGAGGTTAAAAAATGAAGACTAAAGAAGAATTGTTTTTGGAAGCAAAAAAGATTAGTGAAAATTCTTATTCACCTTATTCAAATTTTCCCGTTGGGGCGTGCTGCCTTTTTGAAAACGGAAAAACATATTTGGGCGTAAATGTTGAAAATGTAAGCTACGGACTTACTTTGTGCGCAGAAAGAAACGCCTTGTCAACTGCCGCTGCACAGGGCGAAAAGAAAGGCTTAATTGCAATTGCAATTTATTCGCCAAAACAAAAAATGTGCATTCCATGCGGCGCTTGCCTTCAATGGATGGCGGAATTCAGAGCCGAAAACAAAGATGTTTCAATTATTTTAGAAAGCGAAGAAGGAGAAATTATAGAACACACCTTGAAAGATTTTCTTCCCTTTGCATTTAAAATCAATTAAAAAAGCGCCCCTAAAAAGGGCGCTTTTAATTTTAAATTTTATTCAAACTCGGGAAAAAACCTATATCCCATTTCTTGTAATATTTCCCACTTAATTTGTTGTTTTTTATTTAACATAGAATTAAATTTATCTAATGCTTTATTGTAATAATCATCTCTTTCTCTGTATAGAGCAAAGGTTTCTTCTTCTAATTTTTTAAGCCTTTTCAATTGTTCTTTAACTGCAATTCTGCTTCTTTTAACCATTTCTTTTTCTTGTTCTTTGTTTTTAATTTGCTTTGTCATTTCGCTTAATTTAGAAGTGGTTTTATAGTAAAATATGCTGAATTTTTCGTTTTGTTTATCCGTAAATTGAAGAAATTCGTTAATAGAAACCGCATTTTTTTCAATATCTTCATAAGTTAAATTTTTCTTATACAATTGCGCAGGCGCTTTTTTATCAACGGTTTCTTCTTGTTTGTTTACAGGAAGTTTTGATTCATCTTTGCTATCAACTGCCTTTAGCTCAACGGGTTCTTCGTTTTTAATTTCTTCAACCGTTTTTTCTTCTTTAACTTCATCTTTGTTTGTAACTTCAACAACAGGGGCTTCTTCTTTTTGCTCAACTTTTGATGCTTCTTTATTATCATCTTGTTTTGGCAATTCTTCTTTTATTTCTTCTTTATTTTCTTCTTTTTTAATTTCTTTCTTTTGAAGTTTTTCTTGTTCTTTTTGCTGTTTTTTAAGTTCTTTTTCTTCTTTTTTTTGCTTTTCTTTATTTAATTTTTCTTGTTCTTTTTTAAATTTTTTAATTTCTCTTTCAGTCGGCATATCGCTTACATCTTGCATTTTGGTGTCATCAATCATAACGGCTTCTTTTTCATCTGTTTTTAAAACCTTCTTTTCATCCTGAGCAAAAGAAGGGCTTAAAAATACACCCATTACAAACAAAAATGCAAATATTTTAATTAAATTCTTTTTCATATAAAACTCCAACATTTCTTAACCCTTAAATAATACCATATTTTTTAAGATAAAAAAAACTCCCATAATTGGGAGTAAATCTTTAAATAGGAAGGGAAGGTTAGGAAGTTAGGTTGTTTATAATGTGTGTTATTAGTGTTCTTAATATCTCGTTTTGTTTTGAATGTTTTCAACTTACATTTATATAAAGTATTTTTAGTATATACAATTTCAATACTTGATATATATTGTTACAATTCTTTACATTATTTTTGGTTTTAGCGGAACTGCCCTATATATGATTGATTTTAAGGGCTTTTTATTTACATTTGGCACCTATATGTGAGATACTTTTAAGCATAAATACCATATAAGGGAAAATATAAAATTATGATTATTGAAGAAATTCTTGAACTTACGGTTCAAAAGAAAGCGTCCGACCTTCATATAAGCTCATACTTGCCGCCTGTTTTACGTATAGACGGTGAATTAATAAGAACAAATCTTCCCGTTTTATCACCGGAAGACGTTGAAACGCTTCTTTTCCCAATTTTGACAAATGAACAAAGAAGAACACTGGAACAAACTTGGGAACTTGACTTTGGTTATGGGCTCCATGGTATCGGGCGTTTCAGGGTAAACATTTATAAAGATAAGGGAAATTATGCGGCAGCATTCAGAACAGTTAACTCAACTCCCCCTACATTCGAAAGTTTGGGGCTTCCTGAAGTTATTAAAACGGTTTCAAACAGACCAAGAGGCTTAATTTTGGTAACAGGGCCGACAGGTTCAGGTAAATCAACAACTTTGGCCGCTATGATAGACTACATTAATTCAACAAGAACAGAACACATTCTTACAATGGAAGACCCGATAGAATTTGTTCACACTTCTAAAAAAAGTATCGTTCACCAAAGAGAATTGGGGCAAGACACAAGAAGCATGGCAAATGCATTGAGATCAGCCCTTCGTGAAGACCCTGACGTTATACTGGTAGGCGAAATGAGGGACTTAGAAACAATCGGCTTGGCGTTAACCGCAGCAGAAACAGGCCACTTGGTTATGGGAACCTTGCACACTTCAAGTGCAGCCCAAACAATAGACCGTGTTGTTGACGTATTCCCCGAAGGCCAGCAGCAGCAAATAAGGCTTCAGTTGTCAAACAGCTTAATTGCCGTTTTCTCTCAAACCTTGTTGCAAAAATTATCCGATGACGGAGTAACCAAAAAGGGCCGTATTATGGCGCAGGAAATAATGCTTGTAACAGGCGCTATTGCAAACTTAATTCGTGAACAAAAAACGGCGCAAATATATTCAGCACTTCAAACAGGCACAAGCATCGGCATGCAAACGCTTGATATGGCGCTAAGAGATTTGGTTTTAAATAAAAAGGTTGATATTCAAGATGCCTTAGCAAAATCTCACCACCCTGATGAACTTAAAAGAATGCTGGGCCTTGAAACAGAAGCCAAAAAACTTTATTAATAAAAAACCGCCTTTAGTTTGGCGGTTTTTTATTTTACAATTATTAAATGAAAATATTTAAAGCAATAATTAAAGAATTTAAAACTTTTAATTCGTTAGAAAAAATTTTCTTTCCGATTATAATTCTTTTAATTTTATTTATATCAATATTAAAAAACGATTCGATTTTTGCAATCATTTCCGCTCTTTGCGGAATAACTTACACAATATATGCAGGCAAAGGCAAAATTTTTTGTTTCTTTATAGGGCTTTGTGGCACATTTTTTTACGTTTATCTTGCTTATAAAAATGGTTTTTTTGGAAATATGCTTTTATACGGGCTATATTTTTTCCCGATGCAGGTTATTGGCATTTTTAAATGGAAAAAACATTTGAAAAAAAATTCTTATGAAATAATAAAAACAAAACTTCCCGTATTTAAAAAAACAGCAATTATTATAATTTCAATTATTCTATCTTTGGTTTTATCTTACATTTTAAAGTTTTCCGGCGGCAAAAGCCCATATTTAGACGGCTTTTCAGTTGTTTTTTCTATTTTTGGGCAATATTTGACCGTTAAAAGGTGCATTGAACAGTGGTATTTTTGGTTTTTTGTAAATTTAATTTCACTTATTATGTGGGTTATGGCCGTTTCAAACGGCGCAAAAACTTATGCCACGCTTTTAATGTGGCTTGTTTATTTAATTTTGGCCGTATATTTTTATATAATTTGGAAAAAAGAATTAAATGTACCTTACAAGGTCTGATTCCGTCATTTTAAAATTATATTCATCAAACATATCTGAAACCCCGCTTTCGGTTTCAGTTACAAGCTTTAAAAATAACGGCTCTTTATTTTTTAAAATTGAAGAATAGCAGGGAATACAAACTATATTATAAATTTTTTCAATATAAGAAGTTGAAAAAACGCTTAATGTAGTGCAGTTAAAATCAATATTATAATTTGCATCAAATTCAATTGTTCCGCCATTATTTCTGCACCATTCAGCGTCATAAACATTGTGAGAATGCGCGCAAAGTGCAGCAAACAAAAGCAAATTTAAAATACAAAATGCTTTTTTCATTTTTTATTCCCGTTAGTTCTTATAACCAAATTTTAACTGCCAAAAATAAGAATTACATTGCCCTGAAGTTTATTAACATATTTGGAAAAAATAGTTTTTTTTAGTATAATGAACCAAGAATTATATAAAAAGAGGATATAGATGGCGAACGCTGCGCTTATTTTAAATTTACTTGTAGTGGCACTTTTACTTTTTGCAAACGCATTTTTCGTTGCAACCGAATTTGCGCTTGTATCTGTCAGAAAAACAAGGCTTGCACAACTTTCAAAAGAAGGCAACAAGTTAGCAAAAATTGCACTTGATTCAATAAACCACTTGGATAGGTCAATTGCTGCAGTTCAATTAGGTATCACAATTGCAAGTATCGGGCTTGGTTGGGTGGGAGAAGCCGCTTTGGTTAAATTAATTCAACCTCTTTTTAATTTTCTGCCCGATTCAATGCAAGCTGTTGCAACGCATTCTTTAGCAGTTTCAATAGCTTTTGCTCTTATAACTTTTATGCATGTTGTAATTGGCGAGTTAATGCCAAAATCTATTGCAATTCAACACCCTGAAACAACAGCACTTGTTGTTGCAAAGCCAATGTCTTTTATTACAAAAATTTTCACACCGTTTATATTCTTATTAAACGGCTTTGGCAACTGGCTTTTATCTTTAATGAAAATTCCGCCGGCTCATGTCGGGCACCTTGTTCATACGGTTGAAGAACTTGACATGATTATTGATGAATCCCACAAAGAAGGCGTTTTAAATGACACGGAAAAAGACATTTTGCAAAATGTTTTCAAATTTTCAGACATTATGGCAAAACAAGTTATGGTTCCAAGGCCTGATGTTGTAAGCATTCCGATTGATATTTCACAAGAAGAATTAAAAAAACTTACAATAGAAAACCAATATACAAGATACCCCGTTTATGAAGAAGATTTGGACAAAGTGGTGGGCATTCTTCACCTTAAAGATTTATACACGCTTATAATTGAAGGCAAAGAAATTATTTTAAAAGATATTTTACGCCCTGCAATTTTGGTGCCTGAAACTTTAACAATTGATAAATTGGTTCATGAATTTAAAACAAAAAGGGCTCAAATGGCGCTTGTTATAGATGAATTTGGCGGCGTTTCAGGGCTTGTAACTTTGGAAGACGTTTTAGAAGAAATTGTTGGCGAAGTGCAAGACGAATTTGACGAAGAAGAAGCCGACATAAGACAAATTTATGAAAATGAATATATTGCAAATGCAATGATGAGAATAGATGAATTCAATGATTACTTCCAATTAGAAGCACAAAACGAAGTTGAAGACGAAGACATTGAAACCATTGGCGGCCTTGTTATTAAAAACTTAGGGCACATTGCAAAAGAAGGCGATTGCTGCACAATAGACGGGTTTACCTTCAAAGTTGTTGAAGTTGATGGCGCAAGAATTGTTAAAATTAAAATTGTAGCACCTGAAAAACCCTTATTGGAAGAAGAAGGCGAAGAAACAGCTTAAAGGCTTAAAACTTTTATTTTTATTTTCTTAACCTGTCGTAGCAAGGTTTAATTTTTCTGATTTTGCCTTTTATTCCTTTTTTAATTTTGCCAAAAGCAAAAAGATTTGCGATTTTATAAAATCTGTATAAAAATCTGATTGGCACATCCAGTGCTGCAATAACCTCGTAAGAAGCATTTTTATATATTATAGATTCATAACTTGGTGTTTTTCTTGCAAATTTCCACCATAAGTCACATAAAATAAATTCGGGAGTATTCCAAGGCTTAGTGCTTGTTGTATAGTGAATAATTTTAGGTTCTTTTGTATTTAGGTTATATAATTTTTTAAACTTTGGAAAAATAAAATGATATTGATAATTCCACTCCAAATCTAACAACTTGGTTTTGTCTTCAAACATAATATTCAAAATATCCTGATCCAAAAATTTGAATTTTCTTTTCATTAATTCCATAAACTGATTAAGATATTCATTTTTTTCAATTTTTTCAATATCAAAAAGTATAACGCCTGCATTAAAATAATTTTTATATTTTTTTAGCTTTAAGTCTTCAATCATATATTTAATGCGGCTTTTTGAATAACATTCAGTGTCATAATCAATAACAGCACCTATTAAATTGCCTTCTAAGTCGCATTCAAACATTTTTGAAACATCGTCTAAAATAACGGTGTCGCAATCAAGATATAAAACCTTTTTATCATCAGGAAAAAGAAAAGGAATTAAAATTCTATAATAAGTTGCAACGCTCCAATGCATTGTTTCCCTTAATGTTTCAATGTTTAATTCTTCTAATTTTTCTTTGACATTATAAAATTCAATTTTAATATTTTCTTTTTCAAAGGAAGATAAAATTCTTTTTGAACGGGCAGAAAAACCGTTTGCAAGAATTGATACAATATATTTCTTGTTTATATCGGCGTTTTCAATCAAAGATTGAATTGTAACAGCCAGATAATCAACAAAATTTTCATCTATTGAAAAAACTACTCTAAAATATTCCTGCATAAATTCTACCCTTTAATTAATTTTCGAATAAATTTCACTAGCTTCTTTTTTGATATCGAAATGAATTATACCAAAAACAGAAGCAATAATTTGCATAATTTTTTCTTTTTTGGGTTCTAGTTCTTTTAAATTGATACAAAATAAATCCATATTTAATCCGCCTTCTTTATTTGGAAAAACATAGTTTATATCAAGCTTTTTAGCTCCGTTTTTTATATAGAAATTTTGCCTTCTTATTGTATTTAATTTTGTTTCATCAATTTTTTCAACTTCAAAAATAATTCCTTTTTTATTTTTAAAATTTTCTTTTAAGGTATCCAAAATTTTTGAACCAAAGCCCATTGAATGGTGTTTTTTAAAAATTGCCAAATAATCAACCCAAATATAGTCAAATACATCTAAAATTAAAATGTAGCCAAAATCTTCCCATTTTAAAATGTAATAATCAGGGTTTTTCAAATAGGACAAAAAATGTTCATAACTTTTTAATTCTGAAATTGGAAATTGCCCTTTCATATCTTCATACAAAAGGGCAAAATCACATTCTTTTTTTATTCTATTTAATTGCATCTTCACAATCTTTGCAGATACCATCTGCGTTTAATTCTCTATATTTCCAGCATCTTTGGCATTTTTCGCCGCTTGCTTTTTGAATTTTAACGGTTAAGCCGTCTTGTTCAAATTCTGAAATTGAATTAAATTCAGGGTTTTTGCCAACGTAAGCGTGAGAAACAATAAATAAATCCGCAAGTTCATTTTCATATTTTTTAAGAACTTCAACATTATTGCCATCAAGCAAAATATCTGCTTCAAGTGAACTTCCTATAATTTTGTCATCTGAACTTCTTAACGGTTCAATTGCCCTTGAAACGGTTTCTCTCGCTTTTAATAAAATAGAATATTCTTCTTCAAGTTCATCATTATCCCAAAGAGGGTTAACTTTTGGCCAATCGGAAAGCAAGATACTTTCTAAACCGCCCCTTTGAGCAATTGGCGTATTTTGCCAAATGTCTTCTGCCTGATGAGGCATAACCGGAACCAAAATTCTAACCAAAACTTGCAAAATTTCAAACATAACAGTTTGAGAAGCTCTTCTTGATAATGATTTTTTACCTTGAGTGTAGAGCCTGTCTTTTACAATATCAAGGTAGAATGAACTTAAATCAACCGTTGCAAAATTTTGAAGATATTGGAAATATTTATAAAATTCATATTCTTCAAAGGCAGAATCTACATTTCTAATTAATTTGTTTAATTTTGAAAGTGCAAATTTATCAATTGATTTTAAGTCTTCATATTTTACATAATCAGTTTTTGGGTCAAAATCAAAAAGGTTGCCAAGTAAAAACCTTGCTGTGTTTCTTGTCTTTTTGAATACTTCAACAAGCTGGTTAATTATGTTTTGCCCGATTTTAATATCGTTTCTGTAATCAACGCTTGCTGCCCAAAGCCTTAAAACATCTGCCCCGTAAACCTTTGTAACTTCTTGAGGCAAGACAACATTGCCTAAAGATTTAGACATCTTTCTGCCTTCGCCATCTAATACAAACCCGTGGGTTAAAACGGTTTTATACGGTGCAATACCAACCGTTGCAGCGCAAGTTAAAAGTGAAGATTGGAACCAGCCCCTATGTTGGTCTGAACCTTCTAAGTACATATCAACAGGAATCGGGTTAACATTATCTGCTGCAAATTCATTACATCTTTTTGCAACAACTGCTCTCCAAGAAACGCCTGAATCAAACCAAACATCCATAATGTCTGATTCTTTTTCAAATTCAGAACAACCGCATTCGCATTTTGTGCCGTTTGGTACAAAATGGCTTGCATCATATTTAACCCAAGCATCTGAGCTTTCTTTTTCAAAAGTATCTGCAATTAATTTAATTGTTTCATCGTTAATTAACGGTTTATTACATTTTTTGCAATATAAAACAGGAATAGGAACACCCCATGCTCTTTGCCTTGAAATACACCAATCGGTTCTGTTTTCAACCATATTGGATATTCTTTTTTCGCCTGCAGCCGGTATCCATTTAACGTTTTTAATTGCATTTAAGGATTTTTCCATAAAATCGCCCACACGAACAAACCATTGTGGAGTTGCCCTATAAATTACGGGGTTTTTACATCTCCAGCAATGCGGGTAACTGTGAGTTACGGGTGTTTTTTTCATTAAGGCTTTCTTTTCAGTTAATTTGTTTATAACAATATCATTGCCTTCTTCATAGTAAACGCCTTCAAGTTCCGGCACCTGATTTGTCCATCTGCCTTTTTTATCAAGCGGCGAAAATGTTTCAATACCGTATTTTTGGCAAACTTCCCAGTCTTCTAAACCATGGCCGGGGGCTGTATGAACAGCACCGGTACCTGCATCAAGCGTAACATGTTCGCCAACTATAATTTTTGATTTTCTGTCTAAAATCGGGTGTTTTGTATCAATATTTTCTAAATTAATACCTCTTGTTTTTGCAACAAGTTCAAAATCACTTTCTTCTTTTTCAATGTCTTTTGCAAAAGCAGAAAGCAATTCAACTGCAACAACATAATATTCGCCTTCAAATTTATATAAGCCATATTCATAATCAGGGTGCAAGCTTATAGCTAAGTTAGATGGAATTGTCCAAGGGGTTGTTGTCCAAATTACCATATAACAAGGTTTTTCAAGGGAAGAGAGATTAAATGCTTTTAAAAATTTATCTTTATCAAGAACTTCAAACCTTACATAAATTGAATCTGATGTAACATCTTGATATTCAACTTCAGCTTCAGCCAAAGCTGTTTCGCAATGAGAGCACCAATAAACAGGTTTTAGGCCTTTTTGAATGTAGCCTTTTTTATAAATTTCGCCAAAAACTCTTATTTGTTCAGCTTCAAATTCAGGCGCAATTGATAAATAAGGGTGTTCCCAATCGCCCCAAACGCCAAGGCGCCTAAAGTTTGCTTCTTGGCCTTTAAGGTTTTTCATTGCAAATTCTCTGCACATTTTTCTTAATTCAAATGGAGAAACTGCGTCTTTTCCGCCTTTAATATTTTTTGCAACAGCATTTTCAATAGGAAGCCCATGGGCGTCATAGCCGGGGATATATGGTGCAAAATAGCCTTTTTGAGATTTATATTTAATAACAATATCTTTTAAGATTTTATTTAGGGCAGTTCCAATATGGATTTTATCGGAACTTAAATATGGGGGGCCGTCATGCAAAATGAAGGCATTTTTTTTGTCTCTTTGATTTATATTTTTTTCATAAATTTTATTTTCATCCCAAAATTTTTGAATTTCAACTTCTCTAACAGCAGCGTTAGCGCGCATTGCCAAAGTGGTTGAAGGCAAGTTCAAAGTTTCTTTAAACTCTTTCTTTTTTGTTTCTTCCATTGTTAATCTTCCTCTTGATAAAAATTAAGCTAAAAACATTATAAAATAAACAATTTGAAATTAAAGCATATTTTTGATAAAAAGAAGTCATAAAAGAAGGAAAAAGAACAATGGAAGAACTAAAAATTGCAATCCCAAACAAGGGCAGATTATCTGAAAAAATATATGAATTATTAAATGCAGCAGGCTTAAATTTTGAATCAAAATCAGAAAGATGTTTGCATATTAAAACACAAGATAAAAAATGTTCTTTAATATTTGTCAGAACTCAAGATATTCCTAAATTTTTGGATGCAAAAGTGGCAGATATCGGTTTTACCGGGCTTGATATTGTAACAGAAGAAGGAATTGACCTTGATGTTATAAAAAGGTTTGATTTTGGCTACTGCGATATGGTTGTTGCAGTTAAAGAAGAAGATAAATATCAAAAAACAGAAGACCTGCCCGATGTTATAAACGTTGCAACAAGTTTTCCAAACATTGCAAAAAAATATTTCAAAGAAAAAGGCAAAACGGCAAAAATAATTGAAGTAAATGGCGCCGTTGAAATTACCCCTTCGCTTGGCCTGTCAGATGTTATTGTTGATATTACAAGCTCGGGTTCAACATTAAAACAAAACCGCTTAAGAGTTATTGATAAAATAATGGATTCAAGCTGTGTTATAGTTCAAAGAAAAAATTTACCCGATGAAATTAAAAAACAAATTGAAGAACTTTTGGTTGCAATTAATGCGGTTTTAGACGCTAAAGAAAAGAAATATTTAATGGTACATCTTCCAAAATCAAAATTGGAAGAAGTTAAAAGTTTTCTTCCGGGGCTTTCATCTCCAACCGTTATGACACTTTGGGGCGATAGCGAAAACGTTGTGGTTCACGTTGTTGTCGACAAAGATAAAATCTATGACAGCATAAACCACTTGAAGGCAATCGGCGGCAAAGGAATTTTGATTTTAACCGTTGATCAAATGGTGAGGTAAAAAATTATGGAAACAAAAAATATAAATGCACTTCTTGAAACGGTTAAAACTTTAAGAAGCGAAAACGGCTGCGAATGGGATAGGGCGCAAACTCATAAAACAATTCGCCAAAATATGCTGGAAGAAGCCTATGAAGCGGTTGATGCCATTGATGATAATGACATAAAGCATTTAAAAGAAGAATTAGGCGATGTTTTACTTCAAGTTGTTTTGCACTCTCAAATAGCAGCAGATAACAATGAATTTACTTTTGAAGATGTGGCAGATGAAATAAATAAAAAATTAATCCACAGACACCCCCATGTTTTTTCAAATGTAAAAGTTAATGGGGTAGATGACATTTTATCGAATTGGGATAAATTAAAAAAAGAAGAAAAACCCCACAGAAAAAGCTACTTAGATGGCATTTCAAAAGCGCAATCTGCTTTAATGACAGCGCAAAAACTTTCTAAAAAAGCAGTAAAGGCAGGCTTTGAATGGGAAAAAGAAGAAGATGTTCTGGCTTGTGTTAATTCTGAAATTAAAGAATTTTTATCAGCAAACACAAAAGAAGATATGGAGCTTGAATTCGGCGACATTTTATTTGCGCTTGTAAACCTTGCAAGGTGGAGAAAAATAGACGCTGAACAAGCTTTAATTCGAGCAAACAAAAAGTTTGAATTAAGGTTTAGAAAAATGGAAGAAATGGCAAAAGAAGCCAACATCGACCTTGAAAAATTAACACTTGATGAGTGGGATAAACTTTGGCAAGCGGCAAAAAAATCAACTTGCATTTACCAATGAGCAAATAAAACCTGAACCACGCCACCAACAAAGAACCCAATTAAAACAAGAAGGGTTAAAATTAAGATGGTATCTTTTTTGTTTTTGTTATTTTTAAGCAAAACCAAAAGCCCGATACCGCCGTTTGTCATAAGGCCTGAAATTAAAGCACCAAAAGAAATTGCGCCTTTTATAAATAATAAAACAAGCCCAACTGATATTGCACAATTTGGAATTAACCCCAAAATTGAAGTTATTAAAGGCAAATACCAATGAATTCCGTTACCTGAAAAATTTTCAATATTAAAAATATTCAAAATATAATTCAAAATTAAAGTCAAAACTAAAATAAAAAGAAAAATGTTTATTGTGTGCTTAACGGGGTGAATTAAAAAATCTCTTTTTTTGTGCATTACAATTTCATGCCTGCAACACCCTTCAATGTTTTCTTCTTCTTGAATATTTTCTATTTTATCTTCTTCAGCTAAAAGAAAATCAACCAAATAACCAACAGGAATTGCAATAATCAATTTTATTAAAATTAAAGGAAGAATATATTTTAAATATTCAGGATACATTAATAAAACAGGAATTGCTTCATCGCTTGTAGCTAAATAAACCGCAATAATTGTTCCCCTTGTTATAAATTTTTTAGTGTATAAGGTAGATGCAACAATGCTAAAACCGCACTGGGGAATTGAAGCCGCCAAGGAGCCAACAAAAGGCCCTAAATTTTTAGAAGCTTTTAAAAAACCTTTAATTTTATTTGCCCAAAAATGTTCAAAAAGCTCGATAAATAAAAACACCAAAAATAAAAAAGGAATAGTTTTAATACTGTCAACAACAGCATCAACTGCCCATTCCGGTAAAAATTGTATAAAAAATGCTTCTAACATAGTTTTAATTTTATAATGATTAATAAAAAAATCAAAATTTTGTTGCAAACATTTTTAAAACCATTATTATATTAAACTATGAACGGTTTTAACCCAATAAATTTTATAGTTAATACATTTGCAATAAACGCCCAAAATTTAATTAAAAACAGCCAAACAGGGCAAAGTGCAAACAATTTGACTGCAAATAGCAGCAATTTTAATTCAAATGTTAATCAAGCCCTAAGCCAAAATTCATTAACTTCAATTAATTATTCCGCTTCAACTCAACAAAACCAATCGGGTTTAATTTTATCAAACGCAAACCAATTGGTTATTTCAACCGTTGAGGTTGAACAAAGGGCAAATTATATTAAAGATTTATTAAACCTTCCAAGAGATTTTCAAAGCTTTATTAATCAAATTCAAAACATGAACACAGAAACCGCCAAAAGCTTTGCAAAAATTTTAACAGATGGCAAAATAAATTTATCAGCCCTGACTGAACTTTTAGCGGGCAATTCAAAAGAAGCTGTTCAAAAATTAATGATGACGATAATGACAGTTTCTAAAATGGGCTCAAACAATGTTTCAGGGCTAAAAGAATTAATGGCAATGTTTTCTGTGAGCGCAAATTCATCTGATTCAACCCAAACCGTTAAAAACCTTTTAATGTTATATCTTCCTTGGCTTCCACTTTCAATCAGAAATGAAATGAACCTTGATTTTGATATAGATATTTTTGATAAAATTCAA
Organism: Candidatus Gastranaerophilales bacterium; assembly: GCA_944325145.1. Classification (GTDB taxonomy): domain Bacteria; phylum Cyanobacteriota; class Vampirovibrionia; order Gastranaerophilales; family Gastranaerophilaceae; genus Galligastranaerophilus_A. The sequence continues at coordinate 39,109 of CALYDL010000012.1, forward strand.
GGGGCAGACCCTGATAAAGAAGAAAACATTGAAACAATTAAAATAATGATTGAAACCGCAAACTATGGAAATGTTCTGGCTGAATTAGAAATGGCGCCTAATTTTGAAGTTGATGTTTATATAACAGCAATTGAAAGTTTTCCTGAAAGTGAAGTTTTAAAAAGGTTCAATGAAGAAAACAAAAAAAATTCAATAAGAAGCAATACAAAAATTGAAAAAACAAAAGACCCCGAAAATTCACAAGAATTTAAGCAAAATGTAAAAATAACATCATCAAACTTTGTTTCCCCAAAACTTGTGCAATCGGCGCACAGTTTAATTAAAATTATTATAGAAGTTGACTATTCAAATTTTATTATTAATGAAGAAGAAGAAAGCTAGGCTCATTCATTCGGATGATATTATTCCAAATAACCTAAACCCCTAAATTTTAAAGCCGAAAAAGATATTGTGAAGTTATCTTTATTTAGAAGGGAAAGATAAAATGCTTCTTCAAGGTACAGTTTCAAATGTTCAAAGCGGGCTGCATGATTCAATTGGCGCAATGCACATGCAAATGGAGCTTATGGCGATAGGAAACAAAAACGTTCAAGGTTTTGATAAAGTAGGCTATCAAAGAAAAGATGCCGTTGTATCTTCTTTTGCAGATGTAATAGGCATTCATGCACTGTCAGAAGCCGTTGATGATAAGGTAGGAAGAATTGTTGAAACAAACCAACCCTTAGACCTTGCAATTACAAATAAAGGGTATTTTCAAATTTTAAATAAAGATGGTTCAATTGAATTAACTCGTGACGGCAGGTTTAAATTAAATGAAAAAGGCGAGCTTTTAGGCCTAAACGACCAAAAAGTTTTAACTCAAGGCGGTTCTGCCATTCAGCTTCCATTCATGCCCGAATCTTTAAACCATTTAACAATAGATAGAGACGGCAAACTTTTTATATTTAACCCCAAGACAAGAAAAATGGATTTCGTTGACACAATCGGCGTTGTTGCAGCAGATGGCAGAGCAGTTTTAGAACCAAACATAAAACAAAATTGCCTTGAATTTTCAAACGTTAATTTGGCGCAAGAATTTTTGGAAATGCTTCCGTACAGGAAAAATTTTGATGCCAACAGGCAGCTATTCAGGCTTCAAAATGAATCGCTGTCAACTGCCATACAACAATTGGGAGGTTCATAATCTAAATGCCAAGCGGATATAACTTACAAGGAATAATAAGAAGAAATACGGTTAATGCACTAACGCAATTTGAGCGCATGGGGTTTTATTCTGAAAATATTTCAAACTGGTCAACAAACGCTTATAAAGCAACAAGGTTTGAAGAAATTTTAGGTGAAAACGGCTATGCTAATGGCGTTGTTCGAACAGACCACTCTCAAGGTTCAATTCAAGTTACAAAAAGGGAACTTGACGTTGCACTTGATGGCCCGGGGTTTATTCCCGTTACATCACCTGCAGGCGAAATTTATTACACAAGAGACGGTTCCTTTTGCCTTGGAAAAGATGGCATTTTAATGACCCAAGGGGGCGACATTGTTGGCTCCGGCATTAGAATAGGCGGCGATGTTGTTAAAACAAAAATTGATAAAAACGGCGATGTTTATATTTATAAAGATTTATCAAAAGAGCCCGAATACAGGGGAACAATTCCTGTTGTAACCTTTGATAACCCTGAAGGCTTAAAAGAAGTTGGCGACAATAAATATATTAAAACCGAAATTTCAGGCGAAGAAAAACTTGTTGTTGACCACAGAAAAATTGCACAATATTCAGTAGAAAGATCAAATGTAGATTTATTTGACCATGTTAACCAAGTTATGAGAGTTAATGCTTCACTTCTTGCATCCACAACGCTTATGACAGCGGTTGATGATATGTATGAAAAAGCAATAAATATAAGGGAATAATAAATGAGCTATTTACCAAAAGACCCTATACAAAAATCACAATTAATGCTTGATTTAATTGCAAACAGACAAGAAGCAATTTCAGGCAACATTGCAAATATGGACACCCCAAATTATGTAAGAAAAGATATTGAATTTTCCCAATATCTAAATACAATGAATGGTTCCCTTGAAACCAAATTAAGCCAAAAATTGGGGCCGTCGGGCGTTATTGAAGCAAAACAGCAAACACTCTCCGTAACGGATGAACTTGCAATAATGCAAAAAAATTCAATGCTATATGGCGTTGCAGCAAAACATTTAACATCAATAATAACAGAAATGAAAACGGCAATTAACGTTGGAAGCTAGAGGTAAAATATGGGTATAATTGATACATTTGAAGTAGGCAGACAAGGTTTAAACGTTCACTCTAAAAGAATTCAAATTGCGGCAAAAAACATTGCCAATCTTGACACACCGAATTATGTAAGAAAAATCCCCGTTTTAAACGCAACGGAAGACATTTCTTTTGCGGGGCTTTTAAATACAATGAAAGAAGATGTTTTCGGCATTGGCACAATTCCTTTTATCTCAGGCGGCGTAAGGTTTACAGGAACGGTTGAAGACCCAACGCAAGGCGAAAAAATTTATCGCCCCGGCCACCCTGATGCTGATGAAGAAGGGTATGTAAGAATGTCAAACGTTAACCCAATGGTTGATATGGCAGACGCCGTTTTAGCTCAAAGGGCGTATGATGCAAGCCTTGGCGTTATGGCAATCGCAAAAACAATGTCAAACAGAGCCTTACAAATAGGTGAATAAGCTATAACAATTCCTTTTTAACTTTATCAAAGCTTGTTTTTGCGGCTTGGATTAAATTTTCATAAAAAATTAATTCAGCGTCAGTTGAAGATAAAATTTGTTCAGTTAATTTATCTTTAATGGGGTTGTTTGATGGTTTTTGGTTAAACCCAAAAATTTTTAGGTCAATATTTAAGGCATTAACAATCATAAAAAATGATTTTAAAGATGGAATATAGCAGCCTGATTCAATTCTTGAAATATGTTGATCGGATAAATCAACCTTTTCAGCAAGTTCTGCTTGGGTTAGGTTCATTTTCTTTCTGTTTGTTTTTATAACTTCCGCAATAAATTTCTTATCGTCAAATTTCATTTTATTACCTGCAAATGGTTTATTTGTTGCTTACATATTTTTTATATTTCACTTGATGTCTGCATATATAATTCTTAACATTCAATTTTATTTAAAAGGTTTTATGCTATTAATGTTGTTAGCGCATATTTTTATATTTTTATATGTGCTTGCATATAGTAACGGTCAATAAAATGTTTAATAACAATAAAATCTATAAAGTAACCAAAGAAGGCAAGAAGAAAAGAGTATTTTTTATATCTGGACTAAAAGTCAGTTTTAAAGGCAAAAATGCAACTGTAATAATCCATGAGCCTTATATAAAATTTAAAAAATGCAAATTTATTTTGGGCGAAAATTCAACAATTGAAATTCAAGGTTCAATGCACGCCTCAAACAGGCTTTTTGTTGATATGAACACAAAAAATTCAAAATGTTTAATAGGAAAAAATTTCAGCTCTTCAAAAAATTGCAGCTTTTTGATTTATGTTGAACCGAATTTAAAAATAGTTATAGGTGATGAATGTATGTTTGGCGAAGATGTCACACTTAGAACATCAGATGCTCATAGAATTTACAACAACAAAAACGAAATAATAAATAAAGGCAAAGATATTTTAATTAAAAACCACTGCTGGCTGGCAACAGACGTTACCATTTTAAAAGGAGTTACAATAGAAGAAAATTCGGTTGTTGCAGCAAAAAGTGTTGTTACAAAAAATTTAGAGTTTAAAAATTCACTTTATGCAGGCGTTCCTTGCGTTTTAAAAAAACAAGGAATAAATTGGGATAGAAAATCGCCCAATGATTTTATTTCACAATATGAACCAAAAACCAAAGAATAGGAACTATAAAAAGTGATGGCAGCATATTAACGGTTTTCATTTCTTTTATTTTTAAAATGCCGATGCCGGAACTTAAAATTAAAATGCCCCCTACAATTGAAAGTTCATTAAAAAAGTTTTGTGAAATGTATTCGCCTAAAAATAAGCTTATAGCATAAATTGAACCTTGCCACAAGAAAAGAACCAAAGCCGCCCACATAATGCCAAGGCCATATGCGCAAGACAAAATAATTGATGTCACAAAATCAAGCGCTGCATTTGTGAACAAAAAGGTGTTGTTCCCATATAGTGCGCTTTGAACAGGCCCTAATATTGAAAGGGAGCCTATACAAAAAAGCATAATGGCAGCAGATAAGCCTTTTGAAAAATCAGAACCCCCCATTTTAGATGTCATTTTATTAAATTTGCCGTCTAAATCTAAAAATGTTCCTATAATTGTGCCAAGCGCCATTGAAACTATAAATAAAACAGGGTATTTGCTGTTTGGAAGGGATGAAGAAAAAGTTGCAACCCCAAGGCAAAAAGCACAAAGCCCGATTGCATTAAAAAGCGCATTTTGGTATTCTTCTTTTATTCCTTTTTTGGTTATAGAACCTATAGCAGTGCCTGTTATAATTGAAATTGTATTTACTATTGTTCCTATCATATAAAAATTTTACCATAAGAATTTTTTAATTTTATTATGCCTTATAGGCATTATTTATTATTTATTATAAGTATTTGCTATTTTAAAAAAATGGTAAATAATAAAAATATATTTTAAAAAGGGAAATTTTATTTATGCTAAAAAAGCTTTTTATATTTTTTACAATATGTTTATTTTTCTTAAAAACAGGAGATTTAAGCACTATGGCAAAAGAAATTGTTTGGGATAAAGTTTTTAAAAAAAACGAACTTGTTGATGTTCAAAAAGTTGAGTTTCAAAACAGGTTTGGAATTAAATTAACCGGTGATTTGTATTTACCAAAAAACTTGAGAAAGGATGAAAAACTTCCTGCCATTGCAATTTCAGGGCCATTTGGCGCAGTTAAAGAACAATCCTCAGGGTTATATGCTCAAACAATGGCAGAAAAAGGCTTTATAACCCTTGCTTTTGACCCTTCATATACAGGTGAGAGTAGTGGAAAACCAAGAAATGTTGCATCACCCGATATAAACACGGAAGATTTTAGCGCCGCAGTTGATTTTTTATCGAATTACAAAAATGTTGACCCAAATAAAATAGGCATAATCGGCATTTGCGGTTTTGGCGGTTTTGGAATTAACGCAGCTTCCATTGATACAAGAATAAAAGCAACCGTAGCAATCACAATGTATGATATGACAAGAGTTAGCGCCAAAGGCTATTTTGATTCACTGGATGAAAACAAAAGATATGAATTAAAAGAAAGTTTAAATAATCAAAGAACAAAAGATTTTAAAATGGGAAAATATGAAAAAGCAGTTGGCTTGCCTGAAAAATTAACAGGCGATGAACCGCAGTTTGTAAAAGATTATTATGATTACTACAAAACAAAAAGGGGCTTTCATAAAAGGTCAATTAATTCAAACGGCAATTGGAATTTAACCTCAACACTATCTTTAATTAATTCGCCAATTTTAGCATACGCTAGTGAAATTAAAACGCCTGTTTTAATCATCCACGGCGAAAAAGCCCACAGCAGATATTTTAGCGAAGATGCATTTAAAAAATTAAAAGGTGAAAACAAAGAGCTTTTAATTGTAAAAGATGCAAACCACACAGATTTATACGACAATTTAGAAAAAATTCCGTTTAAAAAACTTGAAGAATTTTTTAAAACAAATTTAAAAGGGTAAAATATGAAAAAGATAATCATTTTTTTAATTATGTTTTGTTTGATAGGAGATTTAACAATAATGGCAAAAGAAAACTCTCAACCTTTTGAAAAAGGGGAAATTAACCCATACAGCGAATTTTTCACAGGTGAAACACACCTTAATATGCTTGTTAAAAAAGACGATGTTTTTAATTCTTCAATTGGAAACGTTACCTTTGAAAAAGGCGCAAGAACCAATTGGCACAAGCATTCAGGCGGCCAAATTCTGCTTGTTACAATGGGTGTTGGAAGATATCAAGAAAGAAATAAAGAAATTCAAGAATTAAAAAAGGGCGATGTTGTTAAAATTCCGCCAAATGTGGAACACTGGCACGGCGCTGCTCCAAATTCCGAATTTGCCCACATTTCAATTGAAACAAACATTCCAAACAATGTGACAACTTGGCTTGATAAGGTGTCTGACAATGAATATAAATAAATTTTTTAAAATATTATTAATACTTTTTCTTTTTTGCACCACCTGCCATGCAAATGAAAGCGAAGGAAACAAAATGACAAAAGAAGAAATTTGCAAAGAAAACTTTAACAAATTATTTTTATTAGACCCTTTGGGTAAAAATGGCAAAGACCCTGAATTTATGGCAATTTTGCAAAAATATATTTTTGGCGAAGTTTTTACAATAGGCGAACTTGATATAAAAACAAGAGAACTTGTCACAATAACAGTTTTAGGAACTATGCAAACTCTGCCACAATTAAACGCCCACATAAACGCTGCCTTAAATGTTGGTGTTACTCCAATTGAAATAAGAGAAGCAATGTACCAATTAGCGCCTTTTATCGGGTTTCCAAAAAGTTTAAATGCAATTAATACAATGAATGAAGTTTTTGAAAAAAGGGGTATAAAACTGCCTTTAGAAGATACAACAACAACTAAAGACAATGAAAGATACGAAAAAGGCTTTGAAATTCAAAACCCCCTATATGGTGATGAAATTAAACAAAGTCTAAAAAACCTTCCAAATAATGTAGGGGATGATGTCAGCCGCTTTTTAACAGAAGTTTGCTTTGGCGATTTTTACACAAGAGATGGCTTAGACATTAAAACAAGAGAGCTTTTAACAATTGCAATTTTAACTGCAACAGGAAACAAAGAAACCCTAAAAGCGCACATTAAAGGCAACATAAAAGTTGGAAACAATAAAGAAACAATAGCTGCTGTCATTGTGCAATCAATGCCATATACAGGCTTTCCAAACGCAATCATGGCGCTTAAAACTTTAAAAGAAGCCAAATAAATTGTAAATTTTTAAATAAAAAACCTTTTTTATACGCCTTTTTTAAAAGATAATTAAAAAAGGTAAGTAAGTAAAAAGGTTTTTATAATGAAAGCTATTAATTGTTTTCTTGTTTTTTGTTTTGCACTCAATTTTTTTGCACCATTTGCAGCTGCAATTGAAAATGAAATGCCAAAACCGCCTGTTTGGGAAGAATACGTTCCATATAAATATCAAAACCCAAGGCCTTTTCCTAAAAGGGGAAAACATATTGCAGAATTATCCACAGGAATTTTTCTGACAGATTTATTAATAACAGCGCCAATTGGAATTCCTATGATTTGTCATGCTACAACAAAATTGAAAAATCAAGGCTGGTATGAAAGAAAACAAAAGTTTGAAAAAGGGTTAATCGAAGCAGAAAAAATATCAAACCCCAAAGAAAGAGAAGAATATTATAAAAAACTTCTTAAAGAATGCAAGCTAACGGAAGAAAAAAGACAAGAACAACTAAAAAGAATAGAAAAAAGAAAAGAAAAACAGGCAAGCTAAAGGGCAATTTTTTATATTCAAAAAACTTTATTATTTCATAATAATAAGGAAAATTTTGTATGAATATATCCCCATTAAAGTTTTTTGGTATAAATAATGCAGCACAATTAAACAACACTTCTTTTTTCGGCTTAAGACTAAATAATCAACCAAACAAAGATTCTGTAAGTTTTAGCGGAAGATTAAAAGATTCATTTCAAACAAAAAAAGATGCCGTTGAATATTATAAAAATATTGCAAACAGTGTAAATGAATCCCTACAAGAAGAAGATGATGTAACAGCCTTTGAAACATTGGGGTATGATGTAGATTCCGATTTTGAAACAGACAAAATTACAATAAATGGCGATTTTAGGCCATATTTCAAGATTTATGTAAAAGGGCAACTTCAAGAACCCATTTCTTATGAAGATGTTGGAATAAACCAAGATGATTTACTTAGAAATGTTGAACAAATTACAGGGGAAAAACACCTTTCGCCTTCTTTTGTTCCGGATGATGATTTTAAAATAAACCCTTCAAAAGTATATCCTGAAAAATTGGGGAAAAAATTAGAAAAAATTGTTGCCAAAAGAATGGAAGAAGCAAAAAAAGCGCTTGATGAAGGCGACGACGAAAAAGCCCTAAACATTTTAGGCTATGAAACAGAAACAAATGAAGATGGCAAAATTACAATTAAAGGAGATTATGACTCCGCCCTTTTAAAATATGGTAATAAAACAATTTCTATAAACGATTATGAAGTTGACGAAAATAGACTTTTAAGAAACGTTTCTAATATTGAAGGCAGTGCAAAATTTTTAGAAGATTTTAGCCCAAATCACTATATAGAAGCTCAAAACTATAGATACACAGGCAAAAATTTTGGCTACTACAGCGAAGCAGAAAAACTTACAGGTAAATTTTTAAGACAACACCCAAGTTTTATAAAACAAAAGGAAGAAATTCAAACTGCACTCAATAATCAAGATACCTTAGGTGCACTTAATTTAATGGGTATTTGCGCAAGCAAAAACAAAGAAGGCAAAATAGAGATAAACGGCGATTTTGCATTTTCTTTCCCGCTTCAAATAGGCGAAAACAAGACATATATAGGCTTTGACGAAGTGGGAGCAGATAAAAAAGAGGCTCTTGAAAGTATTCAAAAAATAACAGGCTCTCTATATTACCCCGATTCTATTGTTCCAAAATTACAAGGCGGTATGGAAATTGGCGGTTATGTTGCAGTTAGTAAAAGAACAAACGAAGAAAGCTTCTTTGAAGAATACATTTCACCCAAACATATTGCCGAATTATACGAAGGAATTCCTGAAGATGTAATATTAAACTATGCACAATATGGCATTTTAGAACCCTCAATAAAAACGCGCAATAATGTTTATTTTAATGCAATCGAAGGGGAAAATAAGGCCTTTTTAGATTCCATAATAGAGCGCAGAGATGAAATCTTAACATCAGAAGAACTTCAAGAAAAATACGGCGTTAGCAAAGTTTCCGTTGACCATGCACTTCAAGGCGGAGCATTAAAAGGTTACGCCTTAGAAAATGCTTACTGTGACCGCTTTGCACACTCTAAAGATTTTCTTTTTGATATAACTGATGAAAGAAACCAAGAAGGGCTTTTAAAGCTTGAAAAAACAGGCAAACGAAGAGAAATAGCAAAAGCAAGAGCTTCTATGGTTCCTGCAAACGATTTTGAAAGAGCTTGTTTAAGAAATTCTATTCGCCTATCAGATCAAACTTCAACTTTCTCTTTCCCTGCAAGTGATTTAGAAAAACTGGGCTATGGCACAAAGGCAGATTTAATGGCAAGCTGTGGGCTTAGAATAAATTCTTATGAAATTAAACAATATATTTTAAATAACGATTCTTACAATATCAACAAGCCATATATCATGGATACATTGCTAACTTCAAGACACAACAACCCGTCAATTATAAGCTTAAAGGCATTGCAAAGGAAACTGGGCGAAAACAAAGATGTATTCAGAGAAGCAGTGGTTCAAGATAAGTTAAATATAATAACAGAAAACCCATATCGTCTTACATATCCTGAAGACTATTGCATAGATTTGGCAGATGAAAAAAACCTTGCATTTTTCAAAAGCATTGAAGATGAAAATTTCCAAAATTGGTTATCAGGAATAATCAGCGCAAAAGAAATATATACAAAAAGAAACATAGAAGCAATGGAAGCTTTTATGAAAAGTGATGCGCCAACAGCAGCAGAAAGAAAAGAAAGCATAAAAGAAGAGCTTAGACAAATTGAAATTGAACGTAAAAAAGCTGAAAGCGCAAAAAGGCTCGAAATAAAAGAAAGAAAACTTGAACAAAAAAGAAAGCTTTCTTTAAGAAACACAATTGCATGGGTTCTTTGCCCCCAAACAAAACAAGTTAAAAGAGAACATTCAAACCAAAAAGTTCAAGAAATTATAGCAAAAAATGCAGAATTAAAAGAAATAAATGAACAGTTACTGGCAGGGGAAATCACCCTTGAAGAAGCAAAAGAAAAAATTATAGGTTTGAACCTTTCAAAAAGCGATGAAATAACAATGCTTTCATATCATAAAACCTGTTGGGAAATTTCTGGCACCGACGAATGGAAACAAGCACTGTCAGATGCAAAAGAAATAATGAAAATTTATGATGAAGAAGGCATTGATGGCATTGAAAACCCCGAATTAAAACAAAGGTTAATTGAATGGGAAGCCGATTGGGCAAATAAATAAATTGCGCCCTTAAATAATTCCTTAATTAATTTTTAGGCAATTTTTAGAAAAAAATTGTTTTTAAAAAGTATAAGGATTAAGGGAGCAATTAATTTGATTGGCAAATACCACAGCCAAATAACAACAGAAGCACTAAGTTCAAGCTTTAATAACAGTGCTATAAATTATATTGAACAAGGCAACCTTGATTCAGACAAATTAAGAAGCAAAATTCCAAATATAACAGATGGCTACAACCTAAGCGCACAGCATTTCAATAAAACAACCCTTCAAAATTGCGATGAATTTTTAGAAAAAGCGCAAAGTGTTGTTATAGATGATTTTATTCAAGCTGCAAAGGCAGATGATAAAGATGCAGATGAATATTATGAACAAGCTTTTTATGATTTAGGAAGGCTTGTTCATAATATTCAAGATTTTTATTCCCACACAAATTTTGTTAATTTAAACCAAGATGAAATTTGGAATGAAGACATTGAAAACCCGAATGTTGATAACAAAAAACAATTAAAAACGGGCGAATATTCCTATTTTTCACAATTTTTAGATAAAATAAACCCCTTTTATAAATGGTTTATTGAAAAAAATTATGAAGATATGTATGAAGGAACATCTGCAATCTCACACTACGGCCTAAATAAAGATGAGCCAAATACAATTGCAGATAGAATTTATAAAGAAAAATTCGGAACTTCTGCTTTCGATTTAGCTGAAGATTTTGCAACCGCCCACACCAAAGAAAAATGGGAAGAAATTAATTCAATTTTAAGGGAAGAATTAACGGCTGCAGAATATAGCAATTTATGCCGTGACATTGCAAGTTTTGACCTTGATAGTGAAGATTACTATGAAAACCTTCAAACTTTAAGGGCAAATTTTAATGAAGATATAAAAGAAGCTTAAATTAAAACGTCAGAAACATTTTTCCAGCCTTGACTTGTATTTTGCAAAATTTTTGCTGCCGTTTGAATTTTCCCTTCACCATTTTTTGCGCAATCTTCAAAATAAACAATTTCGCCTAAAATAAATGAAAGGGCGCATTTTTGTTTTTCACTTCCATCGGGGAAAAATTCAGCGCCAATTGCATAGGTTTCAGGGGTTCTATTTTTATATGTAATCTGCCTTGATATTGTTTCTGTGCCGTTTGGCAACTTTTTAACTCCCTCTTTGTAAAATTCAAAATTATAATCATCATTAAAAGATGCTTCCTTTTGAATTGTAAAACCGCCGTTTTGTAAGGCTTTTTCGCCTTCTTTGTAATTTCCAAAAACTTTTGAATTTATAGAATTATAAACAAGGCTTTTTGCCGCTTCTTCGCTGCCATCTGTTTTTTGAACAAGCCCTTCTTTATAAATAAAAGTTATATCTGATGGAATTAAAATTCCGTTTTCATCTTTTCTTTCTTTTGTTTTATAATAAAGGCTTTTTGCGGTTGTTTTTGTTCCGTCTTTTGAAATTTCAACACCTTCATTTACTATAAAACAAGTTCCGGAGCTTGAAAAAACACCTTTAGAATTAACTTCTTTTTGAATTTTAACATCTCCCAAAGGGGATATTTCAATTCCTTCTTCGTAAGATTCAAGCCTGTTTTCATATAAATTAAAGAGGTATTTTTTTTGAATTTTTTGTGTGCCGTCTTTTTCTGTTTCGAGCCCTTCAACAACTTCAAGCCATTCGCCCCTTCTATCTGTTTTTGTTGTTCTTTCAATTTTTCCGTCGGGTGAAAAATAATCTATTTGAATTGAACCGTCTTTATTTTTTGTAATTTTCCTTTTTAAATTGCCGTCTAAATCAAATTCGCTGCCCTGTTCAAAAAAGCTTATTACATTTTTGGGGTTAAATTGTTCAATTAAACTTTTTATATAATCATCGTTTGAATAAATTTCAGACAAAGTTTTATCTGCACCTTCAAAACCGGCTTGAACAGAAGATAACAAGTTTATATGAAAATCAGCCCCTCTTTCATTTGCAGCTAAAAAATCTTTAATTGAAGTTTTAACTTCATTTGGGGTTTTTGTTTTATAGGCAATAAAAATATCTGCAGGGGTTGCTCTTAGTTCTTCATTTTTAGGTGAATGTTCTTTTATTTGTATATTTTGATTTTTATTTTTAACATACGCCCCGCTGAAATTTAAAATTTTATTGTTTATTGCCAATACTCTCATTTTGATAATTCCTTGAATTTTATTTTTAAAAAAGAACAAGAAATACAAAAAACAAAAAAAGTAAAATTTGCTTTTTAAAGTTTTTTTTAAATTCTAATTAAATTAATATCAGCAGATTTCTTATTTTTTTTCTAACTGCGATAAAATGCCTATAACCTTTTTGTTATCTACTTTATAGCAAATTTGGTTGCCTGTTCTTGTTCCCGTTATAACTTTTGCATTTTTTAAAATTGAAAGGTGCTGAGAAACTGTTGGCTGTGGAATATTTAAACATTCGCTCATTCTATTTACATTGCATTCGGGTTTTTTCATTAAGTTATATGCAATGGTAAGCCTTGTGGGGTGCGCCAAAGCCTTAAAAATAGCTGTATATTCTTCAATATCTATATCTGTTTTCATGTTATGAGAATATTATAATATTCGAATATTGTCAAATCAGAATTGACAGTTTCTAAAATTTTTGATAATATGAATATGCTAATATGCGAATATACGAAAATATTTATGAGGATTTTATGAAAGTTGTTATAACAGGTGGCGGCGCAGCTGGCGCAAGCTGTGCAACAAGATTAAGAAGGCTGGATGAAAATATAGAAATTTTAATTTTAGAAAAAACAAATGAAGTTTCAATTGCAAACTGCGGCCTTCCTTATTATTGTTCAGGCATTATTAAAGAAAGGGAAAAAATTCTTGTTTCAACACCTCTTCGCTTCAAAACAATGTTTAATATTGATGTTAAATTAAACACGGAAGTTACCCAAATAAATAGAAATGAAAAATTTGTTTTAACAAAAGACGGTGAAAAAATTTATTATGATAAATTAGTTTTATCTCAAGGCGCAAGCCCAATTAAGCCGCCAATCAACGGAATTAACAATAAAAAAGTTTTTACTGTTAGAAACTTGGGTGACATTGATAAAATAAAAGATTATATAAAAAGCAATAATGCCCAAAAAGCAGTTGTTATAGGCGGCGGGTTTATTGGTGTTGAAATGGCGGAAAACCTTAATTTAATGGGGCTGAAAACAAGCCTTGTTGAAATGCAAAGCCAAATTTTAGCGCCCGTTGATTTTGAAATTGCAGCCTTTGCCCAAAATGAAATGAGGCAAAACGGTGTTGAATTAATTTTATCTGATGGCGTTAAGGCATTTTTTGAAAATGAAATTGAACTTAATTCAGGCAAAAAAATTCCTTATGACCTTATAATTTTAGCAATCGGAGTAAAACCGGAGATTGAACTTGCAAAAAATGCAGGGCTTGATACAAATAGAGGAATTATTGTAAATGACAATATGCAAACAAATGACCCCAATATTTTTGCAGGGGGCGACAATGTTGAAGTTAAAAGCTTTATTAATAATGAAAACGTTTTAATTCCGCTGGCTGGCCCTGCTAACAGGCAAGGAAGAATTATAGCGGATAACATTTTAGGTAAAAATTCAAAATATAAAAAATCTCAAGGAACATCAGCCATAAAAGTTTTTGATTATACAATAGCAGCAACAGGCTTCAATGAAAAACAATTAAAAGGGAATAACATTCCTTATTTAAAAATTTTCACCTTCGGAAATTCAAACGCTTCTTATTACCCAAATGCTGCCCAAATTTTATTCAAGCTTTTATTTAATAATGAAGGCAAAATTTTAGGCGCTCAAGCAGTTGGTAAAAAAGGCGTTGAAAAAAGAATAGATGTAATTGCATCTGTTATGAGAAACGGGGGCAAAATTCAAGAATTATTAGATAGCGAACTTTGCTATGCTCCCCCATATTCATCTGCCAAAGACCCTGTTAATATTTTGGGAATGGCGGCAGAAAACCTTTTATTTGGGCTTTTTAAACCGGCATATTATGAAGATATTGAAGGCGCTTTTGTTATAGATGTCAGAACCCCTGATATGTATAGTTCAAACAACATAAAAGGTGCAATAAACATTCCTTTAGCCGAATTAAGAAAAAGATATAGTGAAATTCCAAAAGATAAAAAAGTTATTTTAATTTGCAATACTGGCTACACAAGCTATCTTGCTTCAAGAATTTTAATTCAAAAAGGGTTTAACAATGTTTATTCCTTTATGGCAGGAATTAAACTTTACAATGAAATTCAAAAAGACAAAATAAAGAATAAAGAATACATTAAATGCTGCAATTAATTTTTAATTCGTTTAGAAAAAAATTTAAAAAAAGGAGAAAAATTTATGAAATCAATTACAACTTTTGACCTTCAATACGCCCATAGATTCTACAATTTTAAAGGCGAAGCCCAATACCTTCATGGCCACACCGGCACACTTACAATTGAAGTGGAAGATTCTGTTAATATGGGCGTTAATATGGTTTTTCCTTGCAATGAAATTCAAAAAACCGCATGGGAAGTTTTAAAGAACTTTGACCATGCAACAATTTTAAGAGAAGATGACCCCCTGCTCCCCGCTATTTTAGAAGTTTATGAAAAACAAGGAATTAAAAACGGCGCTCCGCAAAACACCATGAAAGGCGCTGCTTTTAAAACAGACCTTGCAGTTGCTTACCCTGATGCAAGAATTGTTGTGACAAAAGAAACAATGACCGTGGAAGGAATGATAAAAATTGTTTATGACCTTTTAAAAGATAAATTAAACATTTCAAAAATCACCTTCACAAGCGGCGTGAACGCAGCAACAGAAGATTTTAAAGTTACAAAAACAATGAACAGATGCCCCCTTTGCGGTATTGAACTTGTTAATGACGTTTGCCCCAAATGCGGGTACAGAAAAAATTAAACCAAGTTAATTTCTCACCTATTTGCCTGAATTTATTAAAATTCAGGCAAAATTTATAAAAATCATATAAAAAGCAAAAAAATTTGTTTTCGCACTTTATATATACACTATGATTTCAACTCCCCAAATTAAAAATCAGTCTGCATATTATAATTCATTAAGCTTCGGTAATTCAAAAAGCAATAACAGAGAACTTATATACCAAAACTTATTAAAGCAAAGTAAAATTTTGCTTGGTGATAATATTGATGAAAATTATTACCGATTTTCAATGGAAAAAGTCCCTGAATTCGGAAGCAAATACATTATCGGCGCTTTTGCTTTGTCTGCAGGTGCGGCAGGTTTAGCATATTCTCTGAAAACAGGCCATGGGCAAAAAGGAATAAACAAGGTTCTAAATTGGGTTGATACATCAGAAAACATCACCGCAAAAGCCATAAGAAAAATATTTTCAAAAGGAAAACTTAAGGTTGAAAATATAGGCAAAAAAGCTTTAGAACACATGTACACAGCCATTGACAATAAGGAAGGACTTGGCAAAAACGGTGTAAGCGGAGCCCACACTCTATCTGCGTTTATAAAATCTTTCTTTAAAAGTGAAATAAAAGATAATATACAAGTTACAAACATAAAAATGAAAGATAAAAAAATAAAAGACGGAAATATAATTATTGAATATATTGAAGATGGCGTAAAACAAGTATTGGAAACAAATATCGGAGAAGGCTTTACAAAAGGGCAGCAAAAACTTTTAAGAAATTTATGTGACCCAAAAGCAAACAACGGCTTTTCCATAAAAAATTTCACCAAATCAAAGTTTTATAAAACATATTTAGAAGAAGGAACCGAAATAAAGGGCTCAAAAAATCGTTTTTATGATATCTATAAAACCTTGTTTTGTGAAAAACCAACAGGCGTAATAGATTCAATTAAAAAAGACCCATATATTGACGGCATTTACAGCATTAAATATCATAAGTTAACAGGTGGCGATTCATATCCCGAAAAAACCATATTTATGGACAGGGCAATAAGCCCTAAAGCATTTAGAGATTTTGAAAGCCTTTGTTCAAATAAAGTCAATAAACCAATTATAAGAGAAATTAAAAACGGCAAAAAATTATACAATTCTGACAATTTGATAACAACCGTTGAAACCGCACTAAGAAGAGGCGTTCTAAAAGAAACGGAAAAAGGCGAAACCATAATTTTGGGCCAAAGAGCAGGCACAATATTTGTGGCATACTGCGACAAGACCCCCTTTAATTCATACGAAGTCAGATCATTTTTTCCTGTTCTTCACGGCAGCAAAATGCACAGCAATTTAATGGCAGATTACCTTAAAAATAAAAAACAACTAAGCATATTTGATATACCGAAATTAATAGGCCTGAAAAATGAAATGAGTTCAAAACTTTGTGATGACTTTAAAGCCACAGTTTTCAAAAATTCCGCAATTGGAGCATCCCTGTTAACAAGCACTCAAACAATGCATGAATATAAAAAAGAAAAGAAAAATTCAGAAAGACAAAAAATATAAAAGCGCAGCAGATTAAAAGAAAACTACAAATCAAAAACTTTATATGAAACAAATTTCAATTTTTGTTTATTTTCAAAGGATATAATGTCGTTTTTCTTTGGCGAAAGGCAGGCTTCATGGTCTACAAAAAGCACAATACATTTGCCGTTTTGGTAAACAGAGCTTGAATAGATTATGCCGTCTACTTTCAAAATTTCTTTGGCGTATTCGGCAAAAATTTGTGTTGGAACGTATTCTATATTTTTGTTTTTGGTATCGCTTTTTTTAATTGGGGAACTTAGGGCTTTATGAAGGTATCTGTAAAAAAGAATAACTTCCCTTTCGCTTGCCTTCTTTATATCAAGCCAATCCGGCAAATTAAGTTCTAAAATTTTAGTTAAATCTAAGCATTTTAATTCGTTTAGGTTGATAAAATCAGCAATAACCAATTTTTTATCTGCTAAATCTTTATCGCCATTTAGCGCTTCTTCTTTTGCAACTTCATCTTCAAAAGTTCCATAAAAGGCAGAAATTCCTTCGGCAGACATTCTGTTGTTTTTCGCCTGATAATAAGGGGGCGAAGCCATTTCTTTTTCTGTAATTTCAAGGTTATTTTCAACAATTCTTGCTCTTTTAAAAGTTACATTCGGCTTTAAAATGGTGAACAAATTCAATTTTTCAAGGTAAGAAGCCGTATAATCGAGCATTTCAGATGCGCTCATAAAATTTCTTGAATAGCTGCATTTTGTATCATCAACATAAAATAAATATCTTGTTTTATATTTAACCAAATGCGCAAACCTTTTCCAAGAATTCTCACAAAATTCCAATTGGCTTGTGCCATAAGGATTTTTATTGCACAATAAAACATCATTCAGGGTTTCTCTTATATCATCTGCAAGCTCAGATGTAAAATCTATTTGAAGAACTTCTGAAAGCTTATATGCAATTTCATACCTGTCATAGGTTCTTCCCAAATAAGTTTTTTCTTCACTGTCATAGCCCAAATTTCCTTCAGCCGGCTCAAAATAATGTTTAATTGCGCAAGTTAAAAATTCAAGAAATTCTTCCATATGAAGACAATTTGTTTTTGCGCCGCAATATGAACAAGTTGTTTTTGTTTTGGCATTATTTTTAATCCAACTTTTAGCAAATTTGCTTCCTGCGCATTTTGGGCAAATATATTTATCAATTTTGCCAAAACCCCTTTTTTGAATATCTTCTAAACTGTCTTTCATCGGCACCAAAATTTAACTTTTATACTCTTATAATAACAAAAAAAGAACCCTATTTTAAGGGTTCTTTTAATTTTATTTAATTTAGTGGCGGGGACGACGGGGATCGAACCCGCGACCTCATGCGTGACAGGCATGCGCTCT
>CALYDL010000013.1 GCA_944325145.1 Candidatus Gastranaerophilales bacterium
AATTGAATTAACGCTTCTTTTTGTATCATCAAAATAATCTTTAAGGTTAAGGTCTGCTTTATTAATTGAATTTTCAATGTCTTCTTTAACAGAAGCCATATTATCTTTTAATTTTGAACAAATTTCTTTAATATCGTAGGTTTCATTTTTGAAGTTTTCATCCAAGCTTGAATTAAAGGTGTTTATATTTTCCAAAAGTTTTTCAAAAGCTTCTTTAAAGTCAAAATCATCTTGCCTTGAAACGTTTTGAAGATTATTTTCAAGCGAATTAATACCTTCTTTTAGGTCTTGAATTACATTTATAATTTCTTTTTTGTTGTTTTCAGAGTTTTGTTTATAATCTGTTTTTGTTTCTTCAAAATTAGCACTTAGCGCATTAATTGTATTTTCAAAAAAGGCATTTTGCGCTTCTTTTGAATTTTCAACTTTTTCTTTTATAAATTCAAAAGAATCATTAATTGAAGTTAATTTATCTGCTAAATTAGATGAATTTTCTTCAATTTTTTCTTTTAATTTTTCTTCTAAAGATTTAACGTTTTCATTTATAGAATTAATTGAAAATTCAAGGCTAAGGCCGCTTTTATTTTCGGCATTTGCAAGTTTTTGTGATATTTCGTTTGTAAAATCAATAATGGAAGTTAATTTTTCCATTAAATTTGAATTGTTGGCATCTAAAATTTCTTTTATTTTTGAATCAAAAGAATTAAATTTTTCATCAAATAAAGATGTTGTTTTATCTAAACCAAGCCCAAGTTTATTTGCCAATTCTTCAATTGAAGAATTTAAAACGTTTGAAAGGCTTGAAATTTCTTCTATTTTAGAATTAAACGAAAGAAAATCGTTTTTAATTTGTTCGGAATTTTCTAAAATATCGGAAATATTGCTTGTTGTGGTTTTAATTAAATTTATTCTTGCTTCTGAATTTTCTTTTGCATTTATAATTTGCACAAATTTTGAAACAATTTCTTTTGCTTGAAGCTCACTGTTTTCTGTTATAAAAGATGTGATTGCTTCGCTTTCTTGTTTAATGTAATTAACGCTTTCTAACTGTATTTCATTTAATTGATTTTTGATTAATTCAGCCAAAAGCGCTCTTTGAGCTTCATTTGCGCCATCTATAATTATTTTTGTTTGGTTTTGAACTTCTACTTTGGCTTGGTTTATAGCGCTTATCAAGGTTTCTTGAAGTTTGCTGCTGCCTGTTTTGCCTGTTTCTTCAACCAAAGTTTCAAGAGAAATTATTTTTTCATTCAACCTTGTTTCAAATTCATCAAACAAAGGAATAAAAATTTCATTTAAAGCATCTTGCTTGTTATTTGTAGCAACAAGCCCTTTTATTGCTTGAATGTTATCTATAATTAGAGTTTGTGCTTGTTGAAGAAGTTCTTTTGTAATGTTTGAATTATCTATATTAGCTGATAAAATGCTTTGTTCTAAGCTGCTTAGTTGATTTTCGATTGAACTATCAGAAATTTTTCTTATTAATTCACCTATAAATTCAACCTGCCCTTTTAATTCTAAAATATCTTCATTTTTATTTTCATTTGAAGGAAGGCTTATAAGGTTTATTTTATCCGTAATTTCATTAATGGAATTAATTAAGCCTTCATCTAAAGATTCAATTTTATTTTGAATATAGGCGCTAAGGGTGTTAAAATCTTCTTTTACGCTTGTTTGAACATCTTTAACTTCTGCTTGAAGTTCAATAACAGAACCTGTTAATCTTGAGCCTTGAGAATTAATATCATCTCTGATTGAATTTGCAACTTCATATAATTCGCTTACAAAATCAATGTTGTTTGTATCGGATGAATTTGGCTGAACATCGCCTTGTAATTCATTTATTGAATTAATAACCCTTTGAATTGAAGTTGAATTTTCGCTTCTTACATCTTCAATTTTTACATTAAGCTTATCAAAGCTTTCATTTAAGGAAATAAAAGCATCTTCAAATTTTTGAAAATCGTTTTCATTATTTTTGTTTGAATTAATATTTTCACTCAATGAATTTAAGGTTTCTTTAATTTCATTAAGTTTATTTTCATTGTTAACCGTTTCAAAAATTTCTCTAAGTGCTTGTTTTACTTCGTTTTGAAGTTCATTGTCTTTTGAAAATTTTTCATTATTATTTTTTATAATTTCTTCAATTAAATTTTTAACTTCTGAAATCGAATTTACATTTTCATTTATTGTTTGAATTGAATTTTCTATACCTTCAATTTCATTATTTGAAGTTTGAGTAAATCTTTCTTTAATCGAATTTAAAACATTTTTAATTTCATTCCATTTATCATCACTTTGAACTGCTTCATAAATGGTTCTTAAGGCGTCTTTAATGTCTTCTTGGGTTTTTCTGTCTTCATTTTGTTTTTCATTATAAAGCCTTAAATTTTCTTCAATTGAAGCTTTAATTTCACTTAGGGCATAATCTATATTTTTAATTGAAACAAGCTCTTCGCCAATGTTTTCAACAAGGTTTAACCTTTCATTTAAGTTTGAAATTTTATTATCTAAGCCGTCTGTTAAATAGCTTCTGATAAAGTTCAATTTTTCATCTAAGTTTGAAAAATCAATTTTATCGTTAATTGAATTTAAGGCGGAATATAAGTTATCAGGGCTAATTAAAGAAGAAACTTCTTCCAATTTATTTAAAACTTTTTCTATATTTGAAATTTCAAAAAGTTTATCAATTTTTTGGTTAATTAAATTAATTGTTTCGTCTTTATTTAAAAGTTCAATTTGTTCTTTTATGGGGGTAAAATCAAGTGATGATTTAATTTGGTCTATTTGAATTAAAAGGGCATCAACATCTAAGTTAGATTTTAGGTTATCTATTGCATTTGCTAAATTTTGAATATCTTCATTATTGTTTAGCGAATTTAAGCTGTCTTTTAAAATTTCCAATTCGCCTTTTAGAGAATTAACGATTGTTATTGCGTTTTCTCTGTTTTGTTTTTGGATTTCTTCTTTTACCATTAAAAATCTGTCGTTCAAGCCTTCTTGCATTGCATTTTTGGCTTTTTGAACTTCATCTGTAAGATTGTTAATGGCTTCATTGTTATCAAGGGTTGAATTTACAACCGAATTTGAAATTTTATCGAATTGAACATCCATTGAAGCTATAACATCGTTTAATTGAGTGTTTATAGCTGAATATACACCGTCTTTAAATTCTGCAATTGAATTATAAAGCCTTATTATATCTTCATTAACGTTTGAATTATTTTCAAGTTTTAAGCTTTCCAATTTGCTTATAATATTGTTCAATTGCCCTTGAAAAATGGTTTTAACGCCATCTTCATTGTCATCTGTATATTGGCGTTTGAATTCATTTATAAGCCCTTGGGTTTGGTTAATTTTATCTGCAATAATTTCAAGGTCTGTTTTTGTTGTTGTATCAATAATTGTTTTATTTAATTGATTCAAGGCATTTTGAATATAATCAAATCTTTCTGTTGTTTGGGCAGAAGATGATTGTCTGACAAGGTTTTTAATTTCATCTTGCTTGTCATTCACTGCATTCATTGCAGAAACCAAAACATTTTGGTTATTTTCAACAGATTCCAAAAAATATCTTAATCTTTGAATATCTTCTCTGTTGCCTTGTGTTTCAACTCTTCTTAAAAATTCTTGGAAATTGTTGTTTAAAACTTCAACAATGCCGTCGTATGATTTTGAAATTGAAACAATTTCATCTGCAAGCCTTGAAACTTGCCCTGCGCTTGTTGAATTTTTAATTGAATCAAACGCTTTAATTAAATTTTCCGTTTGAAGCTCTTGAGAGTTCATTTTTGAATGAAGCGCTTCAATATCGTTTAAAATTCTTGTGATTTCAGAATCTGTTTTGGAATTTTGAAAAGTTTTTTCAATTGTTGCAGCAAATTCTTCAAATAAAGAAAGCCTGTCTTGAATATCTTTGTATTTTTCATTTAAGGCGTTAATTAAGGCCTCTGACATTTCATCGGTAATTTTATTGATGTTAAGCTCGTTTGAATCTTCAACACGTTTAACAAAACTGTTTAAAACATTGTTTAAATCCGAAGCTTCAACAAAAGGTTTGTTTGATAAACCCTTAATAACATCCGTTAATTCACTAACTTTAACCTCTAAATTACTGTTCATGCTCATAGTTTAATTTAGCCCAATCTCTAGAAAATATCCCTGTTAATAACATTTATTTTAGCGTAAAGTCTGCTTTTTGGCTAATTTTTACAGTTTCTTTACAACTTAGACCATGGCTTTCACCATCCCTAAATCTTTTAAAGTCAATGCCCTTGGGGCATCCGGGTCTGTTGAATGTTTTCTTAAAAGATATGAGGGGTGAAAAATGGGAACAAGCTTTATGCCGTTTTTATATTCAAAAACTTGCCCTCTTATTTTTGTGATTGTAAGTTTTTTATCTTTTATAAACGTTTCAACTGCTGTTGAACCGCATAAAATTATAACTTTTGGTTTTACCACTTCAATTTGTTTGAATAAATTACCCTCGCAGGCTATTTTTTCACATTCCAAAGGTTTTCTGTTCTCAGGCGGCCTGCATTTAACTGTGTTTGCAATGTATAGGTCTTTTTTTCTGTCTATTCCCGCTTTTTCCAATAATTCATTTAAAAATTTGCCTGCACGGCCTACAAAAGGAAGCCCCAATTTGTCTTCATCAGCTCCTGGGGCTTCTCCTATAAGCATAATTTTAGCATTTTCAGAACCATCTGAAAAAACGAGTTTATTTCTGCCCAAATGCAATGGGCATTTTGTGCAATTTTCCAATTCTTTTTTTAATTCATCAAGCATTAATACGTTTTATATTCCTTTTCAAACCCAAAAAGTGAACTTACGGATTGGTCATCATGGATTCTTGAAATTGCTTCCCCTAATAATGGTGCAACCGACAATTGGGTAATTTTTTCAGGAATATATTCTGATGTAGTTAATGGAATTGTGTTTGTAACAATAACTTCTTTAATAGGAGCATCGTTTAACCTTTGCAAAGCGGGGCCTGAAAATACAGGGTGAACCGCACAAACATAAACTTCTTTTGCGCCTTCTCTTATTAAAAGTTTGCTTGCTTCGCAAATTGTGCCTGCAGTATCAATCATATCATCGAACATAACGCAAATTTTGCCTTTAACATCGCCTATAACATGGTCTGCAACGGCAACGTTATGTTGAGTTCTTCTTTTATCAATAATTGCAAGAGGGCAAGCAAGTTGTTTTGCAAATGCTCTTGTTCTTTGAACACCGCCTGTATCGGGAGATACTGCAACAAGTTTATCGTGGTTTAAATTTAATCTTTTAATGTAATCTACAATAATATTTGTTGCATAAATATGATCAACCAAAATGTTGAAGAAACCTTGAATTTGGCCTGTGTGTAAATCCATTGCAAGAACTCTTGTAGCCCCTGCAGTTGTTAAAAGGTCTGCAACCAATTTAGCCGTAATTGCTTCTCTGCCTGAGGTTTTTCTGTCTTGGCGGGCATAACCGTAATATGGAATAACCGCTGTAATTGTTTTTGCGCTTGCTCTTTTAAAGGCATCAATTATAATTAAAAGCTCAACCAAATTTTCATTAACGGGGTTGCATAAAGGTTGAACGACAAAAACATCATCGCCCCTTATTGAATCTTGAATTTGAACGTAAATTTCGCCGTCAGAAAAGTTTTTAATAATCATCGGGCCAACGCTTGTGCCTAAATATTTGGCAATTTCATCGGCCAAAACTGTATTTGAACGGCCTGAGAAAAGTTTTATATCATGGGTGGGCAGAACGTTTGTTTTTCTTTCTAAAACAGCTTCTACACTTTCTTTCATTAATTTTCTCCTTTTTTATTTAACGTAATTTTCAATTTCTCTTTGTTTTGCTCTTGTGATACCAAGCGAATTTGCTTTTATATCTGATGTAATAACGGAACCTGCGCCAATAAGTGCGTTTTCACCAATTTCAACAGGTGCAACAATAACTGAATTTGAACCGATTGAAGCCTTATTTTTAATTACTGTTTGTGATTTAATTTTTGTTCTTGAATCATAGTTCGCAGTAATTGTGCCGGCGCCGATATTCACATTTTCGCCAACTATGCTGTCCCCCACATAAGATAAATGGCAAATATTTGTGTGGCTTTGAACATTAGCTTTTTTTAGTTCAACAAAATTTCCGATTTTAACAAAATCTGCTATTGTGCAATCGCCTCTTAAATGAGCAAAGGGGCCGATTTTACAGTTTTTGCCTATTTTGTTTTTGCCTTCAATAACAACTGATGGCAAAATAACGGTTTCAGGCTCAATTGTGGTTTCGGGTGAAATATATGTGGTCATTGGATCAATTATGGTGACACCCGATTCCATTAATTCGTCTAATTTCCTTTGCTTCATTATAGATATTGCTTCTGCTAAATTTTTTCTTGAGTTTATGCCGAAAATTTCATCTGCTGATTCTAAAACGTACGGGCAAACTTTTTTTGAACCTTTTTTTGCTAATTTTATTAAGTCTGTTAAGTAATATTCTTTTTGGTTGTTATCGTTTTTAATTTCGTCAATGTATTTGCCTGTTGTTTCCCAGTTAATGCAATAAATACCGGCGTTTACTTCTTTTATTTTTTTAATTTCAAGTGTTGCATCTTTTTCTTCAACAATTTCAGATACATTATTTTCATTATCACGAACAATTCTGCCATAGCCGAACGGTTCATCAAAAAATGCAGATACAACCGTTATATCTGCATTATTTTCATTATGAAATTTTACGATATTTTGAATTGATTTAGATGTAATTAAAGGGGTGTCGCCGCACAAAATTAAAATGTTGCCTTTAAAATTTTGTATTTTTTCACTTGCACATTTTATTGCATGGCCTGTTCCCAATTGTTCTTTTTGAAAAACAGAAACGGTTGAGGGGTAATTTTTAGCTAAATATTCATCAACTATTTCTCTTTTATGGCCTGTTATAACAATGTTTTCCCTAGCTCCTGCTTCAATTACAGAATCTAAAACTCTTGCAACAAGCGGCTTATTAAAAATTTCATGCATAACCTTAGGAAGTGAAGATTTCATCCTTGTTCCTTTGCCTGCCGCCAAAATAACCGCTTTTAAATCTTTTTCCATTTTGAAACCTTTTTTAAGGCGATTTTCCCATGAAAAATAATGAAAATGAAGTTAAATTTGAGTTTTGTTAAGTTTATTAAGCAATGCTTTTAAAAGAAGGTTATCAGGATAGTTTTTAATTCCTTCCTCTAAGGCGTTTTTAGCGGCTTCAAGGTTGTTTCTGTCCATATATAATTGGCTTAGTTGAATATAATCTTCAGGAAATTCAGGCGTTAAATTTAAAATTGTTTCAACCGTTTTTTTAAAATTTTCATTATCTTGAACGCTTTTATAGCAAATTGCAAGGTTGTTTAAATAAATAAAACTGTTTGAATTTATTTTAACCGCCTTCTCAAAATAATTAATGGCTTGAGAATAATTTCCCCTTTTATAATTTGCAAGGCCTATATAATTTGAAGCTTCCGCTTCTAAAAAATCATTATCCCCTAAAAGAAAAGATAATGCATTCACTGCTTTTAGGTAATCTTTTTGAAATAAATAAATTTTTCCTAATTCTAAATAATATTCTTTTTCATCTCTGTTTAATTCAATAGCTTGTAAAATATATTCTTTTGCCAAATTAAAATCTTTATCTAAAATGCAAATTTTAGCTAAATAATATAAAATATCAGGCGAATCATTTAACTGCGGCTCAATTTCAATTGCTTCTTTTAAATAATTTTTTGCATTTTTTTGGTCATTATTTTGAATTGAAATAATGGTTAAACCAATATATGCTTCAAAACATTCAGGGTCATATTTTATGGCATCAAGAAGCGCAAGCTTTGCATCGCTTAATTTATTTGCACGCCTATATATTTCATATTTTAAAAGGGAAATTTTAGCATCCAAATCTCCTTCAAGGTCTATTTTTTTAATTGTTTTTAAGGCACGCTTTATTTCATTATTTTTATATTGTTCCAATAAAAGGTTATAGCTTTCTTCACTATATGAATGGGAAGGAAGGCAAAAACCAAACAATATGAAAAATATAAAAAGCTTTTTTAGCATTAAATATACCTTGAAATTAATTCAATTACTTTTTTATGGATATTTTCAATTGTATCATTAGCGTTTATTACTTTAATTCTATTTGGTTCTTCTTTTGCTAATTCCAAATAACCAAACCTAAGCGCTTTATGAAATTCCAAGCCTTCTTTTTCTAAGCGGTCTTTTTCGCCTTGAAGCCTTTTTTGCGCAACTTCTGATTCTATATCAAAAACAATTGTTAAATCAGGCTTTAGGCCTTTAGTTGCAATTTCATTTAATTTTTTTATTTGGTTAATATCTTGTTTTCTTGCATACCCTTGATATGAAACGGTGGAATCGATAAACCTGTCGCACAAGATAATGTAGCCGTCATCTAACATTGGTTTTATTTCAAATTCAATGTGCTGGGCTCTATCTGCCAAATATAAAAAAGTTTCTGCAACATCTGAAACGGGCTTTTCATAGTGAAGAAGAATTTTTCTAAGTTCTACTCCAAGTTCCGTTGCGCCCGGTTCTCTTGTTTGAATATTTTTAATTTTTTTCTCATCCAAATATTTTTTTAAAAGCTCGATTTGTGTGGTTTTGCCGCAGCCATCCGCCCCTTCAAATGTAATAAAAACACCCCTTGTCATAAAGTTACTCCAAAAAAATATTAATTATATTATCTGAAAAAAAGTGAAAAACTTCAAGAAACAAAAAAGCACCGTTTAATAAAAAAAGCCTGCAATTCAAACTCTTTAAAAAGGTTCTTTTTATTAACTTGAAAGAGTTTTCGCCCATTCGTTTCAATTTGTAAAAATAAAATTACAATTAAAGTTTTTTTAAAAGTTTTAAATTATAATGTTATCAAACAAGATTCATTAACAAACATTTTTATTAGATTTTAAGAGGAAGTTTTCAAGTGGAAACAACAAAAACCAATTACCCCGATGAAATAGTAAGCGCAGGACAATTATTAAGAATACTTGATTCCGATGCAAGAGAAATTTCCGCACTTTGCCAAAGGGCTTGCTTAAGGCCGAAAAAAGACGGTTTTGGCAATATATATTTTTCCAAAGGCGATGTTGATGTTTTGAGAAAAGTTAAAGAATTATATGAGCATACAAAAAAATTGCAAGAAGAAAGAAGCCTTCAAGGGGCTGACAATTTTGCAAGTGAAGCTCGCACAAAAGAAAATAAATTGAAAAAATTAAGAGATGAATCAATTTTAAGAAATAAAGCAGAAATGAAAGAAAAAGAAGTTTCAATGGCAGAAGAAAGTTTTGTTCCTCAAAAAAGTTTGCCCATTAAAAGCGACTCTTCAAAACTTGAACCAATGAGCCCAAGCGTTCAAACTGCTTTTATTAAAAGAATAGATGCTGTTGAAAACAATGTGATTAATAAAATTACAGATGTTTTATCAGAAAAATTAGACGGGCTTGATGAAGTTATTGTTGAATTAATTAAAGCAAAAACAGAAAACGAAACCTTAAGACAAAAGGTGAATGAATTAAACAAAGAAAATTTTGCTCTAAAAACCGAAAATTCAAGCTTCAAACCTGTTGGCCTGGGCTTTTACGTTAAAAAACCAACGGATGAATTTACATTTTAGATGAGCAGTCTTTTAAGAAGTTTTTATCACAATTTAAAAGAACCAATAATAATTTATGATACAATTCAAGGCACGTTTTACCAAAACAAAGCGTGCCAGAATGTTTTTAATATAAAAACAAATTCAAATGATATTAAAAATTTAAAAAAAATAGGCTACAAATTTCATTTCGATTTTTGCATTTTAGATGGCGACATTACAAAAACCCCGTTTGATGAAGCAGTTGAATCAAAATTGTCTTATGTAACTTATGGCATGTACCAAAAAACGGAAAACAAATTTTTATATTTTGTTATAAAAGCTTTTTCAATTAAAAAATATCGAATAATTTATTTCTACGACTGCACAAAAGATTTAGAGTGCGAGAAAATTTTTGAAGAAAACGAAAAATTAAAAATTCAAAACCAAGAATTTTCAAACATTAATTCAAAAGCGCAAAACCAAGCGGTTAAAATGGCTCTATTAAACAGAATTTTAACAAGCCTCTCTAAAACTCTTGATATAACAACATTAATTAAAACCACCTTAAAAGAATTAAGTATCATTTTTGGCGCAAACAAGCTTTATTACGCTAAAAAAATTAATGAAAACGAATTTGAAGTTGAATTTAATTATCCGGAAAATAAAAAACCAAACGATAAAATTTTATATTTCGGAAACAAAATTTTAGATACCATTCAAAATAACCAGCCCAATATAATGATGAGCTTAAAAGACCATGATAAGTCTAAAACCCCTATGAAAACAAGCTTAAATAGAATTATCATGCCAATTTATAAAAGAGGCGAATTATTTTCTGTTATTGTTATTTTCACATCCAAAAAAAATATAACGGAAGAAGAAAGGGAATTATTGGTCAGCATTTCAATGCAGGTTTCAAACGCAATTTTAAGTGCAAGTTTATTTATGGAAGTAAACAAACAAAAAGAAGAACTTCAAAAAACCTTAAACGAATTAAAAGAAACCCAATTGCAGCTTATAAATTCTGAAAAAATGGCATCTTTAGGGCAATTAATAGCATCTGTTGCCCATGAAATAAATACGCCCTTAGCTTCAATTTCAGCTAACAACGAAATTTTATATAAATTAACAAATTCAATTAAAGAAAATATAGATTCTGATTTATTTGAAACCTTTGAAGATATAAACGGCATTGATAAAGAAGCAATTAAAAGAATTACAAACTTGGTTCATTCTCTAAAAAGGTTTGTAAGGCTTGATGAAACAGTTAAACAAAGCGCCGACATTAACAAAGAACTTGACCTTACTTTAGAAATTTTAAGGCACAAAACAAAAAAAGGAGTTCAAATTGTTAAGGAATATGGCGAAATAGAAGAAATTGATTGCTACCCTAATATGCTAAATCAGGTTTTCTTGAACATTTTGATGAATGCAATTCAAAGCATTGAAAAAGAAAAAACCGAAAACCCTGAAACGGTAGGAAAAATAATTATTTCAACAATTAAAAAAGACGATTTTCTTGAAATTAAAATAACAGATAACGGCTTTGGAATTAAAGAAGCTGACAAAAAGAAAATTTTTACAGCAGGCTTTACAACCAAAAAAGTAGGCGAAGGAACAGGCCTTGGGCTTGCAATTTGTAAAAAAATAATAGAAAAACACGAAGGAAAAATTACATTTACTTCAAAGCAATTAAAAAGCGGCGAAAAAGCCACAAGTTTTATAATTTTGCTCCCGATTAAAATAAGTTAAACGGGGTACTGTTCAAAAAAATAAAAATGTGATAATATAAAAACGAAATGTGGGTGAAGATTTTTTGTGTAAATTAGCGCAAATTTTTTCCATTTCATGTTTTATATAAACGGGGGAAGTTGTTATGATAAGTCCAATTCAGCAGAATGTTGTTTTTAAAGGCGGTAAGGCAAACAAAAGTTTAGAAGGGTTTACCGGAAATAAACCTGCAATTCAGCCTCAAAGAAGCGTTAGAGGCGATTATATGGCTGCTATTGATAACATTTTAAAATTGCAGCAAGATGCAAGAGATAAATTTGATGCAAATGCAGGCAGCAAATTAAACACACTTGCTTAAAAAAAATTCAAATAAAACAACCGGATTAATTAATCCGGTTGTTTTTTGTTTAATAATTGCTGCAGGAATTTAATTTAAAATATCTTTTTTTATAAGAACCAAGCCCCAAATATTTAGCGCCATCTCCCCTGCAGCCTTGAAATTCTTTGTTTAATTCGCCTTCAATTTCAAGAAGCCTGTTATATTTAGCATTCCTTTCAGACCTTGTAATTGAGCCTGTTTTAATTAACCCCGAATTCACACCAACCGCTAAATCTGAAATAAAGGTATCTTCGGTTTCACCTGAACGATGCGAAATTATTGTTTTATACCCGTTCATTTTTGCTAATTTAATGCAATCGAGAGTTTCTGTTAATGTGCCAATTTGGTTTGGTTTTATTAAAATTGCATTTGCCAAATTGTTTTTAATGCCATCTGTTAACAATTTAACATTTGTTGTAAAAAGGTCATCTCCCACAAGAAGACATTTAGAAGACAGGTTATCTGTTATAATTTTCCACCCTTCAAAATCACATTCTGCCATAGGGTCTTCAATTGAAATTATGGGGTAATCTTCCACTAAATTTTGAAGATATTTTGCCATCTCTAAACTGTTTAATTTTAAATTTTCAGATTTTATTTCATAAATGCCATCATTATAAAATTCGCTTGATGCAACATCCAAGCAAATTTTAATATCTTCTGTTGAATAGCCTGCTTTATTAATTGCTTCAACTGTTAAATCAAGTGCTTCTTTAGCTGAATTAAGGTTTGGTGCAAAACCGCCCTCGTCGCCAACAGATGTTATCATATTTTCTTTTTTTAAAATTTTTTTAAGAGAAAAAAATGTTTCAACCGCCATTCTAAGCCCCGAATGGAAGCTGTCAAAACCTGTTGGCGTTATCATAAATTCTTGAAATTCAAGGCTATTATCAGCATGAACGCCCCCGTTTATAATGTTTACCATAGGCGTTGGCAAAATGTTTCCATAAATTCCGCCTAAATATTTATATAAAGGAATATTTAAAAATTTTGAAGCAAGCCTTGCACTTGCTAAAGATACCCCTAAAATTGCATTTGCGCCTAAATTTTTTTTATTTTGGGTGCCATCTTGTTCAATTAAAATTTCATCTATTTTCCTTTGCTCTAAAATTGATGTTCCAATTAATGCTTTTGAAATTTTTTCTTTAACGTTTTTAACCGCACCTAAAACCCCTCGCCCCATATAAACAGTTTTTTCATTATCTCTTAATTCATAAGCTTCATTAATGCCTGTTGATGCGCCCGATGGAACTGAAGCAGATGCCATTAACCCTGAATTTAGTTCAATTTCAACAGAAATTGTGGGGTTTCCCCTTGAATCTAAAATTTGCCTTGCATTAATATTTTTAATTTCATCTTGCATAAAAACCTCCTTTTTTTAAAAAATATAAAAGGCTGCAATTAAGGTTACAATTAGATTATTGGGGATATTTTTTATATTCTTTACATTGATATAAAGATTATATTAAAAAAAACGGGTTTTTAATTTTTTTAACTTATAATTCAAAATATCAAATATTTCACATAAAGGAGAAGAAATGCAAGCAGTACTCACCACAAGCGCAATTAGAGAAATTAAAGATATTAAATTTGAACTTTCAACATTATTTGAAAAATTAAACAGCGCAGATAACAACCTAAAAAGCGCAATTGAAAATGAAGTTGTAAGTTATGGTGAAAGCGCAATTGAATTTCTTATTGATAAATTAACCGGTTCAAAAGGTGTTCAAAGGGGCGTTGCTGCTATGAGCTTAATTAGAATCGGCGAAGGTTCAATTAATCCTTTAAGACAATTAGCCGAAGCAAACAAAAACTTTGTTTGGGTTAGTGAATATATTATTAAAGAAATCGAAGGAACTTTCTAATCCCTTTCTCATATATCCGAAATCAAACCCCGGCCTCCTTTTTATATTGACTGTCAGATAGGATAACAAAACAAAATAAAATAACCCACAAAGATAGTCGATAGAGGCAATGAAGATAATATTTTAAAAGTGCATAATTCAACTAAAGCTAGTTAATTATGCACTTTTTGCATGAAAAAAATATTTTCTTTAAAAGGAGGAAAGATGACCACAAAAAAATTCTTTTTGACAGCTACTTTAGTTGCTACCGTTTTTGCCTTTACGGTGCCTGTAAGTTTTGCTGCATGTTCAACAGGCGGTGCTTGCCCAATTGAATCAGTTCAAAAGGTAACACCTGATACTGCAACATGCTCTAAATGCAAACAAACAGAAGACAAGTGCAAATGTAAAAAGGCAAAAAAAAAGAAGAAATGCGACCCATGCGAAACGGGAGCAGCAGCCCCGTGCGACCCATGCCAGAAGGCAATGGATGATTGCAACAAATGCAAAAAAGATAAATGTGCAAAACCTTGCTATGACGATAGCAAAGTAAACACAAATCTTCAAACCTACACATACCCAAATTCAGTATACACAAATGCAAATAGTGCCGTTGTGGGTGAACCCAACAATGTTGCAATCATTAAAGATTCAAAAACCGGCATGATTGCGGGCGTTCCCGTTGAAGATCAATGCTTAACAGGTGCAGCAGCTCCTGTTTTAGATGAAAAAATTCTTCCAAAAAGCGCTTGCTGCCCTGAACCAAACATTCAATCACCAAACACAATGAAGGCTATCTACAAAGAAATGGAGCCTTGCTGCAATTCTAAATCAGATTGCGGCTGTATGACAGGTGGTGCTTCTGGCATGTTTGATCAAAAATACCCCGATGTTCCAAACAATTATTGGGCATCAGGCGATATTAACCGCTTAACAGACCAATGCGTTGTTGTGGGGTATCCAGATAATATGTTTAAACCAAACAAAAATATTTCACGTGCTGAAATGGCGCAAATGGTTGTAAAAGGCTACAACCTTGAAAATACTCCATTAAGCGCTTCAGGCGATTTTAAAGATGTTCCGAAAAACCACTGGGCATACGAAGCAATTAATAAAGGTGTTTCATCTGATATGATTGCAGGGCACCCAAACGGTAAATTTATGCCAAACAGCCCAATTACAAGGTGTGAAGCTATGAGCATTTTATCTAAAGGCGTAAACTGCCCAATGGATGCTTGCAAGGCTGATGAAATTTTAAGCAAATATCAAGACGGTAATCAAGTTCCTGCTTGGGCAAAAGAACATGTTGCAAAAGCAATTGATAACGGCGCCTTAAAAGACAGCCAAACACCCGATAAAATCAGACCAAAAGACAATGCAACACGTGCAGAAATTTCATCAATGCTTCAAAACGTAAGAATTGCAGGGGGCTATGACACTGCTCAAACAAAAACAGCAATCGGCCCTTCTAAAACAACTTATGTAGAAAAAGAAACACCTGTTTGCATTCCTACTTTATCTTTAGAAATGAAAGATATAATTAACGCTAAAAACGCAAACGTTGGCGAAAGATTTGCCGCTGTCACCAAACACGAAATTACAATTGATGGTGTTACATTCCCTTGCGGAAGCCGAGTAAACGGTAAAGTAACAGAAGTTGTAAGACCATCAAAATGTGATGACGGCGCACTTAAACTTGCATTTACGGAAATTGTTGATTGCAACGGCTGCAAACACCCATTGCCAAAACAAGTTTTAACCGCAAGAATTGAAAAACAAAAAGATGTAAACGGTATTATAAGATTCATTGAAATGCCATTTACATTGGTTGGTTCAACCTTAGGTAACGTGGGAAGAACCGTTGGCGGTATGCTTGTTGGCCTTGGCAACGCATCTGAAGCCTTATTAGACCAAGTTGGTACAGGTACAGGCGAATTGCTTTCAGCTAACTTTAAAGCCGCAGGCAGAAGCTATGGTGATGGCATTAAAACAACCCTTAAAGCTCCTGTTGACTTAACAAGAACCGCTCTATCAGGCACTATGGGCTTGTTCCAAAACGCAGGTGATGAAATTGCATACGTAGTAGACGGTTCAGGCAACAGAATTTCAAGGGTTAACCCCAAAGAAACAGTTACTATTGCCTTTGGTAATAACTAAAAAACAACAATTTTATAAAATAATCAAAAAGGAACGGTTTGTTGTTTTGACCTCCTTTAAGGGCTTCTTTAAATTAAGGGAGCCCTTTTTAAATTTTTATTTTAACAATTGCTTTTTTAACCGTTTTGTTTTCGTTTTCATAATTCATGCAGGGGCTGTGAACATCATCAGGATATAAAACAACGAATTTGTTTTTTTCTAAATAAACAACGTTTAATTTTTTATCTGTTTTTTCAAAAAATTCGATGTCTTTTTCATCATTATATTCAACATTAACTTTTAGGTTGTTTCTATCTGTTATATAAACTTTTTCTTCCCCTTGAATTAAAAATTGAATATCTATATATTTTCTGTGGGCTTCAAGTTTAATTTCGCTGTCATCTCTTGTTTTGTATTCATCAATATTTATATATGCCTTATCAGAAATTATATGGCGCCCTGTTGGAATGTTTGGGTCTATATTTAAAATAAAATTTTTAACCGTTTCATCAATATCATATAAATCAAAATTTTTAAAATCATCAAATATCATAGTTTTTTCCCTTTATAAAATATAACTGCAACAGAGCCTTTATCTTCAAATCTTTTAATTGGAATATAATTATCTAAAATAAACCTGCAAATGTTAAATGCATAAGTGTTGCAAATTTCGCCTTTATCATAGCTTCCTGTTTGCATATTAGTTACAATAAAATAATCAGGGGCAAATTTTTTATAATGTTCAATTATGTTTTCTTCGCCAAAACCTTCCGTGTACAACGGAATTAAAGAATTATAAAAGCCATCTGGGGTATTTTTCTTGTTTGCTAAAAAGTTTATAATTAACCCTTCAGGCAAAATTAAAATGTTTGGGTTTTCTTCTTTTATATTATCAATATAATTTATTATATCGCCTGTAATTTTTCCCCATTCGCTAACGGTTGTAATTGTTCCTTTTTTGGTTTTAATTTCACCTTGCATATTAATTATCCAAGATAAATTGGTTAAAAGAAAACTTGATAACATTACAAGTAAAAATATGCTGATTGAATTAACAAAATTTTTGTTCAAATTGTTTTTTAGCAAAATAAAAAATGAAATTAAAATAGATGGGGCATAATAAATTCCATAATTAACATGAGATAGCCCCCACAATGATTTTAAGCTGATTGAAAGAGAGCTTAAAATAACAATATTTTCCAAAAAACTGTTTTTATTAAACCTTAAAACAAACAAAACCAAAGTTAAAAACGTTAAAAAGAGGTAATCTGTTTGCCTTATATAATTTGAACCTACAATAAAACAAATTAAAATAACAATTGAAGCTAAAATTTTTAAAAATAAGTTCTTTTTATCAAATAAAAAAACAGATGGAATTATAAAAATTAAATAAATTAAATCGGCAACCAAAGAATCAAACCAGCCCATCCAAACTTTATTTGTGTAATACACGCCTTGTGTAACATAAAAAGTTTTCATAGCTTCTGTTAGGGTGAAACTTTTAATCACACCCATCATATGAAATAAATCTGAAATTTTTAAGCCCTGAATAAAAAGAATTAAAAATGAAAAAATAATCGGAGCTAAATAGCTTAAATATGATTTTAAAATTAATTTCCAATCTTTTGTTTTTAAAATAACAATTGTTAAAGGAATAATATAAAGTAAAAAATCATATTTATTTATAAAAGATAGCCCCCCAAAAAATGAAGCTAAAATTAAATTTTTTTCTTTTTTATTTTCATCAAATTTAATTAAAAAATAAAGAGAAGCAAAAAAGCAAACAAGCCCAAATAAAACCGCATAAGAATATGGAAGGGTGTAGTTAAAAATTCTTGTTGCTAAACACCCGATTATAATTACAAACAATGTTATTGAAATTGAAACAAAATCAGATAAAAATTTCTTTGAAATTAAATAAACAAAAGAAACAATTAAAAGAGCCGATATTGTTCCAATTCCATATAAAGTATTAAGGCTTTCGCCAAAAATTTTATATAAAAGAGCGTTAAATAAATATGAAAACGGGCCATAGATACAAAATAAATCTTTGTATAAAATTTTCCCCTCTAAAATGGCTTTAGGGTAATAAATTTCTCTGCCAACATCAATGTAAATGTTTGCAACCGTTCCTATTGATAAAAAAAGGCAAAAAGAAGCCAAAATTAAAAGAATAATTAATGCTTTATTTTTTTTTATAAACTCCATTTCTAAAATCTATCAAACAAAAAAATAAAAGGCAAATTTTTATAATTGTAAATATTTGTAAACATGGTTTTTCCATGGCGTAAAGGTTTTTAGCCCCTTCGCCGATTTATATAAAGTTAAGGAAGGAAACGAAAGGAAAGCATCATGGGTTTTGGCATTGAAGATTTAAAAAGCGCAGGAGTAGTAGCCACAGGGGCGCCTGCAACACAAACTTCTACACCCGCCACAAGCACACCGAGCAGCACAACAAGGGTGGATAGCGAAGCAGGTTCTGATGAAGGATATGATACATCAGGCTTAGAAGATGACACGGGTTCTCAAGGCCCTTCTCAAGCTGAAATTGAGGCGCAAAAAAATCAAGCGGCTTATGATGAAGCTTCTAAAGAATTGCAAGCGGAACTTTCAAAGTTTGGCGTTGAAAATTCAACAAGCTCAGATTATGAAAGCGTTCAAGCACAAATTGACGAATTAAGACAATTAGGCAGCGCAAACGGCGTTACAACAGATGGCACCGCTGAAGAAGGCGATAGCGCAATTCAGCAAACAGATGCCAAACTTGCAATGAAAAAAGAAGAATATGACAACTTTGTTAACCAATTAGAAGCACTTCAAAACGGCGACCTTACAAAAGATATGAATTCTTTTGGCGAACTTGCCCAACAGTTTAATTCCCTTTCTTCAACCCTTGATTCTTCAACCGAAGGTTATAATGCCGACCTTCTGGAAAATACTGGCGATTTAGTTTTCTTTACGGAAGAAGATTATTCAAAAATTCAAAACGCCATGGGCGCAGCTATGGCGCAAACAATGGAAAATTCGGTTAATGAACTTTATGAAAGCAACGATTATAAAATTTTA
The DNA here is from genome assembly GCA_944325145.1 of Candidatus Gastranaerophilales bacterium. Lineage (GTDB taxonomy): Bacteria > Cyanobacteriota > Vampirovibrionia > Gastranaerophilales > Gastranaerophilaceae > Galligastranaerophilus_A. The sequence goes on from CALYDL010000013.1 coordinate 18,775, forward strand.
ACAGGCGAAGTTGCAGCAACAGATGAACAAAAACAACAGGCCCGTGCAAATTTTGAAGCAAGAAAAACAGCAATCACAGAAACGGGAACCGCTTTTGGTGAACTCGGGCTTGAACTTCCGGATAGCTGCCAAATTACAACCGTTGTAAATTGGGGCTCTGAAGCACAAGAAGGCGACAAAGTTGCAAACGATTGTATGGACAGAATTATCCAAAACTATCTTGCAAAAAATCACCTTGAAGGCAAACTTCAACCAAGTGAAGCTTATGAAATGATTATGCAATTAAACCCTGATATTTATGAAACAATAAATTCAGGCGAAACGATTTATGCAGGCCAACAATTCTTAATGCCTGATGCAAGTGCCATTAAAAATCAGGAATCGGTTAAAGCACAAATTCTTGAAGAAGCGATTTCTGCAGATTCAAACGGCGAACTTGCAAAAGTATTGTCAGAATATGGCGATAATGCAGATTATAACTTCAACGGCAAAACAAATACGGTTAATGTTATAAACAAAGAAACAGGCGAAGTTTACACCGCTAAATTAGAATACAACGAAGAAGAAGGCGGTTATAGGGTAGTTTCTGCAAAAACAAAAGAAGGCGAAAACCCTGAAGAAACGCAAGTAACAAGAGAATCAATCGATTCTTCAATGGAAGATGCTCTTTCAAAAATCGGCATAGAAGGTGCAAACCAAGTTGAAGGCAGGTTTACAACAGGCAAAACCACAGGCAGCGGCAACTTTGAAAACGTTTATTCATATACTTATGAAAATGAAGACGGCGAAGAAGTTGAAGGCAAGGTAAAAGTTCAATATGACCCTGAAACCGGCAAAACAACAATGAACTACATTACAGGCGAAGAAGAAGTTAAAGACGACAACGGCAATGTGGTTTCATATAATTATCAAACTTCAGGCGATGTTGTTTACGATGAAAATGAACAATCGCTTTCTTACCTTATGGAAGAAGATGACGGCAACTACACTCAATATAAAGATTACTACGATGATAACGGCAATATAATTTCAACCGACAAATACAATTCAGATGGCACAATAGCTTCAACAACAACAGGCGAAGGCGATGATGCAGTTACCGCAGAATACAGCTATGGTTCAAGCGGCAGAGTTGAATCTGTTACAGTTGGTGACAAAACTTATTCAATTCAAGACATTCAAAAAGAAAACGAAGGTTTATCTTCTTATGATGCAGTTGATGTCTTAAAACAAGTTGCAAAAGGCACAAGCTATGAAAATGCGGTTAAAAATGTTCAAAACGGCGAATATTCAAACGCTCCTGAAGGCAAAACCGTTACTATGACCGAAGAAGACCTTGAACAATTTAACAATATCGCAAGCGAATTAAGGTCAGATTTCCCGTCTGAAGGCATTGAATTCAAGAAAAATTCAAACGGAACTTATTCAGGCGAATATAAAGTGGTTGAAAATATGGGCGGCGACACAATTGAAAGCACCTGTAAAGTTTCATATGACCCTGAAACAGGCAAAACAACAATGAAATATTACCCCAATGAAATTAAAGACGGCAAAGAAAGCTCTATCATCGAATATGACCCTGCTACAAAAACAAAAACATCTGATTTCAGTGACGGAAGCTCAAGCACTGAAGTATACGCAGACGAAGTTCCAAGCCAAGAAAACTTGCTCAGATCAGCTTATAATTCGAAAAACAGCTCAAGCGTCACCACATATAACAACGGTGAAATAACAGGCAGGTTTAACGCTCAATATAATGATAATAAAGAAATAACCAAATTTACTGTAACCGATATGAACGGCGTTTCAACATCTTTAAGCCAAAAAGAACTTGAAGCTCTTGCATCTGAAAGCGGTGTAAGCCAAGATGCACTAAATAACATTATAAGCGACATTCAAAACGGCAAAGCCGCTAAAGAAGCATTCTCTTCAGGGGAAGGCAAGGCAATCATTAATGCAATGAATGAAAAATCAAATGATACACTTGTTCTTTCAAGCAAATCAACACAAAGCGAAAAAGAAGCACAAGTTGATGATTTCCAAACAGCAATAGAAGAATTTATGCCTGAGCTTGAAGGCTTTGAAACAGACGGAACAATTTCTGAAGACGGCAAAATGACCTTCACCAAAAAAGCCGAAGGCGAAGATGGTAAAGATGTAACCTATACTGCGGTTAAAAACGATGATGGCACGGTTACATTTACATCAGAAGATGAAAAAACTTCAATCACGGTTGATTCTGAAAATGCAACAAAAGAAACCGTTACAAAAGAAGACGATAAAACAACAACAGAATTCACCAAATTTACCTATTCCACACCTGATGAAAACGGCAATTTTGAAACCTTCTCGGATACTGTTAAATATGAAGAAAACGCAGAAGGCGAAATTCAAAGCATGACAGTAAACGGCAAAACGTTTGAATTAAGCGAATTGCCCGAAAACTTTGATGTTAATAACTTAAAAGGCGAACTTAAAACTTTAAAAGACGGAACAAAGAGCCCAAGTTCAATTTTAAGCAATGCTTTTGGAAAAAACATTGAAGGCTCCACCAGCGTAAATGATGGCGTAAATGAAACAGAACAAACCGAATTCAATCTTGACGATATGAATGAAGCAATGCTTGACGGCAACCTTTTAAATTACCTCAAAGATAATGTAAGCTATGAAAACATAGGCGCCATTTTAAGCGAAATGGAAGATGGCAACTGGGTAATTTCATATGACATTAACTCAATCAGCACTCCAAACAGCTATGAAGCACTTGATTATCTTGCCGATGTATTTACAAGCGCACTAAGCGAAGGTAATGTTGAAGAATTAAAAGAAAACGGCCAATATGATGCAATTATTCAAACACTTGCAAATGACACATGGACAGAATATGGCATACTTAATCACATTGCAGCAAACGAAGATGGTATCTCGGGCGAAGTTGTTGCAGATATTCTGCTTAAAGCAAACGGGGGCGATGTTGAAAATTACAACACAATGCTAAACAGCTTAACATCAAGCTCAAGAGACACCCAAAAAGTGTTCAGCAATGCTCTTATTGAAATGGCAGCTTCAGGAAATGATAATAAAATTTCAGGTGATGTAACATATTCTGAATATGCACAAAAACTTTTAAGTTCATATATGCAGAATAATTTAACCTTTAGTAATGATGTAAAAGGCCAAAAAGAATTTATTGATAACATTATTGCTGCAGATGATACAGGCGCTTTAATGGTAAGCATTGGCGGACAAATGAGCGTTGACGGACAATCAGCATTCGATATATTCCAAAATGACAAAGAATATTGCGATAAAATTGCAAACGCTTATGTTACGGCATATAATTCAGGCCTTGGTTATGAATGGCAAGAATATATTGAAGAACAACTTTCAAATGAAATATATGATGCAATGAAAGGTTTGGGCAGCAACGAAAACATAGTAAAAGCAATATTTGAAGATTATCAAAATAAAACTGAATTATTAAAAGGCATAGAAAGACATTTTAACAGCCAAGCAGGCGAAGCCCACGGCGGCCATTATTCAACGCTTTATAAATATATGCATGACCAATGGAAATTAAAAGATTTTGCCGAAGAATTAAAAGAAAAAGGCATCTTTGATAATACAGACAATGAAGTTAATAAAGACTAAAAATTAAGCCCCTAAATTTTAGGGGCTTTTTTATAAAGAATTTATCAAGATATGCTCAAATTTTTATTTTTGTTTTATTATTACTATATGTGTAGTATACTAATGGAGCATATATGGAAACTACTGTCGCAGACTATCTTGTTAAAAAATTAAAATTATTAGGCATTAAAAATGTTTTTGGGCTACCGGGGGATTATAATTTCAACATATTAGATGCAATTATAAAAGATGATGAAATAACTTGGATAAATTGTACAAACGAACTGAATTCAAGCTGCGCCGCAGACGGATATTCAAGAATAAACGGCTATGGCGCCGTTGTTACCACTTATGGAGTTGGTGAATTAAGCGCAATAAACGGCATTGCAGGCGCAATGGCGGAAAATGTTCCTGTTATTCATATAGCAGGTGTCCCAAAAACAAGCTTTATAGAAAAAAATATCATAGTTCACCACAATTTTTCAAACCCAAATTACTTTGCTTTTGAAAATGCTTACAAAAACGTTGTTGAAACAACAGCATATCTTAATTTTGAAAACGCAAAAAAAGAAATTGACAGAGTTTTTGATATTTTTGTAAATGAAAAAAAACCTGTCTATATTGCAATTCCCATTGATGTTTGCGAGTTTTTAATTGATGATGACGGATTTGATAAAATAGAATATAAAAAATCAGATGAAAAAAATTTAAATAAAGTTGTATCTGAAACTATTTCATTAATTGAAAAAGCAAAAAACCCAATTATATTTTTTGATTATTTATGCAAAAGGTATAAACTTCAAAGTGAAATAAAGGAATTTATTAATAAAACAAATATGAAATTCGGAACCCTTTTAATGGGAAAAGGAATTGTTGATGAAACAAACCCAAATTTTATAGGCGTGAATGGGGGCAGCTTATCGCCTTTTGTGCAAGATGAAATAAAAAATTCAGATTTAATTATAACGGCAGGCTACCTGAATGCAGACCTTAACACAGGCGGTTTTAGCGCATTTCAAAAAGAAATTGATATTGAAATAAGAAAAAATGAAACAATAATTAAAGGGAAAGTCTATAAAAATGTTTTACTTCAAGATGTCATTTTAAAATTAAATGAAAAAATAACAAAAACCTTTGAAAAAAACAATTTTAAACAAATTAAGAAAAAAATAAATGAAAAAGGGGCAATAAAAGTTGATGACCTTTTGCCTTTGATTGAAACCGTTTTAGATGAAGGCGACATTTTCACAATGGAAACAGGGCTTTTTAGTTTATCGGGTTCTTTTCTAAATTTAAAAAACGAAATGGAATATATTTCTCAAACCCTTTGGGGTTCAATAGGCTGGGCAACACCTGCCCTATTTGGCGCTATGATGGCAGATAAAAAAAGGCAGCATATAATGTTTACGGGCGAAGGCGCACACCAGTTAACAATTCAAGAGATGGCAAACTTTTTTGAATATGACCTAAAACCCGTTATTTTTGTTTTAAACAACAATGGCTACACGGTTGAAAGAGTTTTATCCAAAGACCCAAATGATAAATTTAACAATATAACAAATTGGAATTATTTAAAATTAATTGAAGGCTTTTCAAACGGCAAAGATTATTTTTCAAAAACTGTTTCAACCTTAGAAAGTTTTATTAAAACAATTGAAGAAATAAAAAAATTAAAGGGTAAAAAGCTTTGTTACATTGAAATTGTTACAGATAAAAACGATTTTGGAAGCTTATGTAATAAATTTATTTCTAATATGAAAACCTTTTCATCTAATCTCTGATAAAAAGCCCCTAAGTTTAGGGGCTTTATTTTTAATAGTGCCAATTTATCATAACATAGCCGTTTTGGCCATCACCGCCATTTCCTGCGCCATATTTTGAACTATAGCCGCCGCCACCGCCACCTGAACCTGCAGAACCTAAATTTTCACCTGCAGATGGAATATAAACGGGTGCAACAAAATTTGCCTTTTGGCCGTTGGAATTTGAAATCGTGCAATTGTCATAATAATTATTTATATAATAAGGAACATAATTTGTGCCACTGGCTGCAGTATTTATCATAAATGTGCTTCTATATGAATTGTTATAAAGACCGTTTCTTAAAAGACCGTCAAAATTGCCCACAAATAAGCCACCGCAGCCTGCCTTTGTGCCAAGCCCCGAAAAACCGCCAAGGCCGCCTGCATATGAATAAACATTATCTGTTAAATATCTGAAATAAAGCCCAAGATATACTTCTTGTGAATCGTCCAAGCCGTTATATATTGCTGAAGGTTTTTTTGTAATATCATTCAGGCTTCTTGAAATATTATTGTCAAATGCGCTAAAGCCGCCTGTTTTGTCATCTTCACCCGATGTTGTTACAACACCGCCTGAAGGAACGCCCGAAGAATTTGAATTTAGTTCATAAATTGGTGAAATTCTTTCCATATCATCATCATATGTCATAAACCTGTTTACAATTCTTCTTGCAACAAGCCCGTTTGGAATTTCATTCGGGGTATCTGCCGCTAAATTTTCAATTGATGCTACGACATTTTTATCTATTAAAGAAGCAATTTTATTTATTGTATCTGCCGACTTAGAAAGAAGCATTGGCACATTTCTTGCAGCTTTCGGCATATCCGGTAAGGGAGCATAATCCGATAAATCATTATCATCGGGAATTTCTTCCGCAGAAGTATTTATTGTGCCGCCATAGCCGCCAACGCCGCCTATTACAAGAAGAACAAGGTTGTTGTCCTCATCATAAATTGCACTTGATGAACCGCCGGTGCCATTGTAGCCTTCAGTTGCACTTTTATCCATAGAACCGCCCAAAGAAACAGTTCCGTCCATGCCCCTGCTTCCGCCTGCACCGCCTGAACCTACAACAATTGTGTACCTTGCACCCGGAACAACGGGAAAATCATTTATTTTAACGGCCGAACCGCCTGCACCGCCTGAACCTGAGCCGCCGGGGCTTTGTATATATGCAGTGACTTTGCCATAAAAGTTACTAATGCCTGTTTCTGCAGGAATTGTTTTTATTCTTGGCGTATTCACAGCAGTAACATTGCTTGTATCTATGTTATTATTTGGCAAAGAGCAAAAAGTATTGTTATCACCGCACAAAATTTCTGCACTTTCACCTCTGCCGCCTGCGCCATAGTTTCCTAAACCGTATATTCTGCCGCCTTCGCCGCCTTGAACAATATAGCCGTTAGTTATATTGCCCGTTATATTTGAAGGCGCAAGAAAAGAAGTTTTTCCTTCATTGGATGGTATAAAAGAAGCAGATGAGAGCTTACACAAAGAAGAAGCAATTGCAGAAGTAGGCAAAATTTCAGAATTTACTTGGTTTGTTGCCATTTGCATAACATCTGATGAATCTGAACCCCAAATATATTTGCCGTCTATTTCATCCAAAGAAGTTGTGAAGCATTGAATTTCATTCCCATCACCTTGGGGCGAAGGAACAAAAACCGCCGCTTTTGCTTTAGTGTCTGTTTCAGATGTTCCAAACCATTCATCCCAGCCTGAACCTTGTTCAATTTGTAATGTTTTATCTGACTCAAACATTAAACCATACCCTGAGTATGAACTTACATCATATAAATTTTCTGTTGCATAAGTTTTGCAAAAAAGATGGGCAATATCCCACGAATGCCACTCAATGCATTTTTTTGCCTGTTTATTTACCATATTATCAAACAAATCATGTTCATTTCCGAATTTCATTGTAAGTGCAGAGTTTTCATTTGCGGTTTCTGATAGAAAATCGGGTGTATAATCAAGTTTTAGAAAATCCAAAGGCAAATTGTGGTTTATAATTGCACTTCCTGAAGCCCCGCCTTGACCTGCAAAAATTGTGGAATTTGAATTTTTATCTCTTTCTTTGCCGTTAGCGCCGCTTGAGACCAAAAGGTCAATTACAAATTTTTGTATTCTTGAATGAAGCATTTTTAAAGCGGTCGGTGAATTTGTGTCATATTCTTTTTTAAAAACAGTGCCACCTGCAGCGCCGCCGCCGCCACCACCGCCTGCAACAAGGGTTAAATCTACTTTATATACATCGTTTGGAACGGTAAACTTATATCTTTGGCATTTTCCGGTTGTATTTTTAACAATGGTTGTAGTGCCTGTTGAATTTAGCGTGGTTACATAACAGGGAAAGTTTGAATCTTCCTCGCTTTGTTCTTGGAAAAGAAAAACTTGGCTGCCGCCTTTTTGAGAAGTATTTGAAAAATTATTTTTCTTTGTAATAACAGGCAATGCCAAAAGCAAAATAACGGAAATTATAAGCAATGAAATTAAAACTTCCGCAAGTGAAAATGCCCCTTTTTTATTAAATTGTAATTTATTATATTTCATTTTACCTCTTTGTTATTTACGCCATTCAATCATAACGTAACCGTTTTGGCCATCGCCGCCATTGCCTGAACCTGCTTGAATATTATATCCGCCGCCCCCGCCGCCTGAACCTGCAGAGCCCAGGTTAGAAGAATTTGGAATTGGGGGAATAAATTCTGCCGATTGGCCGTTTGGAGAATTCATATTGCAATTTGTATAATATTTTGAAATTGAATATAGTTTGTTATCAATCACAAATTTATTTATTAAATTTGAATTTTCGGCAAAAGATGTTCTTCCGTCAAAATTGCCCATAAAATAGCCGCCGCAGCCTGCCTTTTGGCTTACTCCCGAAAAACCGCCAAGGCCGCCTATATAGTAAGGTTTGTTATTCAAAAGGTTTCTGAAATACAGCCCGTCATAAGCGGCGCTGATATTTGAACCGTTATATGTAATGTTTGAACTTTTCTGGCTTGTTATATCATACCCTGAAAAACCGCCCGATCTTGAATCACTTGTATCTGTGTTTTCATCTATCCTTAAATTTAAAGTTAAAAAGGGCTCTGCCTGATTATATGGATATGTGATGTTGACACTGCTCAAAGCAGCGCTGTTACCTGCCTTTGTCGGTATTGTGCCAATATTTCCCGCTATATTTTCATTTACTTTATTATCAAGTTTAATATTTGAAATTAAATTTGCATCGCCTGATATGATTTTTGGTGCAAACCTGCCCGATTTACCGATTTTACCCGCATAAGAGCCTGCCGCATAAACTTTGCCGCCTTCGCCGCCTGCACCGCCTGTTACCATGTAAATTAAATTATCGTTGCTGTCATAAATTGCGCTTGTTGTGCCGCCAACACCGTTTGCACCCGCTTTGGGAGCGGTTGATGAAACACTTGCAGCGCCGCCTTGGCCGCCTGAACCAACTCTTATTGTGTATGTTTCATTTGGAATAACATCTAAACCGATAATTCTTGCGGAACTTCCGCCTGCACCGCCGCCGCCTGCACCTGCAGGGTATTCAATTGTATAATCAACGGCAACATAAGCGCCGCCGCCTTGTGTGGGTGATTTATCCGCAGAAACTTCAAGCGCATTTTTAACCAAACAAAGGTGTGATGGGCTATCCGGACAAACGAGTTTTAAATATCCGCCCGTGCCGCCTGAACCATAAGTTGAAGCACCTTTAATCATGCCGCCTTGACCGCCTGCAAAAATTGCACCTGAAGAATCTGCAAAGATGGTTTTTTGGTCATTTTCGCCACGGCCATATTCGCCTTTTACGCTATCTTGAACAAATGGCGGGTAAATTCCGCACTTTGAAGAACCCGATGATGAAATTGTGTTTCTTGCAGCGCCTAAGTCGCAATAAGCATTATAGCCTGAGCTTGTATAGTTTATGCCGTATTGTATTTTATTTGAATCATTAAAGGTTGAATTTGTTGCGGTGATAATTTTAACATAGGGGTTTGTGTTTGCTTCAATTGAAAGTATTCCGTTTAAATTGGTCGATGTTTGAAGCCCGCTTGTAAAATTAAAGCCTCGCATATAGTTTTCGGGGATTTTAAAATTCATTATTGCCATGGAAGAATCTCCGCCCCTGCCGCCGCATTTAGATTCTTCCGATTTGCAGCTTTCATTTTTGTTGCCGCCTGTTTGCCCTTTTGCAACAAGGGTTTTTATTAATACTTCTTTCAATAAATCGGGCTGAAAACCGTTTATATTAATATGATTTACCAAAGGCCCCTGAGTTGAAATTGAATTTACTTGAATTTTACCGCCTGCAGCACCGCCGCCACCGCCGCCGCCTGCAACAAGGGTTAAATTAATTTTGTGAACACCGTCAGGAACTTTGAATTGGTATTCGGAACATTTTGTTGTGCTCGTGTAGCTTTCCGTATTGGATGAATAATTAGTAATGTTTGTTATATAGCAAAGGTTGTTTTCTTTTGCATTGTTATTTGGGTTGTAGGTATATACAATGCCGTTGTTTGTTTTTTCGGTAATTTTTTTTGTTATGATGGGCGCCATTGCAACCATAACAAGAGATATTAAGACAAGCGAAATTAATACTTCAACAAGTGAAAATGCCCCTTTTTTATTAAATTGTAATTTATTATATTTCATTTTACCTCTTTGTTATTTACGCCATTCAATCATAACGTAACCGTTTTGGCCATCGCCGCCATTGCCTGAACCTGCTTGAATATTATATCCGCCGCCCCCGCCGCCTGAACCTGCAGAGCCCAGGTTAGAAGAATTTGGAATTGGGGGAATAAATTCTGCCGATTGGCCGTTTGGAGAATTCGTTGAACAATTTTCATAAAAATCTGAAACGTTGTATGAAACATTATTATATGAAAATGTGTTTATGTTGTTTTTTCTTGTTGTTTCATCATTTGGCAAGGTTCCTTGAGCATTTTGTCTTCCGTCAAAATTGCCCATAAAATAACCGCCGCAGCCTGCTTTGTTAGCAAGCCCCGAAAAGCCGCCAAGGCCGCCAATGTATGCACCTTGATTATCTATAAGGCCTCTGTAGTATAGGCCGTCATATTGATTGTTTGAAAGCTCTACATTTGTTTTATCAAAGCCTGAAAAACCGCCCGATTTATTAGCCACATTGTTTGTAAAATCTTCATTTTCATTTTTTCTTTTGTTTAATTCCAAATAAGGTTCTTCTTGTAATTTTCTATAAGTTAACCTTCTTGCGACTAAATTTGAAATATCGCCGCCGTTTTCATCTTTAAAATCGGGGTTTGCTTGAATTGTTGCAAGAGAAGACAGGTAATCTTCATCCATTGCAATAGTTGTTAAAAGGTTGGCGTTTGCGGTTATCAGCATTTGGTAATTTCTTCCCGACTGGCCGTTTTCACCTGAATAAGCACCTGAAGCGGAATTCCAAATTTTGCCGCCTTCGCCCCCTGTGCCGCCATTTACCATATAAATTAAACTGCCGTTTTCATCATAAATTGCGCTTGTTGTGCCGCCCGTGCCGTTTTTACCGTTTGTGGGAGCAATTGAGCTGCTGCCTGCTTGACCGCCTTGGCCGCCTGAACCTACCACAATTGTATATGTTGCATTTGGCACTACACTCATATTTATTATTCTGACAACTGCGCCCGCAGCACCGCCACCGCCTGTGCCGCCGGGGCGTTCCGTTTTAATAATTGCTGCAGCATTTCCTATTTTGCCTTTTCGTATTTCATTTATTGTGCCGTCATCATTATCCAAATCTAATTTTGTATAACTTGCTTCATTTATTTTACAGGATTGACCGTAACTTGAACCTTGCGGGCACCTTGTAATTTGAAAACCCTGCCCTTGGCCGCCTGCGCCGTAATAGCCCATAGAAAGAAGGTTTTTACCGCCAAGGCCGCCTTTATAAATTGTGTTGACATTAACATTTGTATTGTCGCCATTTGAAGCAAATGTGCCGTATGTGCCCTTATATGATTCCATTATGCTGTTGGTCGGAATTTGGCAAATATTTGAAAAGGCGGCATTATCCGAAAGATAGTTTACATTTGCCAATGAACAAAAAATTTCATACCCTGAAGTTTCATTGTTTATTCCGTATGAAAGAGTTTTGTTTTGGTCAAAATCTCCCCAAGAAATTTCAAACTTTGCATTGTTGCCTTCGTTTGAAACAGTATATGAGCCTGCAACGGGGCTTGCCGTGGATAAATTATTTACAAAATTCAGACCTTTAATATATTCTTTTGGAATTTGAAAATCATAAATTGCAGGGGAAGAATCTCCGCCTTTGCCGCCACAATATGTTGATTTAACGCCTGATGAAATAGATTCGCAAAAATCGTTTGAAGTGTTTCCTTTAACATAGGCTTCATCGCCATCTTTTCCGCTTGCAGAAAGATATGAAAGCTTAACTTCTTTTACGATATCGGGATTTATATTGCTTGTATAGGCTGTTTCCGATGAACCTGTAGAAATTGTTGTTTCCTGTTCAAAACCGCCTGCAGCGCCGCCCCCGCCGCCGCCGCCCGCAACAAGGGTAAGGTTTATTCTTGTAACATCGTTTGGAACGGTAAATTTATACTCGCTGCAATTTTGCGAAGCAGAATAAGTTTCATCAAAATTACCGTCTTCAAAATCAACACCTGCAATAAGGCAGCTGTTTGGATAAGTCAGGTTTGTGTTTCCTTTAAACGTATAAACAACGCCGTTATTTTTTTGAGGAAGTATTCTTTTTGTAAAAACGGGCGCCATTGCTACAAATATTAATGAAACAATAAGAATAGACATTAATATTTCAATCAAAGAAAAGGCAAAACTTTTAGAATTTATGTTTATATATTTTTTTATCATTGAAACTATCCGAAAAAAGGATTAATCCGCAAATACCACAGCTAGTTTTAGTATAGCCTATTTTAGAGCTGCTTTCAATAAAATTAAGGGGAGAAATTATAAAAAGCCTGAAATGTCTTTATTTTAGCCATTTTAAAATTAATTTTTATTACACATTTCAATAAAAAGTGTAAATTGTTAACTTTTATTAAGTAATAAGTATATAAAAAAGCAATATTTTTTAGATAATAAACTTTATATAAGTACAAAGAGAGAAATTAAAAAAAGAGAGAAAACAAAGTTTACCACTACGTTACCACCAATACCAAAAGAGGACACTAGAAAAAATTTAAGCTCTTTAAAAAAGAGCTTTTTTATTGCAAAAAAATCGGGGCATTTAACCCCGATTTCAAACTTTTTAGAGTTCAAAATTTTGATAACTCATATCAATATCATCTTGTTCAATTCCAATGTATCTTAAAGTAATTGATTGCGATGAATGATTAAAAATTTTCTGCAAAATTACAACATCTTTATATTGTTTGTAATGGTGATACCCGAAAGTTTTTCGCATTGTGTGGGTGCCAACGTTTGCTTCCACGCCAACATCTCTGCAAGCACGGTTTATAAACCTGTACACTTGCGACCTGTCAAGCCTTTTATGTTGTTTGCCCAAAAATAAAGGGCCCGTTTCATAAAAATCTTGAAGGTAATCTTTGACAAGAAAAATTAATTTGCTGTTTAGAGGGAATTTTTTCTTTTTTCCTGTTTTCTTTTCAACAATATCTATGTGGGTTTTATCCAAAACATCAGATATATTGAGCCCTAAAATATCTGAAACCCTAAGGCCCGTATTTATGCCTATTGCATAAATAAGCCTGTTTCTCTTTCCTTCTTTTTGGCGCTTAAGGTAGTTTTCAACAGCTTTTACCTCTTCTTTGTTTCTAATGGGCTCCACTAAATGTTTCATACATCCTCCTTTTCTTTTTTTCCTACTGTGAAGTAGTGTGTTACAAAAGGAAGTGTATAAAATTCTTCATTATTCTGCTAACAATTTCTCGGCAAGTGTTGAAATGACTCTGCCATTTAAAGTTTTGTTTACTTCTTTTAATTTGTTTGCAATAATTTCCATTTCATCTGTCCAAATGAAGTTTTCTTGAACATATTTTTCAGCTTCGCTGTAACTTCCCTGCATTTGAACTTTTATAATTTTTTCAAGCATTTTATAAGCGGCAGGAACCACTTTTTCAATATTAACGTGAATTTTATTATCAGGCGTTAAATTATATGCGCCTTCTTTTAAAAGAAAATAATTCTGCATAACTGTTCTAACCCTGTGGGCTTGAGATAGGGTTGGTTTTGATTTTAAGAAGCAATCACAGACAAATGTTACAATAATTTGAACTCTTTGTTCTTCTTTGTAATAGCCCATTTTATAAAGGTCATCTACAAATGCCAAAGATGCCATATCTGCTTTATTTTCTTCAATTATACTTGTATATTTTCCAAGGTTTTCAGTACCTTTATTTGGCCCTAATGAATGGGCATTTTCATGGCCAATTGTAAACCAATGGTCTGCTTCATCTAAGTAAAATTGATGTTGAGATTTATCTAAAACGTTATCCAGCCTTTTTTGAAGTTTAATCGGGTCTGCAACTCTAATTTGCCTGTGGTAAACGTTTCTTCTGCCGCCGCCTATTGTTAAAGAAAGTTTATCATTATTTGGAAGATTTTCAGCTAATGTTATTCCCCCTCTAAATTCGCCGACATCCCCTGTTATAGCAACTAAATCCACATCTACCATGGTTTGTTTTGTTTCACCTGAACCATTTGGGTTTATATTTTGTTCATATTCATTATTAAATGGCATCAAAGAAGCTAATTTTGGAAGGTAATTTTTAATTTCAAGTAATGCTTCCGTTCCTTTTTTATTTACAATGCCGACTCTTCCCCCAAGTGCATCTTTTGATATTGGGGTTATGTTGAATTTATCTAAAAGGGCCTTTAATTCAGAATTTTCAACAACAGTTTCTGTCATTTCATCGTGGTAATTTTCTCTTGTTATTGTAAATTCTAAAGGCGTATCTTGAAGTTCTGCCCATTGTTTATCAGCATAAGCATCTAACATTGGGTCTGCTTTTAAAAGGGCATCTGCTTGAAGTTTTAAAAATTCATTGAAATCAGGGTTTGTTGAAATTTTGCTTGCTTTAATTAATTCATCTGCCATTAATTCAAAATCTTTTTTAAAGTAATCAATGTAATCAATAGCAATTAATTCATCGTCTTTTCTTTCAATTACAGACCTTTGATTTAAAATTTTCCTAACTTCATCAATTTTATTTTCATTTAACATTTTAATTAAAATTAAATGAAATTCACTAACCCCTAAATCTTCAGGGTAAAAGCCCTTGCCTTTTAGTTCAAATGTATTTTTTTCTAAATTAATTTTGTTTGTTTCTGTGTCTATTGCGCACATTCCTTTTTGGGCGTCATACAAAATTTTTGTTAAAATTGCCCTTTCATCGTTTTCTTTAATTTTTTCATTCAGCCAATTTTTAAAAGGAAGATTTTTCCTGTTATCAAGCCTTTCATTTATTGTTTCTAAAATGTAGGCAGCTTTAACTAAGTGTTTTAGGGCGATTTTGTCGTTTTCATCTAAGTTTTGATACTCTTTGCTATCTTCAGTTAACATTTTTTTATCTGTAAGATAATCTTTATTTGTTCTTTTTTTTAATTCTTCTAAACTTAAACCGTAATCAAAATTTTCCATAAAAAAATTCCTTTTTATTTTTTAAGCCAATTTTTAAAAAAGTTCATGCCTGCAGTTGAACTTTTTTCAGGGTGAAATTGCACTGCAACAACATTATTTTTTTCAACGCTTGCGCAATAATCAATGAAATATTTACCATATGAACTTATTATATTTTCATCTTTTGGTTTTACATAATAAGAATTTACAAAATAAAAATATTCATCATTCAATAGCGTATTATTTTTGGTTGTTTTAATTTCTGCCCAGCCAATTTGGGGGGTTTTACCTTCTCTAAATTTTAAAACTTCCCCTTCAAAAATTTTTAAGCCTTCAACGTTTGGGGCTTCTTCCGATTTTTCAAATAAAACCTGCAACCCAAGGCAAATGCCTAAAAAATCTTTATTTTTAGTTGTTAAATCTTGAATAAAATGAAACATATCTTTCGATTTTAATTTTTTTATTGCCTGCTCAAAATGCCCTTGGCCCGGGAAAATTATTTTATCTGCAGATTTTATTTCATTTTTATCAGATGTTATTATGTGGGAAATATTCAAGTATGACAATGTATTTGCTATACTTTGAACATTTCCCGCTTCATAATCTATAATTGCAACTTTTAATTTAGAAGTTGTGTCCATCAGCTTTCATTCTTTCAATAACTTCATCCAGTGAACTTTCAGATGCTGTAATAGACATTCTTACATATCCTTTGCCTAAATCGCCGAAGGCTTCCCCTGGAACTATTACAATGCCTGATTTTTCAAGAAGGTCATCAGTGAATTTTTTAGAATCGCCATTATATCTTGGCGGAATTTTTACCCAAAGATAAAATGAAGCTTTTGGCATTTTAACGCTGTAACCAAGGGAATTTAGCCCGTCTACAAATTTTTGAATTTTATGTTTAAATTTTCTATTTGCTTCATTAATGTATTCATCGCCTTCTTTTGAATCAAGAAGCTTTGCACCTGTTAATTGTAATGCTTTAAAAATGCCTGTATCAATTGTAGATTTTAATTTGCCAAGCATAGAAACAATTGTTTCATTACCGCAAACAAAGCCCATTCTCCAGCCTGTCATAGCATAGGGTTTTGAAAAACTGTGGAATTCAACGGCAATATCTTTTGCACCTTTGCATTCTAAAATGCTTCTTGGTTTGTCGTTTTCATCAAAATAAATTTCAGCGTAAGCATTATCTGAAATTAAGATGATGTTATTTTTCAAACAAAAATCAACGCATTTTTGCATATAATCAAAATCGCAAGTAACACCAAGAGGGTTATTTGGGTAGTTTATGATTAATGCTTTAATTTTTTCTTTTTTATAGCCTGCATTTAAAATTTTGGTTAATTCATTTTCTAAATCGGGTTGATAATTGTTTTCTTCTGTCAAAGGAACACCCCAAAATAGGCCGCCTGATACTTTAACCATTTCTTTATAGCTTGCATACCCGGGGTTTGGGCACATAATAATATCACGTTCTTTTTCATCAACAACAGGGTTAATTAATTCTCTTATTAAGTTTGCAATGCCTTCTTTTGAACCGATTAAAGAATAAACTTCTTTTTTGGGGTCAAGTTCAACCCCAAATCTTTTTTTCATTCTTCTTGCAACTGCTTCTAAGAAATATGTTTCGCCTTTTGGTGTTGAATATGTGTGAATTGAAGGGTCATCCAAAACACTTTTTAAGGTATCAACCGCAAACATTGGCACCATATCGACAGGAGCGCCCATTGAAAGTGCAATTGGTTTTCTGTTTTTCTTTGTTAATTCCTCAGTCAGCGCCAATTGCTTTGCTTTAATTTGAAACATGATGTATGTTTCAAGCGATTGTACGTAATCGTTAAATTTTGCTTTCAAAATCTGTTCATTTCCTGCCATTTTTATATCCTCATATTTTAAAAATTGTAGTTCGGTATTTTAAATTCTCTTTTATCAATGTCTTTATTTGCATATTTTGAATAAATTGAATAAGAGATTTCTTTTGATTGTTGAACATATTCTTTTGTTAAATATTTTAGGTAAGTTTCATTCAAATCGCCTGAATAGTTACCCATTAATTTTGAATATTGGGCTAAAACTTCTTTATTTTTGCCGCCGGCATAAGCTTTTGTTTTAGCATCTGTTCCGGATGGTCTTATTTCAATGAATTTATCGTCAAAATTGAAATATGTGCCGTCACCCACAAAATAAACGCCTGAAAGGTTTGAAAAATCAAGGGTTTCAAAGGTTGAAGATAAAATTTCTTTAATGTTATTTAAGGTAATTTTATTTTCATATAAGCCAATTGCAAGCGCCAAATAGAAAATATCGTTTTTGGTTCTTAATTTTTCGCCTTCGGTTTTTGCAATTTTTAATTTATTAATATCAGGTTCTGATTCGTTATAATAAGCTATATCATCTCTAACATCGAATTTTGCAATGATATTATTATTTTTATAAACGTTTTCTAAGTGTTTATATAATGGGACATCTAAAGTTGAAATAAGCCCTGAAGCTGCAATAATTGCTTCTGTTGCGCTTTTTTCTCTCATAGAAAGTGCCATTCTGTTATTTAATGATTTTATTTCATCATTTGAACCGATTATCATACCGCCTGATTCTTCGCCGCCAAAAATCATTCTTGGTGAAGAACCCAAGTGGATTTTATTATTGAAAATATCTTCAACAACAATGTCTTGAACTTTATTTTCAATTTGAAATTCAACTTTTTTAACAACGTTTGCAATTTCTTTAAAGCCAACGGGTGTGTTTATAACTTTAATATTGTTAAATTTTGCCCATTCATCCCAGCTTTTTGAACTTGCCGTTGTTTTTACCATAAATCTTTCATAGTCATTAAATTTGCCTGTTTGTTTAAGTTCATCTTTAATGTAATCAACAATCATTAAAAATGCTTGGTTTGCTGAAAATATACAAAGAATTCTGTTTTCATCCAAAATTGTATAATCAACGCCTATTTTTTTAACATCCTCTGCATTTTTAATATCTTCAATTTGAACAACAGATAACCTGTCATGGTCAGGGTCTGTAATTAAAGAAACAGTGCCAATCGGGTAATCTTTTAATTTTGTTTCATAATGAAGAGAATTAATTACAGGGAAATATGTTTCACCTTTTTCATTTTTGCTTGTAACTGTTATATCAAGTGACCAATCATAAAATGAACCATTTTTAATGTCTTTTCCTATACCATGGAAAAACGGGTCTTCTTCAATATTTAACCAGTCAAAAGTTTTTGAAATTTCAAGTTTATCTAAAATTTTACTTAATGTGCGGTAGCTTGCACCCCCAACAGCATCAATTATTATTTTTTTATCAAAATTTTTAATTTTATCTAAAGTGTTTTTGGTTGCAACCGTTGTTTTTAAGTATTCTACATAAAGGTCAATACCATTATTTAACCTAACCATTGCACTTTCATCTATTAAAGAATCATCAGATGCAGCGAATGAAATTGTATATTCTCCTTCTTTTTCAACAATGTTTAGAATTTCTTCCATTTTATTCACAAATTCCATACTTTCATCGGGTAAAAATTGTGAACCTTGGTTGTTTAAGTCTTTTGTTGCGTTTTTAACTGAAATACCATGGGAACTTGTAATGTATTCTGCACCTACTAAATCCAGCTTAAAAGCAAGGAAAGATGCAAGCCAAATGGGAATTGTTTCTCTGTTTTTAGGGGTTAAGGTTTTAATTCCTTGTTTTGCTTGAATTCTTGCAATTAAATCAAGATAAATTTTTGAATTATACCTAACTTCAGAGCCAGCCAATTTAACAAGTTCCAAGTTCGGATATTTTTCTTTTAAAACTAAAGCTTTTGCTAAAGTTGCCAATGTAATTCCAACAGTATTAATGGGAAACCTTGTATCATGCGGGTATAAAATGTTTTGAGGCCCTCTTATGCCTGCGGTTGAAACAAGTGCTTCTTTTTTATAGTTTTCAAACCAGCTTTTTAAATTTAGTTTTTGAACTAATTCCCTTGTTAGTTTGAATTGAAATTCGTTTTTGTTTAAATAATCAAAAACTCTGTCTTTTTTTATATCATCGGGGGTGTTTGCCTCAACCCCTTTTTTAAGCATTTCTTCTAAATTGTTCATAATCGTTGTTAAACTCCATATAGTTCGAAAAGAATTATACCATAAAATCACAATTCTTAATCAGTTTTTATGGTAGAATTGCATTATAAGAATTATTGGAGAATCTATGAACGCCCCTAAAATTGCAGTTGTAATACCTTGTTTTAATGAAGAAGAAAGCTTGCCAACAAGCCTTAAAAAACTGTGGGATTGTATGGAAAATTTATCAAACAAGGGAAAAATTGCAAACGAAAGCCTTATTTTTTTAATAGACGATGGCTCCACGGATAAAACTTGGGAAATATTATCTGAAGCCCATAAAAGAGCACCTGAGAAAGTTAAAGCAATTAAATTTACAAGAAACTTTGGCAACCAAGCGGCAATTTTTGCAGGGCTTAAAATGATTAATTTTTTTGATGTTGACGCTGCAATTACAATAGATGCAGACCTTCAGCAAGATGAAAACAAAATTGAAGAATTTGTTGAAAAATTTAACGAAGGTTATGATATTGTTGCAGGCGTTAGAGAAAATAGTGAAGAATATGATTTTATAAAAAAACAAACTTCGAACCTTTTTTATAAATTAATAAACTGGCTTGGAGTGAACATTAAGCCAAACCATTCGGAATTCAGGCTTGTTAGTAAAAAAGTTTTATCTTTGCTTGATTTATACAGAGAAAACAACCTTTTTTTAAGGGGCTTATTCTATGAATTGGGCTTAAAAACGGCTTATGTAAATTATTCAATAAAAGAAAGAAAATTCGGGGAATCAAAATTTTCTCTTTCAAAGCTTTTATGTTTGGCAAGTTCAGGCATTGTTTCATATTCAACAAAGCCTTTAAGAATAATTTTCTTTTTAGGTTTAATTGTTGCAATTATAAGCTTTTTAATTTGGGCATTTACAATTTTTGTTGAAGTTGGCTTAAACCACGATATAAACGCAATTGAACCTTATGAAATTTGGGAATCTTTTATATCAGGCGTTCAAATTTTATCAATCGGAATTATTGGCGAATACGTGGGGCAAATTTTGCTTGAAGTTAAAGACAGGCCAAGGTTTTTAATAGATAAAGAACTTTTATAAATGTTAGAAAATTATGAAAAATATTTAAATTTAATAACGGGTAAAATTGAAGGTTTTTTTGAAAAACAAAAGCCCTATATTTTCTGCAAAAAAGGGTGTGCAAAATGCTGCGAAAAAGGCGAATACCCTTGGAGTGAAATTGAATTTAAGTTTATTATGAAAGGTTTTTTAGAGCTTGACCCTTCCATTCAAAATGAAATAAAAGAAAAAGTAAGAAAAGTTAAGGAAGATAAGAAAAATTTTAAAGAGGACGGCATTTTTTTATATGAATGCCCGTTTTTAATAAAAGGCGTTTGCAGCCTTTATCATTATAGGGGTATAATTTGCCGCTCTTTCGGGCTTTTAGTTCAAGTTGAAGGCAAAAAACCCCAAATTCCTTTTTGTTCATCTTTGGGGCTTAATTATTCAAATGTTTATGACCTTGAAAAAAGGTCTATAACAGTTGAAAAATATAAACAAACAGGCATAAAAATTGAACCTAAAATTTTTAATGTAAGCTATAAATTTTTAACAAACGAAACCTTTGAAAAGGGGTTTAATTTCACCTTTGGCGACAAAAAACCCCTTATAGATTGGTTTGAATGATTATTTTAAAATAAAAATGTACCCTTTTATAAATTCTTTAATTGAATTTAATTTTGAAATTGAATCTGTTTCTATATAAAACCTGAGTAATGGTTCAGTGCCTGATTTTCTTATTAAAATTTTTGTTTTTTCATCTTCAAGGTAAAGTTTAACGCCATCTATTTCAGATTTTTTTGTTATTTTTTGGTTTGCAAAATTTTCTAAAAATTTAATTTCATTTATAATTTCTTCTTTTTTTCTATCGTCTGTCAGTTGAACATCAACCCTATCTTGAACAAAATGAACACCTGCAAATTCAAGAATTTCTTCTTTTAATTGGTATAAGGGTTTATTTAATTTTGAAACCATTTCTAAAATTAACAAGTTAGCATAAATGCCGTCTTTTTCTGAAATATAATCCCCTGTGGATAAGCCGCCCGAATCTTCGCCTGCTAAAATGGTTTTATTCATTCTCATGGCTTCCCCTAAATATTTAAAGCCAACAGGCGTTTCAATCACTTTAACATTCAATTTTTCAGCCACAACATCCACTAATTGGCTTACGCCAACTGTTTTTACCATATAGCCGTCGTATTTTTTTGTTTCTTTTAAATATTTTAAAAGCATAGCAAGAACAATGTTTGGTGAAATATAATCTCCCTTTTCATCTATAACACCGTATCTGTCGGCATCGCCATCGTTTGCAAAAGTTATAAACCCGTCTTTTTTATTTTGCATAAAGTTTGGCTTTGGTTCAGGCAAAAAGCCGCCAAAATTAGGGTCATATTTATTATTATAAATTTCAAAATCAATATTATTTCTTTTTAAAATCTCGTCAAAATAACCGTATGATGCGCTAAATAGCGCATCATATATAATTTTTGGGGGGTTTAATTTAATTGCATTAAAATCAATTAAATCTTCCAAAATTTCAAAATAATCAATTGAAAAATCTTTTTTAATAACAGAGCCTTCAACCGTTGGGTTCAATTTTTCAAATTTATGGTGTTTTGATTCAATTATATTTTCAATTTCTTTTGTAATTTCATTTGTTGCAGGGCCGCCATAGTTTGGAATAAATTTAATTCCAAGGTATTCTGGCGGATTATGAGAAGCTGTAAACATTAAAGCCCCTGCGCAATTTTTGGTGGTTTTTGCTTTGTATGCAATAACAGGCGTTGGCACCACTTTAGATGATAAAATAACATCAAATCCAAAATCAGCCAAAATGTTTGCTGCTGTTTTTGCATATTTATCTGCATCACGCCTTGGGTCATAACCGATAATAACCGTTCCTTCACCTAAATATTCAGCAATTGCATTCACAATTTTTGTAACTGTTTCAATAGTAAATTCTTTTCCTAAAATTCCACGAAATCCATCAGTTCCGAATTTTATTTTTGTATTCATTTTTCCTCTTTTAATTTATAATACGCTATATGAACAATTATATTAAAAAAATATTATATTTAGGACCGGATGGTTCAAATTCACAATTTGCAGCTGCCCTTTTTATGGAAAAATTAGGAATAAAACCTGAAATGGAAGCTGTTTCAACTATTACAAAAGCAATTGAAATGTTAGATGTTGAACCGGATACAACTTCTGCAATTTTACCTGTTGAAAACTCTATTGAAGGGGTTGTAAGAGAAACAATCGATAATTTGGTTCAAACAAAATCCGATGTTTTTATTCAAGCAGAAATCACCGTTCCTATTTGCCATTGCTTAATTTCAAAGGGCAAAAGCAAAGAAAATATAAAAACAATTGTTTCAATAACCCAAGCAATTGCACAATGTAAAAACTATATTGCAGATAATTTTAAAAAAGATGTTGAAGTTTTATTATACACATCTACCTCCGGTTCCGCTAAATTTATAATGGATAAAGATGAAACCTATGCCTGCATTGCAAGTGAGCTTTGCGCTCACCTATATGGTTTAAACATAATTGAAAAAGAAATAAACGATGTTAAAGACAATAAAACAAGGTTTATTTTGGTTTCTAAGAAAAACATTTTAAAAGATAAAAAAACAAGAACATCAATTGCCTTTACAACGGAAAATAAACCGGGGGCATTATTATCAATTTTAGAAATATTTAAAAAATATGACCTAAACCTTTTATATCTTGAATCTCGCCCGTCTAAAAAAGTTTTTGGCGAATACATTTTTTACGCTGACATTGATAAGGGCATAGATGATATTCAAAAAGCACTTGGTGAAATTAAGGCAAAATGCACATATAATAGAATTTTAGGCTCATATTGCATTTTATAAATTAAGCCATTTTATCAAGCCTTTTTGCGCAATTTGTAAAATCTTTCTTTTCTAAAACTTTAATCGCGCCATAGTAATAATCTTCAAAACAAGGAACCCCGCTCCAAAATCTGTCTTCTGCGTTTTGAAGCATTACAAAATCGCTTCCTTCTTCTTTTGCCTGCTGAATTGCACCTGCCACCAATTGAAGCCCAAGGCCTCTATATTTTCTGTTATCTGCGGTATGAGAATTTTCCGAATTAACACACATTAAAGATACTTCCATGCCCTTTTTATCTGGCATAATGTCGTTATATTCGCTTTTAATATCAGATGTCGTTTCCATTAAAGCTTGAATATTGCCTTCTTCATCTTCAATTCCCCAAAATTTAACGTTTGGCTCATTATAGACCATATTGTCAACAAAATCTTGATAAATGCACTTTGCATAAACGCCTTCAACCCCTTCAAACCTGCCTGATGTTTCAAGCTTTAGCTTGTTTTTATCTTGATTATCATCTTCATACATTACAAAATTAAGCCTGTCAGCTTCTTTTGTTCGTTGGTTTGTGGCATTTATGCTTCTTACATATTTTTGAGTAAAAGTTATTGGTGATATTTTCATATATAGTATGCTCCGGAATTTAATTATAAAATAAAAACCCCTAAAATATAGGGGTTTTTATTTTTATTTTTTACTAAATGTTATTTCATCATCTTTAACATCTATTAAAATTTTATCGCCGTCTGTGAATTCTCCTTTTAAAATTGCCTTTGATAAGGGGTTTTCAATTTTTTGGCGAATTATTCTTTTTAGCGGTCTTGCGCCATACATTGGGTTGTAGCCGTCAAGCGCAAGTTTATCTTTGGCATCGTTTGTGATTTCAAATTCAATTTTTCTTTCTTGTAACAAGTTTCTTAAGTAATTAATTTGAATATCAACAATTTTATTCAAATCAGACAATGTTAAAGCTTCAAAATAAACCGTTTCATCAATACGATTTAAAAATTCAGGGCGGAAGTGTTCTTTCAGCCTTTCTTTAACTTCGTCTTTTGTTTTTTCTTTTTCTTCTTCGCTTAATAAGCCCTTGACTGCTCTATCCAAGATAATATCAGAACCTATATTTGAAGTTAGAATTATAATCGTATTTTTAAAATCTACCGTTCTTCCTTTTGAATCAGTTAATCTGCCGTCATCAAAAATTTGAAGCATTATGTTAAATACATCATAATGAGCTTTTTCAATTTCATCAAAAAGAATAACAGAATACGGTTTTCTTCTTACTTTTTCTGTTAATTGGCCGCCTTCATCATAGCCGACATAGCCTGGGGGCGCGCCTATTAACCTTGCAACAGAATGTTTTTCCATATATTCTGACATATCAATTCTAATTAGGGCATCTTCGTCTTGGAACATAAATTCTGATAATGCTTTTGCAAGTTCAGTTTTACCAACACCCGTTGGCCCTAAGAATAAAAATGTTCCTATTGGCCTTTTTGGGTCTTTTAAGCCTGAGCGGGCCCTTCTGATAGAATCAGAAACAACGCCAACCGCTTCATTTTGGCCGATTACTCTTTTATGCAGAATATCTTCCATTTCAAGAAGTTTTTCATTTTCTGATTCAACAAGTTTATTAACAGGAACACCTGTCCATTTTGAAACAACTTCTGCTATATCCTCATCTGTTATTTCTTCTTTTAAAAGAGTATTTTTATGGGCTTCATTTTGGTTTTTGGTTGCTTCATCCAACTTTTTCATAAGTTCAGGAAGTTTACCATATTTTAATTTAGCCGCAAGCTCAAGGTTTGTAGCCCTTTCAGCGTTATCTATTTCAATTTTTGTTCTTTCAATTTCTTGTTTAATTGAAACTTCATCATTCAAATGTGATTTTTCTTTTTTCCATTGTTCTTCTAAAACACTTGCTTTAGCTGAAATTTCATCTATCGCCTTTTTAACTCTTTCAATTTTTTCAATATCGTTATCTTCTTTTAAACTTTCAAGTTCAATTTGAAGTTGAAGCTTTTGCCTTTCAAGTTTATCAAGTTCTTCAGGCATTGAATCTATTTCAATTCTAACAGATGATGCTGCTTCATCCACCAAATCTATCGCTTTATCAGGCAAGAACCTGTCTGTTATATACCTATTCGATAAATTAGCGGCAGCAACAAGTGCAGAATCTTTAATTCTTACCCCATGGTGCACTTCGTATTTTTCTTTTAAGCCCCTTAAAATAGAAATTGTTGCTTCAACCGATGGTTCATCAACTAAAACAGGCTGGAACCTTCTTTCTAAGGCAGGGTCTTTTTCAATATATTTTCTATATTCATTAATTGTAGTTGCCCCAACTGTTCTTATTTCACCACGAGCTAACATTGGTTTTAGCAGGTTGCCTGCATCCGTTGAACCTTCTGCAGCGCCTAGGCCAACAACAGTATGGAGCTCATCAATAAAAAGAATTATTTGCCCTTCTGATTTTTGAATTTCATCTATAACTTTTTTCAACCTTTCTTCAAATTCGCCCCTATATTTTGCCCCTGCAACAAGAGCGCCCATATCAAGCGCAATTAAGGTTGTATCTTTTAAGCTCATAGGCACATCGCCCCTTACAATTCTTTGGGCTAAGCCTTCAACAATTGCAGTTTTACCAACGCCTGCTTCACCAATTAAAACAGGGTTGTTTTTGGTTCTTCTGTTTAAAACTTGAATTATTCTTCGAACTTCTTCATCTCTGCCAATTACAGGGTCAAGCTTTCCTTCACGTGCTTTTTTTGTTAAATCGACAGAAAACTTTTCTAAAACGTTATATTCTTCATCTGCTGTATTATTATCCACTTTTTTATTCCCCCTTAAATTTTTTATTTTATTTAAGATGTTTAATTCATTTATTGAATATTTATTGAATATTTTCTTTAAACCTTCTTCATTTTTTTCAACTTGCACAAATTTTGACATTGCAAGAATAATGTGTTCATAAGAAATGTATTTATCTTTCATATTTTTAGCGCATTCAAACGCTTCATCCATTAATTTTAAGGAATTATTTGAAAAATAAAGTTGAACGGTATTATCTGAAATTTTAGGGTAGGTATTAATTAAATTTTGAATATCTTCCTTCACTAAATTTCCCGTTAATTTTAATGAGGTTAAAAAACTATTAACGGCTTCATTATTTGTAGAATTTAAAATTGCAAGAAAAATGTGAGCAGGTTCTAAAAATGTATTTTTATTAATTTTAACGAGGTTTTGCGCCTCAATTAAAATGTTTTGAGTAACTTTTGTTAATTTTTCAAAATCAAACATATAAATAAACCTTTCCTTTTATTTATATTTTAATAATGATTTTAATTCATTTTACAAAAATTAACCTTTTTTTAATTTTTTATACCCGACACTTGGATATAAAAATTATCCCCCTCTTTTTTGCTTATAGACCATCTTATGGGGTTAATTCCTTCACTTAAAATAAAATTTTCAATTTCACCTGTTTCAAAAGGGAGTTTTTTTGGCTTATAAATTAGGGTTTGTTCAATAATCACATTAAAATCCCCGCCATGCAAGCTGAAATGTATGAAGCAAATGTGCCTGCAATTAGAGCTTTTATGCCCAATTTTGCAATATCACCCCTTCTTGTTGGCGCAAGCTCGCCAATTCCCCCGATTTGAATTGCAATTGAGCCGAAATTTGCAAAACCGCAAAGGGCAAAGCTTGCAATTGTAATTGCTTTTGGGGTTAGAATATCTTTCATATTAATTAAATCTGTATAAGCTATAAATTCATTTAAAACAAGCTTTTCGCCCATTAAAGCGCCCACTTGAGAAACATTTTCAATTGGAACCCCCATAATAAGAGCAAAAAATGAAAATATAGCGCCTAAAAGAGCTTTAATGCTAAGGTTTGATAAATCTATAAAAGAAAGATGAATGTTACATACATCATATAAAAATAAACCAAACTTTGCTAAAACCCAATCTGCCATTGCAATTAAAGATAATAATGCAATTAACATTGCAATAACATTCAATGAAACCTTCATACCATCTGATGCTGCATTTGCAATTGAATCTATTAAATTAACATGGGTTCTTTCAACATTCACTTTAACTTCGTTTTTAGTTTGGCTTTCTTCAACTTCGGGGTAAATTATTTTTGAAACTGCAAGTGCCCCTGGGGCTGCCATAACAGATGCTGCAAGCAAAAATTTTGCATCAACCCCCATTGCAATATAAATTGCCATAACGCCCCCTGCAATACATGCCATAGAGCCTGTCATAGAGGCTAAAATTTCAGATTTTGTAGCCGTTTTTAAATATGGGCGAATCATAATTTGCGCTTCAACTTGCCCCACAAAAACAGAAGCAATATTTGATAGGGCTTCTGCGCCTGAAACGTTCATCACTTTATACATTAATTTAGCAAAAAATGCCACTATTCTTTGCATTATGCCAAAGTAATATAAAATATTTACGATAGTTAAAACAAAAATAATTGTTGCAATTAGTTTTATTGAAAATACAAAAGAAGCGCCTTTATAGAAAATATGGTCTATCACTTGCGGGGAATTATTTAAAAAGCCGAACACAAAATCAGCGCCCGAATTTGAAAAATAAAGAATTTTTTCAATGCATTTTGCAATTACAGCCAAAATTTGCTGCCCTAAAGGAACCTTTAAAACAAAAACGGCAAGAAGGAATTGAAGACAAAACCCTGTAATTACCGTTTTTAAACTGATTTTTTTCTTATTGTTTGACATTAAATAACAAATGCCAATTATAATAATAATGCCTAAAAGCCCTGTAAATCTTTCCAAAATTCGCTTCCTTTAACTTTTTAGTTAATTATAAACCAAATATTTTAAAAAGGCATTTTGATTGCAAAAAGGGTTTGCAATTGTTAAAATAAAAATATATTTAAACTTTATGAAAGGTAATTTTCGGGTATGAAAAAAGGGGCGTTTACTTTAGCTGAAGTTTTAGCAACTCTTTCTGTAATAGGCATTGTTGCGGCACTTTTAATTCCAAGCGTTATTATTAACTATAAAAACCATGTTTTTAAAACAGGAAAAGAAGCTTTTAGAAGCAATTTAATTAACGCAACAAGAAATATGGTTGCAATAGATTCAAAATTAAACAAAGCAAAATCTGTTGAAGATGAAGATGATGAAGAAAAAAATAGAACCGCAAACGAAGTTTTTGTTCAAGATTACCTTGCAAAATACATAAAATTTGCAAAAATTTGCGACCCTGATTCAACAAAAGGCATATATGATTGC
Source organism: Candidatus Gastranaerophilales bacterium (assembly GCA_944325145.1). Taxonomy (GTDB): domain Bacteria; phylum Cyanobacteriota; class Vampirovibrionia; order Gastranaerophilales; family Gastranaerophilaceae; genus Galligastranaerophilus_A. Next base: position 47,055 of record CALYDL010000013.1, read on the forward strand.
GGCTGGTCTGATGAGGCAGTATATGCAGAAGTTACATCTACAAATCGTTTTAAAATTCCAACAACAAATAATAAAGTCGGGTTTGAAGGAAATGAAAAAATGTGGGCTGCAGTTTCTGCAAACGGAATGGCAATGCTAATTGCATATAACCCAAACTGCAAAAGCCTTGATTCTGCAGCAAGCTCAAATGAAGATGCAGCAGCAGACGTAGCTGCCGCACCAAATTATTTCAATCCCAAAGAAACCGCTTGTATAAACATTTTATATGATATAAACGGAACCGCTTCTCCAAACACATTTGGCAAAGATGTTAGTTTTGCAACCGTTTTTTACCCCAAAAAAGCAAAAGTGGCATCGCCTGTTTTTGCAAACAATGTTGAATTTAAATCTGCAAACAGCTTTGAAAATGCAGATAAATATTGCAATGAATTATCTTCTAAAAAAGATATGATGCTTCCGACATTAGAAGAAGCCGCTTCAATATATTTAAATTCAAAAAATATGCTAAATATAGAAACAGACAAAAAAGTTTGGTTTTCAAGCGCAAATGAAGACAGGTTTTCATCATTTACGGCATCTGAAGCGGTTTGTGTTGTAAGATAAGCTAAAAATTATTTCTTAAATAGTTTTTAACGCCGGAAACAATTGCTCTTGCAAGTTTTTTTTGAAAATTAGAATCTGATAATTTTTCAGATTCTTTTTTGTTTGCAATATACCCGCATTCAATAAGAACAGAAACGGGGTCTGCAGTTCTAATAACGGCAAGCGAGGCAAGGTTTGTGCCGTCATCTTTTAATTTTGTTCTTTTTACAATTGCATTTTTTATCTCATCTGCAAGATTATAGCTTTCTTTGTTGTAATAAAATGCGCTTGTGCCTTCTTTTTTATTTTCATTTTTTCTGTCTAAATAAGAATTTTGGTGAATTGAAATAAAAATATCGGCATTTTTTTCTTTTGCAAAGTCTACTCTTTCATATAAACCTTTGTATTCGTCTTTTTCTCTTGTTAAATAAACATCTGCGCCCAATTTTTTTAATTTTGATTTCACTTTTTTTGAAATTTCAAGGTTTATATCTTTTTCTTTTAAATTGTTACGAACTGCCCCGGGGTCTTTGCCACCATGGCCGGGGTCTATTACAATTGTTAAATTTTCTAATGGTTTATTTTCACCATATAAAAATGGCTTTTTCACTTTTAATAAAAGGTTGTCTCCATCTATTTGAACATTGTGCCCTGATAACGGCACATTTGAAAAATAGCTTATTTTAAGGTTGTTAAATTCATCTTTTGAAATTTTAAAATTGGCATTTGTTTCAATTGTTTGAATTAAATTTTCTTTATCTAAAATTGAATCATAAATAATAAAATCAACCGAATTTTTGCTTGTTTCAATTTCATTGTAGGGGGGAATTTCCGTTAATTTAATTTTAGCCGTATAATATTTTTCATCTTCAAAAATTTTAATTTCATTTATTTTGGAAGGTTCTTTTTTGATTGTTTTTGAAGTTACATCTACATCTTTTTTATTAATCCAATAATATTTATCTAAGCCTAAATCAACTCTATAAAAATTATTTTTATATTCATCCGCAAAAATTTTCACCCCTTTTTCAAGGTGAGAAAACCTTTTTGCATTATCGCTTGCGCCATCTCTTAGGGGCACATAGTTATTTGTTGTTTTTATTATTGTATATTGCTTATAGCTTTCTATATCGCCTGCAAAAGCAGCAAAATAAAACCCTGATAGAAGCAATAAAAAAATTAAAATTTTCTTCATAAGAAAATTCTAGCATTATTTTTTAAAAAAATCTGCCGTCAAAAACAAAAATTAACCTTTTGATTAATGCCTAGAAGGTTTCTTTTTCCAGATATTTTGCAAATTCTTTTGATTCTTCTTCCCAAACTTCTCTATCAACTTTTAGAGCATGGTTCCAGAATTTTTCAATTTTATAAAGTTCTCTTTGTTCATAATGCATTATATGAACAACAACATCGCCGTAATCAATTAAATTCCAGCTGTTTTTTGTATCGTTTTCAATGTTTTTAGGAAGCCTGTTAAAAATTTCTTTAATATCATCTCGAACATTATTTGTTAACCCTTTAACCTGAGGGGTAGATGTTGCAGTTACAATAACAAAATAATCAGATAAAACACTAACGTTTGAAACGTTTAAAATAACAATGTCTTTACCTTTATTATCATCTAAAATTCTTGCAATTGTTGAAGCTAATTTTTTGCTTGAAATTTCTGTCATTTATATATTTCCCGTACTTGAATTTTTGTCGTTATCTAAATTTTTAATATCAATGTTTTCATCACCATCTGAATAATTTAAAATGTTTCTTGATTGGTCAATTTCAATGTTTACTTCTTGATCAATCATTTCAATTTCATCTTTTGAATATTGTTTAATTTTGCCATCTTCCAATTTTGCAGAAACTTTTTGTGTTAAAAAGCAAATTGAAGCAACCTTTGCAACGCCATCAGGGGTCATTATGCCGGACCCTACAGGCGGAAGCATTCTTGCAACTTCAATATAGTTTGAATATTCATAATTAAGGCAGCACAAAAGCCTGCCGCAAGCGCCTGTGATTTTGCCCGGGGTCAAAGGAATATTTTGATCTTTAGCTAATTTTGTTGAAACAAAATCAAAGTTTTTTAAAAAGCTGCAGCAGCAATAATTTTGCCCGCAAACCCCTTGCCCTTGCAAAAGTGCCGTTTCATCACGTACGCCAATATGCCTTAAATCTATTCTAACCCTTTTAAATTCTTGGGTTAAATCTTTTAAAAGTTCTCTAAAATCAACCCTTTCAGGTGCTGTATAATAAAAAGTGATTTTTTTTCTGTCAAATGTATAGCTTGCTTTTGTTAAGTTCATAACAAGGTGCCTTTTTTTTGCAAGCTCTCTGCATTTTAATAAAGCCTTAACTTCAAGCTCTTTTTGTTCATTATAAGTTTTAATATCATCATCTGTCATAGTTCGAACAACAGATAAAGCTTCCGGTTTAAATTTTTGCCATTGCCCTGCAACTAAATCATTCACAACTACAACTTTATGAACTTCTTCACCCTTTTCTGTTCTGATTATAACCATTTGGCCGTCTTTTAAATTAACGTCGTCTGATACCTTTAGAGGGTGAAAAGCATTTTTGATTAATCTTACTGCAAACTTCATAAAAACGATTATACAATAAAACTTTTTTATATTAAAATGTTTAAATGATGGAATTAAACAACTTAACATTTAAGAAAAACGACATTGAAAAATTATTGTTGAATTTGGATTCAAATCCCTATTCACAAAAAAATAAAGATTTCAGATATACCTTATCTTTAATTTATGAACTTATTGAAGAAGAATTTAGTGAAACATTTGACACTAAAAATAACGTTTTAAGAGCAACAGACATTATTTTTGAAAATGAAAATAATGAAGCAAAAATTTTTATAACTCCCCCATATAACTTTGATTATTACTTAAAATCAAGGGGTTCACTTTACAGGTTAAAAACAGAATATAAAAACGACAAAATTGGTTATAACATTCCATTAGATTTATTTTTTGAATATTTTACAGGGTTAAATGAAAGTTCTGAAATAACGGATGATCTTACAGAAAGTTTTAAATTTTATTTTTATTTAACAAATTTTGTGAAAAAAACGGTTGAAAAATTAAATTTCATTCCAACCGTTCAATTTAGAAAAGAAACTTTTTCTATTATTTGGGAACCTTATTTTTTAAATAAAGATTATTTAACAAGCTATTCTGAAATTTTAAATAATAACATTTTAGATAGAGAAACAACTAAAAAATTAATTGATAAATATTTAAACTACCTTATTTTTGCTTTTTTAAACGTAAAACACTATAAATTTAAAGACTTAAAAGCAGCAATTTATTTTACAAAATATCTAAGCCACAAAAGAATTTTAAAAGGCCACGATTTAGCTTCAGACATTCAAACTTGGTTTGATGAAATGAGCCTTGGAACTTATGATATTGTTCCTGTTTTCAACATTGAAAAACTTGATGGCGAGAAATTTTTATTAAGAATTAAAGCTAAAAACAAATTAACGGGCGAAGTTATAGAACCTGACGAGCTTTCGGATAATGATAAAACAATAATTGAAAAACAAATAAATTGGGCAACAAAATATATTGAAGATTTGGAAGATATAACTTTAGAGCTTGATTTATCGGGCGTTTATAAATTAATTACAAAAATAACTTTCTATTTGGCTCAAGCAGGAATGGAAGTGAACCTGCCAGAGGGTATGGATAATGTTATTATTCCAAGAGCTTCAATTAATGCTAAAGTTAAAGAAAAAAGATTAAATGAAATTGAAGAGTTCTTTTCATTAAGAAACGATTCATCGATTTCTTTAGATGAAATTATGGATTTTTCAATTGAAGTTGCCCTTGGAAATGAAAAAATTTCAGCTGAAGAATTTAGAGAACTTGCTAAAAATACAAACGGGTTAATTGAATATAAAGGTAAATTTATTTTAATTGATAAAGAAGAAACAGAAAAGCTTTTAACCCGCTTGAAAAAGCCAAATTTTGTGATGAACAAAATGGAACTTTTGCACCATGCACTATCAGGTAAAATTGATGAATATGATTTTGACTATGATGCAGCCTTTGCAAGAATTGTTTCTAATTTCACAAAAGTTGAAGATGTAACTTTACCAAAAGAATTAAAAGGAACCCTAAGGCCATATCAAGAAATTGGTTACAGGTGGTTATATACAAATGTTGTTAAGGGTTTTGGCTGCTGCATAGCGGATGATATGGGGCTTGGTAAAACTATTCAGGTTATAAGCTTAATTTTAAAATTAAAAGAAGAAAAGAAACTGAAAAAACCTGCCCTTGTTGTTTGCCCAACAACTTTATTGGGTAACTGGGAAAGAGAATTAGAAAATTTTGCCCCAACATTAGATGCTTTTATATACCATGGGCTAAACCGTGAATTTTCAATTGACCACGATGTTATTTTAACCACTTATGCAATTTTAAGAATAGACCTTGAAGAATTCAAAAAATATAATTGGGATATTTTAATTATTGATGAAGCCCAAAACATTAAAAATTCTTCAACAAGCCAAACTCAAGCAGTTAAAGCAATTAAGGCAAATATGAAAGTTGCTATGACAGGTACACCTGTTGAAAACAGGCTGTCAGAACTTTGGAGCATTTTTGATTTTATAAATAAAGGATACTTAGGCACAATAACAGATTTTTCAAAGAATTATTCAATGCCAATTGAAAAATTCAAAGAAACTCAAAGAGCTCAAAAATTAAAACAGGCAATTTCACCCTTTATGTTAAGGCGCTTAAAAACAGATAAAACAATTATATCAGACCTTCCTGAAAAAATTGTTTTAGATGAATATTGCTATTTAACAAAAATGCAAGCAGCACTTTATGAAAGAGTTTTAACTCAATCTATGGTAGAAATTCATTCCACAGGGCAAGGAATAAATAGGCGTGGCGCTATTTTTAAACTTATTACAAACTTAAAACAAGTTTGTAACCACCCGTATCATTACTTAAAGCATGGCGATATGAGCCAAGGGGCAAGTGGCAAAACAGAAAAATTAATGTCAATTTTACACAACATTGTTGATAACAACGAAAAAGCCCTTGTTTTCACCCAATATAAAGAAATGGGCAGTATTTTAGAAAAAATTACAAAAGAAGAATTTGAATTTGACCCTCTCTTTTTCCATGGCTCTTTGAATGTTAAACAAAGAGAAGAGATGATAAAAGAATTTTCTGAAAACGACAAGAAAAAAATTATGATATTAAGCTTAAAAGCAGGGGGTTTGGGGCTGAATCTCACAAGTGCATCAAACGTTATTCACTATGACCTTTGGTGGAACCCTGCTGTGGAAGATCAGGCAACAGACAGAACTTACCGTATCGGGCAAGATAAAAACGTTATGGTGCATAGGTTTATCACCTTATCTACCTTTGAAGAAAAAATTGATAAAATTATAAAAGATAAAAGAGAATTGGCAGATTCTGCAGTATTTATAGGCGAGAAAATTATTACGGAATTATCTGATGATGAAATTTATGAAATATTCTCACTTTGTTAATTTTATTTTTTAATCAATAAAAAATGCACCATAATATTCATTTTGGTGCATTTGTTTTTATAACCTCATAATATCATTATTTTAAACTTTCTTCAAGGTTCTAAATTTCATTTATTTTTATATTTTGTATTTCCATTTGTTTAATAAAATCAAGCTATTTTGCCCCATTACAACATAATGAATATTTTGTTGCGTTTGAAATTAACCGCACATTAAAAAACAAATAAGCCTTTTAAAATTGTTTACTTATATTTTTCTTTGCCTATTTTCTTTCT
>CALYDL010000014.1 GCA_944325145.1 Candidatus Gastranaerophilales bacterium
CTTTTTTAATAATGAAAGGTTAATTTTATGGTAGCCAAAAAATCAAGAGAAGAAATTAAATTAATGAAAATTGCAGGCTCTATTGTTGCAAAAGTGCACAAGGCAATGAAAGAAAATATAAAAGAAGGCGTTTCTACCTTAGAGCTTGATAAAATTGCTTATGAAGTTATTAAAGACAACAAAGCAACGCCCACTTTTCTTGGTTACAGGGGTTTCCCCGGGTCAATTTGCGCTTCAATCAATGAAGAAGTTGTCCATGGCATTCCAAATAAAGATAGAATTTTAAAAAACGGCGATGTTGTTTCAATAGATGTCGGCGCAACATACCACGGCCTTGTGGGCGATGGCGCTTGGACATATATGGTGGGCGAAGTTGACCCTAAAGTTCAAAAGCTTTTAGAATATACTGAAAAAGCCCTTTATGCAGGCATTTCAAAAATGGTTGAAGGAAACATTTTAGATGATGTTTCAGGCGCCATTGAAGATGTTGCAAATGAAGGCAAATATGGCATTGTTCGCCAATACGGAGGCCATGGGGTTGGGCACAATATGCATGAAGAACCCTTCCTTTTTAATTACAGAGTTGGCAACAAATTAAAATTAAAAGCAGGAAATGTTATTGCAATTGAACCAATGCTTAATTTAGGCTGCGATGATGTTATGGTTTTAGATGATGAATGGACGGTTATTACAAAAGACAAAATGCCCTCTGCCCATTTTGAACACACTGTTATGGTTGGGGAAAATGAACCTTTAATTTTAACTGTTGATAGTTTATAATTTTAAATTTTAAAAATAAAAAACTGCACTTTTTTAAGGTGCAGTTTTTTCTGTTTTATTTTTAATTAAGCAATTAATGCTTGAAATTTTTCATTAAACATTGAGCCGCCTGCTTCTTCTTCAATGCTCATATTGCCTGTAATTAAACTTAAGAAGCCGCCAAGAACATTGTTTATTTTTTGTTCAAATTGCAAATAAGGTGAATCTTCGCCAAGAACTTCTTCTTTAACATCTTCAATAATGCCGCCTGCAAGGCCGCCTAATACTTTGCCTATCATGCCGCCGGTAACACCGCCATAAGCATATCCTGCAATTTGCCCAACTGTGCTATAAATTTCTTCTGCTTCATATTCTTTGTTAAATAAGCCTGCATCTTGCCTTTCTTGGTTCTTGTTTTCAACATTTTTTTGAACATTATTGTTTTCATCATTGTTAAAAATTTCTTCTACACCACCATTTTGAATAGCTTGGCCTAAAAAGTTCATTGCTAAATTTGCAATCATTGAATTAGTTAATTCCATTTTTATATCCTCAGTATATAGTTCTTATATACTAATTAAAAAAATAATTGCACCCAAATTTTAAACTTGAGAATTATTTTTACATTTATTTACATTTTTAACTATAATAATTTTATGAATAAAGATGAATTAATTGAATTTTGCCTAATTAACAAAGAAGCTGTTTTAACCTATCCTTTTTCGGATGAAAAATATGAAAAAACACCCGTAATTCGCCATAAAACAAACAATAAATGGTTTGCACTTATTTTTGTTCAAAACGGAACTTTATTTGTTAATTTGAAATGCAACCCGATAGATGCTGAAATTTTAAGAGATAACCACCCCTATATAATGCCTGCTTGGCATATGAATAAATCGCATTGGAATAAAGTTGATGTAAATAAAACCCCAAAAAAACTTTTAAAAAAATTAATTGAAGCAAGCTATAATCTTACAAAATAATTTTTTAAACCAAAAATTGCACCAAAATGTATTATCTTGGTGCAATTTTGTTCTCTTTATTATCATAGCATTGTTTTTAGGTTTATTCAACGGGTTAAAATTTAACCAGTTTTTAATTTTTTCTTTTTTGTTATTCCCTTGTTACCTTTCTTTTCACCCCTTGCAACAAATTAATACAAAAAGGTGCAATGAATGAAAAGATTGTACTTTTAAAATCAAATTTTTATTGAAAGGTATTTTTAATCTTTTACCTTTTGCCTATTTTCTTTCTTTGGCTCAAACGCCGCACGCAAAGAAAGAAAATAGGCAGGAAAAGAAAGAAACGCGGCTTAAATAAGTTTAGTCTTTTCTTTTAAAATCATCTGTCCCCTAAGTTCTCTTGGGTTTTGCTAGCGGTTCGCTCCTTGGATTACGCTCCAAATTCCTTTTTTAAGGAATTTTCCGCTCCACACGTCACTCACCTTGGCGCACTTCGGGCTTTGCCCTACGTGCTACGCAAAACCCGCTGTTCAGAGTCGGGGCTTCGTTATTAATTAAGAAGATTAGATTTTAAAAAATAATTGTCTATTCTCTAAAAAGGACACTCCCGCCCCGACGCCTCACCTTTCGGTAAAGACAGATGATTTTAAAAGGCTTGTTGGTAGATAAAAAGCTGAAAGATAAAAAATTAAAAATAGAAGAAAAAGATAAATATTAATGAAAGGATAGTATTAATGAAAAGATTAAGAGGTTTTACATTAGCGGAAGTTTTAATTACATTAGCTATTATTGGCGTTGTTGCCGCAATTTCAATTCCATCTGTAATAAGTAATACTCAACAACAAGAATTTAAAACAGGATTAAGAAAAGCAGTTTCTGTACTAAATTCTGCAATAACCATGAATATGGCGATAGATGGCGAAAGCCCTTATGATAATGCTAATTTGTTTGGATACCTGCAAAGACATATGAGCATCATTAAATCAAGTTCGAATTTGCCATATAATACTGTAACTATAAAATGGAATGGAAACCGAAATTGGAATAAAAACAATGCCGTATTCTATACAACTGATGGCATGAGATTTGAGTTTAATGCCGGAACACCAAATACAACGTTTGAAGCTTCAAAATTACACGAAAGCAACGTATATGCTTGTGGTGCAACCAATCCTTATACTAATGGCGTCGAGGTTGGAAATGGGCTTACATATGGCGTGTGTGGCGGTTGCGGTTCATATGGCTTGGGCACAAATCCAAACGCAACGACAAAACCACCTTGCATAATATTGGTTGACGTAAACGGCGACAAAAAACCAACTCCAGGTAATATAAATTGCCAAGGCGGCGATTGCGCAGAAAAAGATAATACATACAAAGTGCCGCTTCCATCCGAAAAAAAAGTTCGTGATATATTTTCAATTTTAATAACAGAAGATAGAGCAATTCCTTATGGCATAACAGCACAAAAAGCTATGTATCAGGCGCAAAAATAAAGCGTGAGCCAGAGTGTGCAGCCGCTAAAAAATGGCAAGACGTTGAGTTTTGGTATTTTTAGGTGAAACCATAAGATGCCGCCATTATAACGAAGTGAACAAAAGCTTTGATTCAATAGGAGCAAGAAAGCACAAAGCCAGAGTGAAAATAAAATTTATCCTTTCATTAAAAAACGGGCTTGGAATTTACCAAGCCCCAATCTTATTATAAAAAATTACGAATTAATTTTATCTCTTAATTCTTTAACTTCATAGGTTAATCTTCTAAGTTCGCAAGTGATGGGGTCAGGAATTTTATTGTGCAAAAGTTGCCCTTGAACAAAGAATCTTTGGCGGGTTATTCGCCCGGGGATACCAACAACCGTTGAATGTTCGGGAACATCGTCTATTACAACGCTTCCCGCCCCAATGTTTGAATCGGAGCCGATTGTAATATTGCCAAGAACCTTTGCTCCTGCGCCGATTGTAACTCTATCGCCTATTGTTGGGTGGCGTTTTCCTTGGTCTTTTCCTGTGCCGCCTAATGTTACCCCTTGATAAACAAGCACATTATCGCCAATTATTGTGGTTTCACCAATAACAACGCCCATTCCATGGTCTATGAAAAATTTTTCACCAATGGTGGCTCCGGGGTGAATTTCAATGCCTGTAAAAAACCTTGCGATTTGAGAAATTAACCTTGGAATAAAAGGAATTTTCCACTTTTTTAATTTGTTTGCAATTCTATAAGATAAAAGCGCATGGAACCCCGGGTATAAAAGAATAATTTCAAATATACTTTTTGCCGCAGGGTCTTTATCTTTTATGTTGTTTATATCGTCTATAACCCTTTTAATTCCTCTTATAAGGGCAATTTTAGATTTTTTCTTTTTGATTTCACCAACATTTTCGCTAGAAAGTGAGTTTTGCATATTTCCTTTTTCCTGCTTGTAAAATTCCGTTTCTATCAATCACTGTTTGAAAATCTGAAATTTTTTCACCTTCAAATTTTACACCGCCTCCTTGAATAAGCCTTTTTGCTTCGCCTTTTGAGGTTGTGAAATTTAATTTAACAATTAAATCTAAAATGTTTATGGGTTCATTTAATTTAACTTCTTCAATTGTATCGGGAATTCCTTTATTTTGAACAACATTAATGAAATCATTCTGCGCTTTAACAGCTTCAATTTCCCCGTTATACATTTTTGTAATTTCAAATGCAAGACGCATTTTTTCATCTCTTGGGTTATTTTCTTTGTTAAATTTAAGGTCTGTCAGAAGTATATAATATTTTTCCATTAAACTGTCAGGAATTGACATTAATTTGCCATACATATCTTTTGGGCTGTCTGTTAGTGAAATGCAATGTTTGGGGTATGTTTTTGACATTTTAACAAGCCCGTCCGTTCCTTCAATTAAAGGCAGCATAAAGGCAATTTGGCCGTCTTCTTTGCCATAAAAGCTTTGAACATCTCTGCCCATAAGAAGGTTAAATGTTTGGTCGGTTCCGCCAAGTTCAATATCAGAATCAATTTGAACGGAATCATAAGCTTGCATTAAAGGATAGAAAAATTCTACAACGCTAATCGGGCGGCCTTCTTTATATCTTTTGTTAAAGTCATCTCTTGTTAAAAGTTTTGCAACGGTTGTTGAGCTTGCTAATTTTAACATATCAACAAAGCTTAAAGAATGAAGCCAATCTGCATTATTTCTAACTTCTGCTTTATTTACATCTAAAACTTTTGCCATTTGTTCAAAATATGTTTTAGCATTTTCTGCAACTTGTTCTTTTGTAAGCGCAGGCCTTGTTTCAGATTTTCCTGATGGGTCGCCCACCATTGCGGTTGCACCGCCTACAATTAAAACAATCGTATGTCCTAATTCTTGGAATTTTTTTAATTTTCTCATAACAACAGTGTGCCCTAAGTGAAGATCGGGGCGGGTAGGGTCCAAACCAAGTTTAACTCTTAAAGGCTTTTTTGTTTCATAAGCTTTTTGTAATTTATAAGCAAGCCCCATATATCCATCCGGCACAATTTCAGCACCAATAGCTAATTCTTTTGCCTGATTAATAAATTTTTCATCAATTTTGGTTTGGTTTTTTTCCATCGTTATCCTCATAAATTTAACTACAAGATAATAATAGCAAAAAAACCATAAATTGAGGCAATTTTTAATTTAAAAATGTTTTTATTTAACTATACGAAAAGAAAGAGGATATTTAGGATTTTATGAGTTGGGCCGCAGAGTTTAATTCAGGGAATTTGGGAAATAATTTGTCAAATAAAATGGCAAATATTAAGCTTGATACAACTGTTGATACGGCTGAAATTCAGGCAAAAATTAATGAACATTTTAAGCCTGTTCAAACAACGGGGCAAACAACAAATGTTCAAAATAATGTTCAAATGCAGCCGCAAACTACATTTAACGGCGGAATTCAGCAAGATACATTTGTTCAAAATCAACAAATGGTGCAAAACCAAACATTTACGCCATATCAGCCCCAAATGCCGAATTATCAAAATATTTCTTATAATCAGCCAATGCAATATATGCAGCCGAATGTTCAATATTATCAACCTGTATATCCTCAAGCACAGGCTTATTATCCTCAATCAACGGCATATTCAATGCCAATAAACCAATATCAACCTGTTCAAAATTCGCAAACTTATACCCCGCAACAGGTGGAAACAGCATATAGCCAAAATGCTGTTGAAACAACTTCGGCAACGGGGCAAAATTTAAATACCGATTCTGCAAGCTATATTCCAAATTTTAACGGCGAATCGGATGGAGGTATTGAAAAGCTCCAAATGGCTTATGCAGGAGCAAGAGCAAATCAAGGGGTAATTTCAAAGGGAATTGACGGCATAAAATCTTTGTTTTCAATAAAGGGAACTTCAAAAAGTGCCAAAGATGCATTGAAAAAATATGAAAACGGAACAATCTCATATAATGAAGCAATTAAAGAAATTGAAAATTTTAAAGAAAAATCAAAATCTTCGACAGATGCAATTACAAGTGCTATTTCTGCAGTTGGCAGCTTTGCAGGTGCTTCTTTAATGAAAGCAAAAGGCGGAACAACAGCAAAAATGCTTGCTCTTGCAGTTGGTTTAGCTGCAGGAATTAAAACACTTGCAGGCATAGGCGAAAGGGGCACAAACCAAGTTTCAGGAGATGCCTTGGATGCAACAAAATTGTTTAAAGATTTAGCCCAAGGCTCAATTAATGGCGCAATAACAGGCGGCGTTTCAATTGCTGCAGCTGACCCTTCAAAAATTTCAACAACTTCAAGCGGGGCTTTAACAGGCGCAATTTCAGGCTCTTTAATGGGTGTAACCGATTATAGTATAAATTGCGTTGATGATAATAAAGAATTTTCCATTAATGATATGGTTTCCCAATCTTTAAAATATGCAATTGGGGGCGCAATGCTAGGCGCAGGAACAGGGGCTTTAACTGGCAAATTATTAAACCAAAAGACAACAGAAGCTGCCTCTTCTTCTGTATTAAATGATGTTAGCAAAAAAGAACAGAGCGCAACGGTTTTAACATACGACAGTATTGAAAAATCAATGAAAACAAACAATAGGGGTACATATGAAAGCAAAGAAGTTATAGCAGATTGCACCGAAGCGCTTGAGAAAACAATGAAGCTTGAAAACGACCCTGAAATAATTTCTTTATATGAAAAATTTAAAAGTGCAGCAACGGATAAAGAAAAATATTCAATATTAAATAAAATGCATAAAAAAATTGCTGTAAAATATCACCCTGATTTATCTGTGGTTGATGATGCAGAAAAAGCTTTGAATTTGTATAACAATATATTTGGAAGCAAAGGAAAAGTTGGCGGCAAAAAAGGTCTTTTATATTATTATGCTGAACTTGCAAAACAAGCAGCGGCATAAAAACAGAAAGTGTAATATTTCTTAATAATTAAAACCGTCCAAAAAGGCGGTTTTAATTGTATTTAAAACACTTTATATCTGTTTTTTATACCAGCGAAGTAATTCTTATGGGTTATATTTTAATTAGTTTTATGATATAAATAATATGTAAGATAATATGGAGGCGAATAATAAAATGACGGATAAAGTCGGACAATTTGTGTTTATGCTTCATTCGCACCTTCCTTTTTACAGAAAAGCCGGCATGTGGCCTTTTGGGGAAGAAAATTTGTATGAATGTATGGCAGAAACTTATGTTCCCCTTCTTAATATGATTTCAGAATTATATGATGAAGGAATTAAAGCAAAATTAACTGTGGGCATTACCCCCATTTTGGCTGAACAATTAAACGATGAACACTTAAAACAAGGGTTTATAGATTACCTTGATACAAGAATTAAAGCAGTTTCAAAAGATTTAGAAAGATATCCTGACCCAAACGTTGCACATTCGCAGCACCTTAAATATCTTGCAAAATATTATTTTGACTGGTTTAACAGAATTAAAGATTTGTTTATTAATAAATTCAATAAAGATTTAATTGCCGGTTTCAAAAAATATCAAGAATTAGAATGCATTGAAATTACAACATCGGGCGCAACCCATGGGTTCTCACCTTTGCTTGCAACAGATACAAACCTTAATGCTCAATTTAAAGTTGGTTCAGACACAACAAAACGCTTCTTTGGCAAAAAAGCTAAAGGCTGCTGGTTGCCTGAATGCGCTTACCGTCAAGGTTATGAATTTGTTGGCAAAGACGGCAAGAAAAAATGGCGCCCTGCTATTGAAGTAACTTTGCAAAACAATGACATTGAATACTTCTTTACTGAATCTCACGTAATCGAAGGCGGTAATTCAATTGGTAACAGAAGAAAAATCGGTGTTTACGGAAACATTGAATATATTCCGCTTCCAAAACGTGAAAAAACAGGCTACGATACATATTCAGCATATTGGCTTCCCGATGCGCAAGTGGCTGTGATGGGCAGAAACGATAGAGCAGGCTTCCAAGTTTGGTCTGCAGCAGATGGTTACCCCGGTGATGGATGTTATAGAGAATTTCACAGAAAAGACCCGAACTCAGGCATGCATTATTGGAGAATTACATCATCTACAACAGATTTAGGCGATAAAATGCTTTATGACCCTGTGCTTGCCATGAATCAAATTAATTCAAATTCAGACCACTATACAACCTTAATTTACCACTTGTTAAACGATTACAAAATGGCAAACAACGGTAAACAAGGGCTTTGCATGGTTTCATTTGATACAGAACTTTATGGCCACTGGTGGTTTGAAGGTGTTGAATTTATTAAACAAGTTATCAAAAAATTAAATCAATACCTTCCTGAAGTTGAAATGATGACAGCGGGCGAATACCTAAAAGCTCACCCCCCTGTTGATGCAATTCAAATTCCTGAATCATCTTGGGGCCAAGGCGGGCATTTCTGGGTATGGCAAAACCATTTAACAGAATGGATGTGGCCAATTATCCATGCTTGCGAAAAAAGAATTATAGACATTGTTTCAAGATATGAAAAACAACCTGAAGATAAGCTTTTATTAAGAGCTTTGAACCAATTGGCAAGAGAAAACCTTTTACTTCAAAGTTCAGATTGGCCTTTTTTAATTACAACATGGCAAGCTAAAGATTATGCAACAGACAGGTTCAGAGAACATGTTGAAAGATTTGAAAAAATCGCAGATATGATAGACAACAATTCTATTTCAGATGAAGAATTAAAGAAAATTGAATCAATTGATAATTGCTTTTCTGAAATTGATTATAGAGTTTATCTTCCGATTGAAGAAGGGGTTATTCCTCAACAAGAAAAGAAACTTGCCCCTTTGTATAAATAATTAAATCTTTTAATTTAAAAAGCCCTCTTATTTAAGAGGGCTTTTTTGTTGAAATTTATAAAATATAAGAATAAAAATGCCCCATAATGTTCATTATGTTGCATTCAAGTTCTATAACCTCATATTATCATTCTTTTTACCACTATTCAATACTTAAAATTTTATTATTTTTTAAATTTTTAAATTCCTTTCATTCAATAATATCAACCATTTCTGCCCCATTACAACAAATTGAACATTTTGTTGCGTTTGGTGATTAATGAAAGGATAGTTTATGAAAAAAAGAGGTTTTACACTGGCAGAAGTTTTAATTACATTAGCTATCATTGGCGTTGTTGCTGCAATTTCAATTCCAAGTGTTATATCAAATTCCCAACAACAAGAATTTAAAACAGGTCTTAGAAAAGCAGTTTCTGTGCTAAATTCAGCAATAACAATGAATATGGCAATAGATGGCGAAAGCCCATATGATAATGCAAATTTGTATGGATACCTTCAAAGACACATGTCAATTATGAAATCAACACTAAAAATGCCATATCAATACAGCTGGGTTTCATTGGATGGTAAACGCCATGGGTCTGGCACTAATGCCGCCTTTTATACGACTGACGGCATGCGTTTTGAGATGGAAGATGGCTGTTCGGCAGCAACTTGTAGGACGGGGCCTTATTTACATGAAAATTCTAGCATTTCAACTTGCGTTCCAGCCGCAACAAGAGAAAGTGCAGATACAATCGGCTATGCTTGTGGCGGTTGTGGTTCATATGGTTTAAACAATAATTCTGACCAAACAACAAAGCCGCCTTGTCTATTATTAGTTGACGTAAATGGTGACAGAAAACCAAGCCCTTCTAATGTAAATTGTAATAATTCAAGTTGCCAGTCAAAAAATTCCTATAAGTTCCCTCAACCCGATTCTAAAACCGTTACAGATATTTTTTCAATTATGATAACAGACAAACAAGCGATTCCTTATGGCGTTGCGGCGCAAAGGGCTATGTATCAGGCGCAAAAATAATTTAATTAAGGCTTTTAATTCTCTGCCCTTTGCTTGAATTGAACTTTTTTTGTACTACAATAAACTCGTATATGTAGAATAAAAAAGAGGAATAAAATGCAGGTTTCATACGAGTGGTTAAATGAATATGTTGATTTATCAGGAATTACTCCTGAAGAAATTTCTCACTCTCTTACTATGAGCGGGTTAGAGGTTGAAGAAATTGAAGATGTTAAGCCAAAATTTACCAATATAATTACGGCAAAAATAGAAAAAATTGATAACCACCCAAATGCGGACAAATTGCACTTAGTAACTGTAAATACAGGAAATGCAACTAAAACTGTTGTTTGCGGTGCACAAAACATTGAAGTCGGGCAAGTTATTCCATACGCTTCAGTTGGAAGTAAAGTTTTAGACAGAAAAACAGGCGAACAATTTGAGCTAACCCCTGCTGTTATAAGGGGTGTTGAATCTCAAGGAATGCTCTGCAGCCAAGATGAATTGGGGCTGGATGGGCTTCAAGAAGAAGACGGCATTTTAATTTTAAACCGCCTTTTAAAAGATGTTAAATTGGGTGAACCTTTAGAAAAAGTTTTAAATATAAATGATGAAATTATTTTCCACACGGCACCCACCGCAAACAGGGGCGATCAAATGTCTGTTATAGGCATTGCAAGGGAAATTTCAGCTTTATTTAACAGAAAAATGAAACTTTCTTTAATGACACCTCAAGAAGAAAAGAAAGCCGATTTTAAAGTTGAAATTAAAGATGATGAAATTTGCAAATATTATTCAATTGCGGTTTTAAAAGATATTACAATAAAACCTGCGCCTGAATTTATTCAAAGAAGGGTTATAGCAGGCGGCATGAGGCCCATTAATAATGTTGTTGACATTACAAACTATGTAATGCTTGAATATGGAACACCTTTGCATGCGTTTGATTATGATAAATTAAACAAATATTTATGTGTAAGATACGCTGATATGGGCGAAAAATTAACCACATTAGATGAAGTTGAAAGAACAATGACAGATAAAACCGTTGTTATTTCAAAGGAAAATGAAGCGGTTTGTCTGGCAGGTGTTTTTGGCGGAAATAATTCTGAAATTGATGATAATTCAAAGAATTTAGCACTTGAAGCTGCTTATTTTACACCTCATACAAACAGAAAATCGGCTCGTTCTGTTGGTTACAGGTCAGAAGCTTCTGCAAGGTTTGAAAGAGGCGTTGACATTGGCCTTGTAAAACAAGGTTTGTATCAGGCAGTAAACCTTTTAATTAAATACGCTGACGCCAAGTTTGAAGGTATATCAGAAGCAGGCAAAGACCAACTGGAACCTGTTGAAATCACATTAAGAGATTCAGAAATAAGAAGAATTTTAGGCGTTTCAATTGAACAAGATAAATGCATTGAAATTTTGGAAAATTTGGGCTTTGAACTTTTGGGTAAAAACCAAATGGCAGCAAAATTCAAAGTTCCAAGTTACAGGCAAAATGATGTTTATCGTGAAATAGATTTAATTGAAGAAGTTTCAAGAATTGCAGGGTATGAAAATATTCCTCCAACCCTTCCAAATATTAATGAAGGTGCCACAATTTCAGATGAAACAAGAACAATTAAATTAATAAATGAACTTTTCTTAGGGCAAGGATATTCTGAAATAGTTTCAACTTCTCTTACAGGGGATACATTCTTGAAAAACTATATGACATCATTAGACGACAAAACAAGAGTTGATGTTATTAACCCTCAAAGCGAAGATGCAACATCTTTAAGGCAAGAATTAATGCCAAATTTATTGAACATTGTTAAAAACAATTTTGATAACGGCAACAAAAATTTCAAATTATATGAAATAGGAAAAACTTTTAAGGCTAAAGATGAACCAAATGAAGATTTTTCAGGCGTTTTAGAAGAAAGAAAAATTTCAGGCTGCATTTTTGGGCACACCAATAATGAATATTGGAACAAAAAAGAAACAGCCGATTTCTACACAATTAAAGGTGTTTTAGAAAACTTGTTTGAAGTTTTGGGGTTAACCAAAAGAATTGTTTTCTCTCCACTAAAAGAAGACAAAAAATTTATGCACCCATACCAAACAGCAACTATTGAACTTTTGGGCAAAAACCCTATTAATATTGGTTATGTTGGTAAAATTCACCCTGTTTTATCAGATAAATTGAAATTTAATCAAGATTTATTTGTTTTTGAAATCAATTTGGAAATTTTACTTAAAAATATAAATTTCAATAACGTTGTTAAATATAAAAAACTGCCAATCTCAACCCCTGTTTTAAGAGATATCGCCTTTGTTGTTGAAGACAAAACAACAGATATGGATATTATGAAAACAATTAAAAAAGTAAGCGATAAAAATATATTCAAAGGGGCTAAACTTTTTGATATTTATAGGGGCGAAAACATTGGGGCGGATAAAAAATCTATGGCATATAGAATTATTCTGCAAGATGAAAAGAAAACCCTTACAGATAGTGAAATTGAAGCTGAAGTAAACAAGATAAAAGATGGTCTTGTTAAAAACATTTCGGGGCTTACATTAAGGTAAAAACAGCCATTTACTATATTTGTAATACACCCCTAAAAACATTGATATTACTAGTTTGCAACCCTTTTTTAATGAACTTAAAGGGTTGCAAATTTTAATTTTTGTAGTATATTAATTATGGAACTGAGGTTTGTCCGATGCATAACAATTAAGTGTAGGATAGTAAGTGCATTTGGGTTTTTACCCCGTTTCAAAAAAAGTTAATATGAGGATTTTTTATGACTAGAAAGCTAACCCTAACTTTATTAGCCTGCTTAACCATTTTATTTTCAGGGCTAACAAGCGAAGCTAAAGCTGCAACATCACATGAAATCAAGGATATTATCGTAAAAACTGCCGTTTCTATGGGCGTTGATCCTTGTGTAGCATTAAGCATTGCAAAACAGGAATCAAATTTCCAAAACCATAGGCAAAACCCCTCAGGCGCTGTTGGTGTGTTCCAATTAATGCCTTCAACTGCAAGAAGAATGGGTTTAAACCCCTATAATTTAAACGACAACATCAAAGGCGGCATTATGTATTATCAAATGATGTACAAAAAATTCGGTTCAATGGATTTGGCACTTGCTGCTTATAATGCAGGCCCGGGCAATGTTGCAAAATACAAAGGGGTTCCGCCTTTTAGAGAAACCCAAAGGTTTGTAAACACAATTAAAACCAATGCAAAAGCCTATGAAAACGACCCTTTGGTTATAAAACACAAGAAAAATAAATTTAGCGATAATGATAATGCAATAGTTGTGCCTGATGGTACGTTATAAAAAATAAAAGCCGATAGTTTTTCTATCGGCTTTTTTAATTCATTCCCATTTGTTTTCTTAATTTTGGAACGTATTTTTGAATTGCATAATCGTTTGTGGTTTCAGAGAAATTCACCCAAGCATAAACAGCTTCTCTTTTTGTTGTTTGATCTGCAAACCCTCTGCTTACTTTTCTTTCATAATCTTCAGCAGATTTCGAATAGTAGTGATTAATTCTAATTTTGGAGTCGGTATATTTTTTTGAAAAACAGGTTGGGTATTTATCAATTTTTTCATAATTTTCATTCACTGCATATTGAAAGTTTTTATACTTGCAAGCATGGGGTGTGAAGGGACATATAACTTTTTTAGGGTTAACTATGGACTTTATATGGTTTCCGCTTCTATAATTTTTATGCACCCTAGTGTATGCTTCAATTATAAGTTTACCTTCAGGATGTTTTTCATATCCGTTTGAATCAAACATAATCCAGTTTATTGCAATTCCGGGGTATTTTTCATAATCTTTTAAAAAGTCTTTCAAATTGTCTTTTTCAACAGGAACTATAAATTCATCCAAATCAATAATTCCAAGCCATTTTGTATTATTTTTGTACCTGTATATTGCATCTATATATACAGGTATTTGCATACATTTACCTTCTACATAATGATAAACAACAGTTCCATCTTCTATATATGGTTTTAAAACTTCTTTTGTATTGTCTTGTGATTCATTATCGTAAAAATATATTCTATCCACACCAACAAGTTTATGATATTCAATCCATTCTTTAATATATGGGCCTTCATTTTTTGAAATAGCTGCAATAGAAATATAATTTTTATCAGTTTTTACATTTGATTCAATTTTTATATTTTCAATAAATTTTTCTCGAGGGAAAGGGAAAAATTCGTATTCTTTATTAAAAAGGGTAATTTTTTTGCCTATTTTTTTATTGTTTTCATAAATATTGTTTATTTTAAAAATATTTTTTAGACTCATATATACCTCTTTGTTGGTTAATAATATTTCAAAATTTCTCTTCTGTTTTTCCCTTTATTGTAGCTTATATGAACCCATTTGTCATATTCATTTATTAATTGATCAAATTCTATTTTCGATGTTTTTATAATTGAGATTATTTGATTTGGTGTCATTCCCTTGATAATAAAATCTGCTGCTTGTCCGTATAAATGCTGGCTTGAATTAACGCCGCCAACTAAACGGTTTACAAGCGGGTTTCTAAAGCCCGATGTAATTGTCATTGGTGCGTTTAAAAGTTCTCTTGCAGGCTGCAGACAATAATATATTAAATTCAGCATATTATCCAATGAATTAATATCGGGCATATTGTTTATATTGTTTTTAATTGCTGTTTCAGAATAAATTAATTCTGATATTTTAAAATTTAACATTTGTTTTTAATCTCCGTAACTGCTGTAATTAAAAGGCTTTTTACATCTGAAATATCGTGTTGTAATTGAAGCATTTGTTCTTGAAGGGCTTTATGATTATCTGCATATGTATCTTTTAAAAGGTAATTTTTAGCCAATAATTCCATAATTTTTGCTTCAAGAGATTTAACTTCGCTATTCCTTGCAAAAATGTTAAGCCCCATTATTATGTGCAAAACCGCAAGGGCTGTTGTTCCGTATAAAACTATGTTGTTTATATCCATTTATATCCAACCTTTTATATTTTTTTGCCAAAATTCTACACTCAAAAACATTATTTGAGCAATTACAGGGTTTACCCCTTCTTGCAATAAAACTTGTTTAAAAATTCTGCTTGATAAAATTCTTGAATTGCCTATAATTTCTTTATTTGCAAGCAAAAAATCATGAATAATTGAAGCGGGCAAATATTCGCCCTTGTGGTTGCACCCTAAAAACCGCCTAAAGGCTCTTGGAATTGTGCAACCATCCGATTTAAAGCCCCTTTTAATTACAAAATGGCGATTAAACTTTTTTGAAATTATATTTACATAAATGTTTTCAATTACATAAAAGGGCTTAATTTCCTTGTAATTATAGCCTACACTTTCTCTAAAATCTGAATATGTTAATTTAATTTCAGTTATATTTTCTAAATTTTTTGATAAGTCCATTAATCTTTTCTGAGTCATCTTCCATTAATAAGGGTAAGTATTTGTAAATTATTTCAATAATTTCTTCAGCTATATCAACCGCTTTTTGTAAGTTTTTTCTATCTTTTAAAATAGCGGTTTCACTTTGTCTTTTTTTAAAAATGCTGAAGCTGTCAGAAACGCTTTTAATAGCGTTTCCGATTGCTTCGATTGCACCTGTTAGCATTAATTAACACCTTCTATGTTGCCTTCAATTCCATCGATTTTATCTGCTAAAGATAAAAGATATTCTTCCACCTTTGATAAAATAGGAACGATTGCAGCAAGCAAGGTATTGTCACTTTTTTCAAGTGCTTTTTTTGCAAAAGAAAAAACGTGTTCAATCGCTTCTTTTGTTACACCTTCCGCTAATTCCAATGCTTCATTTTTTAATTCTTCTTTAATTTCTTCATTCATAATTTAAACTCCTTATTCACTTAATACTAAAGGCTGCCCCATAAAATCGGCCGAAATTTGAAGGGCGCATTCTGTGCAAAATTGTTGAGTTGCAATTTTTATTTCTTGCAAACTTTCAAGATATTCCAGGGTAAATTCTTTTGTAAAATCGGGCTGTTTATATGTAATTATCGGTATTTCTTGCCCCAAGGCTATGCCTGTTGTAATTGCAGGTAAAAGGTCGCATAAGAAATCTTTAGTTTCGCCTGTTGCCATTGAAACTTTGCGGCGAATATAGCCAAGGGATGTTAAAAAGAAATCTTTTTCAAATTCAATTTGGCGCTCAGTTGTCTTTTCTTCTTCAATTTCAGTTTCTGTTTTTTGAACAATTTCATTGTTTTGGATTTTAAAATTATTGGGGTTTTCTTTAATTAATTCTGCTATATCAGCTGATACAAGATAATTTTCTTCAATTTCGCCAATTTCTGTTATATCTTTAATATTAAAATTTTCATCACAAATTTTATGGCTTACCCTAAAATCTTTTTTTATTTCCCAAACTTCGCCATTAAAAATTGCAACTTCGTTTTCACCTGTTGTTGGGGGTTCTAAAAGTGTTGCATAAGCCGGAACCAAAGGAACAAATTCACCCTTTATTTTGGTTTCCATAGGATCTGCACTTGCTAAAGTTGTTGATAAATATTCTTTTGTATTTTTATCATAATTATATAAATTCATTTTTTGTTTCCTTTCTTTTTTTTAAGCAAATCTTGTTTTAATTCTAACCTTAACTGATGGTGGTTGAACCGTGGCTGAATTGCCGTAAATACTATTGCTTGCATTTGCACCATAATTTACTTTTACACTTGTACATCCAAGACCGCCATTTTGGTCTAAGTTATGGTTGTGCGATTCTGCAACACTGAAGGCTCCTGTGGCTCCGCTTCTATATATCTGTGTTGATGAAAAACTGCCTGATATATTTGGCAAACCTGCTTCAATATATCCAAAATCTTCTGCACCCCAGATGGTTCTATTTCTAAAATCAGGCAAGTTAAATGTGGTTTCGCCATCTCCTTCGCCATATGTTGTGCCGTATATTTCAAATAATTGAGCATATGTTTCTCTTGAAACCTCAGCACCTTCAAGCCATATTTCGTTTTCAGCTAAAATATTTGATAATGTTGGAATTGGGTTTCCAATGCTTTCCAATAAGGTAATCCTTGTTTCATGGTTTTCAATTCCGTTTTCAATATTGTTTAAATTTTGGGCATTAACAGGCGTTCCAAAAGTTAAAATATTGTTTGGCGGGTCTTGAATTGTGGTTGTGCCGTCTGAATTATTAATTAATTCATAGGTTCTTTCTTTTTTAACTTCTTGATCAACCCAAATTGTTTTATTGTAGGTCATTTTATTCTCCTTTTATATTGTGAATTCATTGCATTTGAACGTGTTGCATCTTTTTTCATATTTTGTAAGTTTAACGTTAAAAACAAGGTGGCAAGGCCTTGCTGTAAATAATGCAGAATATAATTTTTCCTTGTAATTTTCGTCAATTAAATGAACAGTAAATTGATATTTCTCAGCTTCGTTTGAAATGTAGAATTGACTGTTATTAATATTTCTTCTTATAAAATTAATTAATTCATCTTCTGTTAGCCTTTTTTTGGCAAGCATTTTATTTATGACATTTTTTCTTCTGGAATCAAGGCTCAAGCTTGGGTTATATGGTATACCATAATCTTTCTCAAACCTTTTTACACCGTTAATTGAACAGGTGCTAATTGAACATTCAAGAAGAATTTGAGAGAGTTTTAATTTAATATTTTCTATTTCAGGCTCAATTGCATCTAAAATTTCGCTTGTATATTTTTCTTCTGCAACAAATTGCGGAAGATTACTTTTTAAAGTCATTCATCCTCCTTTTATTCAACAGTGTTTAAAATAATTTCTCCGACAATAGGAATTTGAAGTTTTTCTATCTCAACACTTTCTGTTTTAGAATTTATAAGATAATTTGAAACATCTTCAATGCCTTCTGTTTCAAAAAATAAATTGGAAATATAAAGATATGAAACCAAACTTGGTAACTTTGATAAATAATTTTCAACAAGAGCTGAAAATTCCCTTTCAACAGCTTCTTTTTCAAAACCTTCTTGAAGCTTAATATCTGCGGTAATGTTAATTTTAAAGTATTCCAGCGGCAAAACGTTTAAATTTGCATTTATAATTTGTTCGCTTTGAATTTTTTCTTTAACGCTTGCAATGAGTTCTTTAGAAACTTCTAAATTGTTCACGGCTGAAATATACACATTTACATTGCCGGCACCCGCTTCTGTTGCATCTTCAACAATAACGTTTTTAACGCCCGCAACTTCTTTTGCCCACCAAGAATAATCTGCCATATTTGAATTTGCGGCATCATCTCTTAAATATGCTAAAATTCTTTCTCTGAATTCTTCGGTTGTTTCTTCTTCAAAACCGTTGTAGCCGCTATTTTCATTTGTGATTTGGGCATTTTCAAACCCTTCGTATTCATCACAAAATTCGGTTAATGTTCCTTGTTTAATGTTGCCTATAACCCCTTCTGTTAAACATTGCATCTGAAATTCAAGAAAGCCGTTTTCATCTGTTTCTTTTTCTTCAATATTTTTAAAAATAATTCCATCTGTTGTTTGTGCCATAAAATTATCCGGCAGCTTTGTATTTGGGCTTGCATTTGTAATTTTTGCAACAACAATTGCATTTGTTGCTTCTTTTTGAAAAAGCCCGAGTTCTTCGCCCTTGATTTTTAAATGTTCGATATCTGCCGTTGAAACAAAGGCATTGTCTAAAATTACATCTATTTTTGTATCAATAATATTTGCAAGTTCATAGCTTACAGAACCTATAATGTCTTGGGTTAAACCGCCTTCGATTGTTGTTGCGGCAGTTTTTAACCTTGAATTTATACTTTGTCTAACCTCTTCCTTTGTTGTCATTTTTACTCCTTTATATAATCTATGTTTTGTTTAAAACTTCCGTAAATTGTGCTGATAGTAAACGTTGCACCAACTTTTGAGCCTTCTTTTTCAAATGTGAAATTATTAACCTCTTTTATATATGGATTTACAAGAAGTGCTTCTTCTATATATCTTTTAAGTTCAGATTTTAAAAGTGAATCTTTAAGGTGGCGCCCGAAAAGCTTTGCTATCTCGTTGCCATAGTTTTTAGAATAACCCCTGTAAGAATATCTTGAAGTTTGTTTATTTAAGGCTTTTAGCACCCAAATTTTAATTGCATCGTTTTTTGAAACAAGATAAAAATTTCCGTTCTTTGTAAGTAATTCAAGAGTTTCCAAATTTCTTGCAGGTTCATAAATAATTGGAAGATTTTCTTCTTTTATATTTTCATCTAATGTAATTGGAATAAAATTAAAGCTCATTTTCACCTTCCGTTTCTTCTTCTTCTTTTAAAATGTCTATTGCAACTTTTGATAAAACCAAATATTGGTTATTTCCAAGTTCATATACTGCAATTAAATCGTTCGGGTTTAAAATGTAGGTTGATTGCCAATTTTTGTAGAATTCATAAAATTCAATTAAAAAATTGGGAATTGTGCCTTCAATAACCCCTGTAAAATTTGGGGAATTATATGCTGTTGTGTTTTTAAAATTTTGATTTTCTTTAATTGTTTCTTTGTCTTGTTCAATTAAAGCTGATGTCAAAAGCGGGTGAATATAAACGGTATCATTTAATTTTGTGCCTATTTCAACTCCTTTGTATGTGAAAATAAAGGGGTTAATGCTTTTAACGGTGCAAATTTTTATTCCTCTAAAATTTAATTTGCTTTCATATTCACTAAAAACATCCAATATATCTCCTGCCCAATTTTTCATATCAAAGTTTCCTTTCTTTTAATTCCAAGTCCATAATGTGAAAATCGGCGTATGTGTGAATATCGCTTTTAACTGTAAAATAGCCGCTCTTGTTGTTTTTAGGGTCAATAATTTTAATAATTGTTCCTGATACTACATCATCATTTCCAATGGCAGTTATTCTTGAAATATTTTCAAAACCTTCTTGGCTGAAATATGCAGAAATAATGTTTTCGCCTATTTTAAAATCGCCTTTGGAATTATCCCTCAAGGGCAATAAAACATTTATGGAATTATCGCCGTCTAAATACAGCTTAAATTCTTCTTTTTCATACATATTTTTAATTAAAATTTCTAAAATATCGTAGCGTGATAAGCTGCCAAAGCTTATTACATTTAATTCTTTTTTTATATTTTTTATAAGGCTTGAATATATATTAAACCCGCTTAAAAGTTTGTTTAAAGCAGATAAAACGCCGCCTGAAAATCTTCCTGCAATTTTAGAATTTAACAAGAATGAAAAATAATCCAAAGCTTCAATTTCAACTGTTTTTTCATTTTGATTGTAATTAATTATTGAAACAAAACCCTTAAAAATGTTTTTGCCTTCATTATTTTTAATTGTTACATCGGAGTTAATTTTTGCTTTATATTTTTCAAAATTTGAATCGTTTTCATTATATATGAATGAAAAATTGGCACATCTTGAAACAAGGCTTAAACAACCTTTGATTGTTGCTCCCTTATTTACGGTTTTTATTTCTTTATCGTCTATAAAAAATTTCATTTAATTTTTTGCTCCTTGGGTTGAAAGCTTTGTTCCTTCAATGTTTGCGTTTAGGTCTTTTATGTTGTTGTTTTCGGCTAAAACTTTATAGTTAAGGTCATATTTATCTGCAATGGAATAAACGCTATCTTTTGAGGTCATTAAAATAAAGCTTGGAATATTGATAGAACTTGTTCTTGCAATAAGCCCGTTGTTTGAAATTGTTTTATATGTCGGGTTTCTGTATTCAAGAAGTTCCAGAGTATATGGTTTTGAAGATGTACTTTCTCTTATTGTTTGGCTAAAAGCTGCAACCATACATTCAAGGTTTAGCTCGTCATCTATAACAAGCCTTACAATCACTTGGCTTTGCGCCCATTTCTTTAAAATGGTTACGGCTTTTTCCAAAGAAAAGTCATCTTCAATGTAAATTGAACTTTCGTTTGTAAAATACATAATTCCCGAATACGTTTCAAAAATACTGTTATTTTCGGGTAAAAAATGCGAAAGTGTTATTCTTAAAGGTTTTTGGTGCGCCATAATGTTTACTTCGCCAAAACCTATAATTTCATAGTTGTTAAAGCTTTTTTCATATTTTATTTCAATGCTTTTGGGGTTAATCGGAAAAACAATTTGTTCTCCTAAAGATTCTGCATAAAGCATTATATTAAGTCTTTTTGTTGCCATTTTTTGTTCCTTACAAAGTTAATATTTTTGTGCCACGCTTTTATTTTGGGCAGCATTTTTTAAAGCTTGCGCAAGCATTTTTCCGAATTCTTCAAAGTTATTTTCCTGCTTTTCATTTGGTGAACTATAAAAGGTAAAATTACCTCCGCTTTGCATTTTGTAATTTTTGTTTGTGTTAATTATGCTGTTTATATTTACATTGTTGTTTTCATTAATTGTGTTTATTTTTGAAATTTTATTTTCTGCTTCATCCGGCATTCGATAAGAAAAATTCGGGCTGCTTTTTTTGGGGCCAAAAATTTCGTTTTTAATTAAATCAATTTTTTGAATATTTTCCATAAAATTATCTAAAATATTATTGGAAGAAACCGAACCTTCCATATTCTCATTAGCCATTTTTGATTTTTTTGCTTCTTCATTTTTGCTAATTTTTGTTTTTTCTTTTTTATTCTGTTCGGCTTCATTTTGGCTGAAATTTTCATTTTTTTCATAAAAAGAAGAATCCACAATTTCTTCATTTTCATTGTTGTTGCCTTCGGCGGGGGAAATTTCCCCGCCGAAAAACTTTTTCTTTAAATTTTCTTGAATTTTTTTATATGGCTTCATTAATTCAAAAAAATCTTCGGTTTTTTTAATAATGTTAAATATCAATTTATATCCTTTGTGTTTTTTAAGTATCCAACGTATAGAAAAATTTTTTCAATTTGGCTTAAATTAAGGATTTTTTCGGGCAAAATGCCAAATTTTAAATAACAAGCACAAAGCCCGAGTTCAAAATCCTTTTCTAATGCTTTTTTTGAAATTCAACTTCCTCCTGAAAAACGGCCTTTGGATTTAAATTATTTTCTTCAATAATGAATTCCATAATTTTTAAAATATCTTCAGGCTCAAAAAGCATTTCTATAACTTCCAAATAGGTTTTAATATAGCCGTTTTCTTTTGCTTTAATGGCAATATCTTTCAAATTCAACGATTTATATATAATGGGCTTCATCCATTCGTAAACTTCGCCGAAGTTGCCCTTTCCGCCGGTTTTTATTGAAAACATCAAATTGAGTTTTTCGCTTCTTGTAAGCCCTTCAACTTCAAAAATGCTGCCTTTAATTTCAATTGTTGTTTTCTTTCTCACATTTTTGTTTTGATAGTTTTCTTCAATTTTTTTTAATAAGTTTTCAATATTTTCCATTGCTAAATTTTCCCTGTAATTAAATCTACAACTACAATGTCAGAAGCTCTAAACCTGAAAGCTTTTTCAATCAAGCTTCCTTTTTGCCAGTTTGCAAGGGGAAATTCATCAAATGTAACACCGTTTATTGTGTAACCTTCTTCTTCGCCGTTTGCGGTTGGGTCTGCCAAATTGCATTCAATCGTGAACCTTGCATTTGTATTTTTAAGATATTTGTTGCAAAGTTCTGTTGAAATTGAATTTACCGCTTCAAAAGCCAATTCGCCCGTATATTGAACTGAAACGGCTTGCCTGTCAACGGTAAAGCCCACAATTACATCTTCATAAGTTGGAATTACCCTTAAATTTATATATTTTAAAATGCCGATTTCTTCGCCATCAAGCCATACTCTGCCGTATGTGCCCCTAAGTGCTGCTTCAACCGTTGTCATATTATGCTTCCTCGCTTTCTAACCCTTGAAAAAGATAAAAACCAAGGTTTAAATCTTCCATACAATCTGTTGGCGAACAAACGCCATCTAATATTACATAAGAGCCTGTGTTGTATTGAATAATATCCTGATAACTCATATTTTCGGTGCTAACGCCCTTGGCTTCTATATAAGCTTTTGTTTTTTCATAGCTTAAATAAACTTCATTATCGTTTACTTCATCTAAAAGGCCTTCGCTTGCAAGGCTTTTTAAATATGTGTTAACAGCGCCTATAAAGCGTTTTTTGTTTGCATAGTTATTAACATATTTGCCGACATAGCTTTGCCTGAATGTGGAAACTATATCGCCTGCAATCATATCCATAATGTTTACAACTCTTATTTTTTGAAATGCTTCTGTGATGCCATCTGTTAAAGTTACAAGAGAATTAACTCCGCGGCCGAATTTAAAGCTGCCATCTTGATAAATGATAACCAAATTGCCTTCTTTAACAGCTTCATCTGCATCAATAGAAACATTTGCATCAACAATTTCATTTAATTCAAAATAAGTTAAAGACCTGCTATTGGATAGCCCCGCTAATATGCCGGCTATTCTTGCAGTGTATCTGGAGGCTGCGATTGTTTTTGTTTCATTATTATTTGAAATTTTTATATCATCAGATTTAAAGTTAATAATGTAGCTTGAATCCATTCCTTCCGCATTTGCAAAAATTGCAATTGAATAATTGTTTTTTTCTCTTTTTAAATTGAGATAATTTTTAATTGCAAGCATTCCATCTTCATCAATATCAGGGTAAATTAATGTATAATTAGTATATTTATCCAGCTTTTGAGTAAGGCTTGAAATTTCTTCTTCTTTTTTTAATACGGTAACTTTTTTGGGGTTTCCCATAAAACAAAGTTCAAGCGTCAAGTAATCATCGGGGCTAAAGTTTGATGAATCTGTTTCATTTAAGCTTGTATATGATTTTTGGTCTAATTCTGAATTTAAAACCATAATCACATGCCCCCTTGTTTGTCTTTTAATTGCAGCCACCGCAAGCTCTTTAAAGGTTACGGTGAAGCTTGGTTGTTTATCGGGCATTTTTGTTCTCCTTTATACTAAAATCAAGTTCTTGCATAAGTTCATAATCCATATTTTCTTTATCAATATAAAAATTGAGTTCAAAAGTCATAATAAGGGTTTTATGGTTTACCATAAAACAGGCATTATCAAGAGATATTTTTTTGTTGCTTATCTGAATAACAGGTAAAAGCGAACAAGACAAAGTTTCTTGAAGTTCAAAAAGTTCATTTGGCTTGTTATCAGCGCTTTTCATTCCGCTTAATTCAAAAATAAGTTTGCAAAATTTTTTGTTTAAATTATCTTGTGCTTGAATTTTAAAATCTTTCAGGTCAACGAAAATAAAAGGGAATTTTGTATGCTTAATTTCGTCAAAATGAAAAATAATGCTATTATCAACTTTTGCAACGGCATTTTTTATTGATTTTTTTATTTCATCAATTAACATCAAAATCGCTTTCTATAATTTTTTCTTGCCTGCATTTAATCTGGGTTGTTAAATTATAGGTTTTTGTTTCACCTGCAATAAGCTCATAGGTTCTATTTTGAGGTGTTACAACAAAAAGCTTATCATTTTCTTTTATTTGAATTTTTTCATCGGCATTCAAATAAATTGTGAATTCAGCGTTTATATAAGGGGTGTTTTGAATGTTAGCCGTGTTGTTCAAATTAACGGAAAGATGGCAGGGAATATTTTCATAAACGGTTTCATAGCTTTTTGTTGCCAAATTATCAACAACCGTATAATTTTCTCTTTTAACAGTTAAAAAGTCATTCCTGAACATCTTTTACCCCCGATATAAGCTTGTAAGAATCCAGCCTGCCGAAGAAGGGCGATAAATTGGCATAAGAAACGGAAATATCGCCCTCTGAATAGGATTGAACTTTTGCACCATTAAAAAAATCAACCTTTAAGCAGTCAGAAATTGTTGAAACAACTGAAGCAAACATATAATCTTCAATTTCGCTTCTATTTAGGTATGAAAGAATTTCATTAATTAAAGCCTCTATTTTAAGCTTTAAAATGGGGGTTTCTTCCTTGTTGCACATTTCAAAAACAGCTTCTATTATTTGTTCGTTTTGCATATTCAATTCCTTTTTTCTTCGGTAACAGACTGATTAATTAGGCAATTTTGTGAACATAAATTGCAGATGCTTTGTTTGTTAATACAAATGCGTCGTGAATAATTCTGCCTTCAATAAGTGAACCTGAAACTCCGGGCGGGTTTGTGTGAATTTTATATTCGTTTAATTTAACAGGTGCACAAAGTGCTGAAGGGTGAGTAACCACAAAATTAACGTTTTCCGTGAAATAGCTTGTAGGTGCCACAATAACGGGAACGCCGTCAATTTTACCCACTTGGCCGTTTAAAACAATTTGCTGGCCAAGATCTGAATTTTTGATAAATGTTTCATCCAACTTTAAAAATTTGTAAAATGAAGGTGTTACAAGCGCAATTCTGCCTACAATGGGCACTTTATTGTCTGATAGAGTTTCCATTGCAGATAAAAATTGTTCATAAGCGTTTGATTTTGTTGTAGCAGCAGTTTCTGTTGTTTTTGCGCCTTCAATTAATTTTGAAATACGGTAAATATCAATTTCAGGAATTACAACTTCATCTAATTGGCGTCTTAACGCTGCCCCTGCTGATTTTACGCCTTCTTGCCCAAGTTCATATGCTTTATCGATTGTAAAGGTGAAAGCTTTATCTTGGGTTAATGTCAAAGATTGAACGCTGTCGGATAATTCATCCGGTGTGCCATATCTTTGCGAGCCGGATTTTACATAATCTGAAAGTTCGCTTGTTTCAATTGAATAAACTTTTACTGTGTCAACACCTGTCCAATCATAATCAAAGTTAATAATCGAATCTGTCAAAGAGCCAAGTTTGAACCTTTCGTCAACTTTTGATGAATACTTTAATGCTAAATTTACGGTCATTTTTACATCCTTTCTTTCTATAATTTATTTGTGTCAAAACCTTCAAGAAATGCGTCATATTCTTTGTTTTTGGCTGTTTTTGGCAATGGGGAATTTGCGCAATTTTGAAAAATTTCTTTTTTAATTTTTTCAATGTAAGTTTTCAAAATTTCGATTTTTTCTTTGGTTTTTTCCATATCCAAAGGCACATAAACAAGCTCTAAAATTTCCTTTTCAAGCCCGGCATCAGCCAAAAGAGAAGAAACCTCGTCTTTTTGTTTGGCAGTTAAGCACTCGTTTTCCTTTTCCTGATACTTTGTTTTTAATTCTTCCAATTGAGAAAGTGCGTTTTCAAGTTCGTTTTCTTTGTTTTCCTCATTTTCTTCTTTTGGTGCTTCTTCCTGATTTTCTTTTTTAGCAAGCATTTCTTGCTCAAGCTTTGCTTTGAAATCTTCAAAATCTTTTTTTGAATAAAGCTTTTCTTCGTCAGGTTTTTTGTTTTTGTTTTCTTCCATTTACCCTTCCTTTCTTTTAAGGTGTTTTAACCTCCATAATTTTTATTATAGAGGTTCGAAAATCGGGCATTTTTTTGGGGGTTCAAAGGCCTATCATTGCTGAGATACAGCCTGATTGCATTGTTAATTATTTCATTCCTTGTAAGCTTTGTTTTTTTTGATGAATTTTCAAGCTTTGAATACGACAAAACAGGCAAAGAAACGTAAAAATTCACACATTCCATGCTTTTTACTCCTAAAAAAGTCTAACTCCATCAAGCTATAATCTTATCCAACAATAACCCATGCGAATATTAACCAATTCGGCAATATCCAATAAATAAAATATTTTATATTTTCCAAAAAACAGGTAACAATAAAGGAATTGAGTTAATTTTTAATTTTTTTCAAAAATACATTTTTTGGATTAACAATTTGTAATAAAAGTTTGCAAAAAAAGTATAATTAGTGTATATTAATAATGTTGTTAATGCTTCGGATAGTATGCGAATGGGTAGAAATACCCTTTTTTTTCCCTCATTTTTCAAAATACTTCTAAAAGCAATAAAAAACCCGTGTAACATAAGCTACACAGGCATTTTATTTTAAACTTTTTTAAACTAGCGGTGCTGTTTTATAATTCAGTGCAACATTCACGCAAGAGCATATAAAAATTATTGTAAACACAATGAAAATAAAACCTGCAAAGCCCTTTTGAACATCTGCAAATAAAACATTTTTAGATTTTTTTAAGGCCTGAGTTTCTCTAAATTCTTTGTTATAAGGCGCTTCAGGTAATTTTGTTTCAAGATATTCAAGAACTTTTGAATATTTAACCTTAATTAAAATTTGGTATGAATCTATGTTTAGCCACCATAAAACAGAAACTGCTATACCAAATGCAGCTGTTATTATGAGTTGAACAATTCCCGGAGAAAGAGCATAGAAAACATATGTCATTGCAAGAAGAACAAAAGAAAATACAAAATAGAAACGGTTTGTGGCAAAGTGCCTGTTTATAAATTGTTCTTTTGCATCCGAATAAACTTTATATTGCCCTAAAATTATCTCTTTATCGTCCATCGTGACCTCCAACTTTTTAATAAAGTATAGTCTTGAAAGGCTTTTTTTGCAAGTTGTTTACAAAAAAGCCAACTATACTTCGTATTTGTCAACCATAACAAAATTTTCGTTTTCCCCGTAAATTGAAACAACGTTTTTGCCGTTTCTTTTTGAATAATATAAAGCTTTATCTGCCGCATCAATTATATCTTGGGCGGTTGCAGCGTCATTTGGGAATTGGGCTATGCCCATTGAAACCGTTGTTGTGACAACTTTATCATCATTTGTGTTGACTTTTAGGTTTGCAATATTTTTTCTTAATCTTTCTGCTATAATGCTTGCACCTTGTTTTGTTGTTTCGGGAAGCAATATAACAAATTCTTCGCCCCCATATCTTGCGGCAACGTCTATTTTTCTTACCGTTGTTAAAATTTGGTTTGAAACCTCTCTTAAAATTTGGTCGCCAACCAAATGGCCGCAGGAATCATTAATTAATTTAAAATCGTCTATATCAAGCATAATAACAGACATATTGTGTTTATATCTTGAACAACGCCTTACTTCGTTTTCTAATAATGTCATAAAGTGCCTGTTTATATAAAGCTTTGTAAGACCGTCTTTTGTTGCAAGTTCATATAATTTTGCGTTGTCTATTGCAATTGCAGCTTGGTTTGCAAGGCTTGTCATAAATTCTAAATCTTTTTGGTTGAATAACAAGTCATATTTTTTGTTTGAAATGTTAATAACGCCAATGGCTTCACCTTTTGTAATTAAAGGAACGCAAAGAAGCGACTGAACATTTGCAGGAGAACCTTTTGAAACAAACCTTGGGTCATTTACGCCTAAGTTTGTAATAATTGCTTTTCTTTCCAAAAATACTGTGCCTGCAATGCCTTCGCCAACTTTAATTTTGGTGCATTGAATGGTGCCATTATTAATGTTATCTTCAACTCTTTTATCGTTTAAGCCGTAAACAACCTTAACTTGCAGGGTATTGGTTGAATAATCATAAAGCATTAAAGAACCTTTTTCTGCATTTAAAATATCAATTGCTTTTGATAAAATAACCTGCAAAAGCCTTTTAAGGTCATCAATAAAATTAACGGCTTGTGAGATGTTATATAGAATTGAAACATTGTATAAAGATTGTTGAAGGTCTTCAATTTTTTTGTTTTGCTCTTTTTGGAGCATTAATTTAATGAGCATAGGCTCAATATATTCAAATACCCTGTTTAAAAACCTTTCGCAATCTTTAATTCTGTCGTCTTGGCCTTCATTTCCCATAAAGCAGAAGCAAACGGGGCAATTATCGTCACGGTTAAAAAATGCCCTCATATATTGAATGTTAAGGTCGCTCAAACCGGTTTGTTCCCAAAAACCGCCATACATTTTTTTGTTTTCTTCTGTTTCAATTTTCATTAATTTGTTGTCGCCTAAAACAGAAAACAAAGCTTCATTTTCATATTCAAAATATTTGTCGCTAAATGGCAATTGGTTTGTGGGAATGTTCCTAAAAACATTTTTTTCCAGTGCAAAAAAGTAGATGTGCTTTGTTCTTAGGTAATCTGCCAAAAAATTAGAAAGTTTTGAAACCAAATCCTCAATGCTTATTGCATTACTGGCAATGGCGCTTATTTCAAACATTCGGTTTAATTCAACCAAAGAATTTTCAATTGAGGATATCTTATCAGTCATTTGAAAAAAAAATTCCTAATTTTGCATTCTAAGTGTATTATAAAGTAAGATTACAATAATGACAACAAAATAAGATACGCTATTTATATGAAAAAAAATATTTTAAGACAGTGCAAAGGGTGCAGAAACATTAAAAACAGGGAAGAAATGGTTAAAATTACCCTTTTTAACAATTCTCTTTTTATAAATCCAAACTCTAAAATAATGGGCAGAAGTATTTACGTTTGTAAAAACGAAGAATGCATTAAAAATTTAATTAAAACAAAAGGAATTAAAAGGGGCTTAAAATTCAACGATGGCGAAATTATAAAAGAAACCGAAGAAAAGCTTAAAAATTTTTTAATTTTGCCCTAAAATAACCTTTTTTTGTTACAATATTTTTTGTAATAGATTGGATAACATAATGGAAAATAATTTTTTACTTGAAATTTTAGTTCAGGAACTGCCTTATCAGTTCATACCAAATGCTGAAAACCAGCTGGTTGATATTTTTACAAAACTTTTAAATGATAACAAATTAAGCTTTGGCAAAATCAAAACTTATGCAACGCCAAGGCGCCTTGCGCTTTTAATTGAAAATCTTCAATTAAACCAAGAAGACATTGTAAAAGACGTTAAAGGCCCCATTTTAAACATTGCGCTTGATGAAAACGGCAATTTTTCACCTGCCGCTCTGGGGTTTGCAAAGAAAAACGGAATAACCCCCGATTCTTTGTACAAAAAAGACAACTACATTTGGGCAAAGGTTGAACAAAAAGGAAAAACTGCAAAAGAAATTTTGGAAGAAAACATTGCACCGTCTATTATGAAGCTTCAAGGCGCCCATTTTATGAGATGGGGCTATTTTGAAACAAAATTTTCAAGGCCTGTTGAAAACCTTGTTGCAATTTTAAATAACGAAGTTTTAAATGTTGAAATTTTCGACAAAAAAGCAACAAACAAAACAAAAGGCCACAGGTTCTCTCAAATCAAAGAAGTTGAAATAACAAACCCCAAAAATTACGTTGAAATTTTAAAAACAGCAAACGTATATGCTGATCCTATTGAAAGAAAGCAATTAATAATTGAACTTGCGACTAAAAAAGCCAATGAAGTTAATTGCACAATAGATTTTTCAAAATTGGATGATTTATTGGATGAAGTTACATATATAACAGAATTTCCTGTTCCTGTTGTTTGTGAATTTAAAACAGAATATCTCCAAATTCCTGATATTGTAACGGTTACGGTTATGTCAAAACACCAAAGGTATTTTCCTTTGTATGAAAAAACAGGAAAACTTTCAAACAAATTTATTACAATGGCAAACTTTACAGGTTCTGATGAAGAATCATTTAAAAATATCAAACAAGGCAACCAAAGGGTAATTTCAGCCCGCCTTGAAGATGGCAAATTTTTCTATGATGAAGATATTAAAACTAAATTAATTGAAAAATTACCTGCTCTTAAAGGAATGACCTTCCAAAGAGGGCTTGGAACTTTGTTTGATAAAACAGAAAGAATTGAAAAACTTTCATCTTTTATAGCTGATGAATTAAATATTTCTGATAAAACAGACATTTTAAAGGCTGCAAAACTTTCAAAAGCAGACCTTTCAACAAAACTTGTTTTTGAATTTACCGAGCTTCAAGGCTTTATTGGCGAAAACTATGCTCTAAAATCAGGTGAAAAAGAAAATGTTGCACTTGCAATTAAAGAACATTATTTCCCACTAAGCGCCAATTCAGAACTTCCTTCTAAAATTGAAGGGCAAATTGTTTCAATTGCAGATAAAATAGACACAATTGTTGCCGTATTTTTATCAACACAAGGTGATAAAAAGAAAAAACGCCCCACAGGTTCAAACGACCCTCTTGCAGTTAGACGTGCAATTATTGGCGTTTTAAAAACAATCACAACCTTTAATTTAAGAATAGATTTAGAAAAAGTTATTAACTATTCAATCGAATTAATTTCAAAAGAATTTAATATAACGGTTGAAAACGTTACATTTAAAGAAATTTTGGCCTTTATGTACGGCAGGTTAAATGTTTTATATGAAAAAACCTTTAATTATGATGTCTTGGCGGCAACCGAGAATATGAAACCGTTTAAAAACCTTAATGAATGGCTAAAAAGAACAGAAGCTGTTAATAATTTTGTTAATTCAAAAGATTCAATCAAAATTTTTGAAACAATAAACAGGGTTTTAAAAATTACACAAGGAAATAAAGTTGAAGGAAAACCTGACGAAGCTTTATTTAACAATGAAGAAGAAAAAACTTTATATAGT
This sequence comes from Candidatus Gastranaerophilales bacterium, assembly GCA_944325145.1. Classification (GTDB taxonomy): domain Bacteria; phylum Cyanobacteriota; class Vampirovibrionia; order Gastranaerophilales; family Gastranaerophilaceae; genus Galligastranaerophilus_A. The sequence continues at coordinate 31,296 of CALYDL010000014.1, forward strand.
GTAATTTTAAATTCGCCTGAAATTACTTATCAAAACATAAATGAAATTGAAAGGTTTATTGAACCTTTGAATTTATTCTTTGATAAAGTTCTTGTAATGGATAAAGACGAAAAAATTAAGAATAACAGGCTGAAACTATTGAATGTTTTGGCTGAAAAATTCAATTTGGTTTGTGATTTTTCAAAAATTTCAACAAAATAAGGGGCAAAAAATGAACATTCTTTTTGTTACCGATTTATGCCCGATAACTAAAGAAGAATGGGGGCTTCCTTTTACTTTGTTAAATTTTATTCTTGATTTTAAAGCCTTGGGGCACAATGTAACCTTGTTAAGGCCAAATGTTGTTCCAAACATTTTAATCAGGAAAAGAAAAATTTTACCTGAAGGCGAATATGAATATAAAGGGGTAAAATGCATTAATAAAAACTTTTTAACCCCCTTTTTTAATGAAGGCCAATTTAATTTTTTAAAAAATCAAAAATTTGATGTAATTTTATCTCACATGCCATCAGGTGTTTTGGCTGCAAATAAAATTTCAAAACTTTTGAAAATTCCATATTTTGCATCGGTTCATTCAAGCGACATTGAAGTTTTAAAAAACCCCGTTTATTCATTTTTATGGTATAGCATAAAAAAAGCGTATAAAGAAGCAAAATGCACCCTTCCAAGGTCTTATTGGCTAAAAGATGAAATTGAAAAAATAATTCCTGAATTAAAAAATAAAACCTATATAATTCCATCCGGCATTGAAGAAAAATTTTATATAGAAAGAGAAAAAATTTTTGAAAAATCTCAAGAAATTTTATCTCCCCCTTTAAAAATTTATGCTGCAGGAAGCTTTATTAAAAGAAAAAACTTTGAAAAATTAATTAAAGCAATTTCAAATTTTGATGACGTCGAGCTTGTTATATCAGGTGATGGCAAGAAAAAAAACAAACTTTTAAAATTAACCAAAAAATTAAAGCTGCAAAAAAGAATATTTTTTACAGGCAAAAGAAAAAGAGAAGATATTTTGAATTTAATGGAAAAAACCCCTGTTTTTATTCTGCCTTCAAAAAATGAAACATTTGGAATGGTTTATCTGGAGGCCATGGCAAAAGGGTGCATTGTAGTTTGTTCAAAAAATTCAGGCATGGCGGGCTTTATAAAAGATGAAGTTAACGGCTTTTTAATTGAACCTTCTATTTTAGGCATAAAAAATGCAATAGAAAAAATTAAAAACCTGAAAAATCCTGAAACAATTATGAATAATGCGCTTGATACTGCACTTTCAATGGAAAAAATTAAAATGAGCGAAAATTACATTAATATAATTCAAAATATTCTTGTTTAAGATATAATCAAAGAAAAAGTAAATATAAGGAATAAGAAAATGCAAGCAAGAAGAGCTTCAAGAGAATTAGCTTTAATATTATTTTCTCAATTGGGAAAAGATTTACATAAATATAATTCAACCGATTTTAAAGATATAGTTTTAAATTCGGTAAGAACTTTAATTGGTAATTCACAAGATGAATTGCAAGTTGTTACAAGTGAATTAACGGAAATTAAAGCGTTTATCGAAGAATATGAAAATAATCACAAAGATAACCTAGAAAGGCCGATAGATGCTGTTAATATCCCTGTAAAAATTCCTATGACAGATGATATGATGAATAAAATTGATACTTTGCTATCATCTGCAGAAAAAACAATTTCGGCTTTAGATGTTGCAGAATTAAGCATTTTATCAGACAGAAACGAAGTTAAACGTTATGTAGAACAAATTTTTAAAGTATATAAAGATCATAACGAAGAAATTGATGAAATTATTAAAAACAATGCAATCGGCTGGGATATAAACAGATTATTTAAAATAGACAAAGATATTTTAAGAATTGCAATTGCAGAGCTTGTTTATATTAAAGATGCGCCTGTTAAAGTTGTTATAGATGAAGCGCTGGAGCTTGCTAAAAAATATTCAACAGATGACTCTCCTTCATTTATAAACGGTATTTTGGCCAAAGTAGTTGAATCTTATGTTTAATTTTTTCAAAAAAAATGAACCTGAACAAAACCTTGAAACTGAAAAAAAATCTGCTTTTCAGTCTTTTAAAGATGCTGTTTCAAAAACATCTGATGCACTTGTTTCAAACATTTTAAACATTGTTTCAAATAATGAAAAACTTGATGAATTTATTTTGGATGATATTGAAACCCAGCTTATAAAGGCAGATTTGGGCGTAGATTTGGCGGTTTCAATTGTTGAAAAAATTAAAGAAAAAGATGTTAAACCAAACAATATAAAAGAATTTTTAAAATCGGAATTTGAAAATATTTTAAATGAAGCGGGCTCAAATCTTCTTAATTATTCACCGGATAATTTGAATATTTATTTTGTTGTTGGGGTGAATGGCGCCGGCAAAACAACCTTAATAGGTAAACTTGCCCATAAATTTAAAATGGAAGGCAGCAAAGTTTTATTAGCTGCGGGCGATACTTTTAGAGCGGCCGCTGAAGAACAGCTTGATATTTGGTCAAAAAGGGCAAATGTTGATATTGTAAGAGAAGATAAGGCAGATTCAGCCTCTGTTGTATATAGGGCAATAGAAAAGGCACAAAATGAAGGCTACAATGTTCTTATAATAGATACTGCAGGCAGGCTTCAAAATAAATTTAATTTAATTGAAGAACTTAAAAAAATTAAAAATGTTATAAGTAAAAAAGCGCCAAACGCAGTTTTAGAAAGCATTTTGGTTCTTGATGCCAACTTGGGGCAAAACGGCTTAAGTCAAGCCAAAGTTTTTAAAGAAGCAGTTGAATTAACGGGCTGTGCGCTCACAAAACTTGACGGTTCATCAAAGGGTGGAGTTATTTTTTCAATTGCAAAAGAATATAACATTCCTGTTAAACTGGTTGGAATCGGCGAAAAAATAGACGATATTAAAAACTTTGATAAAAGTGAATTTATAAGCGCAATATTTGAATAAAATGCACCTTTCGCTTATTCTTAGCAAAGCGGTTCTATGATATCAAAAGTTTCATCATCGCTCGGGTCATATTCAACATAGCGCACTTTTGGTTCTTCAACTTCTTTCGGCCTTCTATCCGGGTGGTAGTTTCTGTTTCTTTGTCTGCCCCAAAGGTTTTGATATTGAACTCCTTGGCCTTTGTCTTTGCTTTTTCCTATATTGAAATGTTCTTTTATATATGGGGTGCCATATATGTTAATTTCATTTTTTTCTCTTGACATGCTGCATCTTGGTGCGCCTGAAACATCGGCAGGTTTTGGAATTTGCCCTTCTCTCATCAGGGCAATCATATCATCTGTACATTCAACCCCTTCGCTCCTGTCTTCTTTTATGAGGGGAAGGTTATCTGCAAAATAAAGGTATTTTATGCCGTCTTCAAACGGGTCTTCTGTTTTTGGGTTTGCAGCTTTTCCGAATTCTTCAAGCTTTGTTCTCACTTTAAAATAAAGCCTTGACATATTCCCTGTGCCTTTTTCTTTATCAAGTTTGCTGCAAACTTTAGGGAAAGACCTTGCTATTGAATCGTGAAATTCGGGAAATACGGTGTTTGTTTGAGGGTAGCAGGCAAGAGTTGAAATACAAATGGGAACCATGGCGTTAACCGCTTTTTCGGTTGCTCTGCTTGTATCATAAGAAAATGCATGAATATCTCTGGGGTTGTTTTTGGTCAGACATTCCGCAATTGGTTCCAATAATTCATAAGTTACTTCATCATTTTCTTCTAAAACGCCTTCAGGTAAATCAAAAGGGCCGTATAAACGTGCAGGTTCCGGTGTTAAAGTGGGTTTTTTGGGTTCTTTGTTAAAAAACCAGCCCTTAAAAGAAACGTTATTTGGGTGGTTGTTCAAGTTAATTTCTTTTTCGCAATTTGTTGCGGAATAGCTTACGCTATTTTTTGCAGCTTGCCCCTTTTGATTGTTTTTAGTACAAAAAAGCCCTACTTTTTCAACAGATAATCCCATATTCACACCCTTACTATTAACTGTGGCAATTTATAAAGTAAATTAATTCTATCAAACCCAAACTTCCTTTGCAAGTTAAAGGGTAAAAAACGGGTTAATATTTATTAATAATTTATGTTCTTGAAAGCTTTTTGCTGCAAGCAATACAGCCCAATTTTTAATGCCGGAATTTCAAACCTTTAAAATAGTATTAAGGAGGGTTTTTTATGTACAGAATTATTGCAGACAACAAAGAAATTAATGCAGCCAATTTATCTGAGTGGCTTATTGAATATAAAAATTTAATAATGCCAAAAAGAAAACTTTTGGGTGATTATTACGATGGCAAAAATGAAATAATAAAACAAAATGCGGTTCAAGGCAGGCCGAATTATTCAATAAATGTAAATATGGCAAAATATATAACAGATGTTGCAACAGGCTATACTTTTGGGAAACCCCTAACATACAGTGTAGCTAAAGATGAAAACAAAAAATTATTAAACATTTTGCTTTCCGTTTGCAGCGAAAACTATACAGAAGAGCTTGATTACCATTTGGGGGGCGATATGTCTGTTTATGGAATAGCTTATCAGCTTGTTTATCCCGATAAAAATTCAAAAACAGGCGTAAAATTTAAAAGGTTGGAGCCTTTAAGAACTTTTATGGTAGCGGATAATTCTATTGAAGAAAATGTTATATGCGCTGTTTATTTTCACGATTACATTGAAAACAAACAATGCAAAACAAGAGTTTACCTTTGGGATGAAGAAAACATTTATACATTTGACGGCTTTTCAAATTCTTTTTCACTTTCAACAAAAACAAAACATTTAATGGGGCAAATTCCTGTCATTGAATCATTAAACAACGATGACGGTTTTGGCGATTTTCAAATGATTCTTGATTTATTGGATTCCCTAAACCTTATGATTTCAAATAATACAGACGACCTTCAATCTGTTTCAAACGCAATTCTTGCCGTTAGCGGCGGCAAATTGGGCGAAGAAGAAATTAAACAAATAAATAAATATAAGGTTGCAAATTTGCCGACAGGAGCCAATATGCAGTGGGTAATTAAAAACACAAATACAGAAGGGGTTTTTGGGCAAATTCAACATCTTTTGAATTTTATTTTTCAAATTTCTATGGTGCCGGATTTATCAGACGATGCATTTGCAGGAAATCTTTCAGGTGTTGCCATGCAGTTTAAAATGTGGGGAATAGACCAACTTTGGACATCTAAAATCAGAAAATATAAAACTTGCGTGAACAAAAGAAACGAAATGACGCTTAGAATTCTTGGAATTAATGAAAAAACGGCAAATGAAATACAGGTTAATTTTTATAAAAATCTGCCTGAAAATATGGCGCAAGATTATGAAATTGCCAAAAATTTAACAGGGGTGATTTCACTGAAAACAATTTTGAAAAACCTTTCTATTGTTGAAGATGCCGAAAATGAATATAAATTAATTCAAGAAGAAAAACAAAACAAAGAAACCATATCTAATCCCTAAATCCCCATAAGCCTCATTACCGAAGGGAGTGGTGGCCTTTTATCTTACGAACGCACTTATTGCACTTCTAATTTAGAAGTGCATTTTTTTATATAAAATGTGGTAAAATAATTTTATGAAAAAGATTTTACTGTTACCTTTAATTTTATGCCTTACCATAACACAAGTTTATGCGCTTAATTTTGGCATGTATAAACCCGAAGAAGATTATGGGCTTATAGATGGCTTTAAAATTAATGCAGGTAAAAAAGACAGAGCCGAAGGCAAGGAACTCATTCAATTAAGATCTGATATTCCTGAAGAAAGAGAAAGAATTGAAAAAGAAAAAGCTTCTTATGAAGCAAACAAAGACCAAAAAGCAGATGATGAGTATCAGATGTTTAAATTTATGCTGGATGATACCATTCCTTTTTAATCAAAGTTTTGTATCAAAAATTTACAAACTTGCAATTTTAATCATTTTACTTCAAACTGTGGAATATTACTTTTATAACATATAAGGAAAGAAAATTGATTAGAAAAAGCGCATTTACTCTTGCAGAAGTTTTAATAACTTTAGCTATTATTGGTGTTGTGGCTGCAATTTCAATACCGTCAGTTATATCAAATACTCAACAACAAGAATTTAAAACAGGATTAAGAAAAGCAGTTTCAGTTTTAAACTCAGCAATAACCATGAATATGGCAATGGAAGGTGAAACGCCTTATGATAACGCCAATTTGTTCGGTTATCTTCAAAGGCATATGGCCGTTATGAAATCAACAACAGATATGTCAACTTGATTTGTTGTTGAATCGGCCAATGGTAAATACATTGTAAATTCAGCCTTTTACACAACAGATGGTATGAGATATGAATTTAGAAATTATAAAGGCGTTGAAACTTCTGCTGCAAAGGGCGGCGTATTCAGATTATATGAAACCGGACAGCCCATTTGTATAGCCGGAACTTCATCAAGAGGTTTAAACGTTGACGATGAAAAAGATGTTGATATAAACCACTGTGGCGGATGCGGCAGCTTAGGGATGCCAAATAATCCTGATGGCACAACAAAACCCCCTTGTATGATAATGGTTGATGTTAATGGTGATAGAAAACCAAACCCTGCAAATATTAATTGCAGATACACATCTTGCATTAAACCTTATAAATACTCAGATCCGCTTGGCTTAAAGCTTACAGATCTATTCACAATTATGATAACAGACAGAGAAGCTATTCCCTTTGGTGTTGCCGCTCAAAGAGCAATGTATCAGGCACAGGCTAAACAGCAGTAAAAGTTTGTTATAAAGACTGAATTTATACGGCTAGTTAGATGCTTTTTCAAAAAGCCTTTCATATAACCGGCCGTTTAAATCTTCAAGTTCTTTTTTATACCAAGCCAAAAATTCTGCTTCTTTAATCATATTGCATCTTTCGCTATATGATAGCTTGCCGCCGTTTATAATTTTTGAAGCTTTTCCTTCCGCTATGGTTGATTGATAAAGGGCATTTAGTGAATAATATAAAGATTCATATTTATTGTCTTCCATATAAAGATCCCTTGCGGTTTTTAAGTTTTTCATAATTTCTTGTTTTGTTTTGTGGTAGTCTTTAATATCTTTATATGTAATTGATTTAATTGGTGATACAAAACATTGAGTTTTTCTTAAACTTGAAATTGCAGCTTTTATTCTGTCTGAAACATCGTCTTCTATTTCTGTATCAAAGCCGAATAAAACCTCTGTTCCGGATAATGTTGATGAAATATCGGGTATATTTTTGTGTTTAAGGTGTCCTGTTTTAATAAAAGTTGTTCCTATATCGTCAAAGCCATCTCTCGGGCTTTGTTTTGCGTTTCTTAAAATCCACCCGAATGCACTATTATTGCCATATCTTCCTGCAAGCTCATTTTTCATTAAAGAACGCCAAAACAGAGCATTTTCTTTTTCATAGCTTAAAAGTTTTTGTAAATCTTTATCAAAGGTTCTTTTGCTCATCTCTGAAGCATAATTTGCCATTTTGTTGCTGTCTTCAATTGCATGAAGATAATATGTGGGTGCTGACATAATGTTATAAAGGTCATCTTGCTTCCTTGTGTCCATTGCAGATAAAATATATCTGTGAGTAGATAAAACCTGCATTTTCATTGCTTGCAGTTTCAGCATTTCTTTAGACGGGTTTTTTAAATATTTTGCCATTAACCTGTCATATTCAACAATTTCGGGCCTTGCCCCTTGTTTTGCAAATCCTTCGGCTCTTTTTAGGTGGTATTTTGATTTTTCCTCTAAATATTCTCTGAAAAGTTCTCTTGCTTCATCTTCATCTATTGTTGATAAATAGGTTGCAAAGTTTGATTCTTCAAACATTTGAGCATTTGAAGGCGCTATAAAATATGGAACTTTATATCTTTCTGCATTATATCTGTGGTTCTCATCTCCGTTAATTCCGAATTTTTCGCAATATTGAAAATCTAAAAGGTTAACATTGCCATCTTCCGTTATTAAACAGTTGCATCTTGAAACATCGCCGTGGTAAACCTTGGCAGTGTCGAGTTCTGCCAAACTTTTTAAAATTGAGCTTAAACTTTTTCTATCCCATTTTGTTTTTTTCCCATCAGGAATTTCGCCATTTACAAATGTGCTTAAAAGATAAAAATTTTCATCTTCTGTTTCAACGTTTCCAATAAGCCTTTGAGCATGGGTAAAACCTTTGGGAACCTTTAAAAGAGCTTGCGCTTCCTGTGAAAAATCGCCATTAATTCCAACTGCTTTACCGGGTTTTGACCTTTTTATAACACAGTTTGTGCCGTTTATTAAAAAAGCTTCTGCAAAAAGCCCTTGCCCAAGTTTCATTGCATTTTTGCCATTTGTTTCTTCGAAAATATCAACTTGTTCTTTAATATCATCGGGCACAGAACCGTTTATAACTCTTGTTACTTTACTTGTAAAGCTTATATTTTTGTAGCTGTTAATGGGCGAAATTTTCATTGTGCATTCTTTCTGTATTCTTCGTTAATTTTTGAATATTCTTCTTTGGCAATTTTTATGGCCTCAACTAAGCTTTTTGGCCTTGTTTCGTCATTTTTGTCTACGATGATAAACCTTTTTACACCATCAAAATTAAAATCTCGTTCAAATTTTTTAATTTTGTCGTCAACGGATGAAGAATTTCTTACAAATATTGTAAATAAAGGTAATCTTGAAACTTGTTCTCTAAATTCGGGTTTTGAAAAATCATCGGATGATTTCATTCCGTCTATATAGTTGCTCAAATCAAGCATATCAAGGTCATTGCTGCCATCTCCTGCGGCAATTACAAGGTCGCCTGAATCATTTTGAATTATATGGTCAACCATAACTTTAACATGGTGGTATTTATCAAGAGTTTTTATTTTACCCCTTGTTTTTGGTTTCATTTCAATGCTTGTTCCGTTGCACCATTCATTGGGGCTATCGGCTTTATTTACAAATGTTTCACCGTTATTTTCTCGAACTTGAAAATCTATGCTGTAACCTTCTTTTAAAAGTTCATCCGATAAGCCTTTTAATTCTTCAATATATTGGCTGCCATATGGAGCAGTAAGCCTTATTTGAGAATCACCGTCGCGCCTTAGAGAGATGTAATTTGTTCTATCTTCCAACGGAAGTTTTTCAATATCTTCTTGAAGTGTCATATCCCCTTTATATCCATACATACCCTGATGAGTAGATGGTTCAATTAAAAGAGGGCACCCTGATAGCCTTGAGATAAAAGATTTTATATGATTTTTTATTTTGTGCCCATCCCAATTGATAATATATTTTTTTAACGGCTTTCTTTTAGATGTATTAACTTCCCATTCTTCAAACATATTTTCTTTATCGTTTTCAAAATAATTTGTGGTATGGCATAAAAATTCATCTCCGCCGTTTGTCACAATAAGTTTATCTGGAACAGGAATGCTTAAACCTTTGTCTTTTATTTTTCTCATATAATAGTTAAATTCACCAAGGTTTCTTCCGGTTGAAATTGTTAATTCGGTTGTTTTTTTGCCGTTTTCTTCAGGGGCCAAGAGTTGTTTAAATTCGCCAAAATATGAACTGAATTCATCTTCATTGACAGGTGAAGAATTGTTGCAAATAACATCATGGTTATATTCTTTGGGCATAAAAGTGCCGTCAAAATCCGAAAATATTTTTGTATTCCCTGCGCCAAAATGTAATTTGCCGCAACTATTCATGTTTACTTTCATATAAATTTCCCTTGCTGTAATATAAAACCTGTAAATATTATTTTTGTTTGTGTAAAAATAGGTAAAATTTTATTACAGGAGGAAACATGAGCATATTCGAAGCAGGCATGATGGTTTGTTTTGGCGTAAGCTGGCCCATTGCAGCCTATAAAACATATAAATCAAAATGTGTCGGAGGAAAAAGCATATATTTTTCCTATTTAATTCTTTTAGGCTATATTTTTGGCATTTTGCACAAAATTATATACAGTATGGATTACGTTTTTATACTGTATCTTTTAAACACTTTATTTTTGGTTATAGATATGTGCCTTTGGTATAGATATAAAGATAATAAGGGCTAATTATTCGCCCATAACTTTTACAATAAGGCGTTTTCTTCTTTGCCCGTCAAATTCGGCATAATAAATTTGTTGCCAGGGGCCAAAATCAAGCTTGCCGTTTGTTATCGGAACTATAACTTCATGGCCTATAAGAAGGCTTTTCAGGTGGGAATCCCCGTTTGTTTCGCCTGTTCTATGGTGGTTATAGTTTATGTTGAAGGGTGCAAGCTCTTCAAGCCACTTGTCAATGTCATTTATAAGGCCATATTCTGCATCATTAACATAAACCCCTGCTGTTATATGCATGGCAGAAACCAAAACCATCCCTTCTTTTATTTTGCTTCTTTCAACAATTTCTTCAACTTTTTCCGTTATGTTTATATATTCGCGGTGCTTTTCCGTGTTAAACCAAAGATATTCGGTTAAAAATTTCATTGTCCCCCCTTTTTTTTTATTGAATTCTACCATTTTGTTTTTTTCTCTGCAAACTCTTTAACAAATAAAATTATGGCATACCATAAAAAAATAATATTAAAACAAAAACCGCCTTTTTTATTAGGCGGTTTTTGTTGAGTTTATTATAAAATGTTTGATGTAACAATGAAGTGAACCCTGCATCCTGAAGCATTTTCGGGTTTGTCGCCGATAGGAACACCCAAATATACGTTAGCGGATAGATATCTTGTTAATTTAAGAATTACACCGCCACCAACTGACATTAAATAATCAGGGCCATCGTTTGATGCGTGTCTGTTGCCAAACCAGCCAATATCATAGAAACCTGCAAGTCTGATACTGTCATCAATAAATTTAAGTTTTTCAGGCAACATCATTCTTAAGAATGGTACAGGGAAACGAAGTTCTGCTGATGCTGTTGCGCCGTAGTCTTTAATAAAGAAGCTTTCTTCGTAGCCTCTAATTGATGACATACCGCCAAAGCTCATTCTTTCTGAAGGTAACAAAGCTCTTGATGCCCATTGGCCTCTTGCTTGGATGATACCTGTTGATCTGAATGGTAATACCTGAATTCTTGCGATATTACCCATAACTTTAACACCTTTGTTTGAAGGTATTGAATGTTTGTAGGCGCCTTCCATGCCAAAGTCTAGTTGGTTTGTGGCGCCGAACCAATCAAGCCCTACTGATGTGCCAACGTTTGCAAACCATTTGCCATAGAAGTCATCTTTTATGTTTGTTAAGTTAATTTTAAGGTTACGGCTTCTGTATTTGTAAAGGTCTAAGCCACCAAGCCATGTGGTTTCGGTGTTTCTTAAGTCAAAGCCGATATCACCGTATAATTTGTAGTTATCTGTTTTAATTAATCTTCTTGATAAAGTGAAGAATAAGTTGTGAGATTTTGATTCCAAATCTAAGAAATCAAGGCCGCCGCCTGCAACAGAAGCTCCGGAATATGAATAACCAACGTTCAATTTGGTTTCTTTTGTAGCCGTTAAAGGAACGCTATACATAACACCTTGGCCAATTGAATGTCTTGCCAATGTTGTTGTTGAATACAACTGGTCGCCAAAACCTGTCAGGTTATATAAACCTGCAAAAAATACTGCCCTGTGCAAACCTGTTGCAGATGTACCCATATCGTCCCATCTGAAATCAAAGTCAAGCGGGAATCTATCTTTTACGGTTAATTCCAAATCGGTGAGTTCTGCAGATTCTTCATTGTCTTCCAATGAAATTGAACCTTGCATATATCCTGAAGCGTTTAATTCTTTTAATGATTCTCTGATGTCATTAACGTTTAAAAGGCTTCCTGATTCAATGTATTTATCTTTTAAGAATTGATTATTAAGGTAAGACGTTCTGTTCCATTTGTTTCCTGAAACTTTAACATTACCGTATTTACCTTCCATAATGTTAATAACAATGTTGCCGTCTTGAACTCTTTGCGGAGCCAAATATGCAACAGATGAAATATAGCCGTGTTTTTGGTAGTGTTCGGTTACCATATTGGTGATGCCTACCAAATCTCCAACGGTTACCCTTGTGCCAATTCTATCGCATATTAAATTCATTAATTCTTCTTCGGTAAAAGCTGTATAGCCTTTAAATGTTATTGAATTTAATATAAAGCTTGATTCCTTGTTTGGGAGCTGGTCAACTTGTGATTGAAGCTCTTTATTCATTATAATTTCGCCGGAATCTTTATGTTTTTCTTTGTTTTCTTCGCTTGCTTTAAATTCATATTCTTTGAATTGTATAAGGTTGGTAGTGTCAATAACACCTGCGTCAAAGTTACCAACAGGGTTATTAAAGTTTGTTGCTGATGAATCGGCATACGCAGGAAGTGTTTGAATGGCTGCGGCTGAAATAATCAATGCCGTAAGCGGGACTACCTTTCTTAAAAATGTGTTGTTTCTCACCTTTGGAATTCCTTTTCATACTTGTCGTATTTTAAAATTGCGAAGCATGCGCAATTTTGGTCAATTACACTTACAAAATATAATATATGGCAATATATATTTATTCAATAAGCTAAATAAATGATATTTACAGGTTACAAAATAATATTCCACTAAACATTTTTTTGCAACATTTATATTCAACTATAAATCTCATAAATTTAAAAATTTGCTAAACTTTTTTATTTTTTTGCCGATATATAGAATAAAAGTAAAATTTATTTACAAAAATTTACAAAAATCGCGGCAAAAAACTTAACAAAAGGGCAATTTATTTTTTTTACATGTTTTCTATTTATTATACACTAGTGATTTGTTACTTTTTAGGTAGTATAATTATAAAGCACAATATGAACACAGATTAGAAAGGACATATGATGAGCACTCGTTCCAAATTAGGAATTAACAAAAAGAGAATTACTGCATTTTTGGCATTATTAAGCTTTGTTTCTTATATGCCGGTTAGTTGTCTTCCGGCTTTTGCAGTTAATATAGATGCAGGTACTCTTCCTGACTTAAATAATGCTATTAACGGCAGTGTTGATGTTAACGGAAACAAAATGGATGTTAACGTTATCGGCGGCAAAGGCACAGTTGGCCAATTTGACTGGAACTCTTTCAACGTTGGTAAAGATGCAACAGTTAACTGGGTGTTTAACGCAAATAACCAAACCGCTTTAAACAGAGTTTTAAATAGTGGCGGCATTTCATACATCTACGGTAAATTAACCGAATCCGCAGGCACGGGCTGCCCTTCATGTGTTAATACAAGTAAAGTTATATTAATTAACCCCTCAGGTATTGTATTTGGCAACGGTTCACAAGTTGACTTAAACTCATTTACTGCATCAACTTATGACATTAAAGGTGCTAAAAATATCGAAGATTTGTTAAAAGACCAAAATGCATACAAACAATATGCAGGTACAGGCGGTACATCTGGCACATTGTTTGATATCGCAGGTTATAACAAAACCGTTTCATTCGTTGCAAACGACAATATGGTTGATGGCAACGGCTACATTACAGGTGATGCAACCGGCACAAAACTAGCTTCAATTATTGCAGACGGCGCTTCAATTAAAGCAAACAAAACAGTTGCAATGGTTGGCAACAAAATTGATATTTCAAATTCAGATATCAGAACAACATACACAAGCACTCCTAACACATCAAATGCTACCCAAACAAGATCAAACGTTAAATTGGTTACAGGCGATGGTGTTAACTTCTACTATACATCAGCAGGCAACATTGATAACAATGTTACAGTATCTGGCTCTGCTCAAAAAACATCAGGTCAAAAATATGGCATTAACATCAAAGATTCAGAAATCAGAACCGGTAATTTCTTGGCTTATAACGGCGTGAAAGATAACGGCAAAATTGATATTCAAAATTCAACAATTTATTCAAGAAAATTATTAGGTACAGATACAACAATCGGCGATAAAGAATACAGTGCAACTCAAACAGGTACAAACGGCAATATTCAAATTACATCAAAAGGCACCGTTAATATTTCCGATTCAAACGTTCAAACAACAAATGAAGACAGCAAAGCTCAATCATACGATATCGGATACGGCAACTTAACAATTGAAGGCAGCGAAGGTGTTACAATTAAAAATTCTCAAGTAAGATCTGCTGATTCAACAAAAAATACAGATTCAAACAATATCAAAGCAGGCAATATTACAATTGCTTCTTCAAATGGCAGTGTTAACTTAATTCAAGATAAAACAACAAGCGGTGTTCCTTCTGTTGGCGGCATATATAATACAACAGGCATCGTATCTGCAGGTAATTTAGAAATTAATGCAAAAGATACAGTGAACGTTGAAGGCTATGATAAAATTCAAGCAAAAGGCTATGGCGCAACAACAAATACGGACAGAACAATTACCGTTAATGCAGGCAATGCAAGCTTTAAAGATACATTGTTAAATGCTAAAAATGCAATTGTTAACGCAGATAACAAAATTAATATGAATAAAACAACAGTTGTTGCAGACAACACAAAATTATATGGTGCAAACACAACAATTGATAATTCATTATTACAATACAAAGATTTGGCATTCTATGATGCAAACGGTTCAAAAACAAACAATGTAACAATCAAAAATGACACAACATTTAATGATAAAGATTCTGAAGTGTTAAAAATTTCAACAAACGGAAACTTAACACTTGATAAAGCTACATTGAACAAAAAAGCATACAATTCATCAACGGTAACAAACCAAAAAGCTATTGAACTTGAATCAACAAAAGGTAATATTACAATTCAAAATGGTTCAAACGTTAAAACAGCAAACGGTGGTATTACTGCAAATGCTAAAAACGGCTCAATCAATGTTAATAATTCAGAAGTTAAGGCAACTAACGGCAATGTTCAATTCACAGCTAAAAACAACATTGCTTCGGCAAATTCTTCAATTTGGGCTAAAAACGGCAATATGAACCTAACCTCAACAGCAGGCAAAGTTACTGCAAAAGATTCAAATATTATTGCTGAAGGCGGCAACACAGTTATTGATCAAGCTCTTTCAATGAACATTGATAAAGATTTCGCAGGTTCAACAATTGGAGCAACAAACAAATTATCATTAATTTCAGATGCTGACATTACAGGAACAAAATTATCAGCAGGTACAGGCAAAATTAATGATTATACAGACCTTGTTTCATTAAACAATGATGATATCAACACCCACTTCATCTTTGCAGGCGCATTGGTTGAAGCAGGAAATGATATTTCAATTACAGATCTTGCTTCTGCAAACAAAGTTGATTTTGTTGCAGGCAACAATATTAACCTTGCAAGCACAGTTGATATGACATTAACCGATGTTTCAACAAAAGCAGGAAATAACACAAACATTGCTGCTGCAGGCAAACTCACAACAGCTGATTACGAAATCTTAGGCGGCAAGAAAACAACCTTATCAGGTAAAACAGTTACAACCGCAAAAGATACAGTAATTAAAACAAACCAAAACAAATTGGCTGTTAATGCAGACGGCGCTATTGATATAGCAGTAACAGGCGTTACAAACACTAAAAACGGTATTGAAATTAACGCTGATGTAAATACTTCACAAGGTTCAGATCCTCTTGAAGGCAAAACGGTTAAAGTTAATGCTAAAGACGGCACACTTGCTATTTCAAAAATCAAAGCAGATACCTTAGATTTAACCGCAAACAAAATTCTTAAAGCCGATACAACAATTTCAAAAGATACCGATAACGTTGGCGCAATGGTTGAAGCAGGTGCCGATATTGACAACAAAGGCTACATTGAAGTTAGAACCGATGGCGGTTTCAACTTAGATGCAACAAAAGACTACAACGACGGCAACAAAGACATTTACACAGGCGGCAACTACGGCACAACAATTGATGAAAGCACCGTTGCGGTTGGTGATGAATACGATAAAGTTACAGACGTTGACAAAAATACAACAATTGAAGAAGAACTTATCAAATCAGAAACAATCAAAGGTGATGAAATCGGCAGAACAGAAACAGAAAGAACACCTGTTGGCGACCCTGTTATTACAACAGAAAGAGAAGACAATGTTAAAGGGCCTAACGGCGAAGACGGTTACACAATAACAACAACAACAGAACAAGAATATGAAGTAACAACTGAAGTTACATATGATGCAACAAAAGAAGACACATATAAACAAACTGAAGTTACTGAAACAACAACAGAAACAACAACATATCAAGATTACGAAACAACTACAAAAACAAGAGATGAACAGCACATTGCAACATTAAATAAAGAAGAACAAAACGGCTTCGTCCTTGTTTACGGTAAAGGTTCAACAGACAAAACAACTGAAACAAAAGTTGTCGATGTTAATACTTCAACATCAACAACAAGAACTGAACTTGATAACAAGGTAGTTACAACACCTACAACAATCACTGAAACAATTACATCAAAAGATGTTGACGTTAAAAAAGATGTTGTATTCTGTGAATATGAAGATGTCGTAGCTCCTGATACAGACTTCGACAGCTGGACAAGAATTCCTCGTCACTCAGAAGGCATCAGCAATCAAGCCCCCGTTCAAAACGACTTGGCTGATACAACAGCAACAGTAGTTGCAGCTGCTGCAAGACTTCAAATAGACGATGAAGGCAACGAAGAAGACGATAGCGATGATGGTTTATTAGAATAATCATCAAAACAAAAATTAAAAGCGGAAAGTTAAAAGCTTTCCGCTTTTTTAATGTTTAAATGTTAAGAATTCTTATTTATTTTACATGTGCCTGTCTTTTGTATTAAAATTGCTATTATAATGCACAAAGAGAGTATATTTCAAACCAAAAGATATAAATTATTGGCTGCATTTTTAGTAATGCTTGTTCTTTGTGCGCAAATTCCCCCCATAATGGCTTCCCCTTCTCAAAAAACAATTCAAGCATCAAGAGATGTTATTTCAAACCCGACAAATGAAACAGTAAATAAATTTGTTAAAATGATGCTTAAAGAATACAAGAAAGAAAAAAGAGCTGGTAATTTAGAAGAAGCGGCAGATTGCCTCAGATCTGCACTTTATTTTTTAAGCCAAACCCCAACATTAAAAAATAAATATGAAGATACTCTCGAAAAATTAAATAAAATTATTGAAGAACAAGGGCTGGATACATCTCAGAGTGCAAGAATAGAGCTTGCAAAAAGCCTTTATATGGAAGGTAAATATTTTGCAGCAGGCTATGAATTTCTTAATTTGCTGAAAGAAGAATATGAAGTTGACCTTTGTTTCGAATATTTGGGCGATATTGCAAGAAAATTAAACCAAGAAGACGCTGCGTTTGTTTTCTACAAAAAAGCGGTTGAAATTAACCCTGATAACTTAAATGCCAAATATAAATATGCAACCGCCCTTTTGAAAAAAGGGGATGCCAATGATGCCATTTATTATTTTGAAGAAGTAATCGAAAACACAAATTCAGAAGGCATTATAAATGAAATCATAAACACTTTTATGGTAAGGGCAAATAATAATCCTGATGATGAAAATAATTATGGAATTTTGGGTTTGGCATATCAAAAATTAGGCCAATATGATAAAACATATCAATTGTTAAAAAAATCTTTAATGATTAATCCTAACGATATTTTCCTTCAATATTATTTGGGAAATTTGTTGTTTGAAATAAAAGAATATTCTTTTGCAGACGAAATTTATTCTGAAATTTTGGAAGATAACCCCTATGAATCTCAAATAAGAATTTCAAGAGCAAAGGCCTATTTAGCCCTAAAACAGTATGAAAAGGCAATTAAAGACTATCAAATTGTTCTTGCAATGTACCCTGACAGCCTTCAGGCGCAATATGGCTTGTATTGCGTTTTAAAAGATAGGCTGCCTTTGGATAAAATAGCTAATCTTTTTTACCCGATAGAACCCGATTTTAAATTAAAAGCGGATGGATATGACAAACTTGGGTATTTTGCCAATAAACTTGGAAATTCAAAAGATGCAATTATATTTTTTGAAAAATCTTTATCACTAAACCCAAAATCAGAAACGCCTTATATTGAATTATACAAGCTATACCAGCTTTTAGGGCAAAATGATAAAGCTAAAAACATTTTGCAAAAAGGGTATAAATTGTTTCCCAAAAACGAAGAAATAATTGAACTCTATTCTGCTCTAAATTCAGATAAGGTTGATGAAAAAAACAATTTGGCGCTTTCATATTTGAATGAAGGCGAATACCAAAAAGCAATTACTGTTTATAATCAAATTGAACCAAAAACCTCAGAAACTTATGAAGCAATTGGCAATTGTTACAGGCAATTGGGAGATTTTAAATCTGCCGTTAACAATTATAATAAATCGCTGTCTATAAACCCTGATAATTCAGAAGCTTATTACGCCCTAGGCATAACATATCTGGAGGCAAACAATTTAAAAAAAGCAAAAGAAGCATTTGAAGCTTCTTTGCAAAAAAATGCAAAAAATATTAAATCTAAAAAAATGCTTTCTTTTATTGAACAAAAAGAAGTTATTAAAAGCATAGATTTGGCCTATGAGTTTTATGAAAAGAAAGATTACAGAAGCGCCCTTAAATATTTAAATAAAGCTGTTGAAACATTTCCAAACGATGCAAAAGTTTATTATTATAGAGCACTTACAAAAGAATCCTTGGGCGATATTAAGGGTGCCGTTAATGATTTCAGAGAAACAATCAAAATTGATAGAAATTATTATGTAGCTTATTATAAACTGGCTGAATCTCTTGAAAAAACCGGCAAACAAAAAGAAGCACTTTTTATGTATGAAAAATATTTGGGTGCCGAAAATATAGATAAAGATTTAATGAAAAAAGCAGAACAAAGAGTTTTAGACCTAGGTTCAAGATATTATTAAGGAATTTTTATGGTACAGGATAAAATCAATAAAACAGCGGTAATTATTCCCGCAAGATTAAATTCGACAAGATTAAAAAATAAGCTTCTGCTTACAGTAAATGATAAACCGGTTATTCAATATGTATATGAAAGTGCTAAAAAAGCAAAATTAGCTTCAAAAGTTATTATTGCAACAGATAGTGAAGAAATTTATGGTATAGCCAAAAACTTTGGCGCCGATGTTGAAATGACATCTGCTGACCATAAATCAGGTTCTGATAGAATTGCAGAAGTTGCAAAAAGACACCCTGAATTTGAATATATTTTAAATATGCAAGGCGATGAGCCCGAAATAACTCCTGAAGTTATTGATAAAGCATTAGATGTTATTCAAAATACAAATGCCGATATTTCAACTTTAGTTAGAAAAATAACCGATAAAGAGCAAATTGAAAGCCCAAACTGCGTAAAATGTGTTTTTGATAATGACTTTAATGCGCTTTATTTTTCAAGATACCCGATTCCATATCCAAGAAATCCTGAATTTGCAACTTATTACGCACATATTGGAATGTATGGCTACAAAAAAGATGCGCTTCTTAAAATGACATCTTTGCCGCAGGCAGAAATAGAAAAAACAGAATCTTTAGAACAGCTAAGAGCCTTATATAATGGAATGAAAATTAAGGTTGTTATAACAAATCTTAACCCAACCGGAATTGATACAATAGAAGATTTTAATAAGTTCAAAGCTTCAATTTCAAAATAAGTCATAAAAAAACCTGAACAATTTGTTCAGGTTTTTTTATATGAATTTAAACTTATGTGTCACTGCCGCCATCTGCGCCGCCTGAGTCTTCGTCTTGATATTCGCAAGTGCCGCCTGCTGCGCTGCTTGCATCTTCTTTCCAAGTAAAGCCTTTGCCCATAGCTGTACAAGCGTTTCTACCTGCGTTTTGTGCGCCTGTGCCAACGGTATCTGCTGCACCTCTTAGTGCGCCACCAATGTTGTTACCTAACAACTGCAATGCTGCAATTGCAACAACCGCAACCATAGCAAGAATAAGAGCATATTCAATCAAGCTTTGCGCTTTCTTTTTAGTATTTAATAAAACTAGTCTCATACGTCAACAACCTTTATAATTCAATTACTTTAACTGCATCCTAACATATTTTTAGAACTAAGTAAATAAACAATACGCAAACTACATCATATTATGTATTATGCCACATATTTCAGACTATTAACAGACTAGTTTACAAATATTCATATCTTCGGCAAAAAAAACGGGCCTCAAACTTGAGGCCCATAAAGTGTTCTTTTTAAAACTAATTTTGTGCTTCCTCAGCTTGGGCTTCTGAACTTTCAGCTGCTACAGCGGCTGCTTCGGCTTCTTTTTGTTTTTGTTCTTCCAATTTAGCTTGAGCTTTTCTTGAAAGTTTAACTTCTGCTTTTTTGTTGTAAATAAGAGCGCCGTTTTCATCGCAGTTTTTAATTAAATATTGAACTGTTTCTGTAACTCGTGCGCCTTTTTTAACCCAGTTAAGAGCACTTTCTTTATTTAATTTCATTTCTTTTGTTTTTGGATTGTAGTGTCCTAATTCTTCAATTGGAGCACCTTCTCTTTTGTTTCTTGAATCAATAACAATGATTCTGTATGTAGGATTCTTTTTATAACCTAATCTTTTAAGTCTAATTTTAACCACTTTTTGTTGTCTTTCTTTTATCTGTTAACTTAACATTATCAAAACACAAAGAAAATTTGATTGCAAGCATTTTAAAAGAGTTTTTTAAAATTTGTCAATATTTTTTAAAATTTTTTTAAAATGCATTATGCTATGTGCCAAACCTTTTTAAAACAATAAAAATGCCCCATAATGTTCATTATGTTGCATTCAAGTTCTATAACCTTATATTATCATTATTTTCACAACTGTTCAATACTTAAAATTTCATCTTTTTTATAATTTTTCATTTCCTTCCATTCAATAATACCAATGCTTTTCACCCCAATACAACAAATTGAACATTTTGTTGCGTTTCAATGCAAATTAATGAAAGGATTCAAAATGAAAAGATTAAAAGGTTTTACATTAGCAG
>CALYDL010000015.1 GCA_944325145.1 Candidatus Gastranaerophilales bacterium
GCAAAAGCACTTGCAAGTAACAGTGAAGGGGTTCTTACATTTTGCATAGCTTTCCAAAATTTTGAATTATTAAAATTGTGAGCATGGCCAAGTTCATGGAAGGTTGATAAAGGAAGTTTATCTCTGTTTACTGCAACCGTATTTGCGGCAAGTTTAACAGCAGGCATAGGTTTACTTGTAAAAAATGCGTTCTTGCCATTTGCAGTTGCAAATATTGGGTTCATTATTTCTAACGCTTTATCAGACTTGCCTGATATGTTAATTCCTGCATTTTTAAAATTGTTGATTGTCACACCCTTTTTTCCAAGGTTTGTCACTTTGTTCAAAACATCATCTGCCGCTTTATTTACAATTTCTACTGTATCTTTATCCAGCGTTCTTGAAACTTTCGACATTTTATCTACACAAGCTAGCGATATAGGCATAGTGCCTAATTGTACTGCACTTGAAGCCACCACTGCAGCAGCGCTGCCTTTTATGTCATTTGTTTTTTCTTTACCATTCGCAACAATATTACTAATTCCAACCACAGTTTTCTTTCCTTCCTTTGTTTTATATTTATTTAAACAAAATTTTTATTATTTTCTTGTCCATAAAAGTGTACATTGTTAATATTTGTAAAGCACTTGCTAAACTTCTTTAAAAGAAGATTTCGATTTTGTTTGCGCCCTTTGAATTAATTTTCTTATTCCCTTTGGCCCCAGTGTAAGCTTTCTTCCTTTGTCATATGGCTTAAAATCGCATTTTTTTGTATAAAAACCAAATGCGCCGTCTGTGTAGCAATCAATTATAAGGCGTTTTTCATCTTCTGTGCCATATTTTCCAACCAGCGCAAGCATATTTTGCCCAATATGCTTATAGTGGGTAAAATCTGTTTCAATAAAATCTATATGAACACCTTTGTTATCATTTTTTGTTTGCACCAAACCTATTATTTCACCATTTTTTGAAGCCAGACCAAAAAACCTTTCATTGTTTGGCACTTCTTTGTTTTGAATTTGTTCTGTTTTAATTGCCATATATTTTGAAATGGAATCTTTAAAAGAATGTATTCTTCTTGCGGTTTTAACTTCAATTGAATCTTCAATGTCTTTACAATCATATTCAAAAAATGTGGCAGAAACCTTTTTTTGGGTTGTTCTGTCTTTAATTTGGCATTTTGCAATCGGTATTTTGCCTGTAAAACTAATATTCATAAAAAAATTCCTTACATTTGTTTAAAACATAAGGAATTTTTTATTTGCATTATTTTGTCATATTTACATAAGTTATATTTTGATTTTTTGGGTTTGTTAAATCATACTCGTTAACTTTTACCCTATTGCCCGAGTTACCCTCAATTGTATACATTGTGTTGCCTTCTATTGCATACACTATGCCAATATGCTGCATTGTTCCGTCGCCATCGTAATCAAAAAGCACAATATCACCGGATTGGGCTTGGTCTTGTTCAATTAAAGCTCCTGCTTTTTCTGCTGCTCTATGAACGTTTACTTGCCAATATTGGTTTTCAATTTCTTGATACCAATTTGGAACTTCTGAATTTGTGTTTTTAGAAACTTGTTCCATTACATAAGAAACAAACGCCGCACACCAGCCTGTTTGCCTTGATGAACTGTGCCATTTGTATAAAAATTCATCGGCTTTGCCGTTTGCTTCATTGTAATCAAGATATTTCAAAGCTTCTTGCACAATGTTTTTGCCCATAATATTCGGTGAAAATTCAATTGAAGCACTTCTGTTTTTATTATCTGTAATTACTTTTTCTATTTCACTTACTTCGTTTTGGGCAGCATCTATTCTTGTTTTAGCATTTTGCGTCGCAGTTTGTTTATATTCATTTAAGCTGTTTTTTGCATTGTTATAATTATTCATAGCTTCTGCAATATTTGGCCCGATTTGTTGAAGAATTGAAGCTTCAAATTGTTCTTTTTCAGCATTTAATGTTTCAAGTTCGCCTTCTAAATTAGCTTTTTCGCCTTCAAGGGCTTCTAATTTTTCTTTTGAGTTTTCTAATTCTTCTTTGGCTTGTTCTTCTGCTGTTCTTGCAGCTTGAACTTGCCCTTCAAGAGCTGCAATTTGAGCATCTATTGCGGCTTGTTCTTCAGGGTCATCGGAACTTGCACCTTGTAGCGCAGATAGTGCCGATTCAAGATTTTCTCTTGTTGAAACGGCGCTATTGTAAGTATTTTCATTTTTTGAAACAGTCGCTTCCTGATTAGAAATTTCAAGTTCCTTGCTGTCGATTTCAGCTTCTTTTGCTTCAATGTTATTTATCATATTTTCAAGAATGGCTTTATCAACTTTTTCTTCTTCAAGCCTTCTCATATAAACTTCATAAGCATTTTGAACATTTGTTTCTCTTAGCTTAACTCCTGAATCAGAGCCGTTAAATATAGAATTTAATTTATTTCTTTCTTCATCTGCTTTTTCTTGCTTTTCTGCTTTCATTTTTTGAAGTTCTTCTTCGGTTTTACCTGCCAAACTTGTTTGGCCTGCAACCCAAACTTGTTCTTCAGTTTCTTCTTTAATATTGGGTTCACCCCCTGAAATATTATTGGCAGCAGGAGCATTTGAAACATTGTTTGTTTGAATAACCGTTTCAGAATTATTTACATTTTGAATATTTTCATTTTGAAGATTATTTAATATTTTATTTGCATTTTCATCAGATATATTTCCGTTTTCAAGCTGAGTTTGAATATACTCACCGTTTTTCACCTGATTTACGCCTTCATAAATATCGTTGTATGAAATATTTTCAATGTTGTTGTCATTAACACTGATATATTCCATAAACTGCTTTATTTCATCATTATCAAGTTTATTGTCGCCGTTTAAATCAATTGTTTTTATAAAATCATTGTCTTTTAAAAGGTCGAATAAATATTCGGTAACAAAATTGTTTTCACCATCTTTGCCGCTATTAACATTTTGCACAAGGGCTTTATCCAATATTTCGGAAAAACTTCCCTCAAGAGAATTTGGATCAAGATTTAATTCATTAAAAAGATAATCTTTTAATTCTTCATTGTAATCAAATAAATTAAGGCTTTCTTGCCCATTTTCTTTGTTAACTTCAGATTTACCATAAAGATTTTCAAGGTAAGTTTCAAACCCTGCTTTAATTTCAGTAAAGTTAGTTTCCATAATTCTCCTTTGCTCTTTAAGCTACATCGGTTTTAGTTTTCTTTTTCTTAACCAAATTGGGTGAAGTTAAGAAATATTGTTACATTTCTCAACTATATGGCTAAAGTTTTGTTTTGCATATTAATTTTCTTTAAAAAACTTATTTGGCAAAATTTTTCTTTTTCAATATTTAGCTATATATGACAAATGCAATTAGTTTTAAGGCAAATTTAATAGTTGATGATTCTCTGTATAACAAAATGCCAAAAGGCACTCCAAAGGATTATACGGAAAATTTGGTTAGAGATTATAAAAAATTTATTGAACATGAAACAATAAAAGAAGTAACGGAAGGGGATACGATTGAAATTTATAAAACACCCTATAACAAAGGCTTTGCAATTGGAATGCGCTTTTTGAGTGATGAATTAAGCGAGCCTCTTGAAACAGGAATATATACAGATAAAAAAACACCGAACATTAAAGCTTCAAACTTAATTTTTCAAACATGCATATTTTTAAAAATAAAATCTAAAATTAAAAGCAACCCCTTTGAACCGCATATAAAAACTTTTAAAAGAGCAATTGAAGCACTTCAAGATAAAAAGAACAATTAAAAAAGGCCTTTTAAAAGGCCTTTTTTAATTCGGAGAGAGTGGGATTCGAACCCACGGTAGAGTTTCCCCTACACAAACTTTCGAGGTTTGCACCATAAACCGCTCGGACATCTCTCCATTATTAAATTGTCAAAATTAGCTTGGTTTTCAATAAAAATCATACCATAAAAGGTGCATTCTTTAGAAAAATTCTTTAATTGCAAACGGAACAGATTTTAGTACATCAGACGCTAAAACAGAATATTCTGAAAGCTTTTTGCCGGCAATTTCACCTGCTCTGCCATGCAAATAAACAGCTAAAATTGAAGCGTCTTCCAGTTTCATTCCTTGCGCTGCAAAACCTGCAATCATACCGCATAAAATATCGCCTGTGCCGCCATGGGCTAGGGCAGATGAGCCTGTTGTATTTACAAAAGTATTACCGTTTGGAATAGAAATTACTGTATTATGCCCCTTTAGAATAACAATACAATCTAATTTTGAAGAAGCGTAATTTGCCCATTTCAACCTGTCAGATTGAATTTGTTCTGCATCAACCTTAATTAACCTTGATAATTCTAAAGGATGGGGGGTTATTACAGAATTTAAGGGCAATGGCGGGTTTTCCATTACAGATAAAACATTAATGGCATCCGCATCTATAACAACAGGAATGGAAGATTCCAAATAATTTTTTAAAAGTTTTGGAACAAATTCTTTTATGGGGTTTAAGGCAGAAAGCCCGCAGCCAACAGCAATTGCAGAAGGCGCCTTAATTTCTTTTACAATTTTATGCGCATCTTTTGGAATTGTGCCAAATTCGTTACTTCCAAGGTCAATATATGTAACATCAGGGGTTTGAGAAGCAATAACAGGTATAACGGATGATTCTGTTGCCAAACGAACCAAGCCGCAGCCTGCACGAAGTGCTGCAAGTGAACTTAAAAAGGCAGCACCCGGGTAATAAATTGAGCCTGCAAAATTCAAAACTGTGCCAAAGGTTCCCTTATTTGAATTTTCGCTTCTTTTTGGGAAGAGTTTTGAAACATAATATCTGTCAATTTTTACAAAATTTTCCAAATTAAATCTCCAATTTTATTCTATACCGCCAAATTGCCTTATGGCTTCATACGCCCCAATCGCAACGCTGTTTGACAAATTAAGGCTTCTTAAATCTTCCTTCATTGGAATTGTAACACAATTTTCACTATATTTTTTTAATATATCCTCAGGTATCCCCCTTGTTTCAGGGCCAAACATTAAAAAAGAACCTTTTTCAAATTTAACGTCTGTATATTTTCTTTTCGTTTTTGTAGTGAACAAAAAATATGGGTTTGATTCAAAAGGAAAGTTTTTAATAAGTTCTTCAAAATCAAGAATATGTTCAATTTCAACCTTATCCCAATAATCAAGGCCGGAGCGTTTTAATTTTTTATCTGTTATATTAAAACCAAGCCTTCCAACCAAAAACAGTTTAGCATCTAAGCAAGCGCAAAGCCTTGCAATATTGCCTGTATTTTGCGGAATTTCAGGTTCATATAAAACAATATTCAGATATTTTTTATTCATTATTTTAAAAATCTCTTGCTTTCAAATATAACGGGTAACCCCCTTAACACACAGAAAATAACAGCTATTATTGTGCAAATAACGCCTGTTTGAAGAACAATTTCTTTATATGGGTAGCTAAAAGGAGCGTGGCCAATTAACATGAACAAAAATGCAATTGCTTTACAAACGGCATATGTAAACCTTGAAAAGTTTGATACAACAATAAATTTGGCAATTTTTCCCTGCATCATTGTTTTTTCACCAAAGGGAGTAAAGCCTTTTTCTAAAGCTAAAGACCTTAAAGAATCTGTTATAATGCCCCTTGTTAAAACCACTAAAGGAACAATAACACTTATCCAGCCCATGCTTGAAAATACCACCCAGTAGATGTTTTCAACAATTCTATCGCCCATAATGTCTAAAACAGCGCCAAGTTTAGATGATTCATTAAATTTTCTTGCAATGTAGCCATCAAGCCCATCAAACCACATAACAAAAATTGTTATAATAAATGAAATGTGCGCATAATTTGGTGCATCTTTTGGCCCAATAAATAAAAGCCCCATTGCAATAAATGCTAAGAAAATTCTTGATAATGTAATTATGTTAGCCACCTTTTAACTCCTTTATAATTTCATCTGCAGCACTATCTGCCGTTTTTTCGTTTAACATTAAATTCTTTAATTCAATTAAGCCTTCTTTTTGTTTATTATAATGTTTTTCATCTGATAAAAGCAAAATTATTTCATCTGAAATTTTTTTGCTTGTTGCATCATACATTAAAAATTCAGGCACAATATCTTTATTTGTAATTATATTAACAAGACAAGCTTTTTTAATTGTTCTGACTAAAAGGTAAATTAAATAAAACAAAAATGGCCCTTTATATGAAATTATCATTGGTGTTTCATATAATGCCGCTTCAAGTGCAACCGTGCCTGAAGCTAAAATTAAAACATCCGAAGCTGATAAAAGTTTATAATTGTTTCCTTTTATTGTCTTATAGCTTGTTTTATAAATATCATCCGGCAAATTTTCGGATTTTGAAAAAACAAATTGAACATCACCAAGCTGCTTTTCAATTAATTTTGCAGCCCCTTCAAAAATTTTAAATAAAAATTTAATTTCAAATTTTCTTGACCCCGGGAAAACGCCAATTAATTTTTTATTAGGGTCTAAATTAAATTCAGCACAAAATTCTTCTTTTGCTGTTGGCTTTGGAAGTTCATTTAGCAATGGGTGCCCGACATAAGAAGATTTTATGCCCGCTTCATCATAAAATTTCTTTTCAAAAGGAAAAATTGTTAAAACTTTATCTATATTTTTTTTGATTGTTTTTAAGCGCCACTTTCTTGAAGCCCAAACTTGAGGGGGAATATAATAAAAAGTTTTTAGGCCTGCTTTTTTTAAATGTTTTGAAATTTGAAGGTTAAATGCGCCGTAATCAATCAACAAAACTAAATCAGGTTTAAATTCATTTTTTAGATAATCAACAATTTTTTTACCGATTAAAATGTGGTTTAAAACAGACTTTAAAGTTAAACCCATTGTGTTCATTTTATCTTGATTAGAAAAAAGCTTAACACCGGTTTTTTCAAGGTTTATTCCGCCAACAGCTTCTATTATAAGGTTTGGAAATTTCTCGCGCAAAGCTTCCACAACATTACTTGCGTGTTTATCGCCCGAATAATCACCTGTTATAATAAAAAGCTTTTTATTATCAGACATTTAAACCTCTAAAATGCCATTATAATCATATTGTTTCTGTCTGCAAATTTAATCATTTCAGCTTGTTCAACCATAATTGTTTCATTAGATTCTAAAGCTAAAACATTTGCGCCATATCTTTTCATGGTTTTAAGCGTTCTTAAGCCAACGGCAGGAATATCGAACCTTTTATCTTGTTTTGGTTTTGCAACTTTAACAACGGTGCAGCCTTTTTTTCTTGCAAGTTTTGCACCCCTTTTAATGCATTTGTCCGTTCCTTCAATTGCTTCAACCGCTAAAATCATTCTGTCTTTCATGACAACAGATTGGCCAATATCTAGCTGCCCCATTTGTTTTGCAGTTTTATAGCCGTATTCAATATCAATTAATTGGGCTTCTGTTGGTTTTAATTTTGTCATAACACCTTTTTGAACCATTAAACTTTTAATAAAAATTGTTTGGTCCAAAATTGTGATGCCGATTTTTTCCATTTCTTCAATAACTTTTAACATAATGGCATCATCATTTAATTTTGGGGTTTCTTTTAAAAGTTCAATAGCCCTTGGTTCTAATTTGGGGCGTTTTAGAAGCATAGTTTTTGAAACTTTGCCTAAAAATGTAAGTTGTTTAATGTTTTCATCTATTAAAGTTTTTTTAATAGTATCAACTTGGCCGGGGCTGTATGAATAAACCTTTGAACAATATTTTTGAAGTTCTTTTAAATTGTCTGAAGAAAGCGAAATTGCAACAACTTCAAAACCGTTTTCTTTTGCATTTTGTGCCATTTTAACAGGCAAAATGCCATCGCCTGCTATTAAACATTGTTTGTTTTCTAAAGTAATATTGCTCATAATTAAGGCATAATCTCCATATCGTTGTTTCCATTAATACTTGTTTTAACGTTGCCGTCTGCAAAAAATTCTTTTGGCTCCATTGTCATTCTAATTCTGTCTGCTTCAACTGTGCTGCCATTTTGCGTAATTTTTGAACGGCCCGTAAAAATAACTTCTTTTGGCTTTTGAGTTTTAGGGTCAACAAAAACTTGCGCTTTTGGGCCTTGGGCAAAGTAATCTTTAAATGTAACTCTTACATCGCCGCCTGCTATAACATTGTTTGTTAAGCGGTTATACTGCTGAAACCTTGATTTAACAAATAATCTTGTACCATCATCAAAAGTTAAATCAGAACTTGTATTTCCTGTTAAATAATATTCTTCACGGGATGAAATATATTCAAATTTATTACCCTTTAAAACATTAACACCTTCTTTAATAACGACATTTTCTTGAAGTTTTAGGTCTTTAACCGTGCCATCTTTATCTAAATATGCGCTTGCAAATTCAGAAAATGTTTCAACATCATTATAATGAACAATAACAGAACCTTTTGCTCTCATTAACTTTGTGGTTGTATCGTATTGTTGAACATCGGCATTAATTGTAACAACAGGCTGTCTGTCTTTAAGCATAATAGATTGCGTGTCGCCTTCCGCTAAAATGCTTTTTTTAATTAAAGAAACTTTCATTATTCTTGATTTTATTTCATGTTTTTTATTGTCTTTGTTTTGAAAAGCATAAGGATTATCATAAAAAACAGCAAGGGAAGGTTTTTTTGTATTTGGATCAAGGTTTAATTCAGCCCTTGGAGATTTAACCGTAACATCGCCAACGGTTACTTTAACATCGCCTGAAAAATAACCTTTGTTTTGATCCATTTTTATCTGTTGTTTATCAGCTTCAATTACAACATTGTTGGAGTCTCCTGCGGCATAAACAATTGCCGTAAAGAAAAGAAATATAAAAAGTGAAAATATTATTTTTTTCATAATTTCCGCCTTAATTGGTTAATTCTTGTGGTTTAACTTCATCATCAGAATAAACATTGGTTTGTGTTTTGCCCTTTATTTCAAAAAACGTGAGCTCGGAATTAAACCTTGCTTCGTTTGCAAATGAAACAAAATCTTCATTTCTTGAAACAACAACATGCCCTTTTGCAACAATGTCTTCATCTTTACCTTTAAAAACAATTTGATCGGCCCTTATAGACGAGCCGTCATGCGCCACAACAAGGGTGTTGCCCCTTAATGTTATTTTTTTTGTTTCTTCATCGTATGTGCCAATGTCTGATTTAAAGCTTAAGACAACCTCATTATCAGTATTATAAAAATTGCCTGTTGCTTCATCTAAAATAACAGCGCCCGTTGAACTGTCATAGCTGCCTTTTGCAGCGTATAATTCCCAATAAATTTCCTCTTCTTTGGTTTCTGTTAAAACAAGGTTTTTAACCGAAACAACCTGATTTTTTCCTGCCCCTTTTTCAGTTTTTTGAGATTTTCTTATATCTTTAGTTACAACAAAAGACCAAATAAACCCCGAAAGACAAATTAAAACTATTAATGAAAAAAGGATTATATAAATCTTTTTCTTGTTCAACATAATAAGCAAATTGTACCATGAAGAAAGAAAACAAACTAAAATTATTAATATTTTTAAACCATTAAAAAATGCCCTAATTGCAAAAAGCAAAAAAGGCATTTTTTATATTATATATTAAACTTATGCACTAAATGACATTAACGCTTTAACTGAACGAGCCGTATCTTGTACTTCTTTTTCAATTTCAGAATTAATTGTTTCATCTAAAACAAGAGTTGCAGTTGTTTTATCTTTAAGGGCTAAAAGTTCATTAATAGCTGTCATTGCAACTCTTGCAGATAAATCGTTAATGCCTTTGCCTTTATTTTTGATAACAACTTCAAGAGATTCTTTAATATTTTTCTTAACCAAAGCTTTAGAAGCAAGTTCTCTGATTTCATCGCTTGGTGAATTTGTTCCGATTTCATTCAAAACTCTGACTGAATCAATATCTGAATGTTTTGAGAGTGCTTCAATAATATTGTTTAATTTTTTTGAAACCATTTATATTAAACCTCCATATTCCCTAATTCTGCTTTGAACATTTCTTCAAGTTCGCTTACAGGGCGTTTTTGAAGTCTTGAAGGTGTATTTCTTAAGAAATCAAAATTAACTTCTGTTGTTGCAAGTTTGTTATATGTATTTACAACATTTTCTTTAATTTTTGAACCAAATGAAATTGCACCTTGTTTAATTGATTCAATTTTGTTCATTGTTGCAACTCTTGCGCTTGCAACAAATTTGTTAACTTTTTCTAAACCATCTTGAATAGGGTTTGTTGCACCTGAAGATTTTTTGGTTGAAGAATCAAAAACATCCATTTGAAGAACATTTCCTTTAAAAGAAATTCCAAACGGGTTTGTTGAATTTGTGTTTTCAGCTTTTGTTTCGTTTGTTTTTTGAAGTCTTTGAGCTTTAAATCTGTTAAAAGCGTCAAGACCTGCTCTTAGGGGAGAAATTTTTTGCATAAGTCTTTTCCTTCTCTTTAGTTGTGGTATCTTGTGGTTTTAAGATACCATAGCGAAAAGTTAAATAAATCATATTTCTGTATGATTAAAGCCCAAACCTTGCAAAAATTGTATCTATATTTTTAAGGTAATTTTTATAACTGAAACATTCTTCAATATCAGAGTTATCTAAATGCTGTTTCATATTTTCTCTAAAGTTGCCATTATTGTTAAAAGCATCCAGTGCTTCTTTTTGAACAATTTCATAGGCTTTTTCTCTTGTCATACCTTTTTTTATTAAATGCAATAAACAGCTTTGAGAAAAAATTATGCCGCCATATTTATCCAAATTTAAAAGCATATTTTGTTCTTTTATAACAAGATTATTTATAATGCCATCAAGCCTTGAGAGCATAAAATCTAACAAAATTGTTGAATCAGGGAAAATTACCCTTTCAACCGAAGAATGAGAAATATCTCTTTCATGCCAAAGAACTATATCTTCCATTGAAGCAGTTAAGTTGCCCCTTACAACCCTTGCTAAACCTGTTAAATTTTCAGATTTTACGGGGTTTTTCTTATGCGGCATGGCAGATGAACCTTTTTGGCCTTTTGAAAAACCTTCTTCAACTTCAGCAACTTCCCACCTTTGAAGATGCCTTACTTCAACTGCAAAATTTTCAATGCAGGAAGCTAAGATTGCTAAAGCTGCCATATAATTTGCATGAACATCTCTTGCAATAATTTGAGTTGAAATTTTAGCAGGTTTTAAATTTAAAATTTCAAGCGCTAATTTTTCAATTTCAGGGTCAATATTTGAATATGTGCCCACAGGCCCTGAAATTTGCCCCATTGAAACTTCATTTAGTGCAAATAAAAGCCTTTCTTTTGCACGGTTGAACATTTCCAAATGATTTAAAATTTTAAACCCGAAGGTTTCAACTTCAGCGCCAATGCCGTGAGAGCGGCCAACGCATAAAGTATATTTTGTTTTTTTAGCTAAATTTTTTAATGATGAAATAACTTTATCTAAATCATCTAAAATAATTTTTGTAGAATCTATAATTTGAAGCGCAAAGGCTGTGTCTATAACATCAGAACTTGTTAAGCCCATATGAATAAGCCCTGAATATTTTTCACCGACATTTTCATTAACAGATGTTAAAAAAGCAATAACATCATGCTGAACCACTTTTTCAATTTCATCAATTCTTTTTAGGTCAAACTTTGCGGTTTTTTTAATATGTTCTAGGGCCTCATTTGAAACAACGCCCATTTTATTGTAGGCTTCAACAACAGCAAGTTCAACTTTCAGGTAATAAGAAAACTTTGATTGCTGCGTCCAAATATTTGAAATTTCTTCTCTTGAATATCTTGTAATCATAAAATAATTATATAATAAAAATTGATTTTAACCCCCTAAAATGTTATAATTTATATGCTGCTGTTGTTAACGGGATGAGGTGCCTTATGAGAGTAGGACAGGTTTCAAGTAGTTCTTTCGGTGCAAGAGATGCGCTCAAAGGGGTTATTTATGCAAAGCCGATAAAAAACGGTGAAACTCAGGAAGGCATTATAAATGAGGCCTTAAAGGAATTAAATGAGGCCAAATTTGATAAAACGGACGTTTTATATATGCAATCTATGGGTATAAACCCGCCATTTGAAAGCGGAAGTGAAGCAGTTGAATATCTAAAAAAGCAAAATATTCCAATTCAATACGGCAAATTTTCGGATAAAAAAGTTCATGCCTGCCTTGGCAGAAACGAAGAAGGAAAGCCTGCCGTTTTAATTAATGCAAGATATAGAAACGAAGACGATAAGGCAACAATTTTAGCAACCGCAGAAGCAATTGCCCATGAAGCAGGCCATGGGAAGGACAACGACACAATGAATTCCATTCAAGAGGAATTAGACAATTTAAGTTTAAATGTTTTAGTACATAGGGCTTTTGAGAAAAAATACCCCGATGTATTTGACGGAAAAGATTCTTTCTTTTTTACAGAAGGCGTTAGCTTGTATCCAAAACTTTTCTTTGAATACGGCGCCGATAAAACAGGGCTAAAAGCAAGAGTGGCAGATAAATATGGCCATATGCCGGCGGGTGATAAAAAACACCCCCCTTCAAAATTAGCAGAACAAATTAAAGAATTGGATGTATCTGCTTAATTATTTTTTAGCCAATTTTTCGCTCATTACTTTGTAAAATTCATCAAACGTATCATTTAAAATTGCTTCTCTTATTTGATTTGCAAAATTAATTAAAAAATGAACGTTATGAATACTTAATAATATTGCAGCGGTTGATTCCTGCACTCTGAATAAATGCCTTATATATGCTTTTGTGTGGTTTCTGCAAGCGTAACAATTGCAATTGGAATCAAGCGGGGTGAAATCTTCTTCAAATTCTTTATTTTTTATTATTTTATTTCCTTCATAGGTAAAAAACGCCCCATGGCGTGCGTTTCTTGTGGGAAGAACGCAATCAAACATATCGACCCCAAATTTTACGCCGTTTAAAAGGTCAATAGGAGTGCCAACACCCATTAAATATCTTGGTTTATTAAAAGGCAATAATGGCGCAGTTAATTCAACAATTTCATTTTTAATATTTGTCGGTTCACCAACTGAAACCCCGCCTATTGCATAGCCGTGGGCTTCAAATTCAGAAACCTTTTTAGCAGCTTCAATTCTTAAATTTGGAAAAAATGCCCCTTGAACAATCGGAAATAAAGCTTGCCTTGGGTTTTTATGCGCTTCAAAACACCTTTCTAACCACCTCATGGTTTTATCTAAGGCGGCTTTTGCATGGGGTTCATCACAAGGATATGGCGCGCATTCATCAAATGCCATGATAATATCTGCCCCTAAATCATTTTGAATTTGCATTGAAATTTCAGGGGTTATAAAGTGATATGAACCATTTTTCGGGTCTTGGAATTTAACGCCGTCTTCTGTTATTTTTCTTAAATTTGATAATGAAAAAACTTGAAAGCCGCCTGAATCTGTTAATATGGGCTTATGCCAATTTTGAAAATTATGAAGGCCGCCTGCTTTTTTAATTAATTCACACCCTGCCCTTAGATACATATGATATGAATTATTTAAAATAATTTGCGCGCCTGCATCCAATAAATTTTGCCCCGTTAACATTTTAACGGCAGAATTTGTTCCAACAGGCATAAAGACAGGCGTTTTAATAAGCCCGTGGGGTGTCATTAATTCGCCTGCTCTTGCATTTGAATTTTTATCTTTTTTTATTACTTTATAGTTGAAAAATTCGTTTGATAATGCCATTATTTGCCCATTAAAATTTCAAGTGGTGTTTTGTAGTTGTCGCAAAGTTCTTCTTTTTTAAACCAAAGGTTAATTTCCCTTTCGGCACTTTCTAAGCTATCTGAAGCGTGGATTGAATTGTATTCTTTAGTCACGCAAAAATCACCCCTGATTGTTCCGACGTCTGCTTCATCGGGGTTAGTTTTGCCTACGATGTGGCGAAGCCCTAAAATAACGTTGTCACCTTCCAAAACCATTGCAACAACAGGGCCTGATGTTATATATTCAATTAATGAATTATAAAAAGGCTTTCCAAAGTGTTCCGCATAATGTTTTTCGGCTAATTCCAAAGGCACATTCATCATTTTCATACCAATAATTTTGTAGC
This sequence comes from Candidatus Gastranaerophilales bacterium, assembly GCA_944325145.1. GTDB lineage: Bacteria > Cyanobacteriota > Vampirovibrionia > Gastranaerophilales > Gastranaerophilaceae > Galligastranaerophilus_A. Next base: position 14,009 of record CALYDL010000015.1, read on the forward strand.
CTTTGTTTTCAATTCTTTCAATAATTTTTGCAATTAATCCTCTTTTAACTGCGTCCGGTTTAAGTGCGGTAAATGTTCTTTCCATAATTCATTTCCTCTTAAATTAATATAGAATAATTATACAATAAAAAGTGTTAAAATTTTTGTAAAAATACTTTCCTTTTATTTTTAAATGAACTACCATGGATTAAAAGACTTGGCATGGAATTTTAAATTTTGAGTTTTGGTTCAGTTGTTAAAAACAGGGAAAATATATACAATTGCAGCTATTTAGATGAAATTAGCTTATCAGGGCTCTTTTTAAGGTCTAAAATTTCAAATTTTCAAAAATCTTTAAGCAGAAACTATACAACACTAAAAAAAATTTTTTCATATTCTGTTATTCAGCCTATGGTAACAAATGTTGAATATAACAAATTAAAAGATTTCGGTTTTTTCCCACTTGAAGTAACAACAGATAAAAAAATGCTTGAAGAATTGAAAAAACTTGTTGAATGGTCTAATTCAGATGAAAAAAATATGCAAAAAACATCTGATGAAATTTTTAATATAAGAGTAAAAGAATTAAAATATTTAATGGCAAATACATCCCCCACAACACGCCTTGAATTTGAAGCAGGGTATTTTGTTTTAGAAAGATTTATTGAATTTGCAGGAAATTAGCGGATTTTACGTAGGGCGAAGCGAAGCGTAGCCCGCCAAGGTGAGCGAACGGCGAAGTGGAAAAATTTCTTGAAAAGAAATTTTGAAACGGAGTACAAGAGAGCGAACCGCTAGTAAAATCCAAGAGGCGGATTTTACGTAGGGCGAAGCGAAGCGTAGCCCGCCAAGGTGAGCGAACGGAACGCAAAAAAAAGCCCCTTATAATAAGGGGCAAAATGAAAAGATAATTAAATCTTGGAATATAAAATTCAAGCAAAATCAAAAATAAATTACTTTTGCGCCTGATACATTGCTTTTTGAGCAACAACACCATAGGGAATAGCCCTATCTTCGGTTATTAAAATCGTAAAAATGTCATTAACTTTTTTATCTGTCGGCAAAGGAACTTTTAAAATATTTTGTTTTGCACATTCATCATTTTTGCAATCAACATTGGTTGGATACGGTTTTCTGTCGCCATTAACATCAACTAAAATCGCACATGGCGGTTTTGATGTCTTATTCGGGTTTGTTGCCAAGCCATACGAACCGCACCCACCACAAATATTGTTTTTTCTATCATTAACACACGCCCTCACATTTGATTCATGAAGAAGCGGGCCGTTTTGCGCATCGCCATAATTTGATAAATGTTCAAAACGCATGCCATCGGTTGTATAAAAACCGGAATTTGTTCCTGTATAGGTTTTTCCAGTATGAGATACATAATGATAAAAAATTCCTAAATTATGCATGCCATCATATGATTTCATAACATTCATATGCTTTTGCAAATATCCAAACAAATTAGCATTATCATAAGGGCTTTCGCCATCTATTGCAATATTCATTGTAATTGCACTATTTAGAACTGAAACTGCTTTTCTTAATCCTGTTTTAAATTCTTGTTGTTGAGAGTTTGAAATAACACTTGGAATTGCAATTGCAGCAACTACGCCAATGATAGCAAGCGTGATAAGCACTTCCGCTAATGTAAAACCTCTTTTTTTCATTAAACTATCCTTTCATTAATTCATTTTTTATTTATTATTTTTTTGCTTTGTTCATTTTTCTTTTCTTTTTTCATACGCCTATCAAAGAAAAGAAAAACGAACCAAAAAGAAAAGAAAACAAGGCTTAATGAATAAGTTTAACCTTTTCTTTTAAAATCATCTGTCCCCTCAGTTGTTCAGAGTCGCCGTTTCGCAAAGCTTATGATGATTAAAATTAAAAGATTAAATTAAAAAAACAAACAATTGCTACACTTGGCTCCACTTCACCTTTCGGTAAAGACAGATGATTTTAAAAGTATTGTTGATATTGGTAAAATATCATTGTTTTTAATGTGCGGTTGAATTTAAACGCAACAAAATGTTCAATTTGTTGCGTTGGGGCGAAAAGTATTGATATTATTGAATGAAAGGAAATGAAAAATTATAAAAAAGATGAAATTTTATGTATTGAACAGTATTGAAAATAATGATAATATAAGGTTATAGAACTTGAATGCAACATAATGAACATTATGGGGCATTTTTTATGGGTAAAAATAAGAATAAAAAAATGCCTTGGAAAAACCAAGGCATTTTAATTATTAATTATTAATTACTTATCATCCAATGCTGCAACGCCGGGGAGAACTTTACCTTCAATAAATTCTAATGAAGCACCGCCGCCTGTTGAAACATGGGTGAAATCTTCAGCTTTTGCAAATTTCTTAGCAGCAGAAACAGAATCACCACCGCCAATAACAGATGTTGCACCGTTTTTGGTAGCTTCAACTATTGCTTCCAATACAGCTTTTGTGCCTTCTGCAAATTTGGGGTTTTCAAAAGCACCAACAGGGCCGTTCATTAAAATTGTTTTTGAATTTTTAAGAACTTCAGCGAATGCTTTTCTTGATTCAGGGCCTGCATCAACGCCTTCAAAACCATCAGGAATTTCATCAATTTTAACAAATTTATTTGTGCCGTTGCCTGAAAAATCGTCAGTTGCTAAAACATCTGTTGCCATAACAAGTTTAACACCTTTATCAGCAGCTTTCTTTTCAATTGCTTTTGCAACATCTAATTGGTCGTCTTCGCAAATTGAATTGCCGATTTTGCCGCCGTTTGCTTTAACAAATGTATAAGCCATGCCGCCGCCAATAATTAAGTTATCAACTTTATCAATTAAGTTTTCTAAAACGCCGATTTTTGATGAAACTTTGGCACCGCCAACAACAGCTGTGAAAGGCCTTGTTGGGTTATCAAGTGCTTCAGATAAGCATCTGATTTCTTTTTCCATTAATAAGCCTGAAACTGCAGGTTTTAAAACTCTTGCTAATTTAGCGGTTGATGTATGGTTTCTGTGAGCTGCGCCAAATGCATCGTTTACATAGAAATCACCAAGTTCGGCAAGTTTGTTTGCAAAAGTCATATCATCATCTTTTGCTTCTTCTGCTTTATAGTATCTAATATTTTCAAGAAGTGCGATTTGGCCGTCTTTTAAATCTTTTAACATTTCGGGTGCATCTTCAACATCAGGAATAAACATAACATCTTCACCCAAAAGTTTTGACATATATTTTGCAACGGGAGCAAGTGAAAATTCAGGATTCTTTTCGCCTTTTGGTCTTCCCAAGTGTGCCATTAAAATAATTTTTGCGCCTTTTTCTTTTAAGAAATTAAGGGTAGGTAAAATTGCTTGAATTCTTGTGTCATCTGTTACATTTTTGTTTTCATCCAAAGGAACGTTGATATCAACTCTGACAAGAGCTTTTTTTCCTTTGATGTCGCCTAAATCTTTAATTGATTTTTTCATTTTAAACTCCTTTTAAAAGATAAACTTTTTATAAGGCTATTTTACAATGAAAAAAACTTTTTTAAAATACAAAAAATCAGCCGAATTAAGGCTGATTTTATTTTCACTTACACATTTTTTGGGACTTACTTAGCTTTCATAATTTATTGTTGTTTTTGGAGTATCTTGATTTAATGTCATGCCAAGGCGCATTGTTTGATTGTGAATTTTGTCTATTTCAACTAAAACTTCGCCCGAAAAAACATTTTCGTTTTCTTTTAAGTACCCTAAAATAGGCTCCCAAAGGCCCGAAATTGCACTTTCAACGGTATTAACAGCAACTTCTGCGGTTTTTTGCCTGTTTTCAGGAATTACGTTAAAACCAAACGATTTAATGTTATTAAGCATTGTCTATCCTTCTTTATTTCAAGTTCTTATATAACTTGTATCGGCTTCACACAAATTATTCTTTAATAATAATTTCAGTTTTGTAAACATTATTAACATTGTCAAAAATGGCTAATATTCAATCCATATGGGGTTTTATAGCTTTTGTATAGTTTTGTAACAAAATTGCTATATATTGAAATCATAAAATATATATCGTTTTTATATACATGTACCCAGAAAAGTTATAAGGAGTATGTTATGTCAATAGATGCAATCGGTTCAGTTGGCGGTGGCTACTCAAGCTCATCTGTCGGCAGCGTTTCAAAAGTTAACAAAGAAGAATTTCAATTTGAAGACAACATTTTTGCTGCAGATTTTAACGGCAGCGTAGGCTCTTCTAACGGTTTAGAAGAAACATCAGGAACATTAGCGAGCAACAATGAACCTTCGGGCAATTTGTTTGAAGAATCCGCAGGTCAACTTGCAAGCAATGACATTAAAGATTTTAAATATGAAGAATCCGCAGGACAACTTGCAAGCGGTGGTTTGAATTTAGTGGCTTAATATTTGGATAATGGAGTAGAAAAAGAAAAGAACTTAGGGTAAAACCTAAAAACGGGGTAGAAAAATGAGCGAAATAAAAGTGGTAAATATTCTTCTCACAAGCTTATTATTAATGACAATAGTAATGTTTTCCTGGACTTTCGTATATATCAACAAAATTCAAACGTCAAGTAATGTAAATATTCCGATTGTATCAGCATTTAACGCATAAACGAAATTCCAAAAAAGAAGAATCAAAAAATTAAAACCGCCTGAAATATGGCGGTTTTTTAAATTTTAAAATTACTCATATTTGATAAATCTTGCGAATAAAATATATTGTTAACAACATCTTGATTTAATCTTGTATCATTTTGCATGATGCTTCTTACTTGTTCGTTTGTAAAAGGCTTTTTATAAGGCCTTTCTTCGCCAAGGGCGCTATAAACATCTGCAACCGATAAAATTTGCGCCATTTCACTGTTTTGTTTTATGGGGCTTGAACATTCTGTATGATGAAGCCTTACCGCTTCAACCGTTTTTGGGCTTAAATTTAGTGATTTTAAAACTTCTGCCCCAATTTCAGCATGCAAATCAACAATTTCTCTTTCATTCGCAGTTAATGCCGAAGGCTTATTTAAAATTTCTTTCGGAATAAAAGCTTTGCCTATATCATGCAATAATGAAGCTTGCAAAAGGGCGGAATATTCATCCAAAGGCAAATTTGCACCTAATTCTTTTGCTTTATTATATGTAGATAAAAAATGTTCCTGAATTTTTCCTGTTACATTTTCAATTTCTACATTAGCTTCAAGCCCTTTTTGTGCCAAAATTTCGCTAATTCTCGGGTTAGAAGCCGCAGCTTTTTTGATTAGGCCTTCATTAATATATTTATTTAAATAAATTTTTGGTGCAACACGAACAAGGCAATCATCAACGGCAGCTTCGATAGGGTTTCTTGCAGCAGTTTTAGAAACATTTGAATGAGTGAAATAATCATATTGGTTATTTATGGAAGCAGAATTTACCCCTTGGGTTTTTAGATAGCCCAAACCGGCTTTTTGCAAAGTATTAGGAGCCACATAACCCGCATTTTGCATGCCAAAATGATTTATGCCAATTGTATTTGAAACTTCACTCAACTTATACTAACCTAAAATACCGTTCTTCCTTACATATTAATAAAAGTAATTTGAAATACAATATTGCCAGCAAACCCATATATTTTACATTAATTAACAAATTATTATTTTTTTGTTTATATATGGATAATTTTAAAGAACATAATGTATGATATAATTATCAAATATTTAAGGAGAAAAAAGAACATGTCAAACCCTGTACTTAATGAAGGAGCAATTGAGAATTTTAGAGCAAATGAAAGTGCATTTGAAGTTATGACAATTTCAGGAGTTGTTTTAAAAACAACATTTTTATTTGCAATTCTTTTAACAACTGCTCTTTACACATTTTCACTTGTCTTAAACGGCTTTATGGATAAAGCTTCTATGCTTGGTATGGTTGGTGCCATTGGCGGTTTTATTGTTGCTATGGTAATTATTTTTGCAAGAAATTCAAAAATTTTAGCGCCTCTTACTATGCTTTATGCAGGTTTAGAAGGGCTTCTTATAGGCGGAATCAGCGCCTTATTTGCTGCAAAAAACGGTGTTGCAATCATTGGGCAAGCATCTCTTGCAACATTTGCAACTTTATTTGCAATGTTGTTTCTATATTCTGCAAGAATAATTAAATGTACTGAAAAATTTAAAAGCACAATTATAATAGGCACATTTGCAACTTTTGTTGTTTATGTTGTAACCTTCATTATGTCTTTATTTAACCCTGCATCAAGTTCTCTTTTAATGGGTTCCAGCCCCGTTGGAATTGGGTTCAGCGTAATTGTATGTTTAATTGCGGCTTTTAACCTTATAATAGATTTTCACATTATAGAAACTGCCAAAAATATGAACCTTGATAGAAGTTTTGAATGGTATGGCGGGTTTTCTTTAATGGTAACTTTAATTTGGCTATACATTGAATTTTTAAAGCTTTTATCCAAATTAAATTCAAGAAATTAAATATATCAATAGTAAAAAAGCTCCCTTCTTTAAGGGAGCTTTTATTATGCTTTATTTTTTTAAGAATTTTTATTGTCGTAATCAATTCTTCCTATTAGTTTATTAAACCTTTTTGTAACATCGCGGAACATGTTCAAATCTAAGCTTTGAGCGCCATCTGAACTTGCATTATCAGGGTCATTATGAATTTCATACATAAGACCATGAGCACCTGCAATGAGTGCCGCTTTTCCCATAGGTTCAATTAAATATCTTCTGCCTGTGCCATGAGATGGGTCAACAATAATAGGCAAATGCGAATATTTTCTTAAAATAGGAACCGCTGCAATATCAAGCGTGTTTCTTGTGAAATCATTGTCATAACCTTTTATGCCACGTTCACAAAGAATTACATTCGGGTTGCCATTGTACATAATGTGTTCAGCTGCAAGCAAAAATTCTTTAATAGAAGCCGCAGGCCCTCTTTTTAACATAACGGGTTTTTTAATGTGGCCAAGAGCTTTTAATAATTTAAAGTTTTGCATATTTCTTGCACCAACTTGCAAAATATCAGCATATTGGTTAACAAGCGGAATATCCATTGTATCCATAACTTCCGTTACAACAAGAAGCCCTGTTTGTCTTCTTGCTTCAGCCAAAAATTCAAGTCCTCTTTCTTCCAAGCCCTGAAAGTCATAGGGTGAAGTTCTTGGTTTAAAAGCACCGCCCCTTAAAAATTCGCAGCCCATTTCTTTTGCTGCTCTTGCAATTTCAAGAAGGCTTTCTATATCTTTTTCAACGGAACACGGCCCAACCATTAAAACAGGTTTTTCTTTTCCGCCGATTTTAACACCGTTTGAAAATTTAATAACCGTATCTTCGGGGTGTGCGGTTCTTGAAGCCAATTTATATGGTTCTTGAATAGATTTAACCGTTTTAACACCGTCAAAACCTGCTATAATTTGCGGGCTTAAAATTCTTTTATCGCCGATAGCGGCAATAACTTTTAGAATATCGCCATAGTTAATGTTCACTCTAAACCCATGTTTTTCAAGGTATTGAACTACTTTTTCAACCTCTTTGTCGGTTGCATTCGGCTCCATTACAACAATCATTTTTTCATATCCTCATTTAATAGCTACTATATGTACCTATTAAACCATGAAAAAATATTTTAAAAAACCAAAAGATTAATCGTCATCTTCTTTATCATCATCGTCATCATCTTCTTTTGAAGATTCATCTGCATTTTGAAGATTTGATGTTTGATTTTGATTGTTTACAAACGAATTATTTAAGCCGTTTGAAGTATTTCCACTTGCAAGGCCAATGCCTGAAACAGATTTCATATAATCTTTCATGCCAAATGTTTCAGACCCTGGCAAAGGAACATTTGCAGGTTGATTTTGTTTATTATCTTTTGCATATTCACCCCTTCCCAATTTTTTGTTAACCAATGCAACAACTCTGCCTATAACAGGAGTCATTAAAACGGTTACCAAAAATCTTACGGTTAAAGTGAATACTGTTAATGATTTTGCTTTTGAAATATTGCCATATATTGCTTTTGCTTGTTTTTCAAAACCTGAAGCCGCCATTTTTGCAATATCGTCGTTTTCAATTATTTTTTCTTTTATGGCTCTTTGAACAATGTCATTATCTTTAAGCGCTTTAATTGCGTCTTTTAAGCCGTCAGAAACATTTTCCAAGCCGCCTGAAAGAAGTTCTGATGAATGTTTTTTAAGCGCATCAATATCTGCTTGGTCAAAGCCTTCATCAAGCGCAATTTGCAAAGATTCAACAATTTTTTTGTTTGCTTTGTTGTAAAGGTCTGCATCATTATGTTTCAAATAGCTTCTTAACAGATTTTCCATAGGTTTATCCGTATATTTATCAATTAAGAAAGCTGCGGTGGATGAAGCCGCTGTTACCATAACGTTATTAATCATTAAAGGAAGTTTTCTTTCTTCCTCGATTTTATCTGATTTTGCAGTGTTGCTTACATAGAAATATGTAATTGCAAATGAAGCCAAATCTGACCATCTTGCAGACGGTTTTTCAAACCTTGCCGTTGTTTCAACAAGTTTTTGACCCATTTTTCTTGGTGCAATCCAGCCAATGCCTTTTGCAATATGTTTATCAAAAATGCCGTTGTACAATTCTTTTAATCGTTTGAAGCCGGTTGATTTATCTTGTTTTTTAACAAGTTCAATTGTCTTTTTAACGCCTGATGCAAAATATTCGCTTGCTTCATCACCAATTTCTGATGCAATAGAACCTTTGAATGAAGGATTATTATTTAAAGAAGAATTATTTTGGGCATTTCCTGTAAATGAAGGGTTATTGTTATTTTGAACTTTTTGACCGTTAAATGCAGTTTGTACAGGATGTACATTATTTGCATTCATTCTGATTGAATTCATAATTGTCATTTTATTCATCGGGTTTTCAACAGGGTTTTTCTTTGGTGTTTTATCTTTTTTGTCTTTACCAAAAAGCAGTTTTAAGATATACGGTGTAAGCGCAATTGTAAGAGCTGCCTTCATTGGCGAAACACCAAGGTCGGGGAGTTTTTTATATGTTGTTTTGAAGGCATCACCAAGTGTGCTTTTTAATTTTGTGCCGTTTGCAAGAGTGACAAGTTCTTCATTTTTAAGAGCATCAACATAGTTCATATCTTTTATATATTTTGTGGGGTCTTTTGAATCTATACTTTTTACAACTTTATTTACCGCAGATGAAAACGGCCCTAAAATAAGGTTTGATAAGCCAAAACCAATAAAAGCGGAAACAGAGTTTTTGGTAGCTGACATTTGTTTGTCTTCCATTTCAGCCCCAGGCATTGCCAAAACGCAAACAGGCTTCAACATGCCGGCAACAACAAGTGCTGTTAAGGCTTCATAAAAAGTTTCGTTTTTATCTACACTTTTTAAAACGCTCTTAAACCAGTTAGCGCCGCCCATTTTATCTGCCCATTTTGGAATATCTTCCATAGCGCCCTTATTAATTGCTTCTGTTGCAATACCTTTTACCATTTCGGCGGTTGTTTTTATAACTTTTTCTTTTCCCGTAAATGAAGGTGAAGTTTTTGGCGTTTTATTGAGAACTAAATTATCTGCCTGAAAAAGTTCAGACCCGCCTATGCTTACACGCTCTGCGGGTCTGAAATCGTTATTTAATTTTGTATTATGTTTGCTTGCTGCATTTTCGTGTACTCTATGCCTCTCAAGGTTCAAAGCACCGCCATGCATTGTTGTATTATTCGGTAGTATCATATCATTAACTCTCATGGTACTTATTTAAAACATGTGAAAAATTTTTTTTGCGCTTTTTTAAAAAATTTTCAACATTTTAAAAGTTGCCTTTCTTTGTGAATTTCAAACAGTTTTTTTGTTTTTTCAAAAATAATTTTTTCAAATTTTATATTATAAAGTGAATTAATTTCGTTTATAAAAAAGCATGGGCTTGTTATATTAATTTCAATTATTTTATCATCAATAACATCCAACCCTGCCATATAAATTCCATCATCAAGCAAAGTTTTTGAGATAACTTTTTCCATATTTTTTTGCTCTAAAGTTAAATTTCCCAAAATTAAATTTTCTTTTTTATGTTCATTAAATTTAAAATCGTTGTTTGTTGCAACTTTTGTAACCGCATAATCTAAAATTTCACCTGCAATAAAAATAAGCCTTTTGTCGCCCTTTTCAATTCCTTTTAAATATTCTTGAACCATGACTTTAGTTTTGCCGTTATCCGTTGCAGTTGAAATTATTGCGTTTATGTTTTTATCTTTTGAATTAAGGTAAAAAACGCCTGATGAAAAACATTTATTTAAGGGTTTTATAATAATTTCTTCGTTTTCAAACAAGAATTCTTTTATTAAAGAACTTTCCGATGTAACAATGTTTTTTGGCGCCAAGGAAGGAAATTTATTTATATAAAGTTTTTCATTTATATTTCTTAGCGCCCTATGATTATTGATGCAAAAAACTTTTTCATCCAAATAATCAAGAATGTAAGTTGCATTAATAAAGTCTATATCCACAGGGGGATCGGGGCGAGTAAAAATTACATCATAATTATTTAAACAATTTTTAACCCTGTTTTCCGATTTAAAAATATCATTATTTTTAGCATTTGTTGAATAAACAAGAGCAAAGGGTTTATTTCCTTCCAAAAAAAGTTCATGCTTTGTTGTAATATCAACCCTAAAGCCTTCTTCAAGGAAGGTTTTTATCATCCAGAAATCAGTAACCAAAAGGTTAAACTCAAAATACTTAAATTCAATTTCATCTATTATAAATAATATATTTTTCATATTTGAAATTATATTATAAAAACATTATATAAACAGCGTGCCAAATTGGGTGTATTTTGGTATAATCTATATATTCGAAAAAATTAGAGGCTTAAAAAATGAGTGAAGAAAAAGCAAAACAGTTAATTGAAGAAATTAAAAAAGACCCTGAAAATCTTAATAATTACAGAGCACTTGCAGATTTTTACATAGATAAACAAGATTTTGTTTCAGCATTTAATGTTTATCAGGAAATTTTAAAGAAAGATGAAAACGACATTCAAGCACTTTTAAATTCAGGAAGCATTAAATTTTATGCAAAAGAATTTAGGGAAGCTTTAAAATTTTATTTAAAAGGCATTGAAATTGAACCCGATAACAGCCTTCTTCACTATAATTTAGGCAATGTTTACGCTGAGATTAACGATTTTGAAGATGCAATGAAGGAATATAAAACAGCAGTTAAAACAGGCATGAATAATGCTGCAATTTTTAACGCAATGGGCATTTTATATTCAGACAACGGCAAATTTCCGGACGCAAAAGAATTTTTCTTAAGAGCGCTTCAATTTGAGCCAAATAATTCCGAATGTCTTGCAAACTACGGCACATTGTGCCAAAGAATGGGTGATTTTAAGCTTGCGGAAGAAAATTATAAAAAATCTCTTGAAATAAGAAATGATAATGAACAAGTGGCGCTTGCCCTTGCAAACCTTTATGTGCAATTAAACAGAAAAAATGAAGCAAAAGAATTTTTCGAAAAAGCTGTTCAAATTAAACCCGATTATTATTCTGCTTGGGTTTGCAGAGCAATTTTTCATTCTGACGAAAAAGAATATGATGATGCTATTAAATATTATAAAAATGCAATTGAATTAGAACCCAAAAAACCAAACGCTTATATGCTTTTAGCGCACCTTTTATTAAATGAAAAAAGGTATGATGAAGCAATTGATACTTATAAAAGAAGCTTGGAATTAACCGAAAACAAAACAATGGTTTATGTTTTCATTGCAAACGCTTATATGCTAAATTCAAATATGAAAGATGCAATCAATTATTACAGGCTCGCAATGAAATCAACAAAAGATAATGCCGAAATAACGCTTATCTACATTGATATTCTAAACGAATTTATTGAAGGAAAATTGAAACATGCAGCGTAATATAGAACCTTCAATATTTGAAAGAATTATTGCCGCGGGGTCATATTTAACATTAGGCACAATTGGCTTTATTTGGTTTTTAATAAGCATTCTTTTAATTAAAAAACCAATGAGCAAATATTTAACCTGCAATTTGGTTCAATCTTTCGTTTTGTCTATTTTATATGCAATTGTAACTCTTGCATACAGTATATTTATCGGTTTATTAACAAGTATTCCTTTTATTGGAACTCTGTTTTTAAAATTGCATATTTTTCTTTTTGCAACGCCAATATTTAACACAATGAATTTTATAAACTATTTAATTTTGCTTTTCTTATGTTATTTGTCTTTTATTGCACTTTTTGGCAAATTGCCGTATGTGCCTTATATAACAGATATTGCAAAGAAAATATTTTAAATTAACCTAATTTAACAAGGTTGATAGTTTTTAAAATGAATAGTATTATACTGTTTATGCTGGATTTTATTAAAAAACTGCTAAATAAAATAAACAGGCTTGATAATTTTATAAACCTTTATAAGGAAAACGCAGGCGAAGTTTCAATGCCATCTTATGCTTATATGAACTGGGGCATTAAACTTTTAGATACGGGAGATGAAAAAAAGGCGCTGGAGTTTTTAGAAAAAAGCGTTGAGATGCCATATGCAAATTCAGATTCCTATGTTAACCTTGCAATTGTTCTTGCAAAAGAAAATAAATATGAATTAGCTCTTAATTACTTAAAAAAAGCAACTAAGCTTGATAATGAAAACGCAAAAGCTTATCAGATTTTAGGTTCTGTTTATTCTGAAATGGAAGATTTTGAAGAAGCAAAAAAAGCTTTTTCAATTTCAATTAAAATTAACCCGAGAAATTCTCAAACTTACATAAACAGAGCAATTTTTTACGCCAAAACAGGCAAAATTAAAGAAGCACACCTTGATTTTAAAACAGCTTGCCACATAAACCCCGGAAACACTCAAGGCTGGTTTTTATGGGGTGTTTTATGTTCTCAGTGCAAAGATTACGTAAATGCAGTTGAAAGGCTTAAAAAAGCCGTATCACTTGACCCCTTTCATTCAGATGCCTATTACCATTTGGCTTCAATTTCATTTTTAACGGGGCAATTTCAAGATTCTGTTAAATATGCGAAAAAATCTATTGCAATAAACCCAAAAAGAATTGAATGTTATATAGCGCTTGCAGAAAGCTGGCTTCATTTAAAAAATGAAAAAGAATGTTTAGCAACATACCCGAATGCACTTAAAGAATGTGAAGCAAATTCGCAATTTTACTATTCATGGGGTGTTTCATTTCAATTCTTTAAAAAGTGGGATGAATCTTTTGAAAAATTAAAAAAAGCAATTGAGCTTGATAGCAATAACCACCTTGCATATTATGGGCTTTCGATTTCATATTTTAAAACAGATAACGAAGATGAAGCTGCTAAAATGCTTGAAAAAACAATTGAAATCAAACCCGACCATTTAATAGCGCTTTATAATTTGGGGCAATATTACCTAAGAAAAAATGATTACGAAAACGCTGTAAAATATTATAAAAAAGCAGTTTCAAGCAACATTAACGCAGGGTATATTTATCTAAACATTGCATCTTGCTATGAATTAATGAACAAAAAAGAAGAAGCGCTTGAATATTGGAAAAAAGCCGTTGAATACAACCCAAAAAATACAGATGCCAAAATAAGCCTTGCAAATGCATATTTAAAGGCGGGCGATATTCAAAACGCAATAAGAAAAATAAGAAGTGCTTATAAAGAAAATAAAAAAGATTTAAAAATTCTTTTAATGTATGGAATTTTACTTTTAAATAACAATGAATGTTTTGAAGCAATAGAAAAACTGGATGAAGCCCTTAAGATTAATCCCGATTATGAAATTGCAAAATTTGCAAAAATAGAGTGTCTTGTTAAAATGGGCAAAATTGAAGAAGCAGAAAGCATTTTAACCCCATTTGAAGAAAAAGAAAATTCAAATGAAGACGGTGACATTTTATATTTAAGGGCACTTATTAATGAATATAAAATAACAAAAAGTAATAATCTTGAATTAATTGATGAAACTATTAATATTTGTGATAAAATAATTTCACTGCATAAAGAGCCTGATACAGACTCTAAAGTATTAACAATTAAGAACAATTTAATAAAAATTAAGGAAAATTAAGAGAAAAATGGCAATAGTAGTACAAAAATTCGGCGGTACGTCCTTAGCAGATGTTGAAAAAATTAAAAATGTTGCAAAAGCAGTAGTTAGAGAAAAAGAACTTGGAAATGATGTTGTGGTTGTAGTTTCAGCTATGGGCCACACAACAGATAATCTTATAAAATTAGCACACGATATTTCAAAAAACCCGTCAGCAAGAGAAATGGATATGCTTATGTCAACAGGCGAACAGATTTCTATTTCGCTTCTAGCAATAGCAATTCAAGAAATGGGCTATAAAGCGGTTTCTATGACAGGTGCTCAAGTTGGAATTTACACCGAAGACACCCATTCAAAAGCAAGAATTGTTGATATTAAAACAGAAAAATTAATGAGCCATATTAAAGAAGGCGAAATTGTTATTGTCGCAGGTTTTCAAGGTATTACAAAAGACGGCGAAATAACAACATTGGGCCGTGGCGGTTCAGATACATCTGCTGTTGCAATAGCAGCAAAATTGCAAACAGAAAATTTAGGCATTGAAAGATGCGATATTTATTCTGACGTTGAAGGCATTTATACAACAGACCCAAGGGTTGTTCCAACCGCAAGAAAATTAAAAGAAATTTCTTATGAAGAAATGCTTGAGCTTGCAAGAGTTGGTGCAAACGTTCTTCACCCAAGGTCAGTTGAAACGGCAAAACAGTTTCAAGTGCCAATGCGCCTAAGAAGCAGCTTTAAATTAGACGATTTAGGAACACTTGTTATAGGAGTTGAAAAAATGGAAATTTATAAACCCGTCACAGGGCTTGCATGCGATAAATCACAAGTAAGAGTTGTTATTTGCGATATACCCGATAGGCCCGGTAACGCAGGAAAATTATTCTCACTTCTTGCAAAATATGAACTTTCAGTCGATATGATTATTCAATCCTATGCAAGAAGCTCAAACAATACAAACGATATAGCATTTACTATTGATAAAGATGACCTTCAAAAATTTATGGCATTAAAAGAAGAAATTACATCTATTATGAACCCATCCAACATTCATATTGATGAAGATATTGCAAAAATTTCAATAGTAGGTGCAGGCATGATAGACCGCCCCGGTATTGCTGCTCAAATGTTTGAAACATTAGCTAAAGAAAGCATCAATATTAAAATGATTTCAACATCTGAAATTAAAATCAGCTGCCTTGTTGAAAAAATGCATGCAAAACAAGCAACGGAAGCTTTATGCAAAGCGTTTGAACTTGACGGCAAAGATGTTGCATTGGTTCATGGCACATTGCCTGATTAATTTTTAAAATTATGAGCGGAAAATTTAAACTAATAACAGGTTTAGGAAACAAAGATGAAAACAAGGTGAAAAGCCTTGTTTTACTTTGGGCAAAAGCAGGTGCGGATATTTTTGATACTTCACCCGTTACAATTCCAAGCCTTCAAAAAGCTTTCATTGAAAACGGTTTAAATTTAGAAGATTTTGATTTCTGCACATCTTACGCAATAAAAGGCGATTTTCACGGTAAAAAAGCAAAAATAGACCCTATTTTATGCAAACTGTGCAACAAATGCAAAAAAGTTTGCATTGAAGGGGCAATTGAGCCGCCAAATGTTAACGAATTAAAATGCATTGGCTGTTCGCACTGCAAAAAAGCTTGCAAGTATGGTGCAATAAGCTTATATGATAGTGACGATGACGGCTTTTTTGAGCTATTAAAAAAAGATGTTAAATTAGACACTGTTGAAATTCATATTTCAATTAAAGACAAAAAAATTATAAAAGATGAATTTAAAAAAATTATAAAAGCGCTTAATAATTCTAATTGTGCCAAAAATTCAAAAATCAGCGTTTGTTTTAACAGAACCTATTTTTCAAACAGTAAAACAGAAAAAATTTTAGAAAAACTGAAAGAATTATCAGGAAACAGGGAATTTATGGTTCAAGCAGACGGCAATTCAATGAACGGCGCAAACAATACGCTTGCCGGCACAATTGAAACTGTTGCATTTGGGTTATTTGTAAAAAGCTTAGGCTATGATGTTATATTATCAGGCGGCTGCAACGAATTTAGTGCAGAACTTGCAAATAAAGCGGGTTTAACTTGTTCAATAGGCTTTGGCAGTTTTGCAAGAAAAATGACAGAAAACTTGCCCGAAGATGAAAAATTAAAAGTTGCAAAAGAATTTGTTAGAAAAACAAAAGAATTATTAAATGATAAACAGTGTTAAGAAATTTATAAAAGAAAATGGTTTAGAAAATAAAAAAATTCTTCTGGGGTTATCAGGCGGAATTGATAGCGCCGCCTTACTTGATATTTTATCTAAAATAGAAAATATAGAAGTTGTTGCAATTCATCTTAACCACAATTGGCGGGGAATTGATTCCAAAAAAGATGAAGAGCTTGCAAGAAAAATTGCAAAAGATAAAAATATAGAATTTTATTCTGAAACTTTACCTAAAAATGTTAAAAAAACAGAAACGGTTGCAAGAGAATTAAGGTATAAATTTTTTGAAGACTGCAAAGAAAAATTTATGGCAGATGCTATTTTTCTTGCTCATAATAAAAATGATAACGTTGAAACTCTTATATACAGGCTAATTAAAGGAACAGGCCCAAACGGGCTTAATTCAATTCCAAAACAAAGAGATTTCTTTTACAGGCCCTTAATTGAAGTTGAAAGAAAAGAAATTGAAAAATATGCAAAAGAAAACGGGCTTATTTTTGCAGTTGATAAATCAAATTTTGATACAAAATATAAAAGAAATTTAATAAGGGAAAAAATTCTTCCCATAATGGAAGAAATTAACCCCGAAGCAATTAATTCAATTTCAAATTTTATTAATCTAAATGTTATGAACCAAAAAATTGTGGATGAAACCATTTCAAAGGTTCAAAAACAAATTATAAAAAGTGAAAAAATCAACAGAGAAAAATTTTTATCTCAAAAAAAAGAAATTCAATATGAAATTATAAACCGCTTCTTAAAAGGAATTTTAAAAACAAGAGATTTTAGAACAATTGATAAACTTGTTAAATTTATTCAAAATAATTCATCCAATCAAATTTCAATCGGAAAAAATTTATTTTTAAAAATTTATAACAATGAAATTTACATTTTGAATTTAAAAGAAAAAATTTTTGAAGATGAAATTGAACTAAAAGAAAAAAATAAATTTTTAAATTATGAAATTCTTATAAAAGAAGTTAAAATTCCTGTTACTTTTAAAGAAAACGAATTTATAAAGCTTGATAAAACCAAAAATTATAAAATAAGAACAAGAAAAGAAGGGGATATTTTTACACCCTTCGGGTCAAAAACACCTCAAAAATTAAAAACATATTTTATAAAGAAAAAAATTCCATCCGAATTAAGAGATAAAATTCCATTAATTGCACTTAACAATGAAATTCTTTATATATCAGGGGTTTCTATGAGCGAAAAATTAAGGGTAGATAAAAACGATAAAAAATGTTATAAAATAACGGTAAAGGAAATTTGATATGGGAAAAGAACTTAAAACTTTAATTGATGAAAACAAATTAAGAGAAAGAATAAAAGAATTAGCGGAAGAAATTAACAAAAACTACAAAGAAAATGAGCCCATTGTTGCAATTTGCGTTTTAAAAGGGGCTGTAATGTTTTTTTGCGAACTTGTTAAATATTTAAAAATGCCCGTTAGAATGGAATTTGTAAGCTTATCAAGCTATGGGTGCTCTGAATGTTCATCAGGAAGAGTTTCAGCTCTTAATGTTTCCTTGCCGCCATTAGAAAACCAAAAAGTTTTAGTTGTTGAAGATATTATGGATACGGGCCTAACCTTAAAATTCTTGCTTGATTACCTTAAAACAAAATGCAGAGTAGATGACGTTAAATTGGCCGTTATGTTTGATAAAAAATGCGCAAGAAAATTTGACATTGAGCCTGATTTTAGCGCATTTGATGTTGATGACAAATTTATTGTTGGCTTTGGGCTTGATTATAATGAATATTTAAGAAATATTCCATTTGTTGGCTACTATGAAAAATAAGCAAGAAAAATTTTTTACAGGCATTTTAAAAACAACACATACTACACGAAGGATAAATTATTGAAAATTAACAATATAGCGCCTGTTAGCTTTGGTTACAGTAAAAAAAGCCAAGAATATATAAATAAAAATGCAGAACAAATTGAAGAGCCGGAATTAAAAGCAGCCATTAAAAGCTGTTCAGATGTTTGCAATTCAATGGAAGATACAATAAAAGCAAATGAAAGAAAATATGGCCCTGATTATTCGCAATCAAATTATGTTGATTTTTTCATTACACTAAAAGATGCCCTTTTATCTCATGTTGTTCTTTTGTTTGATGACAGCGAAAAATATTTGCAATCAGAATATGATTATTATTCCTCATCTTTAAGCAAGTGCAAAAATAAAGATAACAACTGGCGCCAAAGCATTGTTGACAGGTTGAAGTTTTGGGATTCTAACCTTGGAAAAACAAAAGAAGAAATGGCAAAAGAGCTTGAAGAAAGCAAAAAAGCAGCAGCCATCGGCAAGGCGCAGCTTACAGATGTTATAAAAACATATTTAACAGGTGAAAAACCTGAAGGCGCAACAACAGAAAGTTCCCCAATCGTTGAAACTCTTCAAAAAACAGAGTTTTCTCCAAAAGGCATGCAAGATGTTATGGGAATGGAAGAATTAAAAGAAGAATTAATGGAAAACGTTATAAAGCCTGTTAATAACCCTGAACAAGCAAGGCTTGATTTGGAAGAATACGGCAAAAGAATTCCAACGGGAATTTTATTATACGGCCCCCCGGGGTGCGGAAAAACTTATATTATAGAAGCGCTTGCAGCAGAAACTGACAGCGAAGTTTACATTATGAACAGCGCAAACACAGGTTCAAAATTTGTAAACCAAACAGCAAATAACATTAAAAAAGCGTTTGATTACGTTTACAAAAAAGGCGATGAATCGGAAAAACCCGTTTTTATGTTTATGGATGAAATAGACGCTATGACATCAAACAGAGATGCACACGCAAGCAATGAAGATATTAAAGGCGTTGCCACATTATTAAAATACATTGAAGGTGCAAAAGCTCATAATGTTATTGTTATAGGTGCAACAAATAAATACGATTTAATAGACCCTGCAATAAGGCGCCGTTTTGATATGAAAAGATACGTTGGCCTTCCTGAACAAGAGCAAAGGGAAGCCTTAGTAAGAAACAATTTATCTAAAAAGAAAAAAGGGCAGGCTTTAATTAGCGATGGCGAAAAAGTTAAACAAGTTGCAAAAGCACTTAGCGGGTATTCATCAAGCAGTATAAATATAATTTCCGATTTAGCTTCCTTAAATGCACTAAAAAGAAACAGAGCAGATATTGATATTGTTGATTTTGAAGAAGCAATAAAAACAACAGGCGAAGAAAAAATTGATGATAAGCAATATAAGCCCTTGGCAAGAAAAGAAAAGATAGGTTTCAATTCAAGTTCACTTGTTAATTAATGTAAATCAGCCAAAAGTTGTAAAATAATATAAAAAAACAAACCTAACGGTTGATTTCAACGGCATGCCCATCATGCATAATAAAGCTATTATGAACACGAACGAGAAATGTCTCATTAAATATTTATCATTTGGGAAATATGAACAAGGTGTCGAAACCAATTCATTGATTAAGTTTTTAATTAATCATGACATCAAATTTTCTTTTGATGATTTGAATCCGGTTTGTAACATTATTGACGAATTGGAATTTTTTGAAAATATCAATTATAATTAAAAGTTATGAGAGAAAAAATTTTAAAAAATATCCTTTTTTCATTTTTTGTTATTTTAATTTTTGCTGCCTTTGTTTTTCTTTTCAAAATATTTAACATTTGGGGCTTTTTGCTTGAAATTGAAAACAAAACATTTGATTTTCGCCAGCAAATAATTTCACAATATAAAAAAGCAAATAAAGACATTGTTATTTTAGCAGTTGATGATTCAAGCTATGAATACATTGTTTCAACCTATGGTGCTTGGCCTGCTCCAAGAGATTTTTGGGCGCATATTTCAGAAGGAATTGAAAAAGCAAGCCCAAGGGCAATAGCGTTTGACCTTTTGTTTGTTCAAAATTTTAAAGTTTTTGGCAACAGCGACAAAATTTTAACAGATACAATAAATAAAAATAACAACATTTATGTTTCAATGACTTTTGATTCAAGACCAAAAGAAGTAAGAAAGCCGATTGACCTTCCAAAAACATTGGAAACAAACATTATTGGCGATTTTGAATTTTTAAAAAAGGCACCTTTGATTAATAAAATTAATGTTATGGGAATTTTGCCAGATTTAATGAACGGCACCGACAACATCGGTTTTATTAACGTTGCAAGAGATAAAGACGGCATTTTAAGAACAAGCATTCCTTTATTTGTTTACAAAGACAAATTTTACAAACACTTAGATTTTCTTTTAGCGCTTGATGTTTTGGGGTTAGATTCCAAAAATTTAACCATTGATAAAAACCGCACAATAAACCTTGCAGACGGCAGAAAAATTCCATTAACTAAAGACGGAAGAACATATTTAAACTGGTATGGCGATGAAGAATCTTTTGAATATATTCCGTTATGGAAAGTTGATAAAGCAATAAAAGAAGACAACCTTGATTATTTAACATCAAAATTTAAAGATAAGATTATTTTTGTGGGCGTTACAACAACAAGTTTAAATGATATTAAATCAACCCCAACATCCAGAATGTTTGCAGGCGTTGAAACCCACGCAACATTTTTAAATAATGTTTTTGACAACAATTTAATTAAAAAAACAAGCAATTTATTTGATATTATAGCAACAATAATTTTAACCCTTTTAACAGGTTTTATAGTTGTTAAATCTAAAAATGTTCCCTATGCGATTTTAGGCGTCATTTTGCTTATTATTTCATATACTGTTTTAACAATTATTTTAATGCATTATTTTAATCTTTGGGTTGCGCTTGTTTTACCCCTCGTTTGTTCAATCGGTGCAGTTACAGGGTGTTATGCAATTAAATATATCGTAACATCAAGAGATTACGAACACACCTATAAATTGGCCGTAACAGACGGGCTAACAGATATGTACAACCACAGATATTTCCAAGAACAAATGAAATTAAACATAGATAACGCCAAAAGATATAATACACCGTTTTCATTAATTATGGTTGATATTGATTTCTTTAAAAAATTCAACGATAAATACGGGCATCAATCGGGTGACGCCGTTTTAAGGCAAGTAGCGCAAACAATAAAGAAAAATATCAGGTCAACAGATATTCCCTGCAGATATGGCGGCGAAGAAATGAGCGTTATTTTATCGAACACTAAAAAAGAAGAAGCAGCTATTGTTGCGCAAAAAATTTGCGAGGCTGTCAGAAACAAAGAATTTGAACTTGCAACAGGAGATTGGACCCATGTTACAATAAGCCTTGGTGTTGCATCTGCTCCAATAGATTCAAATACTGTTCAAGGTTTAATTGAATATGCTGATAAATGCCTTTATGTTGCAAAAGAAAACGGCAGAAACCAAGTGATATCAACCATTGAAAACACCTAGCCTTCTGTTGTTAAAAATTTGGTTTGTCTTGGCAAAAAGATTTTTTCATTTTTCTGTGTTTCTTGTTCGTTTGTTTCATCTTTGCTGTCAACCCAAATTTCAAAATCTTGGCTTTTGTGGTTAATATCAATTTCTTCTTTCACTTCAATTGCATAATTTATATCAACAAAGTTTAACTTATCATATTTTTCGATATAATATTCTTTTTCACCGCAATTTGTGCAAAACTTTTCATCAGGAATAATTTTCCCAAATTCCTTTTTTGCACTTCTTTTAATTTCACAATGCGAACACCTTATAATATAATAGCTTTTTTTCAAATATTTACCGCAAGTTGGGCAATAACCTTCATTTGAATATAAAAGTGCGCCATAATGTTTGCATTTGAATAAGTTTTTTAAAATTTCTTTCAATTTAATTTGCATATCAACTTTTTAATTTTTTATATTAAAAAGTCAAACTTAAACATCTATGCCGCCATAATAATCATCGTCTTCCGCTATTTCATATTCATCATCATCTAAAATATCATTTTGTTTATTAACGGGGATTTCATAAGGCTTATAATTTTCATAATTTTCTTCTGCAATTTCATCTGCATTAAGGGTTTCATCTTGATTTGTTTTTACAAAAGAATCTCTTTCAGTGTTATTTGGTTCAACTTTGCCTTTTATAAAACGAGAAATTGCGCCTAAAAATTTCTTTTTAGGTTTCTTTTCTTTTTGTTCGCCTTCTTTGACAAAAGAATCTTCGGGAGTTTCTTCTAAAAATACGGAATTATCATCTTCATTATTATTGCTGCTGCCCTTTCTTTTGCGCATATTCATATAGCCTGTGTTGCCACCGCCGCCGCCATCTTTACCCAGATTTTGGGAGCTTTGCACCATAGGCTGATTGTTTGAAGGGCCGTTTATGTTGAATGAAGACATTTTTACTTCCCTTTTTGGTTAAATAACCATATCTTGATTATATTATTTTGGGGAAATTACAAAAAGTTGTAATCAAAAATATACACTATATAACGGATGAAATTATATTAACTTTAATAAAAGCCTTATTGCATCAATCATTCCATCAGGATTTGCTATGTTTTTACCTTTTATGTCATAAGCTGTGCCTGATGAAGGAGAAGTTCTTATAACGCTAAGCCCGATTGTTGTGTTTACTGCATCATTTCCTGTTAAAGCTTTAACGGCGCAAAGCCCCTGATCATGGTACATTGCAACAATTGCATCATAATCCGGTTTTTTATTTTGAAGATATTTTTTTCCTGCATTTGAAAAAAGCCCGTCTGCGCTATATGGCCCGTATGCAAAAATTCCAAGCTGGTTTAATTTTTGAACAGCAGGAATAATTGTGTCAATTTCTTCATGGCCTAAAATGCCGTTTTCGCCCGCATGGGGGTTAAGCGCACAGAGAGCAATTTTTGGATATTGAATATTGCATTTTTCTTTTAAAAATTTATTCAGCCTTTGAACTTTTGAAATAATCATATCTTCGGTTATTTCAATATTTTTTAAAGGCAGGTGCCTTGTTAAAAGCAACACTCTTAATTCATTTGCAATAAAAAGCATTTCTGCCTTTTCATCATCGTTTTTCGATAAAAGTTTTTCAAGAATTTCCGTTTGGCCTGAATAATGATAGCCTGATTTATTTAATTGTTCTTTCGAAACAGGTGCGGTTACAATACCTTGAATTTGGCCCAAATGTGCAAGGTCGCAAGCCATATGAAGCATTTCAAAACAATATCTGCCGACATCATTTTGTTTAAGCTCGATTGTGTCATAGTTAAGGCCCAAATCTTTTCCTATTATGACAATTTTTTCTCTTGGAGGCCTTAATTCTAAAAGCGCTTTATATGTAATTTCTTCGCCAATCCCTAAAGGATCGCCTGTTGTAATTGCAATTTTATTTTTCATGGTTTTTAAAATAGTTCACTATATCAACTAATGCTGTAATAGAGCCCATATTGCCCGATTTCGTAACAACAAAACCTGCGTTTGAATCCATACATAAGGAAATTGCAGGCAAAATGCTGTCTACAACTTGCAAATAGCCGCAATTAAGAGCTTTTGTGCATTTATAAGAGGTTTCGCCGCCAATTGTAATTAAAACACATTCAGACATTTTTTTAACTTTTTGTGCAAGGTCTGCCAAATAATCAGTTATCATTGAAGCTAAAGCCTCTTTTGTAATTCCTTCATCAATAAGAGTTTCTCTGCCTTTGTCTTCAGCCATTTCATCTTCAATTTTTGAAACATGCGCAACAACAACGTTGTTTTTTCCAAAATTATGAACAATTCTATCTGCCATAGAATCAGTATCGTTTGATAAAATATCCTGCAATTTTAAATCGATAGAATAAACATTATCAATATCATCATCCAACAGCAATTTGTTAATTTGCGCAGTTGTCATAGAATTTTTTGAACCTGAAAGAATTAATTTCGGCAAAATCGGAAGAACTTTTTGAACCTGCTCAATATTATTTTCAGGAAGCCAAATATTTCCCAAAGCATTTGCTAAACCGGCAGAGCCCACAGGTAAGACATTATATTGGCTTTTTGTAATTGCAAGAACAATTTGTTCTAAATCAATTGCAGAAACAGCATCAATGATAATTAATTTTTTACCTTTAGATATAAGTTCGTTTAATTTTGTTGTAATTGGCCCTGCGCCCTTTGCAACGACATTTAATTGAATTGTTGCAATTGAATCATAAAAATTTTCATTAACTCGTTTTTTTAAAATATCGGGAATATATGAATCATAAATTGGGGCGTATGTATCTCTTGCAGCATCGGTTCTTTCAATCGGAACACCTTTTAAAAGCTGATACCCCCCTATTGTAATTCTTCCTTCACGAATAAATGCAGGCGCAATAACAGCGGCGTCATAGCCTATTGCATCAAGCATGGCTAAAGTTTCAACCGCAATATTGCCTCTTAGAGTTGAATCTATTTTTTTATAAAAATATTCAACAGATAAATTTTCTTTTAATTTTTTAGCGCCTTCCCAAACTTTTTGAGCAGCTTCTTTGGCGTCTATATTTCTTGATTCTGTTGTAAGAGCAAAGGTGCCTACGTTCGGATGATTTTGAATATTTTCATCCGTGTCGAAAATTATTTCGGTATTAGAACCTTTTATAAAAAACTGAAGCGCAGTATCATTTGCGCCTGTTAAATCATCGGCAATAATGCCGATGGCACCCGTTATTGCCATATACTAATTCTCTTCTCTTTTAGAACCCATTAACCTGATATTTGTGCATCTGATTAAATATCTTTCAAGCGTTTCGCCATCGGGTGTTGTCCATTTGCTTGAAGCCAATCTGCCTTCAATTCCGACTAACGAACCTTTTTTAACCCACTCGCCGGCAAATTCCGCTTGTTTATCCCAAATTTCAATATTAAACCAATCGGTTACTTCTTCTTTTGCTTTTGAATCCCATCTGTTAACGGCAACAGAAAATGTAACTTTAACTTTTCCGGAATCGAAATATTTCATCTCGGGCGCTTGGCCTACTCTACCAACTACTACTACGGAATTTACCATTTAAAAAACCTCTTGTTATTTACTTATAACAAGATTATATTATCAAAAAAGGGCGCATGCAAATTTATTCCATATAAATATCTTTAATGGCGTTTTTAAATTCACGAACCAATTCTTCGGAATATTTTTTTCCTGCCAAATTTTGAATTTCAATAATCGCTTCTTCTTTTGTAAATGCTTTTCTATATGGTCTTTCGGATATCATTGCATAGAATGAATCAACAATTAAAATAATTTGTGAAATTAAAGGAATATCATCGCCTTTTTTGTTATCAGGATACCCTGAACCGTCCCAATTTTCATGGTGATGTTCAATAATAGGAATAATGCTTGAAATGTGGCTAATCGGTTTTAAAATTTCCTGTGCGCCTAAAATCGGGTGCCTTGTGATTACTTCTTTTTCTTCTTTGGTTAAAGGCGTTGTTTTAGTTAAAACATCAGATGGAATCATAACATTTCCGATGTCATATAAAAGCATTGCAAGTTTCAGTTTGTCCATATCTGCTTTTGGAAGCTCAAACCTTTTTGCAATTGCATAAGCAAGTTCAATTTTTTGTTTTGTAGTGCCTGATGTGTAATATGGCGTATATGTTTTTGAAATTGTATCTACAACATCAAACAGCAATTCTTTTGCAAATGAACCGTTGTTTGTTTCTTGCCTTGATTGAAGTTTTTTAATAAGTTCGTTTGCAGTTTTTTTGCCGAAAGGAATTTTGTGCTGGTCTAAAATTTGAACAAAGGCATCAATTGCAATATCCTGCCAAGAAACAGAATCTTGAACTTCTGCCAGCTTCACTTGGTTTCTGCCGTTTTGCTTTGCAAAATACATTGCTTTATCTGCAATTTCAACCAATTCATCAACATCTGTTGTCATTTCAATAAATGTTGCAACGCCAATGCTCGCTGTCACTTGCCCAACACCTTCAACGTGTTCTTGTTCCAATGATGACCTTATTCTCTCAGCTGCCGTCATTGCGCCTTGAGAATCAACACCGGGGAGGATTATTGTAAATTCTTCACCGCCCACCCTGCTTGGCACATCAACAGACCTTGAATTTTTGTTTATAACCCTTGCAACTGTTTTAATTGCAGCGTCTCCTGCTGCGTGGCCAAGAGTATCATTTATGTGTTTTAATTTATCCAAATCAAGAGAAATTAAGCTAAATGGCTGGTTTAGCCTTAATGCACGAACCGCTTCTCTTGAAAGAGCATCTTCATAAAATCTTCTGTTAAAAAGTTCTGTCAGAGGGTCTGTTACTGCTTGTTTTTTAACGGTTTCAAAAAGGTTTGCGATTGTAATTGCAAGTTCAATTTGGCGCGCAAATAAATTTAAGAAATTTAATTCTGAATCTTTGGCATCTTCCCTTGGTGAAAATACGAGCAAGAGCCCTGTAAAGCCTTTTGAAACAATGGGGAGTGCAATTAAAGATTTAGCTGGGTTTTTTTGTTTAAATTCATCAATTTTTTCTTCACTTAATTCAAAGGGCAGAATTTCTTCTAAAACCTTTCTTAAGTTATCGAAATACATAATTTCACGGTTTTTTAAAACTTCGTTTAATTCTGTACCTTCTTTTATGATAAACCTTGTTTCAAAAAGGTTGTTTGGAATGCATTTATCAAGTTCATCCGAAAAAGAATTTTGAAGATACGTTCTAAAAGCAAAAAAGCTGCCTTGGGTGTCTAATTGTTTTTGCAAAATGCAGCTGTAAAGATAGCCAAATTCGCCATGAAGGCTTGAAACTATTGTTTCTAAAACGCTTGATAAGGGCCTTGATGAATTCATCATATCCCAAACGTGTTCTAATGTTAAAAGGGTTTGGTTCGCCTTTCTTAATTCTTCGGTTCTAAGTGCAATTTCCTTTTCAAGAGCAATGTTTCTTTGATATACCTCAATAAAATCATTCTTTTGCTGGTACATCTTGTCTTCTATTTGCTTTAGGGCATCGCCTGAGTTTTTAATCCAATCAAAAAGTCCCATAAATTTAATTATACAACTTTTTTTTAAAAAAAAGAAGTAAAGTATAAAAAATTAATCCGTTATGTAAAAATCGATTTTTTTATCAAAACTTTCTGTTTCAATTAAAGGAACAACAAGTTCTTTACAAATTACAACAACTTTTTTAGCTTTAAAGTTCGGGTTAGAAAAAAGCCTGTCATAATAGCCTTTGCCGTAGCCAATTCTGTTCATATTTTTATCAACGGCAAGTGCAGGAATAAAAGCTAAATCTATAACAGATAAATCGCTGCAAATTTTGCCGTCATCCGGTTCCATTACATTAAAAGAAGATTTTTTCAAATTAGTTGAATATGGGCAAATTAAGAGGTTATCGCCATCAACTTTCGGAAGAAAAAAATTCTTTTCTTTATAATTTAAAAGCGGCAAAAGGTTTATTTCAAATTTTAAAGGGTAGAAAATTAAAACATTTTTTGCAGCCAAAAATTCTTTCAAAGAAGAAATTTTTGAAAGAATAGCATCTGATGCCTTTTTTATATCCAGTTGTTTTCTTAAAAGCTTATTATTGTTTCTTATTAAATTTTTATTCATTTAAAATTAAACCATTCTTAATATGGCTTTTAACCATATCATAAAAAATGATGGTTTTTCATCTTTAATTGGCTTTTTTTCTTCCTTTTGATAAGCTGCAAGGTATGCCATAAATTCTTCAGAATACATATAAACTCCTTATTCCCTTATATTTTAATCAAGGTTTTTTTAGGCAAAAAATTGCTTAATAAAAGATTAAATGTAACTTTTTTTAACCTAAGCCGTTGAGCTTTCTTCCTGAAATTATATGTATATGAAGGTGAAAAACCTCTTGCCCTGCTTCTTTTCCTGTATTTATAACAGTTCTGAAGCTTTCAATGCCCAATTTTTTTGTAACGTTTTGAACTGTTTCCATAAGTTCTAATAACAAATTTTTATCATCCGCTTCAGATAAATTACTAAAATGTTTTTTTGGAACAACCAAAAGGTGAGTTGGCGCAACAGGATTAATATCTTTAAAAACAACAACATTTTCTGTTTCATAAACAAATTCTGTGTTAAATTCGCCGTTTGCAATTTTACAAAAAATACAATCTGTCATATAATTCTCCTTCAAAATGAAATTCTACACTTTTAATTTGTCATGTGACAATTTCTGAAACATAGTATAATTTATTATTATGAAATGCCGTTTTAAAAAAATTTTATCAACAATGCTTATTTTAAGCTTTTTTTCAAGCTTAACACCTTCATATTCAGAAACTCTAAAAGGTTCAGTTACGGAAGAAGGCGAATTTAAAGATACAAAAATGTTTACAGGCGAAGTTGATAAGCTTGATAAAAAAGACAAAGTTAAAATGACGGTTTCCCACGTTATAAGCGGTTCGATTAATGAAGCAGGCGATGAATTTTTTGCTGAAATTACGGAAGATGTGGGCGGCAAAAAAGGTGTTATTATTCCAAAAGGAACAATTGTCCATGGAATAATTCAACAAATTTCTGACCCAAAAAAACTAAACAGAGATGGTTATATGCTAACCGCTTTTGATTATATGGTGACGCCCGATGGCAGGCAAATTCCCATTCAGGGCAATTTAACAACAAAGGAAAATTTAGCCGTCGGAACCGCTAAAAATGTAGCTCAGCATGCGGGAGTTACCTTGGTTACAGGCGCTATTGGCGGCTTAATGAGTATAAATTTATTCGGGCTTGAGGCTGCAATTGCATCACATGGAATGACAGCAGCAGGGGGCGCTGCTATTGGGGGCGCTATCGGGCTTGTTTCAATGCTAAATAAAAAGGGCGATGTTGCGCATTTAGCCCCGGGGGATGAATTTGAAATTGAAATTTTAGGAGAAGTTGACCTTCCCGTTTTTTCAAAAGAGGCATTTAAGGAAGATGACATATATTTAGACGGCTTAGATGTTGAAATTTATAGTGCAAAATATACAAAAGACCCCTTTGGAGATGATGATTTTATAACACTTCAATTAAAAATCACAAACAACAGCGATGTAGATTTTTACCCCTTCGACATTGCTCTGACGGATGACATTAAAAAAATTTATTACCCATCCCCATTTACAGATAATGACATTTGGTTTAAGACGATAAGAACGGGCGAAAAGGCCATAGGCAAAATTTCATTTTCCGTTTCAAGCAAAAAAAATAAGCACTGGTTAATTTTTATGGATAGAGGAACAAAAAAACCTTTAGCCAAATATTCAATTGAGTCTCTTTTAATGTCCAATAAAAAATAAAAGCAATTTTTAAATTCCATTCGTTTTTATATACATAAAAGGGTTTAAAAGTAATTTTATATGCAAAATAATGTAGTTCAAAGCAGCTTATTACAGTCATATATGCAAAAGGCGGGGATTAACGCCCAAATTGGCGTTCAGAATAATAGCCCTGTTCAAAGCCAACAACCCGCAATTAATTTAGAACAAAAACCCGATAGTTTTGAAAAAGAAAGCAATAAAGGAAAAGCTGCTAAAATTGCCCTGTTAACTTCTGTGGGAATTTCAGTTACAGCAGGCTGCATTGCAGCATTCAGGCACAAAGGCGGTGTTGTAAAAACATTAAAAACAGGTTTTTCAAAAATAAAAAATGCTTTTGTTGATGGCAGCAAAAAAACAAACGAAGCATTAAAAAATACAAAAGTTACAACCGAAAACTTAGCAGATTTTCAAAAAGGCGCCGATAACATAAGCAATGCCAAAGATTCAATTATAAGACACTTTTTAATGAAAATTCCGGGGTATAAAAAATTTGATAATTGGGCATCAAACATTTATAAAAACGCATCTTTAAAAACATTAAATAAAACATATACAAAAGCAAAAGATGCCGTTTTCTTTGCAGACGATGCGCTTTTGGAAAGTGCTAAAAAAAGCGGGCTTGATGAAACAGGTTTACAAAGGTTGAAAGAACTTGTTCAAAAAAGAAAATCAAGCTTAAATGAGTTTACATCAAAAGATGCGATTAAAGGAAGAATAGATAAAATTGATTCAGGTATACAAAGGCTTGATAAAGACGCTTGGGAAACAATAAAAGGCCTTAAAGATGACGGCGTTATTGAAGGAACAAGAAAACTTTCCAAAAAAGCGCTTGCGGAAGAAAGGCTTCAACAAGCAAAAAAACTTCAAACAAACTTAATTGAACCATATAAAAATATGGGGCTTAGTGATGATGAAGCAAAAGAATTTATGGATCTTGTTGAAACGGTTTCAAAAAATTCTTCATCAGATGTTAAAAATTTAGTTTTAAGGGCAACAAAAGGCTATAACAAAGCATTTTCAAAAGAAAAAGTAGATTTCTTTGAAAAAATAAGAGATATAAACTATGGCTGCGCCCCTGCAGATATTATAAGCACAGCAGGAACAATAGGAACTCTTGGCTTATACACAGCACAAGCAGACACAAAAGAAGAAAGGGTGGGCGTAACTTTAACAACGGGTATTCCTTTGGTAGTTTCATTAGGCACAACAATCGGTATGACAACAAAAATGATAGGTGGTGCAAAAGCACTTATTTTAGGTGCCTTAACAGGTTTTGGAGCAAATATTATTGGTAGCCAAATTAACAAAAAATATCAAGAAGCAAAAGGAACCCAAAACGCACCAAAAACAATTGTTACACTTGATGATTACGCAAACAGTGCAAAAGAAACAGCAGACAAATTTATTCATATAGCATAAAAACCGCTTATCAAAAAATAAGCGGTTTTTTTAAAGTTTTATTATTAAAGAACTATTCTTCAACAACAATAACGCTTACAGGGCATCCTTCAGCAGCTTCTTTAACTGCGTCTTCATTGCCTGCAACTTTTGAATTATCTGCAACTGCAACGTCTTCTACTTTAAATACATCGGGGCAGAATGATTCGCAAGCGCCGCATGCGATGCAACCGTCTTCAACAGTAACTTTCATTTTAATAACTCCTTTAAATTAAAAATTATGTATTAACTTTTGAATTTCATGATACAAGCAATAAAAATAAATTGCAAGCCTGACAAGAATAGCATATATAGTTAAGTTTAAGAGTTAAATTTTATTGAATTATATAAGATTTTGTGAGATAATATGTGAACAAAATAATATATATGAGGTATTAACATTGATTAGAGTCGGAGTGACAGGCGCTTTAGGCAGAATGGGGCAAGAGGTTGTAAAGGCCGTTATAAAAGACGATGAAACTGCTCTTGTTTGCGCCATAGATAAATTCGAAACAGGAAAAAATGTTTTTGAAGAAGTTAATATAGAATCAGACATTATAAAATCAATTGAAATAAATAAACCGGATGTAATTGTTGATTTTACAGAGCCTTCCGTTGTTTTTGAAAATGCAAAGTTATATTTAAAAAACAAAGTTAAGCCTGTTATCGGTACAACCGGCTTAACGGATGAACAAATTGAAGAATTAAGAAAACTTTCAATAAAAAATAATACAGGCTGCTTAATTGCCCCCAATTTTGCAACAGGCGCAGTTTTAATGATGATGTTTTCAAAAATGGCTGCAAAATATTTTGATAATGCAGAAATAATTGAACTTCACCACAATCAGAAAAAAGATGCACCGTCGGGAACGGCAATTAAAACTGCCAAAATGATGGCAGAAGCCAATTTAGACTTTAAAAAAGGAAATATTAAAGATACAGAACTTATTCAAGGTGCAAGGGGCGCTGAAAGCTATGGCAATATAAACATTCACTCTGTTAGAATGCCTGGGTTTGTGGCATCACAAGAAGTAATTTTTGGTGCAAACGGGCAAGTTTTAACAATTAAACACGATACATCAAACAGAGAATGCTTTATGCCGGGTGTTATCCTTGCAGTTAAACACGTTTATAAAGAGAATGACTTTGTCTTCGGATTGGAGAATATTTTATGAAAAAACCTAATTTAGCAGTACTTGGCGCAACAGGCGTTGTTGGAAGAGAAATTTTATCTATTTTAGAGGAACAAAAAGTTGAATTTAATGAAATTAAGTTTTTGTCTTCTTATCGTTCAGCAGGTTCTAAAATTACATTTATGGGCAAGGAATATATTGTTGAAGAAGCAAAGCCCGAATCTTTTGAAAATGTAAATATAGTTTTAGCATCCGCCGGCGGCTCAACAAGTTTAAAATTAGCTCCCGAAGCTGCTAAAAGGGGTGCAGTTTTTATTGATAACTCAAGCGCATTCAGAATGGAAAAAGATGTTCCTTTAGTTATTGCAGGCGTTAACGATGACGACCTTAAAAGCCATAAAGGAATTATTGCAAACCCTAATTGCTCAACTTCGCAATTAATGCTTGTTTTAAAACCATTAAATGATTACGCTAAAATTAAAAGATTAATTGTTTCAACTTATCAAGCCGTTTCAGGCGCAGGGCTTGCTGCAATTAACGAATTAACCGACAATACAAAAGTTAATTTAATTGGTATGCCTTATGAATCAAAAGCATTTAAGCATGAAATCGGCTTCAATTTAATTCCTCAAATTGATTCTTTTACAGAAAACGGCTATACAAAAGAAGAAATGAAAGTTACAAACGAAACAAGAAAAATTCTTCACTTAAGCGAAAATGTTCCTATATCATGTACTGCAGTAAGAGTTCCTGTATATAGAGGCCATAGTGAAGCCGTTACTATTGAATTTGAAAAAGAAATTACACCCGAAAAAACAAAAGAGCTTCTAAAAGATGCTTATGGCGTTAAATTGGAAGACGATGTTGACAATTTCGTTTACCCGACACCAAAAGAATGTGCAGGAAAAGACCCTGTTTATGTTGGCAGAATAAGAAAATCTTTAGCATTTGATAATGCAATAGATTTATTCTGTGTTGCAGACAACTTAAGAATTGGGGCAGCACTTAACACCGTAAGACTTGCAATGAAAGTCATTGAAATGGGATTATACTAAAAAAGGATTTAAAAATATGAGTTTAAGATATGATGCGGGCGAAGTTATAACAGCAATGGTTACCCCCTTTAATGAAAAAAGGGAAGTTGATTTTGATGCTTTAGAAAAACTTGTTCGCCACTTGGTTAATTCAGGTTCTGATGCAATTTTAGTTGCAGGAACAACGGGTGAAAGCCCCACTTTAACCCATGAAGAAGAATATGAAATTTTATATCAAGTGAAATCTACCGTTCAAGGTGCAAGAAAAGTTATTATGGGCGCAGGCTCAAATTCAACAAGAACAGCTGTTGATACAAGTAAAAAAGCCGTTGAACTTGGCGCTGATGCTATTTTATCGGTTGTTCCTTATTACAACAAACCGAACCAACAAGGAATAATTGAACATTTTAGCGCAATAGCCAAAGCGGTTGATATTCCAATTATTATGTACAATATCCCCGGAAGAACAGGTGTTAATATGACACCTCAAACGGCAGCATTTTTGGCTAAAGAATTTCCAAACATTGTTGCTCTAAAACAAAGTTTCCCTGATATGGATATAATAACGGAATTAAAATCTCTTTGCCCTGAAGACTTTGCAATTTATTGCGGCGATGACAGTTTAACATTGCCAATGTTATCTTTAGGCGCCCATGGGGTAATTTCAGTTGCATCTCATGTTGTGGGTGATGAAATTAAATCTTTAATCCATAACTACAAAGCAGGGCAAGTTAAAGCAGCAAGAAATATGCACCAAAAATTGTATCCATTATTCAGAAAGCTTTTTATGGCGCCAAACCCTGTGCCTGTTAAAGCTGTTTTATCAAGGTTAAAAATGATTGAAAACTTTGTAAGGCGCCCTTTGGTTGAATTAAACGAAATGGAAAGAGCCGAACTTTTTGATGTATTAAATTCGGTTTTAGAGAGCATTGGAAAATAAACATTAAAAAGCCCCTTTTTATGGGGCTTTTTTAGATTATAAATATTTTTGAACGTTTGAAATTATGTGAGATTTCGGCATTAGCCCCACAAGCGTTTCTTTTGCTTCGCCGTTTTGGAAAATATAGAGGCATGGAATGCTTGAAATCATAAAATCTGTTGCTGTTTTTGTGTTTTCATCTGTGTTTATTTTATAAACTTTAACTTTATCTTTTAATTCTTCAGCAACTTCATCTAAGATTGGGCCCATTTTTCTGCAAGGCCCACACCATGGCGCCCAAAAATCAACAATTTTAACGCCATCACCATTTAAAATTTCTTTTTCAAAGCTTGAATCATCCAATTCTATTGCATTTGACATTATTGTTTCTCCTTATTTTTAAAAACTTTTTGTATTATAATTTCATTTAAAATTGTTGTCAAAAAGGTAAATTATGGCAGATATTGATAATATAATCAAAGAATTAAAAAAAGATAATAAGGCACATAGGGTAGTTCAAACAGAGTTTGTAAAATTTATGGAAAAAGTTAATGACCCATATTTAGTTTTAATTTGCTGCATTTTATCTTTAAGAACAAACGACAAAACAACTTATCCAAGTTCAGTCAGAATGCTTGAACTTGGGAAAACCCCAAGTGAAATTTCAAAATTGGATGTTGAAACTTTAGCAAAGGCAATTTATCCTGTCGGTTTTTATAAAAACAAAGCGGAACAAATTATAGAATTATCTAAAATTTTAGTTGAAAAATATAATTCAAAAGTGCCAAAATCTATTGATGAGCTTATAAAATTCAGAGGTGTGGGCAGAAAAACAGCCAATTTGGTTATGACAAAAGGGTTTAATATTCCTGCAATTTGTGTGGATGTCCACGTGCATAGAATTACAAACAGATTAGGTTATGTTAAAACAAAAACGCCCGATGAAACCGAAATGAAATTAAGAGAAATTTTGCCTGAAAAATATTGGATAGATTTTAACACACTGCTTGTAACCCACGGGCAAAATGTTTGCAAACCCATAAACCCAAAATGCGAAATTTGTTCAATTAAAAAATATTGCAAAACCTACCTTGAAAATTTTTGATAAGCCCAAGCGTTGTGGTTATGAATTGATTCTAAGGCTTCAATTTCAACTTCAAATTCGTTTATAATTTCATTATTTTGCAATTTTAAAACAACATCTCTTAAAAGGTCTTCTACAAATCTTGGGTTTTCATAGGCTTTTTCTGTTACGAATTTTTCATCTTCCCTTTTTAATAATGAATATAATTCAGATGAAGCAGATTCTTCAATCCATTGAATTAAATCTTCAAGCCAAATGTGGTTTTTTTCACTATATGAAACTTTTACTTTAACAAGTGCTCTTTGGTTGTGCGCACCATATTTTGAAATTTCCTTTGAACAGGGGCAAAGCGTTGTAACAGGAACTTTTACGCCTAAATAAAATTTATAATCATAGTTTGTGTAAATTCCTTCAAAATAAGAATCATAGCACATTAAAGATTTTCTTTTGCTGACAGGCGCTTCTTTTTCAATAAAATATTTAAAATCAAATTTTGCATAAGCAGAACTTGCATTTAATTTTTTTCTAACTTTTAAAAGAAGCTTTTTAATATCGACGCCAAGAAGGTTTTTTTCTCTTTCTTCTTCTAAAACTTCAACAAACCTTGACATGTGCGTTCCTTTAAATTGTTTTGGAAGTGAAACGCTCATTTTTGCTTTAGCATAAACGGTTTGAGTTATATTTTCATCTTCTTCAGACTTCCTTTGAATAATTAAGGGGAGCTCAACATCTTTAACTCCCACTTTTTGAATATCAATATTTCTTGAATCTAATTGGTTTTGAACGTCATTCATTGTTATATTTCTTTTTTCATCTCTAAAGATTGCAAGATTTTTAGTGCAGCTATTCTTTGTGTTTTTGGGTCTGCATGCCTTAAAATTTCAACCGCTCTAAGCATTACAGGGTCGTTATCATACCAGCGGTTGCCTTTGCCGGCATATTGAGTAACCATTTCATAAATTCTTTCAATAACATCAGCTGCAACTTCTTCTTGAAGTTTTAAAATGTAATCTTGTGCTTCTTTTCTTTCATCGGGCGCAGACAGTCTTAAAAGTTCAAGCGCTTCTTTTAAAACAGGGTCTTTATCATACCAGCGCATATGCCCTTTTTCTTCATTATTATTTTCTTTGTTTTTTTCAAATTTATCTTCCATTTTTTTGCCCTTAATTCAGATTGCTTTTAATCCATTTTATCATATTTAAAAGCGCTTGTCCTCTATGAGATAGTGTATTTTTCTCATCTTCCGATAATTCGGCCATGGTTTTATTTATTCCATCCACAATAAAAACAGGGTCATAACCAAAGCCGTTTGTTCCTTTTATGGAATGTGCAATTCTACCTTTTACAATTCCTTTTTCTGTGTGCAGAATATTCCCTTCATTATCAACAAGACAAAGAGCGCAAACAAAGCGGGCATCTCTTTTGCTATCAAATTTTAAATTAAATAAAAGCTTTTCAATTCTTTTAAGGGGGGTTTCAGCATATCTTGCAGAATGCACCCCGGGGCCGCCGCCTAAAAAATCAACACAGAGCCCTGAATCATCTGCCATAAAATACTTTCCCTTATTTGAAACTTTAGCAGCCTCTAATGCTTTTATTTTTGCGTTTTCTTCAAAAGTTTTACCGTTTTCATTCGGGTTAAAATTTTCATTTACTAAAGGAATAAATTCAATATCAAAAGGTTTTGCAATTTTGTTCATTTCAAAAACTTTATGGGGGTTTGATGTTCCTAATATTATTGTAATTTTATCCGCCATATCTTCTTTGCCTTTCTTTGAAGGCTCTAACAGCCTCAATTAAAGCTTCTTCGTCAAATTCGGGCCAATATTTTTTGGTTACATAAATTTCAGAATATGCTATTTGCCATAAAAGATAGTTGCTAACTCTTAATTCGCCGCCTGTTCTAATTAAAAGGTCGGGGTCAGGAATATTTTTTGTGTATAAGAAATTTTCAAACAAATTAACATCAACTTCTTTTATTCCTGATTTTAAAATTTCATTAACCGCCGTTATAATTTCATCTCTTGCACCATAATTTATTGCAATTTGAAGGTTTACGCCCGTATTATTTTTTGTTACTTCTTTTGCGTTCAATAAAACATCTTGCAAATTTTTGTTTAAGGCGGATAAGTTACCTATAAAGCTTATTTTAACGTTGTTTTCATTTAATTCTTTTGTTTCATTTTTCATTGTAATTGCAAGAAGGTTCATTAAAAAATCAACTTCTTCTTTTTTTCTGTTCCAGTTTTCTGTTGAAAAAGCGTACATTGTTAAATATTTTATGCCGAATTTATCTGCCGCTTTTACAACTTTTTTAAGGCTTTCAACGCCTTTTTTATGCCCCATGGCACTTGGCAAACCTTTTTCTTTTGCCCAGCGTCTGTTGCCATCCATAATAATTGCAATATGAGTAAGGTTTGTTTCTTTAACTATATCTTTAATTTCATCTTTCAATTCTAATTCAATCATATAAAACCTTTTAATTTATAAAAGCCAAACAATTATAAAATAAAATAAGCTTAAAATTAAGGGGGTAAAAAATTTAATTTAATATTAGTTAAAATTAAGAGGTTCCATGAAAATCCTTATGGTAAATTTTAATTATGAAATACGTTCCTTTGCATCTTCACACAGAATACAGTTTATTAGACGGGGCAATAAAAATTCCCGATTTATACAAATTTGCAGCAGAAAACGACATGCCTGCAGTTGCAATTACAGACCACGGCGTTATGTTTGGGTGTGCTGATATGTTCATTGCAAAAAATGAACTTATGTCGCACATGTTAACTGATGATGTTCAAGAATTAAAGAAAAAAATTGAAGCGGTTAAACCAATTGTAGGCTGTGAATTTTATGTTTGCGACGGCGATGTGATAGAAGACAGAAGCAAAAAAATAATGTATCACTTAATTTTGCTTGCAAAAAACCAAAACGGCTATCACAATTTATGCGAATTAAACTCAATAGCATCAACAAAAGCATATTATTATAAACCCCGTATAAACCATGAGATGCTTGAAAAATATAAAGATGACATTATTTGTTTATCAGCTTGCAT